>DAOLDB010000001.1:0-199427 GCA_035327565.1 Saprospiraceae bacterium
GCAGCATAATGGGCTGAATACCCCCACCTTGCGCCCCAGCACTCGGATTAGTAGCCGGCGTTGCCCGGTTGTCGTCAAACATTCCTCCTCCGGGATATAAACCGTAAAGAGTCTTTCTCAATCCATCCGGTGGAATACCTTCAGCATTTAAATGATCACGACCCCAATAGCCTCGCGTACCGGGTAAACAAAATGGCCAACCTCCCACTAAATAATGACCAGGAGCAATCTCTCCCAAACAACGCAATTCATCAGGATCAGTTGGATTGGTCAATGCTTGTCTGTACAAGTAATACCTGACTCGAGGATCAGTCATTGGCTTAGCATCGGTCAGGTGAAACATATACCAGGTTGACTGATAAGGTCCTCCTCCCTGTCCCAACTGGCCAGCAGTACGAGGATGGCGAGCTGCAGGGTCTGCTACAGAAGTACCGTATCTGAACACAAACTCATCACCAGGTTGTGGAAAGTTGCCGGCAGAAATTAAAGCGTTGATTGCAGTACGGCTACCGCCTTCATCTATCAATCGTCTGCTTAAGTGGTATTTAAGTTCCAAAGCAGCAATGGTTCTTAACCATCTTTGTGAATTATTGGCTGCCGGGAAATAGAAATCAGTTGGCGTACCAAAAGGATTCTGGAAGTCTGCCTTTGCTTGCTGTAACGCTTCGAAAGCTGCCATATACACTTGTGGCCCGGGATCTACTGACGGATTAAATTCTGATGGATCCAACGCTTCAGACCATGGAACTGCATCAAAATAGTCAACTAACGTCATCAAGGTGTATGCCTTGATAACCCTGGCAATACCTGTATGGCGCGTCAAACCACGTTCTTCGCCAATTTGTTCCATCAACTTGATATTACCAAGTAAGGTAGCATAGGATCCATTCCAGCTTCCATCAAAAAACTGGGCAGTATATGCCTGCTCATACAGGTTATTAGGTTGATTGATCATTCGTGTTACTTGCATACCGGCGGTAGAATAACCATTAAAATTACCGGCAAAAGCAATTTGAATATTATTCAATAGAAAATCCGGGTTGGTAGTATCCACGGTTACCGCATTCGGATTTTCCAGCAATCTATCCAGATCACAGGATGCAATGGTAAATAACCCGCCAATGAGTATTAGATTATATAGGATTTTTTTCATCTTTCTCTTATTTAAGTTGATTAGAATGTAAGATTAAGTGTTGCACCTACTCTTCTTGCACTGGGGCCGGTTACGAAATCGAATCCCAGACCGTTACCCACACCTGTTCCCAATACGTCTGTATCATAGTTCATATTCGGAGGGAAGTTAAGCGCTCTGAAATACAGATTGGTGGCACTAAGAGAGATCGATCCTCTTTTGAATGGCGTCTTGTTCAGCGCACTCGTTGGGATATCATATCCCAAAGATACCTCTCTGATTCTGAAAGTGCTCCCATCAAATACGTTGGCCTCATCCGCACCAGTGTGATAACCATCAAAGAAATAGTTGGAAGCGGTAATTTGAATATCATTAGGTGTTCCGTCTTCTTTTACTCCCGGAAGAATAAAGGTGAGTTCTCTGTCAACCACAGGGTCTTTGGTCACTCCTCTTGCGAGCGTACCAGTTACAGTATTACTATGGATAATACCACGATGTCTGTACTCCAGCATTACATTAAGATTCACACCTTTGTAGCTAAAATTGTTGATCCATGAAGTATTGAATGCAGGGTTTGGATCCCCTAATACTTGGATTTCAGGATCTACCTTATAATTACCGGTAGACAAAACAACAGGTAAACCAGTAGCCTCATCTCTTGCAAATGCTTCACCTTTTATGATTCCATAAGGTTGTCCTTCAATAGCAAAGTTACCCAGAGTTGTGAATCCTGCAAAAACCACTTCGTCCAAACCACCACCTAATTCAGTAATGACTGATCGATACAATCCGAAGTTAAATATGGAATTCCAATTGAAACCATTGAAAGTAGAAATAGGATTAACAGTAGCCTGAATCTCCAAACCTCTGGTTCTCATCGCTCCAATATTTAACCGTGTGTTTAAGAAACCTGTAGATGCATCAATAGGTGCAGTGGTAATCAAATCACTGGTAAATCGCTGATAAACCGAAACGTCCAAACTTAATTTATTATTGAACATGACTGCTTCAACCCCTAATTCCAATTCCTGTTGTAACTCGGGTCTTAGATTAGGGTTACCCAAAAGTGTTCCCTGAACGTGTGAACGGAAAATTGCGCCCCCTCTTTCAAAAGCTCTGGCATTCTGGTTCAAAATGTTTCTGGTACCATAGGGAGCCGGGAAACCAGCGGATGTACCATAACCCACTCTTAGCTTCAAATATCTCAATGTACTGGAAGACATATTGAATGCTTCGGTAGGAATAAATGAAAGTGATGCAGACGGATAAATGATTCGTCTGTTATCAGGTTCTACTGTGGATGTCCAGTCATTTCTGGCTGCTAAGTTAAGGAATAAATAGTCACTGTAATCTAATGTTACGTTAGTATAAACTCCCAATCTTCTTTCTTCAGCAAGAAAATCCAGTGCTCCTCCTGTAATCAAACTTCTGTTAGAAGACTGACCAAAGTTGGTATGACGGAATAGCCCAAATGCCAATTGGTCGGTAGAAGAAAGACCCACCTGCTCATATACATCATAACGGGAATTACCTCCAACCAAAGCAGTTAATTTAAGATTGTCGGATAATTCTGTGTTATAAGTTAAAACAAGGTCCTGATTCCAGATGGTATTAGAAATCTCCACATTCTGGTAATAACCATCCCTTACCACCTGGGTATAACCGGTTCCGGCACCTTTGTTGTACTGTTGTGTTTGAGCTTCAGTATAGGTATCTAAACCAAAACGGTAGGTTAAGAGGAAGTTATCGGAAATGTCAAAATTCAATGTGGTTGAATTAAAAAAACGATTCACCAATGAAGTTTCTTTGTAATATTGTGCCACCCATAGTGGGTTAGGAATATCATTTCCACCCCTGAAATATACTGAACTCCTGTCGTTAGGATTTTCAAATGGCAAACCTCCTAAATCGACGGATCTTGGCGTATACAAGACGTGAGCAAAGATCGAAGGAACACCGGCATTCGGTCCTGAACCAAATGCTGCATTCACAGGAGGTGATTCCAGATCTGTTCTGGAAAACTGGAATGATGAATTGATATTAAATCTGTCGGATACCGCGGTGTTAAATCCCAATCCAAAATTATACTTTTGCAGTTTGTTGGAAGGGGTAAAACCTCTGTCACTGGTATATCCTGCACTGGCACTAAAGCTGGAACGATCTGTACCGCCACTAATCTGCACTGAAGTATTGCTAACCATACCGGTTTCAAAGAATACCTGTGAAGGGTCATCATATGCGCGGTAATCATAAAGGATGGGAGTACCATCCGGATTTCTGAATTCCGGAAATGCATCTCTGATAGAAGCAATAGTTGAAGATGCAATCGGGTGATTGATTTGAAGACCTTCATCCAGTCTGGGTCCAAAGTTACTGAAGAAGAACCCAGGCTGCTGCTGGAATCCGTTACCATAAATTAAACCATAAGTAGGTAAAGAAGCCGGAGTAACCTGGAACACTGATTGGGTTACAGATACCTCGGCTGTCCTTCTGGTTGTAGATCCTGTCTTTGTTGTAATCAGGATCACACCATTACGACCCTGGTCACCGTACAATACAGTTGCTGACAGACCTTTCAATACGCTCACATTCTCGATATTGTTAGGATCTAAATCGAGAAAACGCGATGAAGTGGTCGCACCACCCGCGGCAAAAGAAGCCTGGTTATTGGTGTTGCTGTTAAAAGGAACACCGTCTACCACAAACAAAGGCTGGTTAGAGCCTGTGATAGAAGAGTACCCTCTGATAATGATGTTGGTACCTGCACCGGATAAACCGTTGGTAGCCGTAATATTTACTCCAGGAATTTTACCCTGAAGAACTCTGGCCACATCCGCTTCCGGTCTGTCTTTGATCAGGTCCTCATTTAATGAGGTGACTGCATAACCCAACGCTCTCTTGTCTTTCTTGATACCCAAAGAGGTAATAACCACCTCTGTGAGTAACTGTCCTTCGACAAGGACGACACTGACGTTATTAACACCGGAAACTGAAACCTCCTGGGTTTCAAAACCGGTATAACTGATCACTAAGGCATTAACACCTTCCGGCACGTTAATGCTAAACTCACCATTCAGATCGGTGATACTACCTACTGTGGTTCCCTTCGCTAAAACGTTGGCACCGATCAGTGGTTCACCAGTCTGATCTGTTACCGTACCCGTCACAGTACGCTGAGCAATAGCCATCGAGACCGCAACCATGAATACGAACAGTAGTAATGAAATTCTTTTCATACTGATTTGTTATTTGATTGATGATTAAATAATTGAACAAATAAAAGCCAAGTCATTAAGATTTATTTAACAACATAATAAACTTCTACTAACTAAAAGAACGTATTAAGTTGAAAAATGTACTGTCTTAATTCCAATTCCAGTGCAATAATATTAAATTTTTATTAAAAAAAATTTTTCTTACAATAATTCCTTTTCTCAAAATTACATATAGTCAATTCGTGTAAAACATACACAAAGCTTTCTATCAGAGACAATTGATGTATAAATGAATAGTATTTTGTAATCCATAATACAATGCATCCGTCACCAGAGCATGACCAATGGATACTTCCGCAACCTCTGGTACTTCCTGAATGAAATAGCGAAGATTACGCAGATTCAGGTCATGGCCAGCATTGATTTCCAATCCGTATTCTAATGCAGTTCGAGCAGCTTCCCTATAGGGTTGTACTGCATTTTCAGGATTTACATCAAATGATTTTGCATAGGGGCCGGTATATAGTTCAATGCGATCCGCTCCGGTCATTTTTGCAGATTCCATCAAACCAGGGTCAGGATTGATAAAAACAGAACTTCTGATTCCTTCCTCTTTGAGTGCATTACAGATTTCTTTTAAAAAATTCTGGTGTTTTCGGGTATCCCAACCCGTATCGGATGTCAGGGCATCCGGCGGATCAGGTACCAATGTACACTGATGAGGGCGCGTATTCAATATTATTTTCATGAAACGATCTGAAGGATAACCTTCTATATTGAGTTCCGTTTTCACTATCTGTTTTAAAGCAGGAATATCACTATATTTCGCATGGCGTTCATCAGGTCTGGGATGAATGGTTATTCCATCCGCTCCAAATTGTTCACAATCCATAGCTACTTTGACCAGATCAGGATAATTACCTCCACGGCTATTGCGAATTAATGCTACCTTGTTCAAATTGACACTCAGTTTTGTTTTACGCATGATATGCACTATATTCTTTTATTATTTAATGGGGACATTCAGATTATCAGGTTAAAGATATTGGTATTTTTTATAGTTATAAGCCATAAATCAATAAATACCTAAATCCTTAAGATCATTTTATTCCGATAAAATTGAAGCATCACATACATCTTACCATTCCTTTGAAATGAGGAATTATCCATTATCTTGTGCTTGAAAATGGACAGGATAAAGTAAATATGGGCATTGCAGGATTAAGACAAAGGGTCATTACAGCCATTTATTTTGGTATCATAGTCATAGGGTTAATTTTGATTCATCCCTATACATGTGCAATACTCATTGTCATAATCGCTTTTGGCAGCGCCTATGAATATGAAAAAACGGTAAGGGGCCAGGTGAAAGGGGGTTTTATATGGATGGCTTTAGGGGGATTTGTATTCGGAATGATCTTCGAATATATTAGTAATCCCACCCTATTGCTATGGATTTCATTGATGTCCGGAATTTGGTTATTTATTTCTTTATTAAAATCCATCCCTTCCATCGATCATTTGAAATATGGTCCGCTATTATCACTATTTTATATTGGTATACCATTGGGTATTTTCTCCATGTATCTTCTATTATTGCTTGAATACAGAATGCTTTTATTGACTATGTTGGTGATGATATGGATCAGTGATTCGGGCGCCTATATTTTGGGAAGCCAGTTTGGTAAAAACAAACTGCTTCCCAATGTCTCTCCTAATAAAACGGTAGAAGGGTTTTTTGGTGCCATGATGGTTGCTCTAGTGGCTGGGGTACTTTTACATTATACCACTGGATTTCGATCCCTTTATTGGTGGATGATGCTTGCTATCATTGTGTGGTTGGCAGGAGCGATGGGCGATTTGGCACAAAGCGGAGTAAAGAGAAAATATGGCGTAAAAGATACCGGTCGATTATTGCCAGGTCATGGTGGATTTTGGGACCGTTTTGATAGTTTTATTATGATTGTACCCTATGGAGTATTATTGGAAAAACTAAATTTGTAAGTTACTTTCAATTCACGACAGTAAATTTGGTAAAATCTGATCACTATTAAAGTACTGGTAAAGAAAAAATGAGGTTTCATAACGAGGGAAAGAGAATAATATTGACTGTCATCGCAGTTATGATACTCGCTGCAGGATTTTTGTTTTATTATACAGGCAGAAATACTGCTACCTTTATTTTTATTTTCATCCTTTTTATCCTCATTTTTGTATTACAATTTTTTAGAAATCCACTTAGACCCCTAAAAAATTTTACTCCTTATGATGTAAATTGTCCGGCTGATGGTAAAGTGGTTATTGTGGAAGAAATGGAGGAAGGAGAATACTTTCATGACAAGCGTTTACAGGTTTCCATTTTCATGTCGCCTATCAATGTGCATGTCAATCGAAATCCTGTTTCAGGAACCATTGCTTATTTTAAATATCATCCGGGAAAATATCTTGTTGCCTGGGCGCCTAAATCTTCAGAAATTAACGAACGTACTACCGTTGTGTATGATACCGGCTTACATCAAATTATGCTCAAGCAAATTGCAGGAGCCCTCGCACGTCGAATCGTTTCGTATGTCAGCTTAAACGACAAAGTAAAAGCAGGCGAAGATATGGGATTTATTAAATTTGGATCACGGGTGGACGTCATATTACCCATGGATGCTGAAATCCTGGTGAAACCGGGTCAATATGTAAAAGGGAATAAAGATATAATTGCCCGGCTAAAAATTGAAAAAGATGCGTAATTTACTGATATGGTTTTTTATTCCAGGTATTCTGATTACTTCTTCCGCTTCCATATACAATCAAGACAGTATTCAGACACAGAAGGATCTCCAGGAGATTAATATAATTATCACCACACTTTACGATGTGATTACTGGTCCTCCAGGCGAACGTGACTGGAAAAAATTCTTGAGTCTATACCATGAAAGCGCCACCATGGGCTCTGTATCAATAAAGGAGGGAGTACCCTTATTTACCTCCTTTACTCCTACACAATACATTGAACGAAATGGATCCTACTTTACTCAAAACGGCTTTTATGAAGAAGAAATCCATCGAAAAGTACAAATATTTGGGAATATTGCCCAGGTATGGACATCCTATAAAATTTTAAGTGAACCTGAAGGCATGGTTCGGTTGAGGGGCATCAATGCCGTACAACTCAGCAAACATCAAAGCCAATGGCAAATCACCAACATCATCTGGCAACCTGAAAATCAGGATCTGCAGCTACCTTTAGACATGAGTTTACGTAATTAACCTGGATAATGCTTTTGCTTTTTTAGATAAAATGCAATATTATATTGAATATTCATAGTTTCAATTGAATGTTCATTTTCTTTGCTTGCCCAAAGAAAACCAACCAAAAGAAAGATTACTTTTTCAAAGGAATTTTTTAAACTATCTCTATTTTCTTTTCGATTATTGACGTTAATGAATACATTTTTTTATATCACCTGCCAAAGATCATTGAGATTTCTCCCGGAGTGATTGTAATCCAAACCATATCCCACCACAAATTTATTTTCTATGTAAAACCCCGGATAATCAATATGAACCGGATAAACCATAGCTTCTTTTTTAATGAGCAGAGAGACCAGCCTGACCGATGAAGGTGCATGTTTTTTAAGATATTCCATATAAAAATGCATGGTAAGACCGGTATCAATAATATCTTCCAATATGATCAAATCTCTGCCCTTAACATCCATGGTGAGGTCAAAATCGATATCTACAGAACCTGTAGATCGGGTGTCTTTATAGGAAGAAAGTTTTATAAAGTCCCATTCACATGGAAAATCAATGAAAGAAGCCATATCCCCGGCTAACCTAAACGCCCCGGTTAAAACCACTAAAAAAACTGGATTACGGTCTTTATAATCCCTTTCAATATTTAAGGCCATTTCTCTCACCCTGGCCCGAATAGCCTCATAAGAAATGAAAGGTTTGAATGAAAGATCTCTTACAGTTATTTCCTCGCTCATTCAGAGTCCATATTGGTCCAATAAATATACCATAGCTGTCATTGCTGCTGCACCCAGTTTGAGCTCCCGTTCATTGACTTTATCGATACTGTCAATAGCAGTATGGTGGTAATCAAAGTATCTTTGACTGTCAGGTCTGAGTCCCATCAATAATCCTTTCTGGTTTTTCAGGGGATTGATATCTGCTCCACTCCCCCCTTTATTGAGTGTGATTCCGTAGGGTTCGAGTAATGGAAGCCAGGAATTGACACTTCGCATATATTTCTCCAATACTTCCGGATGACCATCCATACTGAAACTTCTTGGGGTAAAACCTCCTGCATCGGATTCGATAGCAGCCAAATGAAATTCTTCATTTTCATTAGAAATCCTGGCATATTCATTGCCTCCGGCCAACCCATTTTCTTCGTTGGCAAATAAAACTACCCGAATGGTTCTCTTTGGGATATAATTTAATGCTTTAAATGTATGCAATACCTGCATGGCATGCACGCATCCGGCACCATCATCATGTGCACCTTCCCCCAGATCCCATGAATCCAGATGCCCGCCCACCAGAATGATTTGATCGGGAAATTCTGATCCACGAATTTCGGCAATGACATTGTCAGATAACCTTTTGCCTGCCGGCTTGCTGTCGGCTTTAATCTCCGCTGTAACCCATCCTTTTTGCAATGCTTCACTCAAAGTGTTCGCATCCCGGGTACTGATGGCTATACCAGGAATTTTATCAATCCCTTCCCTGTAAATCATAGTTCCGGTATGGGGTACATCATCGATTTGTGTTGTCATCGACCGCACCAGCGCTGCTACCCCACCAAATTGAGCAGCCCGTACCGAACCAAAAGCTCTTTGGTCCACCGCACCTCCATAGGCCATAAATGTATTGATGAGTGTAGGATCCATCGGTCTGTTATAGAAAACGATTTTCCCTGCTACTTCTTTTTCTCCTAATCGCTCTACTTCATCCAGCGATTTTACTTCAATTACTTCTGCCATGATACCATTTTGAGGCGTGCCTACCGAACCCCCCAATGCTACACTCCTCAGTGGGCGTCTCACCCCGAGATGATCTGTTATCTCTACACTGCATATCTTTCCCCTTTCCCAATAATCAACCTCACAAGTTTGCCTGTAGACACGATCTGCCCCCAAAGACTCCAATTCCTGATGGACATAGTCTGCTGCTCTGTTATAATTGTCTGAACCTGATAATCTCGCACCAATATTTTCGGAAAGATGATACAGCCAGTCATAACAAACCCCATCTCTTAATATCTGATCATGAATAGCTTTGAGGAAAAAAGCATCTTTATCCACATTAGGTTGACTGAAGGAAGAAGATACTGCCCACAAAATCAAACCCAACCCAAAAAACCACCCCATACGATTCATACCGGCAATATTAATGAATTTTACCTGAAATCATAAATATGTACCCATGTGTAATACAAATTGCACAAATATCTTTTGTCACAATTTTTGTCAAATTTGAAAAAATATCGCCAAAAAAATCGCTGATATTTATACCATTATATCCTCAAAACCCGCAAGTTGAAAAATTACGCACTCATTGTGGATCAGCATAAAAATAATTAAATAATCACTCGTTTGGAAAAATTAAAATATTTCCTTTACTTTGTGTTATAATTACAATAAGTAATTTTAAATTACAATTTGGTTTCATTTGGTTAGGGTTGAGGTAGTGCTGAGGAGCATTACCTCATTTTTTTAACATCTTAATTTCATTGAGTTGTTTTAATTTTCACCGTTGGCTTACATTTCGTAAAGCAATGAAATACTTTATTTTATTTATCCTTTGTTTTTCATAAAACTTTCAATATTGAAAAATACCTTAGTCATACGGGAAGATGACTATTATGGTCGTCTAAAACTCTCCCTCACCAGATTCAATGAGGCAAAAATGCCAACGAAAAACAAATAAATACTATAATATGAAAATTCAATACCAAAACATTTTTCTACTGATCTTCTCATTTATTATTTCCTTTGCAAATGCTCAGACTTCCGAAGAGTTAAAAGCTGAGAAAGGCGAAATTCAATCCCAAATTCATACACTCCAGGGACAGGTAGGTCAATTGCAGAGTCGATTGAATGCTATCAACAATGAACTGGAAATTATGGGTGGATGGACTACAGGTGCATTTGGCACTATGGGTTTTAATCTTTCGCGATTCAATAACTGGATAAAAGGAGCCAATCCCAATGCTGTCTCTTCCACCATTTTAGGTACTTTCAGCGGATTTGCAAACAAAAAAACCGAAACATCCTTTTTCAGGAATAATTTGAATTTGAATTTGGGATGGCAAAAGCTCGATATTAATACAGCTGATGGTGATCCTGCAAAATATGAAAAGATAGCTGATGTATTGAGAATCAATTCCATCTATGGTCGGAATTTGTCTAAAAAATTCGCTTTATCAGCTTTGGGGGAGTATAATACAGCCCTTCTTACTCATTTAAATAATCCGGGTATTTTAGATATAGGGGCAGGGTTTACACTTCTTCCTGTACAAAATCTGATCTTAGTATTGCATCCTCTCAATTATCATTGGGTGTTTGGAGATAATCCTGCTTTCAGCAGCGCTTTGGGCACTAAGATGGTAGCCGATTATGTGAGAACCTTCCCTGGTGGATTAACATGGAGGAGCAATTTGACAGGATTTCTTCCTTATACCTCACAGGAACCCACATTAAGAGAATATACCTGGGTGAATGGTTTATCATTTTCTGCATGGAAAGGTATAGGAGTTGGAATCGAGTATGCATTTAGAAATGCAGCCGTTGAATTCAATGGAATGCAATCCTATTTCATTGTTGGCTTAAGTTATAGTTTATAGAAACATTAAATCAACAGGAAACCGGTATGGTTGAAATCATCTGATGCTGATTAAAGAATAGAAGTTTTCTTGCTTCCAGGCCTTCACTTCCTTTTCCTGAACATGAGGGGGTGGCAAAATGAAAAGTAAAAAATAATGATCCTGGAATTGTCAACCATGGTATGCCTGACAATATTTTATTACTATATTCATAGTTGGTGCATCCAACCTTTTTATTGTACATTGCAACTCCTCAAAGCCTTGTACTATGAGTAAAACAGAATTATTTCTGCAGTTGGAAAAAGAACTGAAACCTTATAAAAAATTGATGGTGGAAGCATCAGAAATTATCATAGATAAGGATGTTTCAAAATACCCTATTATGGTTCTGCACCAACAAGAATTTGACATTGGCATTCCTATCCTTCAGCATGATCAACAAACACTTTGGTCTATCCATGCCTCGACATTGGAGGAATTTGTAACAAGGCAGATTATTTTTGAAGAGAAAGTTTCAGAATTTATTCAGAATTTTAAAAAACATGACCTATACATTTGCCTGTTTGTATTAAGTGAATTAGGGGCTCAATTTATTTTTTTACCAAAAGATTAGGGTATATGCCTGGTGTATTGATCATGACTTTGATGAGAAAATCAATAAATAAAGATCGACTCCAAATGCCGGAAAGATTCTGTTTTCACCAAACCGGAATTTCTTTACTTTTTGGGTGTTGCATGTTTGTATTGTTATTTTCATTAAACCATCGTGCCTTGAGTCAATCTTCCGATTTGGGTGATGTGGGAATCTCTTTACTGACATGTGATCCGGGTGATGAGTTATATTCCGTTTTTGGTCACAGTGCCATACGAGTCTGGCATCCAGACCGATCTTTCGATGTTGTTTACAATTACGGCACATTTGATTTTAACACTCCAGGATTTTTGATGAAATTCCTTCGCGGGAAATTACCCTATATGTTGTCAAGAAGCTCCTACGAACAATTTTTATATGCATATAACGCTGAAAAAAGAGGAATTTTTGAACAGGAATTATTGCTTACTCCGGAGGAAAAAAGAGACATGGTACATTTTCTTGAATGGAATCTACTACCGGAAAACCGGTTTTATCCCTATGATTTTTTCTTTGATAACTGTGCTACCCGGATCAGGGATGTAATCCCCCATGTTACACAAAGAATGGTAAAATGGTCAGGTGAAAAAACAACTAAGTCATTCAGAGACTTACTCCATGAATATCTTCCGGGTAAACCCTGGACTGAATTTGGGATCGATTTGGTCATAGGGGCAAAAGCCGACCAAACCGCATCGGTGAATGATCAAATGTTTCTTCCTGATTATTTATATGAACATTTTGAGAAAGCCACGCTGGTCGGTTCAATGGGCGCAGGAGAGCCCCTTACAAAAGAAGCGTATCAGGTATTAATTTTTGATGAAGATAGAGTAAAAAGATTGCAGACTCCGTTTTTTACACCTCATATTCTATTCATTTTATGCATTCTCCTTGAAATCTTTTTGGTTTACTCCTATGGAAAATCAAATTGGCGGGTCAGGTATGACAATCTTTTTTATGCTTTTTTGGGTTTGGCGTCAGTGGTTATGATGTTTTTGTGGTTTGTCACAGACCATCAGGCTACCGGTCAAAACTGGAATTTGATTTGGTGCAGTCCGCTATTTTTTCTTTTACTTCTTCCGAAGAAATATACTCACCATAAGCAATATGTGCTATTGATTCTTTTAACGGGATGTTTCCTGGGCCTTATCAATATATTTTTGAATTATTTACCTCAGGTGTTTAATTCGTATAAGACCCTGATTATATTGCTCGCCATTATTAAACTCACACGGGGATATATGCCTTTTTTGAAGTCAGAAAAAACAGTCCAGGTGAATACATTGACCACCCACTAGATTTTTATGAATTTTAATCATTGAAATTAAAATATTTTCTATTCTGGATAAAGTCATCATTTACACCCGGATTATGGCAATAGAAAATCTTATACGGCTTCAAATGTCTGCAAATTCAGGCGCTAAGCTTGATTTTGCACAATCACCATAGTGTTTACTGTGGATCATTCACAAAATCAGTTATTTTATTGCCATTTGTATCCTCATTTCGAAGTTCTTACGCACAATCCGGGTTAAACAAAAATTTCTCCAATAAACAGTGGAAGTGATGAACCCCTCTTTCCATTTTTGGAGAATATCTTCCTCGATTATAAACCCTTGACTTCAATCCCTGGTGTACGCCTTCCACTACAAATTCGTCTTCTCTTTCGACCTTGTCAATCAATGCCTGAGAATGGGATTCCAATATTTTGCCGGAAGGCAGATAAGTAAGGAAGCTTACACGGGTTTTATCTTTAGTGATGGGCTTCACTATATTGATTGACAGGCCCCAGGGGTAAAAATTAAACATCATATTGGGAAATACCCAAAAATAGTATGCAGCAATATTTCTTCCAAAATCGGGATGATTGGCCGGCAAATCAAAACAATCACTCCCTTCATCTCCATAACCAATCTGGAGATTGCAGTAATCATATAATACGGTTTCATATTGACCATAATCCAGTATCTGATTGAGTTCCTTATGAACAAAAGGAATATGAAATCCTTCCAGATAATTATCACAATATAATGCCCAATGAGAATGAACCAGGTAGTCCTTTGAGCTTGAAGGATCAAACCTGTACTCCTCCAGTGATAAAAACCCTACCCTTTCCTGCATGATGTCAATAACCGGCTGTAATGACCATGTGGGATGTATGGAAGTAAACAAAAAGGGTCCCCATTGTAAAAGTGGAAACTGAGATAAATGATCACATAGCCTGGGAAAATTTTCTGTTCCTTTAAACTCGGGCATATGTTCCATTTTACCTTCCAGAGAAAATCGCCGGCCATGGTAGGAACAAATCAATTTTTGAAAGCGTCCCGGATGGTGCACTATGATATTTCCTCTGTGGGTACACACATTACTCAATAAAATTAATTGTCCGTTCCGGTCATGTACCAATATCATTGGCTCTTCCAAATAATGTTCCATGAAAACAAATGGATACACAGAAGTCTCCAGAGAAACCAAAGAGCGGTCCCCTACCCATTGCCAGGATCCCGTAAAAACTTTATCCTTAAGCCCTTCAAAATGAATATCACTCCTGTAAAACCAGGAAGGAATGGTTTCGGCACGGTTTATATCCGGATCGATGGTAAATGTTTGCATCATAGTCATGTTCAATAATTAATATGCAATCAGGTCATTTAATTTTTCTTTCAGCCTTTTGAAAGGTAAAAACTGCTCTTCTAAAGTCCGGGCAAATGGAATAGGGGTATCCATTCCCGCCACTCTGAAGACTGGAGCATCTAAAAAATGGAACAGGTGCTCTGTAACCCAGGCTGCAATTTCTGCACCTATCCCACCGGTCATTCCATCCTCATGAAGGACAAGGAGTCGACCCGTTTTTTCTATGGTTTCTCGTATAGAGGGAAAATCCAGGGGCATTAAAGTGCGCAGGTCTAAAATATCAGCATCAAGGCCCAATTCTTCTGTCACTTCAACAGCCCAATGTACCCCCATACCATAAGTGACTATGGAAAGTGTCTTTCCACTTTTAACAAACCTTCCCTTACCGATTTCAATGGTGTAGTATCCTTCTGGTACTTCTCCCTGAACTTTCCTGTACATGGCTTTATGCTCAAAAAACAAATAGGGATTAGGATCCTCCAATGCTGCTAAAAATAATCCTTTTGCATCAAAAGGTGTGGACGGGTATACTATTTTTAATCCGGGGGTATGAAAAAACCAGGCTTCCGTGCTTTGAGAGTGAAAAGGTCCAGCCCCTACTCCCGCTCCGGTAGGCATTCGAATCATGACATTGGCATTCTGTCCCCACCGAAAATGAATTTTTGCCAGGTTATTGATGATTTGGTTGAAACCACATGTAACAAAATCAGCGAATTGCATTTCAATGATTGACGGTATACCTTCGATACTCAATCCCATACCGATCCCAATGATGGCGCTTTCGCATAAAGGAGTATTTCTGACCCTGTCTTTACCATATTTCTCGGATAATCCTTCCGTCACTTTAAAAACTCCACCGTATTCGGCAATGTCCTGCCCCATAACAATCAATTCTCTATAATGTGATAATGCCACATCGGTTGCGTTGGAAATGGCATCAACAAATCGTACTACTTTACCTGATTCTTCAGCCCGATGTACTTTCTGCACCCATGGTGCATACACATCCCGGATTTCTTCTTCATGATCTGCTATTATTTCCGGTAGATTGAAGACTTTTTCAATGGAGTGATTAATCTCCTTTTTCATTTGCTCATAATATTTCTGTCGGGCAGATTCATTGAGCAGGCCCTTTTCCATGAGATACTTTTCAAATGTAATCAACGGATCTTTACTTTGCCACTGTTCAATCAAATGGCTTGGAACGTATTTCTGTCCTGAAGCTTCTTCATGTCCCCTCATTCTGAACGTCATACATTCCACCAGCCATGGTCTGGGATTTTCCCTGATTTCTTTCGCAATATTACTGATGGCGAGAAATACATCCAGAATGTTATTTCCATCCACAGTGACCCCTTCCATTCCGTATCCTGCAGCTCTGTCAATCAACTGATCACACTTGTACTGTTCACTCACGGGAGTAGAAAGACCGTAAGCATTATTTTCAATCACAAAAATAACGGGAAGATTCCAAACAGAAGCAACATTGAGTGCCTCGTGAAATTCCCCCTGACTTGTACCCCCTTCTCCTGTAAACGCTAATGCTACTTTTTTTTCTTTACGCCAATGATAGGCCAGTGCTGAACCTGCAGCCAAAGACAATTGAGGTCCCAGGTGGGAAATCATTCCCACGATATGGTATTCTGGAGCACCGAAGTGAAAAGATCTGTCCCTGCCTTTTGTAAATCCTTCCTTCTTTCCTTGCCATTGAGCGAATAACCTGACTAAAGGCACATTCCTGGATGTGAATACTCCCAGATTACGATGCATGGTATATATTCTGTCATTTGGTTGGAGTGCTTCAGTGCATCCTACGGAAATGGCTTCTTGTCCAATACCTGAAAACCATTTGCTTACGCGTCCCTGCCGGAGCAATAACAGCATTTTCTCTTCTATGAGACGAGGTTTCAACAATGCTCTGTACAGATGCAAAAGCGTATTTTCATCGATGCGTTTCTTATCATTCATAACCCTGCGAATTTTAGTACTTAAAGAACAAAGTAAAATCAAATTTTTTAAGGTAAAGAATATAACCCTGACGTGCAATAAATTTTTATGAAATGCTAAATCATCAACTTTACACAATTCCCAATCTGGAAGCAAATGAACTGGCTTCCATAGAATTATTGGCACCCAGTTTTTCAAGTATTCTTTGCCGGTGGGTATTGACAGTGTGAACACTAATCGATAGCATGTCAGAAATTTCTTTGCTAAGCATACCCGCTTTTACCAATTTTAAAATTTCTTTCTCTCTTTTGGAAAGCGGTGGAGATTGGGTCTGGAAATCCGGAAATTTTAGTAAAAATTCTCCCGTTTTAAAATTGTACATATGGCTCTTTATTCCGGTAAAATTGCTTTGATCCGGTGAGAGATCCAAAATTCCCAATGCCAGCCAGATATTTCCTCTGGCATCCGTTTCCAATGATTGTTGCTGTTCAATGACCCTAACATAATTCCCATCTATCCCTAAAACCCTGTATTCTGTTACAAATTTGTAGAAAGGTCTTTCGTTTAATGGCAATTGAAAATACAACTGGATGATCCGGATCCCATTTTTTAAAAGTTCTATCATATCATCGGGATGTATCCGCTGATTAAAATAATCATTCCCCAATGACTGAATTGAATCAAGGTCATATCCCAGGATCTCAGTAAAATTATAAGATGTATAGATATGCTCTTTTTTATACATGTCAAAGACCGTGATACCACTGTTATTGATCCTTGCCATTTGATTGAGCAAAGGCTTTTGCTTTTCAAAAATTGAATAATCCAATTCTTCCGGAAAGAACTGCTGTTTATTCAACCAATGATAATACTCATAATGTAAAGTTTCCATCTCTTTCATAGAGTCCAATTTAATGATATTTCAGTATTGAACGCTTTAGCATACATATATAAGTTTGCAACTCTATAATAAAACATAAACCAGATGAAATATACTCTATTGTCAGGGCTTTTACTATTGAACTTGTTGATGCAAGCACAAAAGACTCCTGTCCAGAATATAAGGGGAGTTGTATTAGAAGAGGGAATAGAAAATCCTCTTCCATTTGCATCTATTGTCATTTTGAAAACCGATCCTCTTATAGGAGTATCTGCAGATGAAAAAGGTCACTTCCTTTTGGAAAATATTCCCATCGGACGATATGATATACAAATATCATATTTAGGATTTCAATCGGTCATTGTCAAAGAAATTGTGGTGGGTTCAGCAAAAGAACCCTTTATCAAAGTGGGACTAAGGGAAATGTCCAATGTATTGGATGAAATTGTGATAAAACCAAGGATTATAAAAGAGAAACCCATTAACCCATTTTCAACTGTGAGTGCAAGAATGCTGAGCACCGAAGAAGCCCAAAGATATGCCGGAGGATTTGATGATCCGGCGCGTTTGGCATCATCCTTTGCAGGCGTTGCTTCCAATGTAGCTAACAATGGCATTGTTATTCGAGGCAATGCCCCTAAATCCCTGCAATGGAAAATGGAAGGGGTAGAAATTCCGAATCCCAATCATTTTGCAGAAGTAAATGCTTTTGGAGGCGGTGGACTGACTGCCCTCAGCAGTCATATGTTGGCCAACTCTGATTTTTTTTCCGGAGCTTTTCCTGCAGAATATGGGAATGCTCTTTCAGGAGTTTTTGATATATTCATGCGATCAGGGAACCATCAAAAGAGAGAAAGCACATTCCAGGTGGGAATATTAGGTATAGATTTATCCAGTGAAGGACCATTCAAAAAAGAATCTCATTCTTCTTATCTCTTTAATTACAGGTACTCTACTTTAGCATTGATGGCTCCGCTGCTTCCTGAAGAAGCCCAGGGCACTATATATCAGGATTTATCATTCAAGTTGAATTTTCCTACCCGGAAGTCTGGAGTTTTTTCAATTTGGGGAATTGGGCTCATTGATCAATCAGGCCAGCAAGCAAAAACTGACAGCACCCTGTGGGTGTATGAACAGGATCGGCAGAATCAGAATGCTAAGCAATTCATGGGAGCCATGGGAGTCAGTCATCGAAAAACCTTTGGTAATGCAACCCAATGGAAATCAACACTGGCTGCAACTGTAAGTGGACTGGATTGGAATCAATCCATATTAAACAGTAGTTTGAATACGGTTTCACAAAATGAAATCCAAAACAGTCAATGGAATTTTGTCTTTAATTCATCTGTCCATAAAAAATTTAATACTCGACATACTAATAAAACCGGAATCATATTGACGGGGATGTTATATAATATGGTATTGAAAGACAATGGAGAAAGTGAAGATCCATTAGAAACCATCGTTGACGGAAAAGGATTCAGTGCATTGTTATCAGCATACTCCCATTCTACTATTCAAATCTCCGATCGTTTATTGATAAATGCCGGATTACATTTTCAAAATTTCACTTTGAATGGCCATACTACTTTGGAGCCCCGGATTGGATTGAAATATGATATCAATGAAAACTGGTCTATTGGTATAGCATATGGTATGCACAGTCGTCTGGAAAAACTTCATTATTATTTCTCAGTACAACCATCCAATCCTGAAATGATGATTAACAGGGATCTTGATTTTTCCAAATCAAACCACTATGTAGCCGGAATAAACTGTAAGTTAACAGATAATCTTATTTTGAAAATTGAACCTTACTATCAAAGTCTTTTCAGTATACCCGTAATACCTGGAACTTATTTTTCATTCATCAATCTACAAAATGAATGGTTTATCAATGAAAGGTTGAATAATGACGGGAAGGGAAGAAACTACGGCATAGATCTAACCCTGGAAAAATTCTTTTCCAAAGGCTATTATTATATGATAACGGGAAGTATTTTTAAATCGGAATATACCGGAGGTGATGAAATATGGAGGCATTCCATGTTCAACCGAAATTTTATTACCAATATTTTAGGTGGAAAGGAATGGAAAACCGGTAAAACCAAACAAAACATTTTTGGACTGAACGCTCGGTTGACTTTGATGGGAGGCGAACCGTATATTCCTTTCAATGAAGCTGCATCTATTTCGGCTCGCAAAGTTATTTTAAACTATGATGATGCTTATCGTGAAAATTTATCTCCCGCAATCATTACACATTTTACAGTACATTATAAAATCAATAAGGTCAATCGTGTCCATGAAATCGCATTGAAGGTATTAAATGCTAATGGACATCCTGATTTTTTCGGACATCGATTCAACAGGATAGATCAGAGCATAGATTCCCACCTGGAAGCCATCATTATTCCTAACCTTAGTTATAAAATTGACTTTTGAGTCAATGATATGTCATAGTGAGCAGGGGGTAGAAAATGTTTAGTTATAGATTTGTCAAGCTTTGGAGTTGCGTTTACGAGAGAAGGCAGATTCCCGCTGTTTAGCCAGTATAATAACTTCCTGCATTCTTAATATCTCACCATCCTATTGTTCTTCCACTTTCCGGTTTCTGTACCATAAAAATCCCAATGTAGCTACGAGTAAATATGGCATGGCCAGCATATACAATATACCCTTATTCAATCCGGCGCCCTCTGTCCCTCCGGCCTGCAGGTTTGACTCCGCGGCTATACGACACATCGGACACTGTGTCCATATTTCAGTCTGAAAAATAAAATATACAACAATGATGGTCACTATGGGTCGAATGATTTTCATGATACTACGTGATTATAACTTCAAATATACAAAACTAATAACACGGACTTAACATCCAGTAACAAACCGGTCCGGTAACAGCCACATAAAACCAAATGGGCCATACCCATTTAGCCATTCTTTTATGTCTTTCAAAGCTCCCCACATATGCCCTGATCAATGTGAGCAGAATGAGAGGTAATGAAATACCGGCCAGGATTATATGGGTAATTAAAAAGAAGAAGTATACCATCCTGATGGCACCGGTTTTACAATATAAAGTTTCTTCAGTAGTAAAGTGGTATACCACATAACTCATCAGAAAAATTACAGACAAAACCACTGCTGCTACAATGGTGTTGCGATGATGATTTACTTTTTTCTGTTTAATAAAATACAAAGCCAACAATAACAATACTGCCACAATCCCATTAACAGTAGCATGGAAGGGAGGCAGGAATGAAAAATCAATTTCTGTCGAAATTTTTACCTTTCTCATCAATAGTACAAGGACTAAAACGATCAGGGAAACCAAATAGGCAACGTAATTTAGTTTTTTCTCTAGGGGCATTGAAGAATTAATCTTGGTTTCGCTTTAATAAAATGACATCAGGATCTTTTTCCCGGGGTAGAACCATGGAAATATGTTCGACTACTTTCTTTTTATCTTCATTTTCACCTCGATAGGCATATCGCAATTCCATATTTCTATCGATTAAAAATAACTTCTTAACTGTGAAAATAGAATCCCAATCCTGGTATGAAATTGAATGGTAAATCCAATTTTCTCCCTGATTTATATCATGGTTTTCATCTTTTCCCAATTCCAAAATTTGAAAAGTGGGTGCACCTCCATATTGCATATAAATAGCCTCAACCTCCTCCTTCCATTCAGAACTTTGGATCACCAGAGTAGTCTTGCCTTCCAGTATGGAATGAAACATGTCAGAAAATTGCCATTGTCCTTTAGGAGTCAATTCTTTCAAAGCAACTTTTCTGTAGTTTAATCCCATATTCAGATAATAATAGGACACCAGCGGAAAAAGAACAACTAAAAGAACCAAAGCGATTTTATTGATGGTTTTCATACGAGAATTGTACTATCTAAATAATTAGTACCAGAAACAAAACTTTTTGACTTTTTTCATGTCAATACTTATTATCATTTGAAGTTGTCCCCGGCACTTCTAAAGTTAGAAACAAACCCATTTTCTTTAGGTTTATAAAATTAGTATGAGGAGTATTGTTTAATCGATTTTTAGCTATGCCCAGTACTAAAAATAGATAAGATCTTCTTTTTTGATTTCGTACAAATCTCCCTGAGGTACTACAGGTTGTACTTCCTCTTGGTTTTTCTGTTGAATATGCGCTCTCCTGTTATGCCAGTCTTTACCTTCCCAAAAGAATGCAATGATCGCCCATATCAACAAAGCGGTTGGCAGTAATACAGTTCTGACTAAACTGGGCACCTCATATTTCATATGCATAAATTCATATACAATCAGGTAGGCTTTGTACGCACTTAATATGATCATCACAAATCCAACTAAAAGTAAAGGGAGATAAAAGCCCTCAACAAGATAGCCCTTACCTAAAAGTGCAAATAAAACTTCTACAATTGTAATAATGCCCAAAACAATAATAGTTTTTGTAGCTATCGTTTTTGATTGTTCGTATGATAAATGTGCCATTTAACTTTCTAATTTTAATATTTTCAATAAGGGATCAGTGAAAGGCTATAATAAGTAAAATACCAGGAATACAAATACCCAGACCAGATCAACAAAATGCCAGTACAATCCAATTTTCTCAACCATTTCATACCCATTTTTTCTCTTTTCATATATTCCTGTGTATGCATTAATCATAATAATCAATAGGAATACGACCCCTGAAAAAACATGAAAACCATGGAAGCCTGTAATAAAGAAAAATAGTGCACCAAACGCTTTCGGTCCCAGTGATTCTGTTTTGATCATACCCGCATCATTGCCTTCTGTTACTTTATACTTTCTTCGCACAAACCCATGTTCATCAACAAAGGCATCGACATAATCACCAGGTCCATCATAATGGTTGCCATGATCATCACCGTGATGATTATACATATGGAGCAAATAGGATTTGCCGGCAGAAAAGGACTCCCCTTCTGCTTTACCATCAGAAGTCAGATAAACTCCCGATTCAACATGGGTACCAAAAGGATTACGGGTTATGGTCATATGCTCTTCTTTTAGCAATGTAGTCCATTCCCATGCCTGACAGCTTAAGAATGCAATTCCCCCTAATATAGTGGCAAACATCCAAATAACTACTCCGTTTCGATTCTCACGGTGACCCTCCTGTACAGCTCTCACCATAGTAAATGAACTGGCTAAGAGGACAAAAGTCATGAAAGTCACAAATAAAAGTGGCAGATTGTGAAAGCCCCCTGGAAAGGATGAAAACACAAAATCAGGTACCGGCCATGAAGGCATGCTAAAGCGCAATGCACCATAGGCGATGAGAAAACCTGCAAATGTAAAAGCATCTGAAAGCAGAAAATACCACATCATCAATTTACCATAACTTACTTTAAATGGTGGTTTTCCCCCTTCCCAACCATTGCTACCGTGATTTGTCTGAGTGTCTTTTACTAATGTATCTGTTGCCATTATTTTTAACTTACTTTATTCTGAATATATGTTTATTTAACCAGTAAGAACACAAAAAGGTATATCCAAAGAAGATCTACAAAATGCCAGTAATGAATCACCAGTTGAAATCTGTTCTTTCTCCGCTCTGTTACTTTAAAATGCAATACTATGGAATGAAATAGTGCCACAAAAAGTGCAGCAATTCCTCCTACCACATGGGCAGCATGAACACCAGTAATCAAATATAAAAATGAGCCGGAAGGATTCCCTTTAAGATCAATCCCATAGCTGAATAATAAATTCCAACCCATTACTTGCAAAACCACAAATGCAATACCGAGGAGAAATGCGATCAATAGAAATACCCGGTACGCCATTACATTAAGGTGCATAAATGAACGATAGCTTATTTCAAGAGCTATGGAGCTCAAAATGATGACCGCCGTGTTGATAAAAAATATGGATGGGAGCCTGAATTCCAGCCAGTTTCCTGCTGCTTGTTTTACTATATAAGCACTTGTAAATGCAGCAAACATCATCACCATACTGGCCATTGCCAGCCAAAGTGCAAATTTATGCGGATGAATACGATTTCTTATAAAGCCCTTATTTTGAATACTCATTGTTTCCATAAATCCAAATCTTTATAACGCCAAAAGAAATCCTGTAAACACCAAGGGTAAATATGCAAATGAGCAAAACATTACCGTCAACGCCGATTTTTTATCCTGTTTACGATACATTTCCATGCATGCACCTCCATATGCTATAGATAATATTATACCAAAGCCAATGGCAACAGGATGAATCGTACTATACCATAACAATATACACGTAAATGGTACAATCAGCAATGCGTACAGTGAAGAATACAGACCAACTTTTGGGTCAATTTTACCATTTCTTTCCGGCAAAAGTTTATATCCTGCTTTGTGATAGTCATCAAATGCGAGATAACCAATGGACCAGAAATGTGGAAATTGCCATAAAAACTGTATACTAAATAAAACTAAAGCCAATACACTAATCTCACCCGAATATGCGGTATAACCTATAAGCACAGGAAGTGCTCCCGGGATTCCCCCTACCGCTACTGACAATGTGGAATACCTTTTCAGGGGAGTGTAAACAAATGCATACATTATCAATGATATCATTCCCAGCAGTGCCGTCAAGGGATTGAAAAAAGCCAGGGCACTTACCCCTAACAAACAAGCTATTCCAGCAAAAAGAACTGCTTCTGAAGATCTCATTCTACCAGCAGCCAGTGGTCTTTGCCTGGTTCTTTCCATCAATGCATCGAATTCTTTTTCCAATACCTGGTTGATGGCGTTAGCCGAAGCTGTAACCAGAAATCCCCCTAACCCCAAAATGAGTGCTGCTAACCACTGAAATCCACCACCGGAAGCAATTGCATATCCCATCAGTGAGGTCATGACAACCAGCATTGACAATCTGAACTTTACAAGTAGCAGATAATCGTTCCACCAACTGTATGATTCTGCTTGAATGACAGCTGACCGGATCTCTGCTTCTCTATGATTGGGTGATAACTTCATTATTACAATTTTCACACACTTTAATGGACACTAATGACTGTCGCCGGGTTTTTCCCCTTCAGCTAAAGGTACCCACTGAGGAATAAAGTCTTTATCATCCTTACCATAATCATATGGCCATCTTTGCACTGCAGGAATTTTTCCTGGCCAGTTTCCATGCAATGGTTCAATGGGTGTTGTCCATTCTAAAGTATTTGCTTTCCATGGATTCTTTTCAGTCATTTTCTTTCCTTTCCATATACTGTAAAAGAAATTAATGACAAAAACGATTTGAATAAAAAAAACAATGATAGCGGCCACCGTGATAAATTTATTCAAGTCGGTAAAATGCTTAAAAGATTCAAAAGTATCGAAGGCATAATATCTCCTCGGTACTCCGGCCATCCCTGTATAATGCATAGGCCAGAAAATTGCATATGCACCAATCAATGTCCCCCAGAAATGGATTTTACCTAAAGTTTCATTCATAAACCTGCCATACATTTTAGGGTACCAATGGTATATCCCTGCAAACATGCCAAAAAACGCTGCCACGCCCATCACAATATGAAAATGTGCTACTACAAAATAAGTGTCGTGCATTTGAATATCAATGGATGAATTACCGAGAAAGATACCGGTTAAACCACCGGAAATAAACATGGAGACAAATCCTATAGCAAATAGCATGGGTGTATTCAATCGGATATTTCCCCCATACAATGTAGTAATCCAGTTGAATACTTTAATGGCTGATGGAACAGCTATAATCAATGTAAATACTACAAAGAAGTTTGATATAAATGGGTTAACACCCGACATAAACATATGATGCGCCCAAACTATAAATGAGAGGAATGCAATAGCCAATATAGAATATACCATCGCTTTATACCCAAAAATAGGCTTGCGTGAATGGACTGACAATACTTCTGAAACTATTCCCATAGCAGGCAGGATGATAATATAAACTTCCGGATGTCCAAGGAACCAGAATAAATGTTGATATAATACCGGTGAACCTCCTACACGGTCAAGTGCTTGTCCCTGAATAAAAATCTCACTCAAGAAGAAACTGGTTCCTAATCCTCTGTCGAACATCAACATAAAAAAGCCAGAAACAAGTACGGGGAAAGAAAGTAAAGCGATAACTGCGGTGATGAAAAAAGCCCAAACTGTAAGAGGCATTCTCCACATGCTCATCCCTTTTGTCCTTAGGTTGAGTACCGTAGTAATATAATTAATACCTCCCAGTAATACAGAAACTACGAATAAAGTCAAACTCACTATCCAAAGTGTCATTCCAGTGCCTGATCCGGTGGAGGCCTGTGGCAAAGCACTCAAAGGAGGATATGCCGTCCAGCCACCTGAAAAAGGTCCTGTATTCAGGAAAAGTGAATAAAGCATGACAATACCTGCCAAAAAGAAAAACCAATAAGAGAGCATGTTGAGGAAAGGCGATGCCATATCCCGTGCACCCACCTGTAAGGGTATTAGTAGATTACTGAATGTACCACTCAACCCTGCAGTGAGTACAAAAAACACCAAAATAGTACCATGCATGGTTACGAGAGCATAATAAAATTCCGGAGAAAGAGTACCTACGCCCGTAGAGTCTATGACAATCCACTTCCCTAAGATAGGTTTCAACCAGGCCAGGCTTTCTTCAGGATATCCCAATTGGAGTCGGAAAACAACTGACATTGCGGCTCCGATAATTGCCCAGATGATACCGGTAATGAGAAATTGACGGGCAATAATTTTATGATCCATTGAAAAAATATAATGGGAAATAAAATTGGATTGATATTTATCTCCATGATGATGCTCATGAAAATGATCATCAAATCCTTGCTCCCTGGTTATGACTTCCTCATTATATTGAGGAACTATTTTAGTTGTTACATCTGCCATGTTGTTATGTTTTTTCTTATACAATTAAATGGACACTATACGCAATTCAGTTCTTCTGTTAGCGTTTCTCCCTTCTACTGTGTCATTGGATTCCACAGGTCTTGTAGAACCATATCCATTAGAAGAAATTCTTCTGGCCTCGATACCTTTTGAAACAAGGTATTCTTTCACGTTGTCAGCTCTCTTTTTGGAAAGCTCTATGTTGGCAGCAGGGTCTCCGGTATGGTCGGTATGACCCAATAATTCAATAATTACTCTTTCATTTTCATTTAAAAATTTAACGATTTCATCCAGTTCAAATCTTGATTTTTCATCCAACATGTCCGATCCTTCCTTATAAAATACATGATTTAACCGAATTAACCGATCACTGGTACCTGCATCCTGGGAAAGGGCAGTTCCAAACATATCTCTGAGCTCAAGCTTTCTGTCGTCTATCTCATATTTGAGTAATTCCCCTTTTCTTGGATCACTATCTGTATTTCTGATAGACGTCTTATAATAAGATTTTTGGGAGAGCTTCCAGTCTTCAAACTCCTCTTTTGTGACAATTTCAACTATCCTCCTCATACTGTAATGTCCCTGTCCACAGAGTTCGGCACATGCCAGTTCAAAATGAAATTCCTCCCACTTTTGTTTGGAATCCGGGTCAATGGGATCGTATAATTCCCGCCACTCCGGATATCTTCTTAACTCTCTCCTGAACTCTTCAGTGGTTTTGGTAGGTTTAAAAATAAAATAAGTAGGAAGACCCGGAATTGCATCCATTTTCACTCTAAAGTGAGGAAGATAAAAATTATGTAAAACATCCCTGGCAATAATGCGCACTCTAATGGTAGTGTCAACGGGTAAAATGATATGATCGGAACCAGACAAAACGACATCATCTACACTTTTATCATCCGAAAAGTCAATTCCTAATGGATTAAATGCCAGGTCTGTGAGTCGGAAGTCTCTGGTTCCAAGACCGTTGTCCGGCCCGGGATATCGGATGTCCCATGCATATTGATAGGCTGTAGCTTCAATTTCCACGTACTCATCACCCGGCTTTACGTCCGGCATTACACGGTTCCATACAATGAGTCCCTGAACCACCAGGAAAGTCATCACCACCAGAGGCACACCCGTCCACACGATCTCTAAAGAAGTATTGTGTGGAAAAAACCTTGCTTTATTTCCATCTTGCTGGCGGTATTTATAAGGATACCAAAACAACAGAATATGTGTAATCACAAAAATAATACCTGTAAAGAAAAGTGTCACATTAAACATGCTGTCTACCTCAACACCATGCTCGGATGCGGCTTTGAGCGGTCCATAACCAAGCATTTGGTTTTTGTAGTAATAGGCAGAATATACACAGGCGATCAAAAAGACAATCATGAATACTACCAGCCAAAAGGCGGTTTTGTCATTATTGCTTTGAGCGACTTCTTCTTCTCCCCTTATTTTAGCAGCCAACTCTGAGACCCTACCGATTTGAACGATAATAATTCCGAGTAAGGCAAAAATGGCAAGGGCAATAATATATGTCATAGCTAACTTTACTTTAAGTTTTATATTTTATATGATGCACCTGATTTAAACATGGTGGTGTATACTTTCCTTTAAATACGGATCATTGGCCGGCACGAGGGCTGCTTTTGATAACGTATTGAAAACAACAAATACAAACACTGCCGTAAACCCAATAAATGTTCCTAGCTCCAACAAACCCGGAATGGTAAAACCCATTTCGAAGTGACTGCTGTGGTCAACAGCCGTAGCAAGTTCCTCTCCATAACTGTGGTTATGATGTGATATCTCATGCGCAGTGTGCAGTATACCCGGTTTGAGCATAAGGAAGAAATCAATCCAGTGTCCAAATAAAACCATCAACGCAACAAATCCAACTGAACCGAATTTCCTCTTTGTGTCATTTCTCATTAAGACAAAAAATGGCAACAAAAAGTTTAGAAATAAATTGCCATAGAATAAGACCGGATAGTGATCCATTCTATGTTTAAAATACACTGTTTCCTCACCTATATTACCATACCAGATCAACATATACTGAGAGAACCACAAATAAGTCCAGAATATAGAGAACGCAAAAAGAAATTTTCCTAAATCGTGTATATGATCTGCAGAAACCTGCTCATAATACCCCTTACTTTTTAAATAAATCAACAATAAAATGGTCATACATATCATGGCAACAAACCAGCTTGCTCCTGTATACCATGCAAAAAGAGTACTATACCAATGTGCATCAACGCTCATCACCCATTGCCAGATAATGGCGGCACTTGAAAAACCTGCTATTGGGAGAAAAATTGCAGCCCAAAACCTCATTTTATTGTGATGTGAGTAGGATTGATCCCCTCCGGACATATCTTCCTGTAATGATAAACTTCTGAGTTTTCTGGCAAAAAGTATCCAGGCTCCCACTATTATAATGGTTCCCAGTAAATACCAATTCCTATTGAGAAAGGATGACTTACCCTGTAGGATTTTATCATGAGCCACACTCTCTGCATCGGCCCAGTGGTATAAATGATTCCATCCAAAATAGACCCCAAGGCCAATGATCAACATCAAGATCAGACCAGGCACCATGAAAGAGGCCATAGACTCCCATACTCTTTTAAATAAGGTATGCCAACCTGCATACGCTGTAATGCAGACTGCAATAAAAAAGGCAGCCATAAAGGCTATCCCTGTAAAAAATACAGCATTATGCAAAATATTTGACCAAAAGCGGGTATGGAAAGAGTCGTCACCCAACCAGGTGAGAAATAGGCAAAAGATACCTAAACCCATAGCGCCGAAAAGTATCTTTTTTGCTCTGCCTGTAAATGAGAATTCGCTCATAATTTATTGTTCTTACTTTCTGTTATCAAAATTTTCCGTTGACCGGCTAATTAATGAGTTGTGAAATGGCATCTTTAGCATGGTCACCTGCAGGCCTGTCAATCGAATTCAAAGTATTGGTATATTGATTATACACCTTACCGTGCTCTCTGGCCTGAAGTGATCTTATGTAATGGATTACTTGCCATCGCTCCTCATAATTCAATTTATCTTTATAAGCGCCCATCAGATTGATACCATGCATGATGGAATGATAAAATCTGCCATTGGATGCTTCAGTAAATTCATCACTAACTAATATGGCTGGCTGCACAGGATACACACCTCCTTCATCCCTGACCAAATATCCGGCTCCATCGCCTTTCTCACCGTGACAAATACCACAAAAAATATCGTACAACTCCTTTCCTTTCTTTAATCCATTTTCAGTGATGGAATACGGATTTTCTAAGATTTCAGCTATTGCTTTGGCTCTGCCTTCGTCACTGTTTTCGTAATAATAGGGTACGCTACCGTTGGAGGGCACAACTATACTGTTGGATTCATCAGATATTGCATGACCCGATGGCTTTGTACCGGCATAGCCCCGCGGGATTGTTCCTGCTACAGGTAAACGGGGTTGAACAAACTGATAATACTCATCCTTACTTCCCCAGGTATTATTATAATAGTAGTTGTAATAGTTGGCCTCATAAGCAATAGAATGGGCCATATCGGGCATAAATTCACTACCCGGAGAATTTCCTCCCGGCTGTCTGCAGGAAGAAATTGCAAGAATTCCAATCAATGAAACCCAACATATAGTGTGCCTGATCCTGTCCATTTTATTCATTATCTCTTTTTCTTATGAAATCTTTTTTGAGTTAATTTCTGATGCTCCCGAGTCTTTCAAAAACTGTAAGACATCGCTTTCATTTACCTCTGATTTGTCAAATGCAATACAAAATTTATCATCGGTTATCCTGTCGTCCAAATAAGCATTTTCAACACCTGGGCCTAATCCGCTAATGATATAAAAAGTGGCTACCATCCCAATGGAAGCAAACAATACGGTCACCTCAAAGACAATAGGTATAAATGCCGGTACAGACCAATAGGGTTTTCCGCCAAAAATAATAGGCCAGTCCTTGGTAAATATCCAGGTCATACCCAAAAAAGCGGTCAGTGTGCCTATCATACCATAAACAAATCCGGTGATATGTAATCTCGACTCTTCCAAACCTAACAGAGGATCCAGTCCATGAACAGGAAAAGGAGAATAGACATCCATGATTTCAAGGTGATCTTCTTTTGCCTTTTTCACGGCTTTGAGTAAGATATCCTCATCGTCATACAACCCGTAAATAATATCTTTTTTTGTAGTACTCATATTTAATTTAATTAAATCATGCGATGGGTTTATTATTCACTTTTTACTTTTTCTGAAGTTGAAGGAGCTCCTTTAAAACCTTTGGCATACTGGTCGCCCGAAGACTTTAAAATATGTTTTACTTCCGCGATAGCCACAACCGGAGCAACACGAGTAAATATTAAATAACAGGTAAAAAACAATCCTAATGTTCCCAGATATATTCCAATCTCAACCCAAGTAGGAGAATAGTAACTCCAACTGGAAGGCAAATAATCCCTTGCCAAAGTCGTTGCAATGATTACAAAGCGCTCAAACCACATTCCAATATTGACCACAATGGACAAAAAGAATGTCCATATGACGGATCTGCGTATCTTTTTATTCCAGAAAAACTGCGGCGATACCACATTGCAAAACATCATCCCGAAATAAGCCCACCAGTAGGGTCCTAAAGCCCGGTTAAAAAAAGCGGCCTGCTCATACACATATCCTGAATACCAGGCTACAAACAACTCAGTAAGATAGGCTACACCTACAATGGTTCCGGTAACTAATATCACTTTGTTCATGGATTCAATATGACCAATAGTGATGTAATCTTCTAATTTTAATACCTTCCTGGTCACAAGCATAAGGGTTTGTACCATAGCAAATCCTGAGAAAATAGCTCCTGCAACAAAGTAAGGTGGGAATATGGTCGTATGCCAACCGGGTATCACTGAGGTAGCGAAGTCAAAACTTACTATTGTGTGAACCGACAAAACCAGAGGGGTAGCCAAACCGGCAAGTACCAGTGACAAGGCTTCCCATCGCTGCCAGTGCTTTGCAGAACCTGTCCAGCCAAAAGACAGAAAGTTGTAAACCTTTTTACGGAAACCTTTTGCTCTATCCCTTACGGTAGCAAAATCAGGAACCAGGCCTGTATACCAGAATAATAGAGATACGGTAAAATAGGTACTGATGGCAAAAAGATCCCACAACAATGGAGAATTAAAATTGGGCCATAATGGTCCCCTTGTATTTGGGTAAGGGAAAAAATAAAATACCACCCAGGCCCTTCCAACGTGAATTCCAGGAAAAAGGGCAGCACAGATAACTGCAAATATGGTCATGGCTTCTGCGGCTCTGTTTACTCCGGTTCTCCATTTTTGCCTGAATAACAGCAATATAGCTGATATCAGAGTTCCGGCATGACCGATTCCTATCCACCATACAAAGTTGGTAATATCCCAGCCCCAGCCAACAGTCCTGTTCAAATTCCATGTACCAATGCCATGCCATATGGTCCAGAGTATACAAAATACCCCAAACAACAACAGGGAAACCGAAACAATAAAACCCAGTACCCACGCAATCGAAGGTGTCTTTTCGGTAGGGGATACCAGATCTTCAGTAATTTGATGATACGTTTTAGATCCGGTTATTAATGGTTCTCTGATTGAGCTTACAACAGCACCCATATTATTTACAATTATTTTTTCTAATCATTTAATTTATGCATTCATTGATTCATCACGGTTATTGACCTTCATGCTATACTCTACTGAAGATCTTACGTTGACTTCCTCTAAAACGATATAATTAAGTGGGGAATTGAGCTTTTTTGTCAATTGTCCCTCTGCATTATTCATATCTCCAAATGTAATGGCTCCTGTAGGACACGCGGTTTGACAAGCCGAACGAACATCACGGTCTTCTAATCTTCGTCCTTCATTTTTAGCCAGCAACTTCCCTTCCTGTATTCTTTGCACACAGAACGAACATTTCTCTATCACTCCTCTGGCTCTCACTGTCACATCCGGATTCAATACCATACGGGTCAAATTGTCTGCTCCATAAGGAACGGATTCTCCGGCAACAGGTACCTGATTTGCAGGAAAAATATCAGCGGTGGTATAATCCGACCAGTTGAACCTCCTGACCTTGTAAGGGCAATTATTGGCACAGTAGCGGGTTCCAACGCATCGGTTATATGTCATTTGGTTTAACCCTTCTGAACTGTGATTGGTCGCATTTACAGGGCAAACATTTTCACAGGGAGCATTGTCACAATGCTGACACATCATAGGCTGATATACAGTATTGGGATTTTCAGCATCACCATAATAATACCGGTCAATGCGTAACCATGTCATTTCATGGTGGCGGCTTACTTCTCTTTTTCCAACCACCGGTACATTATTCTCTGCCATACAAGCAACAGTACAAGCCCCACATCCTATGCATGCATTCAGATCTACATGCATACCCCAATGGTGGCCTTGCTCATACAAATAGTCATAACCTTTGTAAATCTGCTGCTCATTAAGATGCTGTGCCTCTTTGCGTCTTTCATGCATATGTTCAAGGCTGCCTGGAAGATCATTAATATGACTATTGTATATGATAGAGCGGTCAGTGAGAAAGCCCTGATAACCTTGTCTTGCTATACCATAGGTTGCATACACAGTAGCGGCTTCATCAGCATTGATTTTTTCTCCTGTCTTTTTGTCCTCTGCTTGAACACCAAATGTATGATGGTATTGGACACTGGAAAAATATTTCTCTTTGCCTTTGCTGCCTGACACCATCACATGGGTATGGAAATATTGGCGATAGCCCTGGTCAAAAGTCAACAAATGGTTTACATCCTCTCCAACTCCCGTACCTGCAAATCCAGCTTCTCTTCTTCCATAACCCAGGGATAGTGATACTGTGCCGGGCATTTGTCCAAATTGCTGCATGACTGGCACCTGAATTACCTGATCTCCTATCGTCACATCCACCAGATCTCCATCCTTCAAATCTTTATACCCGAGAAATTTTCGAACGCCATCAAAAGAAACAGGAACCGCAAGATAATTGCCCCATGTAGTCCGTAACACCGGGTCGGGCATTTCCAATAACCAGGGGTTCGTTGAAAATTCCCCATTCCCCATGGAAACAGACTCATAAAATGAAATTTCCAAATCAGAAGTGGAAGGTCTGCTTACCAAGGTCAGTGCCTGACGGTCATCGCCATTGTAAGCCAATTCTTGTCCCTCATTATTACCTATATAAACTACACCGTCGTGCAAACAGTGATCCCAGAAATTTGTAAAACTTGCAAAATCATTTTGATGAGAAAACAATGATTTTTTCCATTGATTTCTCAAAAAATCATAATAAGGTTGGTCACTTCCTTCAAATGTGTCTAACAAACTTCCCCATTTGAGCAGGCTCAGTTCATATTGTCTGGTATCAAACAATGGAGCTATGGTGGGCTGTACTAAACTATAATGCCCTTTCTTAGGATGGGCATCACCCCACGATTCAAGAAAGTGAGGAATGGCGGCTATATATTTGCACACAGTGGTTGTTTCAGAGGGTAAGAAACTGCATGCTATAGTCGTCTTTACATTAGCCATGGCATTGGAAAATTCTTCTCCATATCCTGAATCATAGACCGGATTAGCGTCAAGAATAATCAATGCATCCACAGAGCCTGACTTCATTTCCTCAACTAAACGGGATAGTGCCAGATCGCTACCTTGCCTTTGCAAAGAAGCATTTTTCCAGGTAATTGTATTACCATAATTACCTAAACTGTGGTTGATGGCGTTGATTAGAATTTGCTCCCCTTTGTTATTCGATCCTGAAACGATAAGTGATTTTCCTGCTTTTTCTTTTAACTGAGCAGCCAGACGATCCAGTGCTTTTGTTGCTTTTTCATTCAATGGAATGCTACTGCCACCACCTGTAATTTTCATATGCAAATACGCAGTCGCAGCTCCTTGCTCAGATGGTTTAATAAGAATGCGGTTGTCTGCGTTTGAACCGGTTAATGACATTCCGCTTTCAATCTGAACGTGTCTTGACATTTTTGGATTATTCAAATCCTTAATCCTACGTCCCTTGGCATATTTTCTGGCATATTCTACTGGTGAAATCCAGGTACCCAGAAAATCAGCACCTAAACCAACTATTAATTCTGCTTTTTCAAAATGGTAATCGGGAATGATCCTCTCGCCAAAACATTCTTCATTAGCGTCCAATAGACCTGCATAGGATACTGTATCGTATTGTATGTATTCAACATCATTGAAAGCATCTGAAAAAGCAGCAATGACCGCATTTGCGGAAGGGCTGATATTGGTGTTGCCTAATATTCTGATTTTTCTTGCCGTAGACAGCTCCTTTATTACTTCAGAATCCAGATCACTCCACGAAGTTTTCTTTTGATCAATCATAGGCTGACGAAAACGATGGGTATCATATAGCTCCAAAACGGAAGCCTGCGATCGTGCCGAAGTCCCACCCTTTGTTACTTTAGATAAGTCGTTCCCTTCAATTTTAATGGGTCTTCCTTCCCTAGTTTTAACCAATACTGCACAGTAATCGCCCCCTTTGGAATAAGTGGAAGCATAGTATGTGGCTACACCCGGCACAATTTCCTCGGGTTTCACAACATATGGAATGGCTCTTTTAACAGGTATATCACAACCTGCGGCTATGGTTGCTGCCCCCAGTCCAAATCCAAGAAATTTTAAAAAATCTCTTCTAGAACCCTCCAGTGTAGATGCAGCCCGCTCGTCAGAGAGCGTTTCTGTTAATGATACAGGCTGAAACTCCTGAGCTATTCTAACTGCGAAATCCTTTTCTTCCAGGAGATCTTCTGTTCCTATCCAAACATTCTTTGATGTATCGTTCTTCATATTAGATTTCTTCTATCAATACTTAGTTTGATTAATAATGACACTTCTGACATTCCAGTCCCCCAATATCAGCTACTGTAACTTTATCTCTTGTACCTTTTTGAATCTCATCATGAAACTTTGCATAGCTGGCGTAATAATCATTTGAACTGAATTTAACCTCAGTTTGTCTGTGACAATTAATACACCAGCCCATAGATAAAGGTGAAGCCTGATAAAGAACTTCCATTTCTTCGACTTTACCGTGACAAGTCTGACATTCAATTTTGCCAATGGTGACATGTTGTGCATGGTTAAAATATACATGATCAGGCAAATTGTGAATTCTTATCCATTCTATCGGACCTTGAATTTTCCTCTTTTGCTCGTTGGTAAGAGAGGCCACAATTTGATCCCACTGTCTTCTTACTTCCAACTGACCTTCCGCATCAAGGGATGTGGCTTCTTTGGCCGTTAGGTATTCCTGTTCTATCCATGCTGTATACAACTCTTTAATGTCATCAGTGGAATAATTGTCGTAATCCTCAATATATGTGTTGGAGATGGGATCATATCCTATAGAGGCAAATATTTTGGTGAGCTCAGCTGTGCCGTAAGTTGAACCCACGCGAATTGCCTGATGGCAATTCATACATGTATTGGCTGCAGGAATCACACTATGTTTTGATCTTCTTGCTCCATCATGGCAGTATTGACAATCAATCTTATGAAGACCGGCATGGGTCTCATGAGAAAATTTTATGGGTTGCTCCGGAGCATAACCTTGCTGGCGTCCCAGGTTCACAGCGTTATTTACAGTTGTGTAACCTGCAAACAAAACCAATGCAAAAATAGCAAAGGTGATTACCCCTTTTGAAGTGAGCATCTGCCAGATGGTTTTATCTTCGTAATCATCCTTGCCGTCCTGCAACGCAGCCAGTTTATTCAGATTATTAATTATCCTAGTCATAAGTATGGCCAGTCCTCCCAACACCAATACCAACAACCAATACACCCATTGCGGTGTTTCCGTAGGCGCTGCCACACCAGCACCGCCCGGGCCCCCGTCAATCCTGGGAGGATACGTTCCTTCTGCTACTCCATTAATATAAGCCAGTATGGATCCTATTTCATCATCAGTAAGATCGGGAAAAGCCGTCATGACATTAGGCTTATACTGATTCCATAGTTCTACTGCCCTTGGATGTCCTTGTGCTATTAAAGCCTGAGAATTACGAATCCAGGCATATAATGCTTCATCATCTCCCCATAATTCCTGCGTTCCGGCTAACGCTGGGCCTGTAGCAGCAGAAACCATATTTCTGGCGTGGCATTGACCACAATACTGGCGAAAAAGATTTCTTCCCAGATCAAGTGATACTTCACCATAAATCAGGAATGAGGGAAAAATCAATAAAATGGCGACTAAACTTTTGATAGTCAAGTGCTTATTTATCATGTATCTATACTTTTTAGCATTTGAGGAGTTTCACCGGATTTGCATGTAAAGTCTACAGTTCCGTTATAGTCCTGCAAAAATATAAGTTCACATGAATTATTAACAAAAATTAATAATTTATGAATATTATTTAGATATATTCTAAATAAATTGACAGGAGTATCCTTTCTTTTCTGGAGAAGAAAGTCTTAAAGAGTGAATTGGATTCAGTGGGCATTTTGCAGTATACAACACATCAAAATATCATCTCACTATCCAATCATTTTCCCTCGCATTACATCCTGGCATTTACCCTTTCAATTATGATAAATCAACTATCTTCGCACGCATTGATTTTAAAACCTATGCATAAGGACAGAACTTTTTTCCTTATCGTACTTGCATTTTTGGCCATTTATTTTATTTGGGGTTCTACCTATCTGTTTAACCGGATAGTGGTTAGAGAAATTCCTCCATTTCAACTGTCAGGCTATCGCTTCATTTTTGCCTCCGCGATTATTTTTTGCATGGTATTTTTAAGTAAAAGAAAAAAACCGATAACAAGAATACAAATACGTAATGCCGGTATTGCCGGAATACTTTTCCTTACTTTGGGAAATGGTGGTGTGGTGTGGGCACTTCAATATGTTGACAGTGGCATGACAGCCTTATTGGTATCAGCCCAACCTTTGGTATTGATTCTGTTGCTCAGGATTCATGAAAAAAAGAAAATCTCCTATCAATCATGGATTGGCGTATTTCTTGGTATTGCAGGAATCTATTTGCTTTCCAATCAAAATGCATTAATTGAAACAAAAATGCAAGTCATTGGATTGTTTGTCATTTTTTTATGCCTGATTGCCTGGGGTTATGGAAGTATGTTTGTATCAAAAGCGGATATGCCTGCATCTTCCTTTGAGAATTCCGCCTATCAGATGATCATTGGAGGTTTTTCAATGATCCTGGTTAGTTTTCTATTGGGCGAGCCCCGAACCCATTGGTCCACATTAAGTGAACTGACTATCTATTCTATGATATTCCTGGTGCTGTTTGGTAGTATTCTTGCCTTTACATCATTCAACTTTTTGCTACGCCATGTGTCGCCAGAGAAAGTATCTACCAATACATATGTTAATCCGATCGTCGCTCTCTTTCTTGGCTGGATAGTTTTAAGTGAAATCATCACCTTGCAATCCATAATGGCTACCTGCATTTTATTAACCGGGGTATATTTTATTCATAAAGGGAAATGATAAAGGTATATTTCCCGATTCAAGGCAACCATAAAACCATTTGCATAAAAAATCGCCCATTTCTATAGGTGTTGGTCCCCTACCTCAATAGTCTCATCGCTTTAGCCCGTTATATTTTGAAACGTTGAGAAAAAATCCTAATTTTATTTTTATAATACCGAAATTGAATATCCAAGGTGGTCCATTTTGTAATTTTTCTTTGGGTTTCATTTGTGGCGACAGATCACATGTTTATTATTTTTTATTAAACTTAAAATATTTATATTATGCAAAAGATCATTCCCAACATGCTCAGCATTCGCGCTTTTATGATTTTCATTTTATTCGTATCTGTTTCCTGTACCAGTATTTCATATATACCTACTGTTACTCTGGATGTCAGTCCTGTCACCATAAACAAATCACTTCAAATAGATAAATTTGATAATTTAACTCCGGAATCCGATCATAAAAATCCATTCTCAGGTATTGCAGCCACTAATCCTGATGCTTTATCCGGGGCACTTGATCTTCAGGTACCTAATGCCATCACATGGGACTTTTCGAATAATCAGGTCTTTTTGGATGTAAAAAGAAATTTAGACAATCCGGATTATGTGATGAAAGGAGAAATCCTCCGCTTCAGAGGTAAGTACAGACCATCAACATTTAATTATGTCATTTCCGTAGTAGGAGGAGTAGGTCTGGGAATGTTTAACGCTACAGAGGAACCTGCATATTTAATTCTTGCCGTACCTGCATTATTGCAATTTGCAGGACTACCCGTTCAAAAATTGTACACTGAAATTGAATTAAGGGTACACATATTTGACCGGGATGGTCAAAAAATCAACACGTATACGGGAAAAGCAAGTGATAGTACCTATCGAAATATTTATACCAATGTGGCATTTACTGTTCCTTCACATACCAACAAAAGTTTTAATAAAGTGGTACAACAAATAAGAGATCAGGTAATAGCCGATGTCCATTTGTACCAGTAAGGTAAAGTTGAAATTATTTTAGGTTTCTGTCCGAAACACAAAAGGTTGAGAGTATTTTTTGTATGTTTCGTGACAATTCATTTCTACAATGGAAAAATATGATTTTATAATCGTTGGGGCAGGGTCTGCTGGATGTGTTTTGGCTCATCGTTTATCTTCAGATCCTACCATCCGGGTACTCCTACTGGAAGCAGGTGATAAAGACCATCATCTTTTTCAAAAGATACCAGGAGGGTATAGCAGACTCTTCAGGACTAAAGCAGACTGGGGGTTTTATTCTGAACCACAGGAACACCTGCATGGCCGTCAACTTTACCTTCCCAGAGGAAAAGTAATGGGAGGCTGCAGTACTACCAATGCAATGGCCTATGTCAGAGGTAATGCCGAAGATTATGATTTATGGGAAAAAAACGGTTGTAACGGTTGGTCATACAATGATGTGCTGCCTTACTTCATTAAAAGTGAACACAGTGAATGTGCTTCTGAACTGGATGAATCATTTCACGGTGTTTCAGGACCGCTTCATGTCTCATTGGCGAAATCATTTGAAACACCATTCCTTCGTGCCTTTCTTTCCGCTTGTGAAAATCAGGGCATTCCCCGCAATAAGGATTACAACGGTCACACTCAAAAAGGAGCAGGCAAGTTTCAGTTTACCATTAAAAATAATCGGCGTCATGGAGGTGCAGATGCATTCATCCATCCGGTAAGCTACCGGAGAAACCTTCATATTTTGACAAAGGCTCGTGTGCATAATATAGAAATTCAAAATGATAAAGCTACCTCTGTATGGGTGTCTTTCAATGGAAAATCGCCTGAACGTATTGACTGTTCCAAAGAAATCCTATTATGTGCGGGCTCTTTTCATTCTCCACAAATATTGATGCTTTCCGGAATTGGAGATCCCCGGGAATTGTCCCGGCACAATATTCAGATAAAAATTCCTCTTCCAGGCGTGGGCAGGAATCTTCAGGATCATTTGTTTTTTCCCGTTTCCGTTTCTTCTAAAATACAGGGGGGCTTAAACCATCACCTCAAGCCATTGGGCCAGATCAAAGCCATTATCCAATATTTGCTTCAGCGAAAAGGACCTTTGACGATTGGGCCCCTGGAAGGGGTTGCTTTTTTCGATTCGATGAATGATGGCCATGTCGATTGCCAGTTTCATTTTTCTCCCTTTCACATTGGAAAGAGTTATGATTATGATATATATGATTTGAGCTGTTACCCACATTTTGATGGTTATACCATTTTACCTTCACTCATCAGTCCGAAAAGCAGGGGGCACATTTGTCTGAGGTCTGCCAATCCACTGGATCCCCCATCCATACAACCTCACTTCCTTTCCAGGGATCAGGATTTGGAAACCCTCATACGTGGAGGAAAGAAAGCCATGGAAATCATGGAAGACCCCGCCTTTGATCCTTACCGAAAAGAGTGGATGCTTCCCAACCACCGATTAGATGAGGGAGAGTGGGCAGATCACATCAAAAAAACGGTAGAAACCATTTACCATCCTTCAGGCACCTGTAAAATGGGAATGGATTCTGATGCTGTAACCAATCCCCAACTGAAAGTCCATGGTGTCAATGGGTTGAGAGTGGTCGATTGCTCAATTATGCCTACGATTGTTCGGGGTAACACCAATGCCCCTGTATATATGATCGCTGAAAAAGCCGCCAGCATGATCCTAGCAGAGTATGGTTCAATGTAGTTTTCCAGGTTGTAAATTGAGTCATTTACATTTTTTTCAATTCAAGTTCTACCGATATTTGATGTCTTAAGGGACTATTTAATCCAAATACCAAAAGCAGAAATACCCCGATGTTAAATTTTAATGCTGAGGATCTCCATCTGGTGCTTTATAGTAGCTGGGGTATATAGGCTATTCGATTTTACCCTCCTTGTGTTTAAAAATAATCCAGATCATATTCTCACATTCATCTAAAAAGCTAAAATTGTTTAACAATGCCTTCTCTTTTCTGAAAACATTCCTCTGCTTCTCACTATTTAACAAATAAGGTTTTAAATCAAAACCATGGAATGGTCAGTACAAAAGAAATTAAACGGTCATAAGGGCGCCATCTACAAGCTGATATATGATCCTGGGCGGCAAAAAATCCTTTCTACCGGTGGGGATGGCTATATAGTGGCCTGGGATCCTGAGTTCTCTACAGATGGCCAACTCCTTGCCAGAGACAGTGATCATATTCTCACCATGGCCTCAGGGATAAATGGTGAAATCTATGCCGGTACGCTGCAAGGAAATCTTTTACAAATCGATGAAAAGGTGCACCTTGCACGAAAAATCTCACATCATACCAAAGGAATTTACTCTATTATTACCATAAATCATGGTTTGATTAGTGCCGGTGCCGATGGTAGGGTAACATTCTGGGATAGTGATACTCTTTTGCCGGCAGAGAGTTTGCAATTGAGTCAAAAAAATATACGTAATCTTGCCATTGAAGCTGAGGAAAACATATTGATTGCCGGTGCAGGTGATGGGAATATATCCATCATTGATCTTCATAACCGGACGGTTTCTCACCAGATAGTTTCAGCACATAAAAAAACGGTTTTCTCATTGGCTTTTACCCATGACCGAAAATTTCTCATCAGTGGGGGCATGGATGCACAGATCCGGATTTGGGAAGTGATGACATGGAAATGTATTCAAAGCATTCCTGCCCATTGGTATACAGTTAATGATATATCGGTTCATCCGATGCATCCTGTTTTTGCCTCTGCAAGTCGTGACAGAAGCATTAAAATATGGGACAGCCAAAATTTCCAATTGCTGAAGGTGCTGGACCGATGCCGGTACGATGCCCATTCCCATTCCGTCAACACCCTCCTTTGGTCAGAGGATGGACAGCATTTGTATAGTGGTAGCGATGACCGATCCATTCGGGTGTGGGAAGTCCATTTTTAGTTTCAATAAAAAAGAAGGGGATTATCAATTCCCCAGGGAAGCCAAAAGGGGATGCCAGTAGGTAAATTTTCAGCTCACACGATCATCCATTTTGAACTTGATTTTCAATTGTACTTATCACTTATATGGCATCTCTCTTTGGATGACAATTATACTCTCATGGTAGCAATTAAAATTTAGACCCCATCTGATACTTTACTCTGGCTAGTAAATGGAAAAAAATAGTGTTAGAACCTCGGACAATACACCCCTCTGTTTTCCGGGCCGCAAATCTCATAGCTTAGGGAAAGCTCAAAAGCGCCGTTACCCGCACCACCTGCTCTCAACTCTGAAACATTCAGGTCATAACTAAAGCCAATACCAAACTGACCCTGATGGAAGCGTGTACTTAGAATCAAAGCATCGGAAATCAACCCTCCTTCAAAATTGTTACCGAGTCTGTACCAACCACCAAACTGCCAGGATTGGTCAGAAACGGTATTGGGTCCCATCAAAAACCGAAGGCTGGCACCGACATTGAGTTCGCGGTGTTCACCCTGCATCAGAAATACAGCATTGGGTAATATTTGAATTTTCTGTGCTATAGGCAATTGTGCCCCGCCATGCACAGTGGTTCGCATAAAGAGATTCGCTGTGCCATCACCAAGAAATGAAACATTAGGGCGGTTAAGGTGGGCGGCTGCAACACCTATATACCAATTGGTATTTTCATTCAAAACACTGAACCACAAAGCGCCTGCACCTATATCTGGATACAGAAAATTAAAATCATTGATGATCTCATTAGAGGGGATATTGGGATCAAATCCGGTAGATGTAATCTGGGTTGGCCAGCGAAGGTCTCCCGGTTTAATTCTTCGTTGCGAAAAGGCAGCATCAGCACCAAAAACCAGATAATGTGCCGACTGGCGATACCCTCCGAGTTTTTTGGAAAACGATAAACTTAACCTCCCCTGTGTGGTGCCAAATCTGGACTCTCCGGCTACATCTCCCCATAGTGATCCCCCAATACCAAAATAGTCTTCCCTTCCCACAGGTAACTTTTTGTCATAGGACGCTGAAAATGTGTTGTATGCATTAGCTCCTAAAACCGCCGCCCACTGGTTTCTGTAATTGATTATAGCCCGGGTGTTGCAGTTCATCACACCGGTAAGGGCAGGATTCAGGTTAAGCGGAGACATATAGAACTGGCTGAAATGGATGTCCTGGGCAGATCCCAGAAAGAACATTCCGGAAAACAAAAATATAAAGTAATATCGAACCAATTTTCTCATTTGTTTACCTGTGTTGATTTTGGGTACGATGCGCTTAAGGCCGGCAAGAACCGATCAAACACTTTTCAAAACGTAAAAGTAAGTATTTTAATATAAGCAATACAAATATAATTTAAGTGAAATGTGAAAATATTCGATACATCGAAAAGAAGAGGGTATATCACATTTCATGGCGGAAAGAAATTATCCATCTTTTTAGCTTGTTGAATTCATCCACCCAACATATAAAGCATCTTATACTTACATTAAACACAAAGAAAAGGATGATATGTGTATTTTACTTGAAAAATATTGAGAAAGAAGTGAAAGTCGACATATACCATTCCATATTATGTTCTATTTGCGCTTATACAATGAGGCCTCCCGAATCAATTCTTCCAATTTTGCTTTTCCAGTATTGATTTGTAAAAAGACATCATATATGATGAGAGACAGAACAACTTCTTTCCCCAGGATTGAAGCGGTAATGGACGTAAATTTTTCATTTGCCCTGAGCAGAAAATTCGACAGCGCCAATAAATCATCCTCCTTTTCAATTTTATCCACCACAGTATCTGCAGAAATCATACCGGAATCCTCATGATATTCAATAACTATTGGATGATCACCTCTGTCAATTTGCCAATTGTTAATACCTGTACGACAACGCTCGGGACTAAAACCGGCGGCTCTTAGCACTTCTTCTATTGTTGCCGAAGGTAAAGGGGGATCCCATTTCATTTCTTTTGTGCGTTTCATAGGGTTAAATTTCTGGATAACTTAAATATCTGGCTGGCTTCGGATGCTGGCTATCATTGCAATATACGATGCATAAAAACGAATAGAGGTTTTCCATTCCAATTTTGATTCACCGGGAATATGATATTTATATTTAAGTTTGATTCTTTTAATCTCATTTTTGACTTGTTTGAGTTTTAATGTAGAACCTTCCCAAAAAGGGATGTGGTATCCTAATGCATAGAAATAAGATGCTTCCCTGATCTTAAAATAAAGCAATAACAAATCTTTTTCAATAGATAGAAGTGAATAATAATAGAGGCAATATCCGGCAATATAATCCGTAATTGCCAAAGCAAAGGCGTCATATCCTCCTTCCTCATAATAATTGATATTATTCAACTCATTGAATATTATGCCCTTAAGTTCTTCTCTTCCGGCTGGAGCAGTAACTCCAAAAGTAAAAACAACCTCATAAAGCTCTTTAATAAAATTTTCATAAGTTACATTCAACAAAGATTCGAGATCAAGCCTGAGTGCATCCATTTTCTCCACAGCTGTAGAAGGAGATGATTGAAAAAAATTTCTTTGTGATTCCCGAATTGTTTCCATGATCACCCCTTCAGGTTTTACAAGAAAATCGATTTTGAATAATGTGGACAATAGTAAATATGAACCCGCACCCGGGTGTTTATCCAGCTCAAAGGGGGTATGATTTAATATATTCAGCACCGTTTGGATCTGATGAATGAAAAAGTCATACTTAATCTTTTTTTCATTTTCAGTAATTTCACGAATATGGCCTGAATCTACCCTCTGTATCGTGGGATAAGAATGAAGAATCAGGTCATCTTCCCGGTCAGCGGTTACAGACAATTCACGCAGGCAGTAAAACAAATAATAAGGCGAGGCTTCCCTTAGTGGGCATTTCATTGAAAGTCGGAGAATTCCTTCATGGGTGAGTGAAAACCGGGTATACTTCAGGTAGTAATTCTTTTCTAACATCTCAACGAACAATTCCTTTTCTTTAAAATTGGATTGAACTATGTTGGAAAATGCATGAAGTGCGCCTCCCTGAATGGAGCCTTCAATTCGCTTGGATCCCTGATATATGATGAAATGGAGTTGCTGTTCGCTTTTATGCAATATCACATTTTGTAATTCTTCATTCCTGAGATAATACAAAAATGACCGGATACTTTCAATGTATCTTCCGGTATCATACAATTCAATAGCTAAATCCCATTGATCATAACGATCCTCCCCTTTGTATGCGTCAGAGTATCGACCAAACATGATCTTTGGTTCAGGATCTTTGGATTTAACTATTTTTTTGAAAATTTTGCGCAATGCGATTTCAGATTTTTATAGTATAACAAAACAATACAAAAATAATCATACCCCTGAATGTGCTACATCGTTTTCATATTGGAGAATTACAAAATTCGGGTGTAACGAACGGTTTGTCTATAATTCTTATTGATTACATTTTTCAAAATCATGCAACTATTATTAAGAAAAATAATGTAAAATGCAAAAACTACAATTTCTGCGTTTAGAATGAGCATAAATATTCTTATGTATGAATTATAAAACCTTTCAACCCAGTAGTAATTTAAAACCGCTTATTAAATGCTATTGGACGCTGGAAAGCCCGAAAGAGGATTTCCCTTTGCGCCAGACCATAGTTCCCGATGGATGCATAGAAATGATTTTTCATTATGGAGACTTATTTAAACAATATATTGAAAAAAACATATCGATTATTCAACCCCGTTGTTTTGTCATTGGCCAGCTTACGCAACCGTTGGAAATAGAACCAACAGGTGAGACAGGTATTTTCTCCGTTCGGTTTCACCCTCAGGGCTTTTTACCCTTTACACCCATCCCTTTGAAAGAGTTAGAAAATAAAGCCATATCACTAAAAAGCCTTTTTGGACAAGAAGGAAAGGAATTGGCTGATAACATGATCCAGTCCTATTCCACGCAGCAAAGGATTGTATTAATAGAGACTTTTTTACTTAGTCGTGTAGCCGATACAGATGCGATTGACCGTATTGTTCAGTCTACCATTGATACCCTCTTAACAGCCAACGGTCAATTGAGCATTGATGCAATTTCCAGGGAAAACTATATTCATAGGCGAAACCTGGAAAGAAAATTTTCAACAGCTATTGGTTTGAGTCCTAAACAACTTGCCAAAACCATCCGATTACAGGATACACTCAAAATGTTACTTAATCAAAAATTTACCAGCCTGACATCTCTATCTTATGAGGGAGGGTATTATGACCAGTCCCATTTTATTAAGGATTTTAAAGAGTTTACCGGACTTACTCCCAGTGAATTTTATAGTGAGCATTTACAATTTTCGAAGTTGTTTTATGAATCTTAGGATATATTTTTATAAGAAACAACCGTTTGCACTCTTTCAACTTTTATACGGATGTGCATTTTGTCGTTTTTTTACAATGACCGGAGTAGAGCGTTTTTCATCTTTGTGGTAATGTTCATTATAAAATAGAAGAGAAAATGAAAAATTTTATCAATTGGTTTGAAATTCCGGCAAATGATTTAGATCGGGCAGTCAACTTTTATGAACGGGTTTTGAATACTGAAATCCAAAGAGTAGAATTGTTTGGAACTAAAATGGGTATGTTGTCTTCCGATGGCGATAATGTATCAGGCGCCATAGTGAAAGGAGAAGATTACAAGCCTTCAACCTCCGGCACTTTGATCTATCTCAATGCCGGAAATGATCTTCAGATTGCCTTGTCAAAAGTAGAAGAAAACGGCGGTAAGATACTTTTACCTAAGACACAAATCAGTCCCGAAATGGGATACTTTGCTCTGTTCTTAGACACTGAAGGCAATAAATTGGCATTTCATTCGATCCATTAAAATATTTGAATTATGAGTAAATTATTAGCCATCATTATATCAGCTATATTGGTTTTTTCATGGGTAAAAGATGCTGACCATGGCATGAATAAAGCCCGTTGGCTTGAAGGACTTTGGGAAAACAAAACACCTAAAAGCTCCATTTACGAAGAATGGAAGAGAGTAAACAACAAAGAAATGTCAGCAATCAATTACATCGTGAAAGATGGGGATACCATCGTTTTAGAAGAATTGCGCATTGTATCTGTGGATAATCAATTGCAATACATTTCAAAAGTAAGAAACCAAAATCAGGGACAGGCAGTAACATTTATACAGTCTTATCTGTCTGAGACAGAAATGATTTTTGAAAATCCTGACCATGATTTTCCTCAACAAATTAAATATGTGAGAGTCAATCAGGATTCGCTGGTGGCTTCCATTCATGGGTTGAGAAATGGGCAGGAGCGTACAATCAACTTTCCAATGAAGCGGATGAGGTGATGTTGATGCATGCAGTCCGTTGGGCAGAAAATGTTTAGGCGTTGATTCGTGTAGGTGTTGAGTCATTGACATTGAATAACAATAAGTAAGTATAAAATGACTGACAGGACTCTCAATAGGGAGGAGTTGTTGACCTATTGACAGGACACTGATAATAAGAAAGGGCTACAATAGAAAACTATTGTAGCCCTTATTTGTAACGGTCGGGGCAGCAGGATTCGAACCTGCGACCCCCTGCTCCCAAAGCAGGTACGCTAACCGGACTGCGCTATGCCCCGAATCCACTTCAAGTTGATCCTTCGACCTTAATAAAGTGGCGGTGAGGGAGGGATTCGAACCCTCGATACCCCTTTCAGAGTACGCCGGTTTAGCAAACCGGTGGTTTCAGCCACTCACCCACCTCACCAGAAGTCCTTTTTTCTTAGGCCCCGCAAATATAGAAAAGCTGTTATAATAACAACTTATATAGGAAAACATTTTTACTACAAAAGTTTGCAGTCCAGAATCAACATGTAATTTAACCGGGTGGGACTTGGCGGACTCGAACCGCCGGCCTCATGCCTGTCAAGCATGCGCTCTAAACCAGCTGAGCTAAAGTCCCGGATTAATGGATTGCAAAATAAATCTTTTTATCCTTTACTTCCAATAGCGTTGACCATATCTTTTAATACCTCAAGCATTTTTTCAGGGTCGTGATACCCCACAGCCACGGAAATTTTTTCTTTGTTCTCATCCATAAATACCAAAGATGGGTAACTTGGCCTCCTCCCTAATAATAAAAATGTCAAAGTATTAATACCATTTTTGCCTCCTGGAATCCATTCATACTTCTTACCGCCGAATTCTACTGGATCCTGAATTTCGGCATTAAATTTTACCACATAAAAATGTTTTTCCAAAAATGACTTAACTTCTTCATCAGTGAATGTGTTTTGGTCCATTACCTTACACCAGACACACCAATCAGTGTAGACATCTACCAGGTATTTCTTTTTTGATGGAGCTTCCATTGCATCCATTTCGTCTATTTTTAGCCAATTCAATTCACCATTCACCAAAGTGGGCACATCACTTTGGTCTGCATTTTTACACCCCTTTCCAATAATCATACAAATCACGAAGAGGAATGTAAGTGTCCAATCACTATATCGAAACTGCATTAAGTAATTTATTTGAAAATACTCTCAAAGAACGAAGCAAAGTCATTCTTCATTATTCGTAGAGGTGCATCAAAACCTTTTTTTCAAGTTCAACAACTGTATCTTTAAATAATAAGTCCGTATCCATCATATCTTTTACTGCCTGTAAAGAGTAGATGACCGTTGAGTGATCTCGATTGCCAAAATTTTTCCCTATACTTTTCAATGAATTGTTTGTGTAGTTTTTTGCAAGATACATTGAAAGTTGGCGAGCAATGACAATTTCCCTTTTCCTGGTTTTGGAATGTAATTTGTCAAGAGGCAGTCGAAAATGATCAGCAACCAATTTCTTAATATTTTCTATAGTGACTTCTTTATTCACCTGGCCTATAAACTGGGATACTACTTCTTTTACCAGATCTATGTCGATCCTTCGTCTATTTAATGTGGATTGTGCAATAAGCGATATCAATACACCCTCCAACTCTCTGATATTATTTTTAATATGGTAACAAATGAAATCAATCATTTCATCAGATAACTTCAGGCTTTCCTTATCAATCTTTTTTTGAAGGATTGCTTTCCTGATCTCAAAATCAGGAGTTGAAAGTTCAGCACTCAGTCCCCATTTGAATCTTGATATTAAGCGACTTTCTACATCATCTAAATCCTTGGGAGCTCTATCAGAGGTAAGTATAATTTGCTTACCATTTTGATGCAAATCATTAAAAATATTAAAAAATATTTCCTGGGTCTTAGGTTTTTTGGCCAGGAACTGTATATCGTCAATGATCAGAACATCTATCATTTGATAGAAATGCATAAAGTCACTCAGCGAATTTTCTTTTATGGCATTGATAACCTGATTGGTAAACTTCTCCGTAGGTACATACAATATCTGTGCGGCGCTATTCTTTGTGCTGATTTCATTACCTATCGCTTGGGCCAGATGTGTTTTTCCAAGGCCTACATCACCAAATATAACCAATGGATTGAATGCAGTTTTTCCAGGATTCATTGAAATGGCCGTACCTGCCCCTTTTGCCAACCGGTTGCAATCCCCTTCCACAAAGGACGAAAAGGTATAGTTTGCATTCAGTTGATTTTCAATTTTCAGTTTCTTTATTCCCGGAATCACAAAAGGATTCTTTATCTCTTCTTTCTGGTTGTACCCATTAGTATTAGCAAGATTTCCAATTTTCCTGTGATTCTCAATAAGAAATTGATACTCCAGTCTTCCGTTTTCCCCCATTACTTTTCGTATTGCCTTTTTGAGTACACTTACATAATGTTCCTCAAGCCATTCGTAAAAAAAACGGTTTGGCACTTGTATAGTTAATACTTCTCCTGTCGCTTTGATCGGTTTTATCGGTTCAAACCAGGTTTTATAACTTTGTTGGTTTACGGCTTTACTGATTATTTCGAGACAATCATTCCAGGTTAATATGTGGTCTTTCGTCATTCTCCCAATCTTAAAATTTATCCAGCGTAATCAAAAACCAAGAACCTGTCACAATGTATTGAATTCAATACTCAAAGCAACTTAGCTCTTGCTCACTGTGGTAGTATTCCTTCTTCGAGATTTCGGCTTGTGGTGTACAAAAATGATAAAATTTCGGGTTCAGACAAAAGATTTTGAAACTATTTTTATAAAAATTTTTTATTTTAAAATATTGATAAACAGTTAGATATATAATTAAAATATTATATGAATATCCATTTTGATAATATTAAATTATAATTCGATATGTAGTATTTTTCATAATTGTTAAGTTATCAAATATTTAACCCTATGTTATGAAAGTATTACTGCATGAAATGCATTTTCCTTTCTTGTTGCGTTCAAAAAGCACATCCAAACGTCCAAGCATTATACCTGCCCAACCTACCTGGTTGATGATTACTGGTTGACCTGATTTGTTTTTTAAAAAATCTGGTTGCCGCATAAATGTGTGTGTGTGTCCTCCGATAATTAAATCAATATCCTGGGTTTCGGTAGCGAGAACGTAATCAGACACTTTATCGTGATTATATCGGTAACCCAGATGTGATAGGCATATCACATAATCACATTTTAATTCGTGTTTTAATCTTTTAGCTACTATTTGAACACACCGTACGGGATCCATGTAAACGGTTTCTTTGTAAAGTGCTCCAGGCACTAAACCTTCCAATTGAATTCCAACACCGGTAATTCCAATTTTAATATCTTTTTTCTGAATGATCAAGTGATCTCTCGTTTTCCCAGCCATCACGGTATTTGAAAAATCATAATTACAGATGACAAAAGGGAAGTTAGCATGAACCAATTGCTTTTCCAATCCATCGATTCCACCATCAAAATCATGATTTCCTATCGTAGCAGCATCATACTGCATAGCTGACATCAACTTAATTTCCAGCTCTCCATCATAAAAATTAAAATATGGGGTTCCCTGAAAAATATCTCCTGCATCCAGAAGCACTACATGTTCTTCCTGGTTTCGAATATGGTTAATTAAAGCTGCCCTTTTTGAAGCTCCGCCCATTCCTGCATTTCTTGAGCCATCATCAGGAAAAGGATCAATCCGGCTGTGAACATCATTGGTATGCAACAAAGTTATGCGGGTAATATTAATATCATCTATCCACTCAAATGGAATACCAGGAGTTACCAAAGCCAGTGAAGCCCATCCAGCCTTATTTATAAAAGTACGTCTATCCATTATTCTGTAAATATTCTGATTTCATCGTTATAGGGAATAATTCCATTATGCTCACCAAGCCAAAGTAAAATTCCATCCCTGATCAATAGTTCCAGGTCAATTCTTTCAGAATCTGCCAGGAAAAAACAATCGTCCCCACCGTCTGCAATAAAATCAGGTAATGCAAAAGTGTATTGCTTTTCAAGATCAAAGGGTTTACCGTTGACCATGATTTCCATTGCCTGATCATCAATAATGGTAAAGGAGGTTCCCCGGCTAAGCGGCCATCCCCCGTATTGTGCTATCCTGTCAAATAATTTTCTTACAGTTTCTCCTGAGGATTTCAAAATCACCAGTTTGTTTTCAAAAGGCATCAGTTCAAAGATTTTCCCCCTGGTGACTTCCCCTGCTGCTATTTGAGGAATCCGAATCCCCCCAAAATTCTGAATAGCAAAATCTATTTCAAAACTACTCATCTCATTAGCCAGATCCAAAAGCATATCAGCCATCCAATTATTTAATGGCGAATTAGGCTTTACTTTGAACATATCTTTCTCTGCCCAACCGACAACAGAATTCATTTCCTTTTCAATAGCTTCCCTGTATGGTAATATTATACTATCAACCAGTGAATGGGTGGCTTCCATCTTATCGTCCATTCTATACGACTCATATCTGACATCGGCAGTATAAGTCTTCATGGAACAAGCAACCTGCAATACAAGAAAGAAAACTATTACAAAATTCTTCATTGCCATTTTTGAAGCGAAAAAACAAAATCTCATCTTATTTGACATCACCGACCTTGATAAATTTATAATAAATATTTATGATTTGTTCATTGGGCCTGCTTTTTTTTATCATCAGAAAGAAAGATAATGAATTTTAGTTTCCTCTCCCATTGCCTATTAATATTGCTGTACTTTTTATGGAGTTTCATTACTTTTGATCTTCTTTTAAATCCCCGCTATGCTTATACGGTTGAGAACTATCTTCCTGATTTGGATTGCTTTTGTATTTTTGTATTGCAAAAACAATATGGTTGACCCCGTCGATTATAGTGAAATTCCTTTTCATCATGGACGTATCATCCCACCTGTTTTAGACTCTTTGATTAGAAACCATGGTTCATGGAACCAATGGAAAGAGATGAAAACGCTATATTTTCATGTTCAAACCGATTTGCACGATTTCGGAAATGAGTTTCACACCGTTCATTTAATGGAAAGAAGCATAAATATTGAAGGTGAACATCATAAAAAAACATTTGACGATTTTTCAACAACTATGTCTCTCCAAGTAACTGAATTACAGAGACCAAAACCTGCCCACTATGCAGGAATGATGTATTATATTTTGTGTTTTCCGTTTATAGCTTTGGATGATGGTATTATTTATCAGGTAAACTCAAATCATAACTATTATGAATATCCCTATCATGTATTAACACTCACATATGACCCAAGGAAGTATCCGGATAGGAAAGACCGCTTTGATCTTTATATTCATCCTGATAATTATCAGCTTGATAAGGTTGTGTATACTGGGAACCCCAGCCAGCGTTCTCTATCATTGAATATGAATATTTACTTTAAAAAATGGCAGGATGTCAGAAATTTTAGACTTCCTTACCATGTTGAAATTAAAATAGAGCCCCATGCGACCATTAAAAGCATTATATTTTCTGATATCACACTCACTGAAGATGAACCCGGCGAAAGTTTCTGACAACCTGCCATAAGATTAATAGAGAGTTGTGGTAAAGAAAAACAAAGAAGACCGTAAAATTTGTATTTGAGTGTCCATTTTGAGCGATCGAGCTGGATGGTGGTACAGATCAATTGCATCCTTTGGCTTGAATAGGGTCTGAAATGATTAAAATATTTTAAGAAGTAATCAATTTCATGAGTTCACCAAAAGGCTTGACTGGCTTAAAATGATTGTCCTGATATGCATTGGCAAGAAGCCTGAACATATACGGTTGATCGTCTCGCTTAATATATTCCATATTGACATTCCCATATAATTGATTTACAGGGCTTTGTGCTCTCATTTTTGGAGAAGGTTTCATATAATATCTGAAAATTGACTCTATCCAAACACTTTTCTGTCGTGATCTGACGTCAGCGAGATTAATGATATAATTTTCATTGGAAAGTCTGGAAGAAATATAATGTTTGAAAAACCGGTAATCCGAATCTTTCCACGAAGATTCATAGTGTGGGAAAATAGCAAATCCTTTACTTTGTGGGGTATCAAAAAATGCAAATGAATGATCTGTAACGTCTCCGCCAGTAATATAATTAAAATAAGCCTGCTGTAATCTTTTTTTTAGCAAAGGGAGATGATCACCTCCTGTCCATTCCAGGTATTCGTTGATCTCAAAATCCTCCAGATCAATCATTTCATGGATAAATGGTTGATCCGCGCTTTTATTTTCCTCCCTGGAAATGAGTCGTTTAATATTTCTCCACCATTTGTCCATTTATTGATAAACACAATTTGGATAATAATAGATTGAAAATGCTGAATAATTTTAAGGTTAGACCCTATTTTCAGGTTTTTTTAATATTGTGTTCTCCTAATATGAGCATTTATTTAGATCAATGATCCAAGCTTTCATTGAGACAGGATTGGTATTATTCATCCTCTGAAGACTTGAATGATTCCATAGCATGCACCGATTTATCCCACAAGTCTGTAAAAGCCGGTTTCATTTTATCAAAAATCTTCCCTGCATGATCAGGTAAAGGGCGGAGTACTGAATAGGATAATGATCCCTTTTTTGTGGAATCTCTAAGTAAATCAATTCTTTCAGCAAAAAGAATTATAAAGCTGAGTATAAGGGCAAAAAACAAGCCTTGAAGGATGGCTCCTGCAATTTTATTGAAAAAATTGAGGTGAACAAATTTCAACACTCCCTCAATTCTTTTTCCAACAAATCTTACCAACATCATTACCCCAATAAAAGTAATGACAACTCCGGTTATGAAGCTGATCGCTGGAGGAAACTTGGTAATGGAGTAAACGATATCAATGGCAATTGGGGAGAATTTCATAGTGATTACAACAGCCAGAACGATGGAAACGGTGTCAAAAACAGTTCTGATAATTCCTCTTGTGTACCCTACATAGGCACCATAACTGATTACCAGAATAGCCATAATATCCAAAGTCATAAAATTATAAGTCAGGTTGTTTGCAATATTTCAGACAAAGATCATGCAAAGTTTACATAATCCGAATCAAAATAGACCAATCTGCAAGTAAAGACTATCAACGATGATGACCACTACCCCATGGAGTCAATGCTTCTATGTAAATTAGTATCTGGATTTAACTGCTTATCGCAAATACCTGAAATACCGATTTTTAATTTTAAATAAAATTTGAGGTACAAAAATCAAACAACTTAAAGTTGTATTTTTGGAAAACCCTATGAAGTTACATTTTACATACATATCAGTTGTTATTTTCCTGTCAGGCTTATCCTATACGTATGCACAAAATTTCAGACTTCCACAGGTATTTATGATTGGGGAAAATGAAAAGGAGTATGAATCCATGGTTAAAAATCATCCTTTACCTCTTATTGCTGTATGCGACAATTCAATGGAAAGAGCATTTGACCAATGGGAAAACCTTATGTCTGAAATCGAAAATCATGCTAATAATGCAGGCTTTGATTTGAAAGGGTTTAAAATCTGGGTCAATGTTTTTTGGGACAAAGAAGGAGTTATCAGACACATCGTCTTTTATCCTAAGCCTGTATCAAGACTTATCAATTATGATGAGTTTACTTCATTTTTAAGAAGCTTTATGACAACATACCGGATGGATATTCAAGCCCATGCTCATTATTCTCATTTTGGAAGCATGTCTTTTCCGGTATTCAGGGGAGGTACCAAAGGCTAATCCACCAGATAAATTTCTTCTTGCCGTCCATCGGGGTAATAAAATCCTTCTTTACCAAACACTCCATCTTCTTCCAACATGATTCGAATAATTTTATTCCATTCCTCAATGAAAACCGCTACATTCAATTCTATGGAATAGGCAGTATTATAAAACATTTCATAGTCTCCCTGTCCAGGTACCCCCTCCTGTTGATCCCAAAGCCCAATGGTTGGCCCTGCAGCATGTCCATGGAAACCAATGGGATGAGTATATATGCTGGCTTGAATTCCTTCATCTTTAGCTTCTTCTAAAGCATTTTTTAGAATTTCATTCCCCGATTTTCCTACTGAAAAGTGTGAAACCAGAATATCCTGTAAACGGTTTCCCTGTCTGAATGCACTTTGCAAATACAGGGGAACAGAAGCTTCACCTGCTCTGGGGACATAAAAATGTTGTTGTTGATCTGTATTAAGCCTCAGATATGTAATTCCAAAGTCAACATGCAACAAATCCCCTGGTTGAATAATTTGGGTATCGGGTCTTTTAGAGAAACTTCTGAGATGATCAAATTTTTCATCATCAGCACGTTGAATAGAAACAGTAGGTTGAAACCATGTAGTCAAACCCAGATCAATAACCCTTTGGCGCAACCACCATACTACATCCTCTGTACTGGTAATGCCAGGTTCGATTACTTTTAATGAAAATGCTTCCCTCAATATCTGATGTCCCAGTTTGCAAAGCACAGGATACATATCCAACTCCATTGGGGATCTGGTTTCCAACCATGCTATGCTCAGTCTTTCAGCCGATACTACTTTGGATTTGTATTTTCCAGGCAAATTTTCCATAAATGTTGAATAGTCGGTATGGGCCAAGCCATCTGCCAAACCAAAGTTTTTTGATATATTAATACCAATACTGGAGGGATCTTTATCCTCAATATATTCCATTAAAGCCTCCCATTGATCAGGATACACATCGATATTCCATTCGCCGCGTAATAATCTTCCAACACTGTATCGGGCAATAGCAATTTTTTCGATCGGATTTCCATCTCCTGGATCAAAAAAAACCATTATTGTTCTTCTTCTTGCAGAAAGCCACGAAGAAGGCAACATGGTCTTCATCACAGGGTCTTCATTATACTCCCTTGAAATGAGAATCCACATGCTGATACCCTCTCTGCGCATGAGCTCAGGGAGTAAAGAATCTATCCGGTACTCAAGCATTTGGTCCACCCAATCTGCCTGTTCACGAACAGGCCAAATAAGGGTTTCATCCACTTGAGCAAGCAAATGCAGTTGACAAATCAAAAATGTACAGAGGAAGGTGTTTGCTAAATACATATTTATATCCTTAGATTTTTACTAAAAGCTAAAATACATTAATTCGTATTACATTGGGTTAGATGTAGAATTTAAGTTTAATTACTCACCTAAAAAGTGGTAAGGTGCAGGCAGTGATAAGAATATGTTGAGACATAGGTGTATATGCGTTTAATTTTTTATACTTAATGTAGTGAAGTCGATCTTTGCATAATAAAAAAGAGGCAGCTGCAGGAAACAGAATGGAAATACGGAGTGGTTGCATGTTAGAAAGCCGTTTAGCCGATTGCAACATACACACTCATCCTATATAATTCCTTTTACAACCGTTATAATTCTACATTATCAAAATTCTTTTCTATTTTTATTTCCTTATCAATGACAATCACTATGATATTGCGAAGAATATTTCCACTCTCCATACTGCTGTGCTTTTTGAATGTATTCATTTTTTGTCAACCTGCTATTGATGAAATCGACCGTTTGATCTCGAACGCCAGAAAGACTTGGGATGTACCCGGTATGGCCGTAGGTATTTATTACCAGGATAAAGTCTACCTTTCCAAAGGTTACGGATATTTAGAAGCGGGAGGGACCATACCTGTTGATGAGAAAACCTTGTTTGCCATAGCTTCCAATACCAAGGCATATGTAGCCACGCTTTTAGGCATCCTGGTAGAGGAAGGTATGATAAGATGGGAAGATCCGGTCAGGCAATTTTTGCCATGGATTAATCTTCATGACCCTTTAGCCGGGCACCATTTGAATATCAGGGATTTACTATGCCATCGCTCAGGATTGGGCACATTTAGTGGAGACGTATTATGGTATAAATCAGAAAAGCAACCAAAGGATTTTTTACATAGTATTCAGCATCTTGAACCTGCTTTTAGCTTTAGAGATGGTTATGGCTATTCAAATCTCATGTTCATTACTGCCGGAGAAATTATTCATGCAGTAACCGGAAAAACCTGGTATGAACTGGCAAAAGAACGTATTTGGGATCCTTTGGGTATGAAACGAACCACCTGGACTATTGCTGCATTAGCAGAGTTGGGCAATGCTGCCACTCCCCACAAATTTCTTGAAGGCCCTGACAATCAAACTATCCCATGGACTAATTGGGATAATATGGGAGCTGCCGGAGGTATCATTTCTTCTGTCGAAGACATGTTACAATGGATTGCCTTACATATAGATAGTGGACAGAGGAATGGTAAAACCATTTATCCAAAAAACCTGCAGTCTCAGATGTGGCAACCCCACAATAGTTTCAGAATTTCAGAACAAGCTAAAAAATCATTCCCCGAACGAAATTTTGCAGGTTACGGCTTAGGGTGGAGCTTGATGGACTTTAAAGGGAATTGGGTTGTACAGCATGGAGGTGGTTACGATGGTATGTATTCTAAAGTATGTATAGTACCTGAAAAGGGATTGGGAATAGTGATATTGACTAATTCAATGAAATCCATATCTAATCCATTGAGTTTTTTAATTATTGATCAATTTTTAGGAACTGCAGGAAAAGACTGGCTGGCTGATGGATATATACAGCAAAAAAATAATGAAGGAAGAATTGCCAACAGAATTAAACACAGAATGGATAACCGGACATTGAATACTCAACCTCATCTAACACCTGACAGTTTTATCGGTGTATACCGTTGTCCATTATATGGAGATATTTCCATTACGCAATCCGGAGAAAAATACCGTTTGGAATTTCAGAGTGCCCCTCTTCTATCTGCCAGTCTGACTCATTGGCATTATGATACCTGGCAGATCTTATGGGATCATGAACATGCCTGGTTTGGTTTTGGTACGCTCCAGATTGTGATGGATCACCTTGGAAAAGCGCACAAACTCGTTTTTGATGTACCCAATGATGATATCTATTTTGAAGAAATACAGGCAGTAAAAGTTTTGAAATAATTTGAATTAAAGGAATACTATGGTAGACATATTATAAATCTTTTGTTATGCGTAATGGTCTGTCTGTATACAAATTCCTTCTGTTTTCCACAAATCTCCTGATTGCAAATATGTCATGGTCCCAAACCATTCCAAAGGATCGTATAGTGGATTGGACCATCGCAGGTCTCAGGGATACATCGACTTCACACTTTAAAATCATTGATGTAAATGCTGTAGGGCTGGATGCAAATGGGATTAATCCTAACGATGCACTTTTAAAGAGTCTGATAGAAAATACAAAGGAAGAAGGAATTATCCTACAATTTTCAGCTGGTAAATATCTGTTTCACCACACAATACATCTCCGGTCCAATGTGATCATAAAAGGACTGGGGCATGAAGTAACTGAATTAATATTTGATTTACAAGATGGAGGACACTCTATTATGCTTAATGGAAATGGATTGAGTGGAAATAAGTACGAAGTCAAAGAAGGTATTAAAGGAAGAAGAGCTATACCATTTTATCGCGCTTACCTGATATTCAACATTTTTGACTGGATTTATATTAGTCACGATGATGCAGATTTGATAACATCGCCCTGGGCATCAGGCTCAATTGGGCAAATTGTACAGATTACAGATGTAGATGAAGATTCGATATATTTAAACTCAGATTTGAGGTTCAGTTTCACCCTCAATCGGAATCCTCATATACAAAAACTTGATTTACAAGGAAATACCGGAATTGAATGTCTGAAAATTGTCAGAAAGGACAATACTTCTCCGGTTCAGACGTCTAACATTCATTTGTTATATACAGAAAATGTATGGGTGAGAGGTGTAGAACTGGATCATTGTACTTTTGCACATATTGATGTGAGACGATCTTCCAATATATCCATTCACGGATGTTATATACATCATGGATTTGAATATGGAGCCGGTGGACGTGCATATGGAGTCGTTCTTCAATTAGCTTCAAATGAATGCCGCGTTGAGAATAATATTTTCCAAAATTTACGACATTCCATGCTATTGCAAGCCGGTGCAAATGGTAATGTATTTGCGTATAATTATTCCTTTGATCCATATTGGGAAAACGAAAACACATTTCTGCCTACCGATGCCGCCGGAGAAATGGTCCTTCATGGGAACTATCCATATTTTAACTTATTTGAGCAAAATATTTGTAGAAATATCGTTATTGATAATTCTCATGGAGCCAATGGACCAGGTAACACCTTCTTTAGAAACAGGGCAGAAGGTTACGGTATTTTTTTCAGCGCTGAAAATTCACCGGGTCAAAATATCATTGGCAATGAAATCACTAATATGTCTTTACCCTATCACCTGGTTAATTATACTATTCAAGGAGAAGACCAATTTGTTTATGGAAACAATAATAAAGGGCATATAGACCCAAAAGGGACAGAATACCTTCCTGATGAAAGTTATGGTTATACAATAAAGCCTGACTTTGTACCTGAATCTTTGTGGGCCCGAATTGGGACGCCATATTTTCCGGGTCAGAGTTCTATTCCCTCAAAAATCAGGTATCATGCCGGAAATCCAGTGGAAGCGATATGTACTCAATCTACTTCATCTTTTGACTCAAAAAAGATGGACAGGGATCATACAAATATTTCAGTTTTTCCCAATCCGGGTATCAATCACCTGGTAATCCAAAATACCGGTTTACATACGGATGTAGAATACAATATTTTTAATGGGGAAGGAAGACTGATTAAAAAAGGTCAGATGAAAAAAGATGGCTTATTGATAGATGTTTCAAACTGGCCTTCTGGGTTATATTTTCTTTCTTTTCAGACTTCCAATGTTCGTGTATTTAGATGGATTAAACTTTAATCTTCTTTCCATAGAACGATTACAAGTGCAAAGCCACCGGACAATGATCTGAACCCTTAACCTGATCATAGATTTCAGATTTTCTAACCTCTCCTATTAAAGCTTCGTCTACTAAAAAATAATCTAATCTCCATCCAATATTCTTTTCCCGGGCAGACATACGCATACTCCAAAAAGAATATTGCGTTTTGTCCGGATGCATATGTCGGAATGAATCAATAAATCCCTTGTTAAGAATTTCATCCATTCCATCAATTTCCATTTGGGTGTAGCCTGCTGTCTTATTATAATTGTCCTTTGGCCGGGCAAGGTCAATTTCCTGATGGGCTACATTAAAATCACCGGTTACTATGACCGGTTTTGCTTTTCTCAGTTCATATAAAAATTGCGCAAAATCTTTGTCCCATATAGCTCTGTAATCCAAACGCTTTAGACCATTGCCGGAATTAGGAACATAAACATTGACTAAAATAAATTCTTCAAAAACCAAAGTCAGCAAACGACCCTCCTGATCATGATCATCCTTTCCCATTCCTCTGATGACTTCCAAAGGTTTTAATTGGGTTAGAATAGCAACCCCTGAATATCCTTTTCGCTCTGCAGAATTTGAGAATACCCTGTAATCTTTCAAAGCACTCAGGACACCAGAGACTTGATCATCCTGGGCTTTTGTTTCCTGGATGCAAAATATATCAGCATGGCTGGTTTTTACTTCTTCCAAAAAATTTTTACCCACTGCGGCACGTAAGCCATTTACATTCCAGGATACAATCTGCATAAGTCATACCTTTTATCCGGCACTAAAATATTATACTTTTTGTAATAAAGTCCTTTTATGGAGCAGATTTAAATTTCCCTGCCAAATAAAATTTAATAATTATCTCTACGTTATTTAACCAATCTCGTAACATCAAAATTTCAAAACTTAGATTCATTGGCCTGTATGTTGACTCTTAACCTTAGATTAATCATATATTAATATATTATCATACTTAACTTACTAATTTTAACACAATCATTGCGATAAGGATATAATTACTTAAGATTTTCAATTGAATTTTGCAGTAAATAAACCCTAAGCTATATGCAGTTTCAATGGTTGTTTGTCTATGTCCTTACCGCGTTATTTTTCCCAATAATTCCTTTTTCATCTTCTCCTTCTCATTTTGATTCTTTCATTTCGGAAGTCACACGCAACAACCATGAAGATTGGGTACATAATGATTTAAAAGTGGCAACTTTTAATACATGGGGACTACCTATCAAGCTACCTGGAATGGATCAGACAACACGGTTTAACGTATTGCCTGACAGTCTCCTGGACTTAAATGCAGATATTCTATGCCTACAGGAAACATTCAGTAAACGGCTGAGAAAAAAAATAATGGAAACTTTACCTCATTCCTATTATCACTATTCAGACTATCTTTGTAATAGAAGGCAAGCTGGATTATTGATGATGGATTGTTATGGGGGTCTGATGACCTGGTCAAAATATCCGATCGTTTATGAATCATTTCATGCATTTCCTTTTTACAAGGGGATGAGCATTATAGAACAAACCGGACTGAAAGGATTTTTGTTTACAACAATCAATTTCAAAGGCACATACATCAATGTTGTCAATACTCATTTATATTCAGGATTGTCAGATAAAGCCGAATATTTCAGACTTCAGCAGTTGGCTTATTTGCATAATGTATTGGTTCAGTTGGAACAATTTAAAGCATTTCCTACGCTGTTTGCAGGCGATTTTAATACTTCACATCCCGAAGTTACATCCGGAAATGATATATTATCGCCGTCAGTAACCTATCCATTAATTACCGGAGAAATGGGCTTCAAAGACACTTGTCCAACATTGGATGACAATAGTTATACTTACGATGCTTTCTCCAATTCATATGTTAATAAAAAGAAAGAAAGAAACAAAATTGATTACATTTTCTATCGGGAAACTCAACATACCGCTATGACCATCACCGAGAGGAAGACCATTTTCACCGAAAACAACCTTTCAGATCACAATGGTTATATGAGTTGCTTTACATTGTCTTATTCAACATCCCGGGATAATAATCCGTCCGTACTGATTGCTTCCTCAGAAAACTAAAGTATTTTCTTAATACGTTTTACTTCAAATTAGATACCTGGCAAATAGGTGATAACAATATTCTTGTGAGTATTTTACAAATGAATTCTTTAGTTTCCTATTTCAAAAGTCTTTCCCTACATAGTCTTAATTCTTATTTTTTGCTTGGATTAATCATTGGGTTAATATTACTGTATGGATGTTTTCTTTCGTCGGATTCTTCTACTAAAAAAATGGATGGGATGGTATATGTACCCGGAGGTATTTTATCTATGGGGGGAGACAATGATCAGGCCTTACCAGATGAAATTCCGAAACATAAAGTTAAAATTTCACCATTCTTTATGGATGAGACGGAAGTTACCAATGCCATTTTTAAAAAATTTGTTGAAGAAACCGGATATATTACAGTGGCTGAAAGGAAAATGGCGTTGGAGAATTTGGACGGGCACCTTCAATCTCAGAAAATAATTTCAGACAATGGAATACTTGAACCTGGCTCACTGGTTTTCGAGCCATCAAATGGATTGCAATATTTAAACGACCCGTCTGTTTGGTGGAAATGGGTAAAAGGAGCCAGTTGGAAGCATCCAGAAGGGCCAGAATCGGATATTTTGGAGAAAATGGATCATCCGGTGGTCCATGTTGCATGGGAAGATGCTATGGCCTTTTCCCGGTGGGCTGGAAAAAGGCTACCTTCGGAAGCTGAATGGGAATGGGCTGCAAGAGGTGGTTTAAAAAATAAAATATACCCCTGGGGAAATCAACCTGTTAATGAAGGTTTTCCCCGTGCTAATTTTTATCAGGGACGTTTTCCATTTCATGATATAGTGTTAGACGGTTTTGCCGGAACCGCTCCGGTGAAGTCATTCCCTCCGAATGGCTACGGACTCTTCGATATGGCCGGGAATGTATGGGAATGGTGCCTGGACTGGTATGATCATTCCTATTATCATTACAGAAATACATCGAAGGAAGGCCCTTTACGATCATATGACCTTATATTTCCAGGCCTTCCTCAGAAAGTAGTCCGGGGAGGGTCTTTTCTATGTGCAGAAAATTATTGCTCAGGGTACAGAAATGCAAAACGTATGAAGGTAAGTCCGGATACTGGTCTTAACCATACTGGCTTTCGATGTGTAAAGGATATCGATTAAATAAGTTAGTCTTTTATTTCCACTTTGATTTCAGCATGTGACAAAAGCCTATCCATTAACTTTTCTTCCATAGCCACAGAAGGGGTTAATACTCCATAGGTGTTTGGCAGTTGAGACCGGTCTTTTGCAAGACAAATAGCACTTTGTGCCAGCATCATGGATGTAGATCCATATCCCGGATCCTGATTGCCCTTCCATTTCAATATCATTCGCTTACCTCCAAGAGTAAATCCATAAAAGTTTAAAATATAAAAGCCGGCTCTTACCTCTTTCTCTGTAGGGCCATCACCGGGTTTAGGCAAAAAACGATTAAGTATACCATTAAAAAAATTACCTGGTCTGGCAGCCATCATCACTGCTAAAGGTATGGTTATGGCAATACCTTTCATTTTACCTCTCAATCCTTTTCCTGTCATAATGGCTTCATTATATTTGAACTCATGTCCATATGGAGCATTCCTCAAAGCATGACTTCTCCGCACGATCCGGGTATTGATAGCTTCCATTACAAAAGGCGCTATCCAGGTACTTAATTCCTTGTCATAAATGACTTTATCCAAATCCCGTTGGGGTGGCCCATTTTTTTGGTTTGCAGGATTCAGACTATATGGATCTTTTAAAGAACTGACCAATGAAGGATCTTTTCTTATATCTTCCATAATATTCCTCATACTGGCATAAGTGCCACCACTTAATTTTCCCTTTGCAGCTCTTACTCTCATTTTAATGGTGTGGCAATATTCACCAAATTTTTGAAAACTCTCTTTCTGCAATTGATAAACACCCATATCCGAAGGTATCGAATCAAAACCACAGCAATGAACGATCTTCAAACCGTCCGCCAAAGCCTGGTCATGAAAACGTTCAATTATTTTCTTTATCCAGTGGGTTTCGCCAGTTATATCACAATAATCAGTTTTTTCACGAATACAAGCTTCAATTACAGGAGTACCCAATATCGCAAATGGACCAGCTGTACTGCAAATTACTTTCGTAGACGCTGCCATGGCATTCATTGACTTCGCATTATTGATATCTGCCTGGATAATGGGTATACTGTTGTGCCCCAGTTTTTCTGCCATTAGTTTGAGTTTATTTATATCTCTTCCTGCAATAGCCCATCGGATGTCTTCCTTACTACTGTAAGACGCAAGATATTCGGCTACATAATTACCAGTAAACCCGGTAGCCCCCCAAACGACAATATCATACTTCCGGTCTTGTGTCATTGATTTAATGTATATTATAGTTTACAAGAAAATCAAGTAATTCCCTTACTTCAGTCTTCATCAAATCTCTTGTGTCTATGGTTTCCTTTGAAATTTTATCAAGATTCCTGCTGCCGTGAATTTTACTAATAATAGGTGAGCTATCGTCTAAGAACTGGATAAACCTGTCATAATAATCTACCGTCGCAAACTGATAGTCTCTTTCAGTACCGCCAGGAATGATCATATTGTATAGACCCCAGCCGCGCATTTTCCCACCATTGATTCGAGCCTCATGTACAGGTTTCCAATATCTGGTTTCCAGACCAGTATAGTCATTGCTTGTATACCCGGACCGGATTCTCATAGTATTAAATACCTGATATCGAAACATACTGCCCCGAGAGAAATCCATTATTTCATCAACGCTTCGCCAAACTTCTTCATACACCAGGTCTCTTACATTTGGGGTGTTCAGCGCTTTTTTAATCTCTTCAGCAGTGAGAATCTGTGTATAATCTACTCCATATTCTTCAAAGTGCCTTCCCAATTGATCGGTATCTTTATAAACCAATATGACAACAAAGTTATATTCATTGCGCATCCCGGCCGGCGCGATAACTCTGTAAAAATACCATCCTTCTAAAACTCCCTGATTAATGCGGGCTTGATGCATTTTCTTCCAGACATCAAATTCAAGTTGAATATACTCACTTTCATTGGAAGGATGTACCTGATGGTATTGAAAGACGTAGTATTTATCTTTACTTTGTGCTTCCACTTTTATTGACGCGAATACGTTCAAAATGAAAACCATCAGAAAAAAACGGAACGAGTAGTTGCAATACTTTTTCATGAGGAATGTAATTTATGGTGAACAATAGAATCTTCCCTGTTTTAAGTGCCACCTGCTTTTTTCCATAAAATTGGAAATAAGAGTCCTGCTCATGGATTGCCTTATAAAACCAATGGTATTGTCAACTTTTAATTAATTGGAATAATCCAAACTTGTAATATAAATGTAATAAAAAATCACAAGTCGTCTTCTCTGTATCGCCTTTCTTTTAATCTTTCTTTTAAGTTATATTCATCCAAATCCAGGTTTTCCTGGTCGTATTCCTCCGATTCGCCGTATTCATCTTCATAGTCATCGTATTCCTCTTCCAATAATCTTTCTCCACTTTCCTTTTCTTCCCAACGGGCGGCAACCACTTCTAAATAATCTTTCCCTACTGAAAATACAAAATGAACTGCTAAAACGAGAAATAATGGCAATAGAGGATAAAAAAACCACCAATCATCACCTCCATTATAAGAAGCTAAATTGATCCCAAAAAAGAAGATTCCCATGGCAATATAAAGGGTAAGGTGTATAAGAAAATTGCGTTTTCTCCGGATACGCTTTTCAATGGTGTATTTTCTTTTCATCTTTAAGTTTTTTAATAAAGCTAAAACCCTCCGCATCGATCCTAATCTCAATTTTGATTTTGATGATCTTTCTAATTTTCATCATAACAATTATTATTTAGTTTGAGTGCCTATAAAATGGAATGCTGAAAAAGTAAGCCAACGCCCAATATCTTAACATAGTCAAAAATTAAAAAATACACAAAAACTTTGATCTCAAGCACCTGGGATTATAGATCATCAACGGCATTAATACTTATCAAATATGCAATCTATGCAACCTTTTCTTAAATGGCTATTTAAAATTATAAAATTTTCAATGGTAAATGGAATTTTAACCGGACAGAAAAAAGTCTATATTCAATTAAAAATTCTCATGATTCAATTTTCTGTTCATATTAGCGCGTATTAACAGATAGGTAAGTAAACCCAAAGGACCAAAAAGAAATGTCAACAAGAGGCATGGAACCACTATCCAAAAAGGAATTTTGTTTTTCATACTATCGCCTAACTCCCAACTTCCTACCCATAAATCGAATGCTAAATAATGAACCCAACCAGCCAATACCATTCCGTCGGATTGAAACAAATTCTTTACGCCTTCCAGAGAAGTAAAATTTCCATCGACGGTTGCAAAATATTTTAATAGTAGATAAGAATATACAACGCCCAACAATAAAGGCACAATTCCCTTTTGAATTATGAACATTGCCTTTCTGAAATAAGGAGATAATAATAGAGCGATCCAACCAGCTAATGCCAGTCCGTTACAAAATTGAAATAGTGTCGAAACTTCCATACTAAGATATATCTGGATTATAAAAGTACAGTATTGAAAAGATTAATTGAAGATCCAGGACAATAAATATAAAACACATATAAAAATGAGGTAAGTAATTTGATGGAAAAAATCACTGCATGATGAAATTTTGTTCAATATACTCCATCAGTAAGGCAAGATCATTGTCTTCATTAAATTTCATTTGCCGGGAATTGAGATATTGCAATATTTTCTCCTTGTGTCCTGTTTTGCCAATGATGTCCAGCATTGTATATCCGGCATCCATTATTTTACCATTTTTAAACAATACATATTTGTCTTTCCGGTATAATTTATTCAGAGCAGCACTTTTACCTTTATCAAATATTTTTTCAGATGATTCGTGTATTTGCATGTCTTTGTACAGGCGCAATTTTTTGCCATTATAAACCACCTTGGCAAACCGGTATTCATTTTTCGGCAAGAGTCCACGAATAAACAACAAAGAATCCTGGCTGTATTTCCAGATATAGTCATTCCATTGTTTATGGATAATTACACACCAAAATACTGTGGGATCAAGTGCCACAACTTTATCCATCCGTCTCACTTCCCATTGGCTCTCCATTATATTGTAATTCATGAATAGTGTAGAATATAGTTCACCGCTGATGTCATATGCATCTCCCAGCATCCAATGATCAAAATAATAGGGATTTCCTATTTTTTCCCGGTATTTGTGTGGATTATAAGTCTCGGCACTAAGAAATAATAAGTCAGTTTTTGTTTGTGAATAAATCAACGTTCCCCATAAAATGAAGGAAGCGATAAGAATTAAACAAAATCTACTGCGAATAAAAAACATAAAATACTTACTGCTACTTCCACTTAAGACACAAATTAGCTAAAAATAGTTGCAATGAATAGTAATTTCAAAACAATAAATAAGAATTGCATGATAGCAATTACAGGTGCTTATGGTTTTATTGGATCCTGTTTGGTCAATACTCTTTTACAACAGGGTTATAACAATATTATTGCCGTGGATGATTTTTCACAAACCCTTAAATCTTGTAATTTGCCGGAACATTCCCATTGCCTAAGAGTAGATAGGAAGAAATTTTTTGTCTGGATTGATCAGGAAGGGAAAAAGCTCGACTGGATTATCCACTTAGGCGCAAGAACAGATACTACTGAGCAGGACGAAACCATACTTTTGGAATGGAATGTTCATTTTTCAATGAAGGTATGGCAAAAATGCTGTGAATATGATATTGGTTTGATATACGCATCGAGTGCAGCCACTTATGGAGATGGACAAACCGGTTTCAGTGATAATCATGCATTGCTCCCGAGACTTGTACCTTTGAATCCATATGGATGGAGTAAGCATCACTTTGATATGTGGGCATTGTCTCAAAAGATAAAACCTCCCAGATGGTATGGATTAAAATTATATAATATTTATGGCCCCAACGAATATCATAAAGGCAAAATGGCTTCAATAGTATATCAAGCCTATCAACAGATAACAGCCACAGGCTCAATGAAACTGTTCAAATCTTATCACCCTCAATATGCGGACGGAAGACAGCTCCGGGATTTTTTGTATGTCAAAGATGTGTTGAAGATTATTGTATGGTTGATATTTGAAATGGTAGCGGAATCAGGGATTTATAATGTTGGAAAAGGAAATTCCGATACCTTTCAGGATTTGGTAGAAACTGTGTTTGAGGCTTTACAAGTACCTGTTAGAATTCAGTATATCGACATTCCTGACACCATTAAAGATCAGTATCAATATAATACCTCAGCCGACATCCGAAAATTAATCCGTCAAGGTTTTGAATTGCCATTTTACAGCTTACGCGAAGGAATTTTCGACTATATCAATAAATACCTTCAAACAAATTCATTTCTCCATTAAGTTACCTCCATTACTGAACACCTGAACATATTCTGCCCACTGGAAACTGCCAATTATACTAGTTACGACTCAAAACCTAAACAAATAAATGACCAACTTTTTCTCCTCACTGCTTTCTGCTAACGGTTCACTGGAATAATGATCTACATCTTGGCTAAAGCCAATACATATTCTATATGGGCTAAAGCTCATACCTCTTGAAAACCCTAATGAATATGTTGTGTATGACCATTACAATTTCAATACAACAACTTTACGAATAAACGACTAAACAATTCAACATTATCTGCCGACAGCCTACTGGAGACTACCTGCTAAATATAAAGCGCATCCCTATTAAAAAAAATTTACCCGCAAAAAAAAAATTGAGATGAGCTTCATTACAAACTTGTCCTCCGTCGAATTAAATCAGCCATTCCGAGGTATACAATACTGACCAAATCAGACGGCTTTCATTATTTAGCCCGTTGGGTTAAAATTGCATACATATTCTTACAATTGTCTCAATACTGTCATATTAATATTGCTCCTAATCAAATATATTCTCATTTAATTTGGCAGGAAGCAAAAGAAATACTATAATTGTAAATTATTAATTTTTATATTTTTATAAAGACGACTAATAACCAACATGACTCTTCAACAACTTGAATACGCTTTAATTCTGAGCAAATATGGCAATTTCAGTAAAGCAGCTAAAGTTTTAGGGATTACACAGCCAGCATTAAGTCTGCAGATCCAAAATCTTGAAGCAAATGTTGGGCTCATCATTTTCGACAGAGCGACCAAGCCCATACAGCCCACATATGGTGGCCGGATATTTTTGGAGAAGGCTCAAATGCTGGTCACCGAAGCCTCACAACTGAAAAATATTGCCATTGAACTGGGACAAGAATTTAAAGGAGAGCTCAAGCTGGGTATCATACCCACGGTAGCACCTTACCTGGTACCTTTATTCATTGATGTGATCAATATAAAGTACCCTAAGCTCAGGCTGCACATCAGTGAAGCACTGACTGAAGAAATCCTGGAAGGCTTGAATAGCGGAAGATTTCATGGAGGTATTATTGCAACACCTATACAAACCAGGTTTGCAATCAAATCAGAGCCTCTGTTTTACGAACAATTTATGCTATACGTATCACGGGACCATGAGTTTACATCCAGGGAAGAAATTGATATTCAGGAAATTTCATTTAAGGAATTGTGGATGCTCAAAGAGGGCAATTGTTTTCGTGATCAGGTTGACAATCTTTGTCACTTAGCGAGGGATTATGACCATCAATCAGTATTTACCTATGAAAGTAATTCCATTGAGGGGCTGCTTCGAATTGTGAATCATCGTGGAGGAGTTACCTTTTTACCTGAATTAACAACAATGCATTTACCTGCAGAAGATGAAATTATGATCAAACGAATTAAAAATTCAAATAAAGTTAGAGAAATCAGTCTGGTCAGTCTTCCTAATGAAGTCCGGAAGAAATTATTGGACAAAGTCGGTCAGGTAATCAGGGACAATATTCCGAAAAAAATGCTGAAAAAAGGAGATGCTACCCGACTGGACATCAACCTTTCCTTCAAATAATAATGGTGAAATGACCTGTTTTATTCATCCGCATAATAATTCAATTCATGATTCATTTAATGAATTATTATTGCCATTAATGCTATAATTATATTTATTCCTTCCGTTAATTTGCATTTATTTAAAATTATTTTTATATTTATTCATTGAATTCGATTCTTATAAAGGTGTCTTAAATGTATTTTTAATGAATCAAATGCTTAAAGCTCATTTGAAATTATTGGATTGATTTTATTTTAAGAAGTTTTTATAACTTTTTTTTCTTATAAGTGAGAATGCTTTTTATCATGTTTGCGAAGACGGTATAGTTTATTCTTTTGGACATAATCTTCTGACATGAAAGAGGTAATAATTACAGATGTAGATGGATTTTGATTCATGAAAATGAAAACTTGATTTGCATGATCATTGCACATCATTGAAAGTGTCCTTTTACTTATTCGATTCTCCTGAATATGGGAAGATTGGACAAATCATACCGGCCATTTAAAAATATAGCTGAACTTGGAATCTTTTCATGTTTTATCATCTTCTCTTTATGTTTGAAATCTCAACATATACTTGAATCAAAACTTGAGAGAATCATATACGGTGAAGGCGACAATTTATCTTATCCTTTCCATGCCTTTCTATCTTTCGAACATCCGGTTTCGACAGGAATTCAATATTTGAATGTAATGGCGATCAACCCCATCACAGGCATAAGTGACTGGGCAATCATCAATCTGCCTCTAGAAGCCAATGCAATGGAAAGGAGAGTATACTACAGGATGGATTTGGGATTGGTACTTTCTGAAGGGGGCTGGGAGTTTATAGAAGATTTTTTAGAAGGTGAAGGGGGTATCCCTTTAGGTATTTATTTTGGGGAATACTTTACAGAATTTTCAGACTTTAACGAATACCCGGTTTCCTGGCATTTGCATCCTGTAGATATACGCCATCACTTTGTACCTACCGGTATGCATAGAATGTCTCATTCGGTAATTCCGAAATTTCCCTTGTTACCTTCTCCTCCGCTGATTCCTCCCATTACGGTCATGGGTAAAACCCGTGGATGTGAAGTACCTAATGTTGATCTGGACTCTCTGGCGCATCCTGACCCGGTGACTGGGGATTTGAATTCTTGTGCACCTGCAGCCGCTGCCAATAGCCTTAAATGGCTAATGCAGGTACATCCTGAAATAGAAGATGTGGATTCATTGAGAGGCATTTTGGATACACTTAAAATGATGATGAAAAAAGACAGCAGCGGACCCAATTCATGGATAGATGTTGTCAGGGGAAAACTGGCATTCATTGATCGCCATCAACTTCCTATTCACGTAAAGTACCAGACACATACCCCCTACCCTTCATTTACTCCAACTATTCCTTCATTTGACACTACTTATGGTCATTTTGCAAGAAATGAAACAGGTCCAACAGGCATTCCGGATTTTGATTGGATTTGCAGTGAGCTTGATAAAGGCGAAGATCTTGAAATGATTATAACCTATTGGTGTGATTCTTTAGGGATGACAACAGATGGCCGGGATACGACTTTTCTTGTTCAGAGCACTTCACATTCTATAGTGTTGACGGGCTATTTCAAAATTGGGGATCACAGGTATCTGGTATGGAAGCATGACATCGATCAGTCTGGACCAGGAGGTACAATAGAGGAATTTGGTACCTGGTGTGTCGATTCAGTAGGATACCCTTATTTAAAAGAACTTTCAGAAACACCTGGATGCATTGCCTATCTCGGAGCAGTCATTTCAGAAAGTTATGATCCCGATGTAACGTTTGAAAGTGTAATTCCCTATGAATGGGGTTACAACCCTTTTAATAGTCCTCCGGGAGTGGAAAGGGATTCATTTGAAGCATATATCACTTTCATTTTACAGGCACATTCGCAATTTCGATTTTTAAATATAAAGGTATGTCATCCTGTGACAGGAGAAGAAATATGGATTTTAAAGAATATCCCATTACCTCCGAATTCTACAGATATTCCTGTACGAATCAAAGTAGATCTGAGGGAACTGGCAGCCGGCGATTCTTTACCATCCTCTTTGATCTTCAAAATCAGAATTGGAAATGTTGAAAATGGCCCGGATTTTATACCCAGATCCATGATCCATGTGCCCGGCATACCTATTCCATACCGAATTCATTTCGGAGGCAGAATTGGACCTCATCCTTTTATCCCCAGAATTCCGCGAATATTACTTCCTCCGATATTGCCTGAGGGCATGATGCATCACCTCAGGGGATGCGAGGTTCCCAACATTGATCTGGATGGAGATTTATATCCTTTGGAACCCGATGATCCTTCAACCTCAAGCACATCAGATATATCCGGTTGCGGCCCCGCAGCTGCTGCCAATAGTTTAAGCTGGTTGGATTCACATCATTTGGAAGATGATCCTCCATTATTTATACCATTGACATTAAGGCAAATCACGGATTCATTAAAAATACTAATGAAAACCAACCAGGATGGGCCCGGCACCTTATGGACGGATTTTATAACCGGAAAACTTGCTTTTATTGACAAATACAAACTTCCGATCACTGTGAAATACCAGGCACATGCTACTGCTCCCGACAGCATTGAGTCTCCTATTACTGCTTATGGTTCGGTTGCAAGAAATAAAAGTCTCCCAAACCCAGAAAATGATACACTGTACTTACATCCCAACTTTGAATGGCTTGCATCAGAACTCGAAGATGATGAAGATGTCGAAATACTGTTAGGATACTATTGTGATACCATGATTGTAAATATTGATACACTTACTGGGGTCATGGATACCGTATTCAGGAGAGTCAGAACTGGAGGACACTATGTCAATGTGACCGGTTATGTAATGATTGGAGCACACAAATGGATCACATACAAACACGATGTTTATCAGGGAGGACCTGGAGGTACCCGCGCAGACAATACCCCTGAAGGATTTGAATACACTGATTTTTCTGAATGGTTAGTCGATAGTGCAGGATATGCAGAGCTGTGGAGAGAATCTTATACCCATGATTCAACTTATTGTGCTGCTTTTGTTGAAAGTGTGATAACAGAAAGCTATGATCCTGAAAAAAGCTTTTGCCCAGGTGTCGTAACCAGTACCGCCGATAACGGACCAGGAAGTCTTCGTGAGGCGATAGAGTGTGCCATGCCTGGAGATACGATTAGATTCGATGAAAGCCTATGTAGTATGGACATCATACTGCAAGACCCTATCATAATTGATAAAAATGTTGTGATTTTATTTCCCGATAATTGCACAGTAAGCCTAAAGGCAGCTGATTCTGCGATTGGGTTACTCTTAGTCACAGAAGAAGGTGATGTCACCATATTGAACGGATCCCTTTACGCAGCAACGGACATGGAAGGAGCAGCCATATATAATGAAGGCAGGGTAGTTCTGGAAGATACCATAATACAATTTGGTGAGAATACCCCACTAGAGGCTTCATTGGTACACAATAAAGGAGAACTCACTATAAGAGGAAGTACAGTGATACGCGGCCAATAAGCATAGCGCAATAAAAGCATTTAAACTATTGCTTATCCATCACACTTCCCGCCTGAGTACTTCCAGAGGTGATTTATTGACCACTTCCCTGCTGTTGTACATTCCGATAAACAAAACGAGAGCACTGATGACAACCAGCACCCCTGCAATAGGTGTCCATAGTACACGGTATTCAAGATCAAACACAAAACGTGCCAGCAAATAACTACTGATTAAAGCGATGACAATGCCACTTGCCGTGGAAAGGAAACCTAAAAGTGCATACTCTACAGCATTGATTTTAATAATTTGCCATTTTACAGCTCCTATGGTCCTTAGCAGAACACTTTCTCTTATCCTTTGAAATTTACTAAGGTATAAGGAACTGATCAAAACAATAAATCCAATGATAATACTGAATGCAGCCATAAACCGGATAACATAACTCACCTTGGAAAGTACTTCATTCAAGGTGACCAGAATACTTCCCAGATCAATCACTGAAACATTGGGAAATAACCGCACTACTTCATTGCGGTACATTGCTGTAGTTTTTGTATCAGGAGATTTTGTTACCAATACATGAAATTGTGGAGCTCTCTCCAGGACGCCTTCTGGAAACAATACCAAAAATCTCGTTTCCATTTTCCTGAAATTAATCTTTCTAACACTACCCACATAAGTTGTAATGAAAGCTCCTTGAACATTCCATACCATTTCATCACCAATATCCAAATCCAGATTCTCTGCATAACTTTCCCCTAAGGATATCCAGATTGAATCTCCGGGCTTGACCCTTCCGGTATAGCTGCCTTTCACAATCCTGTCGTCCTCAGGAACTTCATTTCTGAAACTGACACGCGCTTCCCGGTTAGCAGCCCATCGACCCACATTTACTGTTGTATCTGCAAACCACTCCCGCTTACTTCTTCCTTTCCACCCTTCAAGCGTCATGGTAACAATAGGTACCTGTTCAACTACCGGCATACCATACGATGCTGTAATTTCTTCCATAGTTTTTACCTGATCGCTTTCAATTCCAAATAAGATCATATTGGGTTGATTTCCGGCACCCATAGAGGCTACATTCTGTAAAATAAGACTTTGCAATACAAAAAGAGTTGTTAAAATAGCTGATCCTAAGCCGATAGACAGTATGAGAATTTGAGTCTGATTACCCGGTCTGTATAAATTACTCATTCCTTGTCGCCATATAAAGCTCCAACTTCGGGGCAAAAATTTTCTGGCACTGCGCGAAATCATAATGGCCACTGAAAAAAGAACACCAAAAGCCAATAATAAGCTTACCGTAAAAATCAAAGATTCGACAACACTGCCCGTTATCCACCATAAAAAACCAAAAACCAATAAAACCAGTAGGGCATAAAGGATCCACACCCATATATCTTTGGAAAAATGATGTTCTTCTTCCGACCATCTCAATACATTCAGTGGGCTCACTTTACGAATACCTATCAATGGTATTAATGAAAAAATCACCGTAACACCAAGGCCCATTCCCACTCCCAATAACATGGCAGGCATTGACCATTGCATACTCACTTCAAATGGTAAGAAATCAGCCAATATGTAGGGTAAAGCCATTTGGACGGCTCCCCCGGCCAATGCTCCTGACAGTATACTGATCAATCCAAAAATCATAATTTGGATAAAATATACCATAAAGGCTTCTCTGCTTTTCATCCCCAAACACCGCATCACTGCAATCGAATTGATCTTATTTTTCACATATATCCAAATACTGCTGGCCACACCAATACATGCTAACAGCAAAGCGATCATGGCTACCAGATTTAAAAATTGGTGTAAAGAACCAAAGGCATAGGATAGATTGTCTTTCTGATCATTTACAGTGGTGATTCCCATGGCATCATCCCTGAAAAGCGATCGATGGGCCTTTTTCCATTCATCCGCATCAAAAGTGTTGGGCAATTTGTAAAAATAACTATATTCAATCAGACTTCCGGGTTGAACTAAACCGGTCAGATCGAGCATCTTCATAGGTAAATAAACAGTAGGCGCAAATGAAGACCCCGCACCAATACTACCTAATACACTCATAAGGCGACTACTGATCTTAAAAGTATGCTGCCCAATTTTTATACTATCTCCTGGACCAAGGCCAAACTGCACCAACAATCCTTCCTCAACCATTACAGTTTGATTCTTTTGAAATTGCAAAGCATCTTCTTCAGGTCTAGTATTTAGTTTGCCATAGAAAGGAAAAACACCATCTAAAGCTTTAATTCGAACAAAATGACTTTCTCCAATTTTGGGGAAATATGCCATCGAAAACATCTGAATTTCCTGAGCTTCCCCCGTTGCAATGTTTGAGAGTTTTGCCAATAAAGTATCAGGTGCTGGTCTGTTGCCCTGAACAGACATATCAGCTCCTAACAGCGTTTTTGCCTCCATTTCAATTTCTCTCGTAAGATTATCATTGAAAGAATGAATTGCAACCATAGCAGCCACACCCAAAATGATGGAAGACATAAATAAGAATAATCTTGCCCTGTCCTTCCGGCTATCTCTCCAGGCGGTTCTTAAAAGAAAAGATAAACTGCTCATGATTGCGAGGTTAATTTCAAAGCAATGGTACTTTGATCCGATTCTATTTTCCCACCTTTCAATCGTATGATTCTTTCTGTTTTTCCTGCCAACTCCATATTATGTGTGACGATGATCAATGTGGTGTTTTGCTCTTTATTGAGTTGGAAAAGCAACTTTTCTACCATGAGTCCTGTTTCATCATCCAGATTCCCAGTAGGTTCATCAGCAAATAAGATTTGAGGATCACCACTGAATGCACGCGCTAATGAAACCCGCTGCTGCTCTCCACCCGAAAGCTGACTGGGATAGTGATGCATTCGATTTCCCAGTCCAACACGTTCAAGTAAATGTCTGGCTTTTTTCTCTGCATCCTTGGATCTCCTTTGAATTTCCATAGGGAGCATAGTATTCTCAAGAGCAGATAATGTGGGAAGCAATTGAAAATTCTGAAATATAAACCCGGTCTTCTGATTGCGAATCCAGGCTTTTTCATCCTCATTTAACAGGGTCAAATCCTGTCCGTCCAAATAAATTCTACCTGAACTGGGATTGTCCAATCCCGCACATAAACCCAGCAATGTAGTTTTACCACTTCCCGATGGGCCTACAATACTGCATACTTCACCGAAAGAAACTGAAAAATTAATTTGATCCAGAACACATAATTCTTTCCCCTGTGTTTCATAGATCTTGGAAATATTTTCTACAGATAATATTTTATATTGTTCTTTACTTTTCATCATAAACTTTAAGAATTGAACATTTGATTTTTGATAAACCATAATTAATAATACATCGAGAGCAAAAGAAAATTATTAAAAAATGCATTGAATGAAGTACCAAAATTCTTACAGAAAATCAATGGCTAAAAAGACCCATCTCACATTCTGTGGAGAAGGTTGCAAACGATCTATTTGAAAACTAAAACTCCCTTTAACCAACAACCAATTGAAGGAAAGTTCGTTTAAAAGTATAAATATTAGACCAATGCATGAATTGGATAGATATTTCAAGTTATATTTCTTGTTGTTGGCGACGATGTTCGGAATTCACTTTCTTTCAGGGTGTAAAACAAATCCATCAGAACCTGTTGAAACAACAGCAGGTGAAACAGATGGATCAGAAGAAATTTTTTTTAGGAGGAATGAATCAGAAGAAGCTGTAATCCTTTTTTATGGAAATAGTCTGACAGCCGGTTACGGCCTGGAAGAAGATGTTGCTTTTCCGGCGATCATCCAGGACTCTATTAATGCGCGGGGTTTGCCTTACAGAGTAATTAATGCCGGACTGAGCGGTGAAACTACTGCAGGTGGCCGATCCCGGTTAAGCTGGGTATTACAAAACAGGGTAGATATTTTTGTTTTAGAATTAGGAGCAAATGATATGCTTCGGGGGTTGGATTTGAACGCTACCCGCAAAAATCTGGAATCCATGATCTTTGAAGTGCGTTCATCCTGGCCAAAAGCTGTAATAATTCTTTGTGGAATGGAAGCCGCACCAAATATGGGTGCAGAATATACTAAAGCCTTTTCATCAATGTATAGAGAACTGGCGGATACCTATTCTACCGGATATATTCCATTTTTATTGGATGGTGTTGCCGCCGTTCCTCACTTAAACCTTCCTGACCTTAAACACCCCAATGAGGAGGGACACAAATTAGTTGCTCAAAATGTCTGGAAGGTGCTGAAAATTTATCTAAATTCTGAATCCTGATCAGAGCAGGTATGGTTTTTGTAATATTAAAGATATTTTTAATTTATAAATATCTGACCATGAAATATTACTACCTGTTTTTATCTGTTTTGTTCTTTGCTACCCTGGTATCTTGCAGTTCGTCCAAAAGAAATTATACATACCATGGCCCAAAGAAAAAGATAAGCAGAGAAAACCAAATTCGCCAGCTGTCACAACCCTATGACATCAGAAACGAAGTAGTAGTCAGGTCATTAAAGCATGTTGGCAGACCATATCGTTACGGTGGAAAAACTCCTCAATCCGGTTTTGATTGTTCAGGGTTTATTTCCTACATCTTTTCAGAAGCAGGAGTGCCTCTTTCAGGTTCATCCCATGAACAAGCGACTCTTGGCATAAAGAAGGATTATGAGCAACTACAGGCCGGTGATTTAATTTTTTTTGGCAGCAAAGACAAAATCAGTCATGTATCTATGGTTCTAAAAAATGAATCAGGTGAAATGGAAGTGATACACAGCACAACATCATCAGGTGTTCGCATTGATAATGTATCCAAATCTTCCTACTGGAAAGGTAAATTTTTGTTTGGAAGAGACATATTATATCCATTGGAATGGGCTTCAAAGTAAATAAATCCATCTTTACAGGGTTATATACTATACCTGAAATGAAAAGAGCTTGAATTTTACTTCATTTTATCATCATAATGAATATTTTTGGCCACTTGAAATCTAAAGGAAATTCAATATGATCAATATCATTTTATTTGGGCCACCAGGATCAGGCAAAGGTACGCAGGCTAAAAACCTTGTGGATAAATTCAATCTGGTACATATCTCAACGGGTGACTTATTCAGGTATGAAATGAGTAACAACACCCCGTTGGGCAAAAGGGCAAAAAATTTTATTGCCAATGGAGAATTGGTACCTGATGAGGTTACCATTGGAATGTTGGAAAATAAAGTCAAACAAAGCCAGGGTGCTGCAGGATTTATATTTGACGGTTACCCTCGAAATATCCCACAATCGGAAGCTTTGGATAGGATTTTGGGAGAAAACCATTATACATTATCCGGATTAATTGCATTAAAAGTGGATGAGGAAGAAATTGTCCAAAGAATTATGAACCGTGGTAAAACATCCGGTCGGAGTGATGACAATGATGATTCGGTCATCAGACATCGCATTGGCGTCTATAATAAAGAGACAACTCCTGTGTTTGATTATTACAGCAAACAAAATAAGTCACACCTCATCAATGGGTTGGGTACGATTGATGAGATTTTTCAGAGAATTTGTGCAGTGATAGATACTTTTTGATATCCCATTTGTTTGCAATTAGCAAACTAAAATAAAAGGAAATGGCTGAACAAAATTTTGTGGATTACGTGAAAATCCATTTCCGTTCAGGTCATGGGGGGGCGGGTTCAGTACATTTTTTCCGTGATAATAAAAATCCGAAAGGGGGTCCGGATGGTGGAGATGGGGGAAGAGGAGGGAATATTATTTTAAAAGGTAATGCCCACATGTGGACCTTACTACCCCTGCGATACAGAAAACACATCATTGCAGGCGATGGTGAACCGGGAAGAGGTAGTCACTCCAGCGGAGCTTCAGGAAAGGATATAATTATTGAAGTACCGGTAGGCACTGTGCTCAAAGATGGAGATTCCGGGGCTTTTGAGCTGGAAATCACCTCTCATGGAGAATCAAAAATAGCCATGCTTGGTGGTAGAGGAGGACTTGGAAACAGTCATTTTAAGTCACCTACCCGTCAAGCCCCCAAGTTTGCTCAGCCCGGTGAACCCGGACAAGAAGGATGGAAAATTCTTGAACTTAAAATTTTAGCCGATGTGGGCCTGGTTGGTTTTCCCAATGCAGGAAAATCTACTCTTCTGGCAGCATTATCCGCTGCAAAACCTAAAATTGCAGATTATCCCTTTACCACACTCACTCCCAATCTGGGTATAGTTAACTATCATGACAATAAATCCTTTATCATGGCCGATATCCCCGGCATAATTGAGAAAGCTAGTGAAGGTAAAGGATTAGGTCTCCGTTTTTTGAGACATATTGAACGGAATGCTGTATTGCTGTTTTTAATACCCTCTGACACCGACGAAATTATTAAGCAATATTCCATACTACTTAATGAACTTGAAAGCTACAATCCCGAACTTATTCATAAACCCAGAATGCTAGCTATTTCAAAATCAGATATCCTGGATGATGAAATGAAAGCTTTAATCAGTAAAGAAATGAAACTGAATATTCCCTGGTTGTTTATTTCAGCTGTATCCGGATTCGGACTTTCAGAGTTAAAAGATCAATTATGGAATATGTTGAATCAAGGTGACTTTAAAAATCAATCTATATAAAATGTATATTTGTTTATCGGCTATTTTATGAGCACCAATGAATTCAAGTGTAAAACGTGTATCCGATGACGGAATTAGATAAAAATTTTATGCGGGAAGCGATCGCTATGGCAAAAAAAGGAATGGAATCCAATGCAGGTGGCCCTTTTGGCGCTGTGGTGGTAAAGGACGGAAAGATTATTGGAAGAGGACATAATCGTGTTTTGGCAACCAACGACCCCACCGCACATGCTGAGGTCGTAGCTATCCGCGATGCCTGCCTGAACATGGGTCATTTCCAACTGGATAATTGTATAATTTATACGTCTTGCGAACCATGCCCCATGTGTTTAGGTGCTATATATTGGGCAAGACCATCTAAAGTATACTATGCATGCACTAAAAAAGATGCCGCAGATATAGGTTTTGATGATGACTTCATTTACAAAGAATTGGATATAGCCCATCAGGCAAGAAAAATTCCTGCCTTACCTCTGTTGCGAGACGAAGCATTGCCTTTATTCAAAGGTTGGATTGAAAAAGATGATAAAACTTTATATTAAAGTGAATAATGCTTAAGTTTTTATGAATAAAATGCAACTTAAAATTGACAATTAATCGTTACATCTGAATGTTTATTCATTTTCTTATCCCTATTGATGTTAAATGTGAATTATTCTCGCCCGGCACAATTCATGAAAAAAATTAAACTATGAAAAGCATCCTTAAACTTTCCTTAATTGCCGGTATTGTAATTTTTATCACAAGTTATGGCATTCTATATATTGCTGTCAGAATTTTCCCTTCATTTTTTACCGACTATTTTAGTCCAGTGTTTCATTCCGATAGCTCAAGAGATATCTTTTTTTATTTGCATCCATTTGTATTAAGTCTTGCTATGTCAGTTCTATGGAATAGATTTAAAAATCTTTTCCATGGTAGTATTTGGTTTCGCGGCTTTGAGTTTGGGGCATTATATGCAGGTATTGCCCTGATACCAGTGATGTGGATTACATACAGTGCAGTTGATGTATCCTTGACCATGGTATTAAGCTGGCTTGCTTATGGATTTTTCCAATCCGTTATGGCTGGTATTTTGTTTGCCCGTTTGGATCCCTGAATATCTACACTCTTGTCAAAAACATCCTGAACTCAACTTCCAATTCATTTTCTACCTTTATAATACCTCCTAGTTTGCTCGGAGGCTTAAGCCCAAAATCAGTAAACAATACAGGCCTGTAGCCAATCAATACCAATTGATCATTGCCCATATTGACAATCTGATAGTTCACTTCATAATTTTTCACCTTACCGGCTAACCCAATTTCTACCAGGCCCTTCACTTTGTCCTCATGCGAGGCTTCATTCAAACCTTTAGTGAAAGATATAAATTTTATTTGCATATGAGGGTACTCATCACTTCTTAATGTCTTTTGCAAATCTCTTGTCATTACCCGATGTTTGCAATCAAATTCATCTACTTCAATGACCAAATTGCCTCTTACTTTTATTCCACGATCGTATTGGAATATGGATTCATATTTTAATGTATCTTCTCTATTGTATGAATCAATAGAGCATGTAAAACTGTTGATGTTGGTTTTACCTACTACATTCAGTGTGCTGTTGGTTTTAATTTTCCATTCCTCTGACTTAGACGGGTCAGTGTACGTATATGCGGCAGTACTCACCGCAAAGACTATCGTAAAGATACATTGTTTGAAGAGCATATTGGCCTAATCTTTTTTTTACTAAACAAACACATTTAATTCAAAGTGCATTGAAAGAACAATAGTTTTCAATAATCTTAGAACCCAACTACTGCTTCAATGACCATTCCGTTAAATTTTCCTTCATTAAAAATGGAGTTGGTACCAAATCCATCGTAGGCCTGATTAACCCATTCTCCTTTAAGAAGCAGATTTTTTGTTGGATACCAACCAGCGGCCAGGGCAAAACGATTAATCGTTACATCCGATGATCCTCCCTGCAACCTGCTTGTGATGGTATTATATCTGGTTCCAACATAAGCGTCTTCATGTTTCAGGAATCTGTAAATCAACTCTCCTGAAACCTGAGTGGTTCTTCTGTCTTTACCATTATGAGCTTCAGGAGCTTCATTGACATTTTTTCCTACTGCATTTTCATAGGTGCCAAAAAACTCCAAACCTTTATATTTGATAAAAGGATTGAGCATCAAGGCAGTTAAAGAGTTATTCATTCTAGGATCAAATCGGCCACTGGTAAATTGAGCGGTACTATTTGTCCAGGCACTGTTTTCCAGGACTCCAAAGTATCCGGAACCCGTCCTGTCCCCTCCATAAATACTTATTCTTGGAGAGGATGCATTATGATACATTGACGCACTTAAACGAAATCGCAAATCATCAGTAGTTTTATCATATACTCCCTTTAACAACAAAGAAGGATTTTTTGAAGTAACCGAATCAACAAGACCCGTTCCAATGATAGGAAAAGTTGAATAATCTCTAACATCATGTTTTATTAATCCATTGGTAAGACCCACCATAAACATAAAGTTTTGAGCAGGAAAAATATACAACTCCCCCCCAATTTCTGTGGTAAACTGATCCATTATATTATTCTCGATGAATGGGTTGTGCATCGCATTCCCTCCATCCGAGCGGCGAAAGTGAGTGTCTCCATAATTGATTTCCATGTGTCCGATTTTCATCCTTACATATTTTGTAAACCACTCCGGATTATCAAACATGGGCAATTTGTCAATTTGTATGTAGCCGCCTTTCACCCAAAATTCATTATGGTGGCGTGACGCCATATAATTTTCCAATAAAATCTGAATACCGTCTTCCAATTGAACCTGAATGTTCAAATTGGCCGCCGCCAGGTTAAAACCATTTCCCAGTGCATATAGATTTTGATTGGGGTTGCCGGTAGGATTTGCATTTTCATGCCTCAACATCTGATAAGATTGGCGAAATCCGGCACCAATCTGAAGCTTTAATCCTTCATATTCCTTTTCATCCACCTGAGAAGGTTCAAAGACATGCAGCCCATCCTTATTAAATGACCGGGCATATTGAATCTTTTGGGCATAAAAAGTTGAGGATATCATTGAAAACAGGGCGAAAAGAAATAAGGATCTTAATGATTTCATAGTTAAAAAAGTTTGATGGTTTTGAAAATGAGTATGGAACGTATAAAATTATTTTTGGAATAATTTAATGTTAAATGTTAATGTGACATCATTGCCCGTTCTTACAGTACCCAGCATAAAAGACGGGGGATCTACTCCATAATCTCTCATACTGATTACTTTCTGACCTTGAACTGAAATGGTTTGATCGGCATTGATCACTGCTGTAGTCTTTAATGGGGTTTCCTGGGTAGATCCGGCAATAGTGAGATTGATGATACAATCCACATTGTAAGTCCTTTCATTAATAGGAGAAATCTCAGCACTTTTTAAAGTTGCTTTGATAAGTGAATATTCTTCTGCATTCAATGCCTTATATGCATTCTTATCCATACCGCCTTTGCCGCTTTTTAGAGATTTGACCGGAGTACTGAATGTCAAAGTGTTAAGTCGTTCCAAATTGCCAGAACTACTCAATACAAAAGAAGCTTCACATGTGGCAGAAGTTGACCTCATTTCCCAATCGTGTAAGGTTGAGGTTCCTGCAAGGATCATCACTATCTGATCCTTTGATTCAAAATGCGTCTGACCGCTTAAAATAGGCTTGAAAAATATATATGGTAAAATAAACACTATGGATATCAGGCAGATTTTCCAAATTCTATTCGATAATTTTTTCATTGTCAATTAATTTATACTGCAATGTTCATACATTTACAACACAGGCCTTATGATTAATATCAGGCACTTGCATGATTTTTATTCTGTTGCGGGAATGATCGTGATACTCTATCTATACCCACTTCATCACGGAGTTAAGTTTTTTCAATGGACGCTACACATCAGATAAGAATACAGACTTGAATAAGAATGTGCCTGCATTATGAAAGAGCCTGCATATATTCAGCGATGTTTTGTCCTTGATCATCTCCCCTTTCACGAAGAGAATGAATGATGTTTTGCCTCTCTTGATAGGTTTTATTTTGACTCAGTTTCTTTTTTGCCTGAACTTCATTGACATATATTTCAAAGGCGACAATTCCTTTCAACATCGCTGTTTTATAATTTTCCGGTAACTGCTTCCATTGATCCAGATATTCCGGTTCATACTTATATATAGTCTTTTCTATTATACTTAGCGTCTCTACTTCATCATGAATAATTTTCCCCCTTCCATAACAATGTACCGAAAGGTAATTCCATGTTGGCACGTTTAATGGTTTATCATAATTTTTTGGAGATATGTAGGCATGAGGTTCCTGGAAAATGACAAGTATGTGATGATTTTCAATATCTTTCCAATGACTATTGGCCCTGGCAAAATGAGAATTTAAAACAATGGTTTGATCCTTTTCTGATACAAGAATAGGAAGATGTGTAGCAGTGGGCACTTCAAGGGCAGAAGTTATAAGAGTTCCAAAACTGAACCTTTCGATGAAATCCAGCATTTCATCATGATCTGACCATTGATTGATAATGGGTATATACATGATAACGGATATTTAGACACGTGTAAAATTACTATGGATTATGTTATAGTTTATAGATTTCTGCTATTTCTCTGCCCACTGCTTCCAGCAACTTTGAAGTAGATTCCGGTGTATAACTTCTCCCGATATTTCTTTCATTTAGCGAATAAAACCTTTCAATTCCCTTAACCTTCAGAAACGCACTATGAACTTCTATTTTACCGCAAATGGTGATCAAGGGTTTTGAATATTGCCTGCATACTTCAGCTATATGGGAAATCAACTTGCCTTTCCAGGTTTGCTCATCCATTCTTCCTTCACCGGATATGACGACTGATGCCATCTTGATTTTCTCTACCAAATGGGTTGCTTCCATCATAAAAGAGGTCCCACGGATCAGATCTGCGTTAAAAAACGCAACCGCTCCCGCTGCTAATCCTCCTGCAGCTCCACCTCCTTTGATTTCAGAAATATTTAATCCTGATTTACCTTTTATCAGTGATGCCAGTTGTTTCATTCCTATCTCCATGACTTCCCTTTCATCCGGAGTGCTTCCTTTTTGACTGCTATAGAAATGTGTAGCTCCTTCATTTCCTGTTAATGGGTTATCTACATCACAAATCACTGACATTTTAATACTTTGCCAATCCCAATGGTTATGAAAAGAGAAATCATCAATACCGCCCAAATCCTTACCCGACAGCCCTTCGTGCAAAAGCCTTCCGGCACTATAAAACCGGTACCCTAAAGCCTGCGCCATTCCTGTACCCATATCATTGGTTGCAGACCCTCCCACCATCAGATAAATTTTATTGGCGCCTTTTTTAAGTGCATCCGCTATCAATTGGCCAGTGCCAAAAGAGGTGGTTTCCATAGCCTTTCTTTCGTCATCTTGTAATAGTTGCAATCCTGAAGCCATTGCCATTTCAATATAGGCCGTATTGCCTGCCATTCCATAATGTGCTTTGATGGGTCTTTTAAGCGGATCTGATACTTCTACCTGTATAAGTTGTGTTCCTTCTATGTAAACCAATAATGCGTCCAGGCTTCCCTCGCCACCGTCACCAATAGGAACTTTTGTAACGATGCTTTGCGGATCCCCTTGTAATATTCCTTTTTCTACCGCGGTGCAAATTTCCCTGGAGGTCAGACAATCTTTAAAACTGTCTGGACAAAGCAGATAATGAGTATCCATTCAATATGATTTTTCTATTGGATTATAACTTCACAGTATCATTTGTTCTTTTTCCATTACTTAAGCATTCTACTTTTATTAAAAATATAATAAAATGGAATACCGGTCAATAAAATCACAATTCCGGCAAAGGATTCCACAGGAAGTTGTGTTGCGGTATTTAGTACAAATGCAAAGGTGATGGAAAGAAATATCACGGGTACCCATGGATAAAAAGGCACTTTGAAAGATGAAGATTCACCATATTTTTTCCTTATTACAAATAAACTGGCCGTACCCATGGCTGTAAATAGAATGTCCATAAATACTACAAAACTAATGATGCGTATGAAAGTCCCCCAAAGGAGTATGAGTACTATTGCCCACAAGGATTGAAATATCATTGAATTTGCAGGAGTTTTGTATCTGGAATGGATTTTTGCAAACCATGAAAAAAATACACGATCCCTGGCCATAGCAAAATAGATCCTTGGGGCGGTCATAGTGTAAATACCAATAGTCCCAATAATTGATATGGTTATAAAAAGAGAAACTAAAATTCCTCCAAAATCAAAAACTTTATTTAATGCATCACCGGCAATACGATCTGAAGCTGACATTTCCGAAATAGGAACAAGTAACATGAAAGCTGCTATGACGAATAAATAAATACAAGTGGTAGCCAAGGTACCCCACAATAATGCTTTAGGCAATGTTTTCTTAGGATCTTTGGTTTCAGCAGCCAGATAGGTAGCATGATGCCAACCACCAAACGACCAGAAAACACCAACAAATGCAAGCAATCCTAATGAAAACAAATGACTCGGGATATCGGCTACTGACGCCCATTCAATGGATTGATCCGTGGTACAATACATAGTGAATCCTACCCCTATTATAAAAATGATAGCCAATATTTTTATTGATGTAAATATTCCTGCTAAAAACTCACTGGTTCTTACTCCCGTGACGTTGATGAAAGTAAGGATGATTATGATGCATGTAGCCATAAGGTGCTTTTTCCATTGGGATACAGGAAAAAAGAATTGTATATAGTCTGTTAATGCTACACTTAGCGCGGCCAATGCGCCTGTATTTACAATAAAAAGAATAATCCAGCCATATAAAAAAGCTGGGAAATAACCAAATGCCTCTTTTATATAAATGTATACCCCACCGGCACCAGGAAATCGGGCTCCCAATTCTGCAAATGTTAAAGCACCAAGAAAAGTAACCAGTCCCCCTATAGCCCAAAGTATGAGCACCCACCATTGATTCTGTAAAAGATCTATGGTATTGGCAGGAGTTATAAAAATTCCTGAACCAATAGATGAACCGATCACTATCAGTGTTAGACCGGGTAATGTAATGGCTCTGTGCAACTTTGACATAAACTTCCCTGTTTGATATATATTAAGAAACGTAGTCTACTGAGTGGTGAATGTATTAAAAAGACAATGTATTTTGATCGTACTTCTGGGATTTGTGGTTTTGAACCAGGGATTGGGGCAGATTAAAGGTTTAGATCTATTGGGTGTAAAGAAAAAAGCAACCATTCCATTCACTCTTGAACAAGGGTTCATTGTAGTGAAATTATATGTAGAATATACTTTTCCGATGCGTTTTATTTTTGATACAGGCGCTGAACATACTGTAATTTTTAATAAAATGTATGGTGACATGCTCAACTTTGACTATGAAAGGAAAGTGCCGATTGTAGGGTCAGATCTGTCAGCAGAAATGTACGCACATATTGTAAGGAATATAACAGTTGAATTGTCAGGCGCCGATATGGTCAACAGGGATATATTGGTCCTTGATAAAGACTATCTTAAAATATTTGAATCAACCGGAATTCTCGTGGATGGAATTCTGGGAGGAGAATTCTTCAGGAATTTAGTGGTAGAAATCGATTATAAAAGAAATCGTCTGATTTTATTCCATCCTGAACATTTTCCTGTTCCTTCCAAATCAAAGTATGATGCCATTCCTCTTACAATTCGAAACAATAAACCTTACGTCTCAGCAGAGGTGGCTTCTTTAGGAGATACAGTAACACTTAATTTTCTTATTGATACAGGAGCATCACTTACATTTCTCATCCACACCAATACCCATCCTGCCCTGCATCTTCCTGAAGTAATTATTCCCGGCCATATAGGATATGGGTTGGGAGGAAGTGTTGTAGGTTATTTAGGCATGATGGACTACATTGCATTTGGGCCTTACGAATTCGAAACCGTTTTGGCCAGCTTTCAGGACATTGGGGGAGCTTCACTAAGTGAACACGAATATTTTCGACATGGAATTATTGGGAGTCTGACGCTGGCGAGATTTCATTCTTATATTGATTATTACAGAAGTATATGGTACCTCAATCCTGTGGGAAAATACAATCAAACTTTTGATTATGATAAAAGTGGATTGACCATATTTGCTTATGGTCATGGCATGACTAATTTTTTTGTAAGAAACGTTCTGGAAAACTCACCGGCTCGTAAAGCAGGGTTGAAAGAAGGAGATATCATCATTAAGTTTCAGGGCAAAAAAAAGGAAAAGCTGAGCATTCCCTATATCAATAAAACCCTGAAAAGAAAAGAAGGAAAAAAGATAAATATGTTGATTGAAAGAAATGGAGAGGAGTTGTCTTTTATATTCAGGCTGGTTGACATGCTGAAAGAAGCGAAAGCAAAACAAACACCGTGAATTGTTGTTGTTTCAATCGATCTTATAGAGGAGAACTTCCAAAATTTAGCATACTTAAATCGCAATATTTTCAATAAGGTTTTTCAATAAATCCTATGATTTATTCAATAGAAAGGTTTATTTTCGCCGCTCATTTACAGAAGGAATTTCAGAAAAGCAGATTACTGAACTTCTGGTTATTCAATTATTACATTAACCCAATTATTACTTTTCGCGATGAATCTGACACTTAAACAATTGAAAGATATACATTCTGAATGCTGCGTCACAATATTGCTCAATACTCACCGCACAAGACCGGACAATCAAAGAGATCCCATTCTTTTAAAAAATCTTGTCAAAGATGCTGAATCGAGATTATTTGACGATTATGATAAGCGTTTTGCTAAAAGTATTTTGGACCGTATCAATCAATTGGTAGATGGTATCGATCACAATCATAATTTGGAAAGTTTAGTTCTGTTTGTTAATGAAGAGATTGCTGAATATGCACGTTTACCCATATCTCTGGAAAACCGTGTGGTCATTGACGAAACATTTGCCACCAGAGAGCTGGTCAGAGCTTTGAATCAACAGGAAGCTTATTATGTATTAGCATTGAGTAGAGATGAAGCAAGACTCATTGAAGCTTTCAATGACAAAGTTGTACTGGAGTTAGGCAAACCATTTCCAATCCAAAATAAAACTTTGTATTCTACAGACAGAATGCAAATGACTATGGCACAAGGTCAGGACAATTTAATTGAAGAATTTTTCAACAGAGTGGATAAAGATGTAAACAAAATCAGACATGACAATCCATTACCTGTATTGGTTTGCACTGAAGAAAGAAATTATCATCATTATCTGAAAGTAGCCGACCATAAGAATACCATTATTGGACATTTGAATAAGAACAGAAACAGTGAAAAGGATCATGCCATCGTAAGAGAAGCCTGGCCAATAGTTAAGCAAGTAAACAAAGAAAGGAATGAAGCCCGATTGAGCGAACTTAAAATAGCAGTAGGAAGTGGCAAGTTTCTGAGTGATTATGGGGATATATGGAAAGCAATATTGGAAGGAAGGGGCCAAACCCTATTTGTACAGGAAGGACTTTTTCAACCGGCCCGAATGATCAGTGACCTGGAAATTGCATTGGTTTCTGCTGAAGAAAGAGATAAAAAAGGCATTATAGATGATATCGTCGATGAAATGATCGAAAACACAATGAGATTGGGTGGAGATATAGTCTTCCTCCCCGGCGATGAATTAAATAAATTTCAAGGTCTTGCTTTGATTACGCGCTATTAAGTGTGAGATTTTATTATGCCAAATATTGGGATTAGTACATAATCAAAGCCTTAAGCTGAAAAACTGGTACCACACCCACATGTATCTGTGGCGTTTGGATTGGTAAAAGTAAACCCACGGTTGTTTAAACCTTCAAGCCAATCTATTTCCATTCCTATGAGGTAAATCCCATGAGATTTTTCCATCAATACTTTCATCCCTTGTATTTCATAGATCTGGTCATTTTCCCGCTCAACATCAAAACCAAGAATATAACTAAATCCTGAGCATCCTCCTCCTTTTACTCCAATGCGTAACCCATATTCATTTGGAACATTCTGCTCATTCCTTATCCTTTGCAATTGCTTTAAGGCTCCATGGGTAATATGTACAGGGAGAACTCTTGTCTGAACTTCACTCATCATACATGTTAGATTTTGGTCGCAAAAATAGATAAAAAATAAAAAAAATACACAGATCGCTTATTCCAACAAGCGTTTGAATGATTAAGTTTCGGTATTTTTGATGATAATTGTTTTCGTTATGTCTGAAGTTCTAATCAAATTAGTTGAGGTCCTTCTATACACTGTTCCTGCATTGGTAGTTTTTGCCACTGTGTATTTCTTGTTCAAAAAATACCTGGAAAATCAATGGCAACTTGACCATGTACGATATAGAAGGGAAGAAGGAAAAAATCTTATCCCTGTACGATTGCAAGCATATGAAAGGCTGACTTTGTACTTTGAAAGAATTAAACCCGAAGCGCTCCTCATGAGACTAATTCAACCAGAAATGACAGGAAAGTCGCTTCAAAACGCAATGATGATTGCCATTCAAAAGGAATTTGAACATAATCTGACGCAGCAAATATACATCTCAGAAAACTTATGGAAAATCGCCTCTTTGGCTAAGGATGAGACTTTAAAAATCATCGGTAAAATTGACACCAGTGAGGATATTCCAGCGCATGTGTTTGGAAACGAAATCATTGCGTTATTCCAGAAAATTCAGCTGAGCCCCATAGATCAAGCACTTAAAGCAATAAGAAAGGAAACCGGTTTGATTCTGAGCAAGTAATGAATTGCATAATTTTAATACTTTTAAGTTCTTATTATTTGTTACACCACTGAAAATTTATTTATGATCAACCCCATCCTGGATCCTTCCGGAGGTAAATACAATCCGGAAGACAAGCAGACTGAAAAAGCTTTGCGACCCAAAGAATTGGACGAATTTAAGGGACAGGTAAAGATTGTAGAAAATCTGAGAGTCTTTATTCAGGCAGCCAAACTTAGAGACGAAGCTTTAGATCATGTGCTTCTTCATGGTCCTCCTGGTCTGGGTAAAACTACTCTTTCTTATATTATTGCGCATGAACTGGGGAGTAATTTAAAAATGAGTTCAGGTCCGGTAATTGAAAAACCTGGAGATCTCGCAGGTTTGTTAACCAATCTGGAAGAGGGAGATGTATTGTTTATTGATGAAATACATCGATTGAATAATGTGGTTGAAGAGTATTTATATTCAGCTATGGAAGATTACCGTATCGATATTATGATCGATTCAGGTCCTAATGCCAGAAGTGTCCAATTATCTTTAAACCCATTTACACTGATAGGTGCTACAACCCGTATGGGCTTGTTGACTGCACCTATGAGGGCAAGATTTGGGATCAACTGCCTCCTGGATTACTACAATGTGGATACTTTGATGGGAATTATATTTCGAAGTGCAGAAATATTGCAAGTATCCATTGAAGAAACTGGCGCATATGAAATTGCAAGAAGATCCAGAGGAACACCTCGGATAGCCAATGCTTTGCTTCGCCGTATCAGAGACTTTGCACAAATTAAAGGAAACGGAATCATCGATTTGAAAATAGCTAAATTTGGGCTTCTGGCTTTAAACGTTGATGAGCATGGCCTGGATGAAATGGATAATAAAATTCTATCAACCATTATAGAAAAATTTAAAGGAGGTCCTGTGGGAATAAATACCATAGCAACAGCCGTGGGTGAAGATGCCGGCACTATCGAAGAAGTCCATGAACCCTTTCTCATTATGGAAGGCTTTGTGCAACGTACACCGAGAGGGAGAGAAGCAACAGATAAAGCCTATGTGCATCTGGGCATTCCCAGACCCATGAGTGGTCATCCACCTAACTTGTTTTCATGAAATGATTAAGCTTGGGCTGTAGGTGTAAAACTCATCGGGGGAATAGGCGGGTTGTAGCCACTGTCTGATATTTTTCCAAACTGCTTTTCATACTTTCCAATGTTGTCATTTAAAGCTTTGAGCAGTCGTTTGGCATGTTCAGGAGTGAGAATTATTCTGGACTTTACTTTTGCCTTGGGAACATTGGGCAAAATTCGAATAAAATCAACAACAAATTCAGAGTTAGAATGAGAAATAATTGCCAAATTAGAGTATATTCCTTCTGCTACATCTTCTGTTAATTCAATATTGACCTGGTTGGGTTTTTTACTATCTTCCGTCATATATCTTTTGATTGATTTATGTAATATTGAGCTTGAAGCCTCAAATGTTCATGCGAAGTGTTAAATATAATATTTTAATACAGTATAAAATGATTAACCTTAAAATATTGGTATCAAGAACCCAACATTGTATAGATAATTTTGGTTTTAGAGAGGAAACCACATCTTCATAAAATGATAGACAACAGAAGCCTTTGATCATTCATCTCCCCTCATTAACCGATGAATTTAATTCCCTCCATTTAAAAATGCTTATAAATTTTAAAAAACTATTCAAATCGATTGACCAACGATCATAATTTTTACATTATATATGTGTATTATTTTCAATAACTTATTGTATATCTCCATTAAAAATTGATATATAAATATTTATATATGTTAATTTTTTTAAATAAAATATAACTTTCATGTAAAAAAACATTAAATTTGAGTTGAAATTATTGGCAAAGGCCATTCCAAAACCCGATTTTTAACCCAAATCCGATTGTGTATGAATGTAAACGATTACACTTATCATCTTACTGACCGTTTTGTTTTGATTCTGATTGCCTGCATCGGCTTGATAGGCACATCATATATTTTAATGACAGGTCACCATGCTTCTCCTCCTTTTCCCCTTAAAGAATTGAATGTGGGTATGTTTGAAAAACAAGCAAAAACAAAAAATGTAAGTGAAGCCAGTATGCAATGGCCTGTTATCAATACGGTTCAGAAGTCAAATGAAAAGGAAATACTCCAAACTATGTCAGTTCAATAAGAATCTAACGGCAGTACAGTGAGTTGAATTCTACTTTATGGGACTTTGAGAAACTTTTCATGAACATTCATGTTGAATTTGGTATTGCTTTGTAAACTTTTTATATTAGTATAAAAATTTACATTATATTTTCGCCATGCAGTTTTTCAGAGATCTTATTGAGAAATCGTTTTTTGGAGTTTGTCAATACATAGGAAATAAGATAGGTGTAAGCATTTCCCAGGTTCGCCTATACTTTATATATATCAGTTTCGTCACTATGGGATCGCCTGTAATCATTTATCTATTTATTGCTTTCTGGCTCAATATCAGAAAGTATTTCCGGCGAAGTTTTTCTTATATTTTCGAATAATATTTCTCTTAAATCTGGGAGAAGACATAGCTAATAATATTGGCCCCCATTTTTAAGGCTTTCAATCTCACTTCCTCCGGATCATTATGTACTTCTTTATCTTCCCAGCCATTGCCCAGGTCGCATTCATATGTATAAAAACAAACTAATCTTCCTTCCCAAAAAAGTCCAAATCCCTGAGGTGGCAAACCATCATGCTCGTGGATTTTTGGCAATCCCCCAGGAAAGGTAAATTTTTGATGATATATCTCATGAGAAAAAGGGAGTTCAATAAATTCAAGTTCGGGAAAAACTTTTTTCATAGCGGGTCTTACATAGGGATCCATACCATAATTGTCATCAATGTGGAGAAATCCCCCTGCGATAAGATAATGGCGCAGGTTTTCTGCATCTCTATCTGAGAATACCACATTTCCATGACCGGTCATGTGAATAAATGGATAATTGAACAGCTCTGCACTCCCTACATCTACTGTTGCATAGTTGGAGGAAAAATTGGTACCGAGGGTCTGGTTACTAAAAATGGCCAGGTTTTTTAATGAAGTGGGATTAGCATACCAATCTCCACCACCTCCATATTTTAATACTGCCAGTTGAAGTGATGGCTGTTGAGCAAAAACTCCTAAAAATGAAATTAATATAAAAAACAATAATCCTAAAGACTTTTTAAACATAGTGGATATCGATATAGGACGCTTTAGTGTTATCATCATTTGTTTTTATTAGCTATAATTTTATTGAAGGTGCAATTTCAACGGGCGTTGAAGAAAAAATGTTTTTAAATCTACTGTTTTTAAATCAAACTTATGAGATGGATTCATCATCCATGAATTCAGAAATTCTCTTCCCGTGCATAGGTTAAAAACCATTTTCCTTTAATTCGTTCAAAACGGTATTCTGATAAAAATCCCGAACCATCGATCCATACTTTTTGGTAAAAGGATTCAGCTTCCTTTATCCAGGTAGTTTTGAAATCTTTTTTATTTACATCATAGATCTTAACTTTCATCATTTCCCAATTGTCTTTACTCCATTTCGTTTCACCTTCTGGATCATTCCGGTAACCTTCTAATGGAAAGTGAATACGGGCTAATTGAAATTTCTCGTCGCGATGAAAAGCTTCATAAAACGAATCAAAGTCTTCTAAATGATCCGGCTTGAGTATAGAGGATTTAGTTTTACAGGCCTGGAATAAAGAAGTTATCAATACGAGTACAATAAAATACCGGAACAGCCTTACATAGACTGTTAGTCTATAATTACAACCATAAGGTACATAGTTCATAACCCGGATTTTTTTTACGAAGGTAAAACAATATATAATACAATATCACCCTCCATTTACTATTACTATGTACAATATATTTTAAGAATATACCTCCCACTCTGCTCTGAAAGCAGCCATTCCGGTACTCTTTAATTAATAAACTAAATTTTGTTGGTAGTCTCTACCATAATAACCCCTGCAACACCCTGATCTCCCCAAATAGTGAGTTCATGGTAACTTTTCAAAATCCTAATCTTCTTGATGGTGGGCGGATCAAGATTTCTGTTGACCTGAACGAGGTCTCTGCCTACCACGGTACCATTGACAACAATCAAAGGTCTTTGTTCTCCCTGAAAAGATTTGGCACCTCTGATTCGGGCAGAGATATTAGAACCTGAACCCAATATCTGCACTGCAACTTCTCTTCTTAATCTTTCAATCAAATCGAGATAGTTCATTGTGGTGGGTAAATCCGCTTCATCAGAAACATCCTGAACTTTTGTATCTCTGAAGGAGCGATTGGATGAACAAGAAATTAAAAAGAGCCCTGACGTAAGCAAGCTTAAAATGATTAACTGTTTCATAGACTTTAGTATTGATTACTTAATGAGATATATCCTAAAAATATTAAACTAAAGACACCTATAAATATGAAACGTTTAACATGAGCAAGATGTATATTTTCGACTAAAAAATGCGTTTAATCTACAAATAGTTTTTGTTGGAATAACTCTATTTTGAAGAGATTGTAAAATTTGTAAAAAGGTAGAAATAATTGGAGTTATTATGTTATCTTTGCGACCCATTTTAAATATGTTCTTTGATTATGGAAGCATTATCACATTTTTCGATTCCATTTAAAGGATTGAAAGATGGAATTCATAGGTTGGTATTTGAAGTTGAGGATTCTTTTTTTCACTATTTTAGCAATGATGAAATACAATCCGGACACTTTCAGGTGGTTTTGCATCTGGATAAAAGACCCAGCATAAGTATTTTAGCTTTTGAGTTGGAAGGCAAATGTAATGTTTTTTGTGATCGTTGCCTTGCGCCTATTCATCTGCCGGTGCGTGGTCAATTCCAATTATTACTAAAGCCTGGTGAGCCGGACGACAGTACTGATGAAGTTATGTTTATTAAGCCGGAAACTTCTTATCTTTCATTGGCACAGATTATTTATGAATATATCATGTTGTCAATACCTATGATTAAAACTTATAATTGCGACCTTGAAAATCCAAAACCTTGTGATGTTTCAGTTTTGGAAAAAATCAAAGACAAAGAGGAGCATAATCCATCCGGAACCCTTTGGGAAGGTTTAAGTGGATTCAATCTTGATTGAAACTAAAATAAAATATATTATGGCACATCCTAAAAGTAGAGTTTCCAAACAGAGGAAAAATAAAAGGAGAACACATAAAAAAGCTTCAACCCCTCAATTGGCCATTTGTAAGACCACCGGTGAAACCCATCTTTATCACCGTGCTTACTGGTCGGAAGGTAATATGTATTACAAAGGTCAGCTTGTAATTAAAGCTGATGAAGTTGAATAAATTTTTTATTTACGACTGTACAAATAATCGATTTCCGGCATGACATTTCTAACCGGCCTGTAATACAAATGCCTGTACCTGTACATATAGAAAATAAAGGCCCTGTATCCCAGTTGTTCCTGGATAAAGGCATAGATACCTTCCAAAAAGCGCTAAAATTTCTTCGAAGCATTCCTTACGGACGAACCAGTAACAAAAAAGATTTTAGTCTGGTGGTTTTAGAAAACAAAGGAACGTGCAGCACCAAACATGCTTTATTATCCACCTTATCAAAAGAACAGGGCTGGGATCAAATCGAATTATATCTCTGTTTTTTCCGAATGAAGGAGGAAAATACTCCCGGCATAGACTCCATACTAAAACAACAAAATCTGGTTTACATTCCTGAAGCACACTGTGTTATTTTTGATTCAGAAAAATTCTTAGATATCACATCCCAGGAAGCAACATTTGAGCGAATAAAAACTGATTTGTTGTTTATGGAAAAAATCAATCCGGAAGACGTTGTGGATTATAAAGAAAAAAAACATAAAGGATATATCCGTAGATGGAAAAAAGAAATGAAAATTTCACAAAGCTTTAAAAACTTGTGGGAAACCAGAGAAGCCTGTATCACTTCACTTTCATATTAATCCAAGCACAAAACACAACATGAGTAAGAAGACAATCATCTATTCCCCCGAAGCGCCTTCACCGGTCGGTCCATATAGTCAGGCAGTGTTAGCCGGAAACACATTATATATATCAGGTCAGATTGCCATTGATGAGGCATCGAAATCACTTATCCTCCATTCAATTGAAGATGAAACCAGACAAGTAATGAATAATCTGGGTACTATATTAACAGCCGCTGAATTTGGTTTCGAACATGTGGTGAAGTGCTCTGTCTTTGTAAAAGATATGGGCATGTATGCCCGTATCAATGCCGTCTACGCTGAGTTTTTCGATGAGGATACAGCTCCGGCAAGGGAATTGGTAGAAGTTGGCAACCTTCCGAAATATGTTAACGTTGAAATCAGTTGTATTGCAGTAAAATAGGCTATTATTACAACTTGATGCCAATATACAATTGCACGTTGGTATTGGTTAATGTTGATTCAAATTCATCATTATCAATATTAGCCAGGCCTACCCCAACTCGTAATCCAACCAACACTCGCTTGAAATCATATCCCAATCCTAAATTGACACCATAATCTATAGACTTAAATTCATCTTTTACATCTACACCAATTTCTGAAGCGGATAGTAAATACGCTGCATAAGCTCCCCCTTCCAGGAAAAACCCTTTATCCGGTCCCGTTTGAAAAACAAACATGAGCGGAAGTTCCAAATAGTTTAGATTACTGGTAAGGATTCCAAAAATGTCACTTCCTTTCTGACTATATTGCAAACCCGGACTGATTTTAAAATTATCGCTGAGATTATTCCTGTATTGAAATCCAACATGGTAGCCAGATTTGGATCCAAAATCAAAAGAAGCATTGCCGGAAGAAAGCCTCCATGAAGATGCATTCACGCCAGCGTGTACCACTAACTGGCTATATCCCACTGATGCTGTATATGATAAAAGTATAGCTACTACGAATAGTCTGAAAAACATTCTCATGAATATTGGCTTTTTGTTTTTTATTAGATTTCCACATTAAAGGTATATAAGAAAATCTTAATTTATTAGTGGAGAATCCAATTTTTTAGAAAATTTTTATCGCAAAATACAACATGGCATTCATGTTATAATTGGTGACCTCACCTACCACTGTTTGCCTGACACGGGCTATGTTGATCAATCCCTGATTAGCCCTGAGTCCTATGCTTACCTTTTTGAAGTGATATCCTACACCGAAGTTACCTCCAAAATCCTCCAGGTGCGCATCATCGCTTACATTATAGCCCTGGGATCTGGCAGAAATAAGCATCGCAAAATAAAATCCGGCCTCTATAAATGCACCTTCATTTTCATTGAAGCGGTAATGCAGATGCGCAGGTACTTCAATGTAATTGAAAGATGATATGGCATCTCTTCCTGCCAGACCTTTACTTGAATAAAGAATTCCGGGTTGAAAAGATAATTGGCGGATTAATTGGATATTACTGAAAAGACCGACATGAAAACCCGGCTTTCGCTCACTGTCAATATTAATCCCATTGAATTTCGCTCTTTGGGCTGATGCATTGAGCCCTGCCTGAATATACAATTGACTACTTGCTATGTTTGTCATGGTTGAAATCACCACGATGGCCAACAACATGTTACCAACCCACCTGATCATAATGGTAAAACTATTAATTTTCAGGTAAGTTAACTTTTTCCTCTATTATCTGTTTAAAATATTTTACAAGCTATTCATCATCATCTTCAATGTCTTTGAGTATATCCTCAAGATCTTTGGTTGCTTTTTTCAGGTCTGAAAGATTTTGATCCCTTTTACTATTGTCAACAATTTTGGCAGGATATTCCTCTCCTTCTACCGGCACTGTACTGAAGGTAAAGCCCTTTGAATCTGTTGCCACATAAATAGTATCTCCGGCACCATATTGTCCACCTAACAGCATCCTTGCCATTTCGTTGACCAACTCCTTTTGTATAACTCTTTTCATAGGTCGCGCTCCAAACACCGGATCATATCCTAAATCCGCAAGCAAATTAAGTGCACCTTCGGACAACTGAAAACCGATTTCCTGACGAAGAAGCTTACCCTCAAGCTTTTTCAGCATAAGTACAGCAATCTGCTTGATTTCTTCTTTAGTGAGAGGCAAAAACATAAGTCTTTCATCGATCCTGTTTAAAAACTCAGGCCTAAGGTTGTTTTTTAACATTTCAAAGACCTCAATTTTTGTCGTTTCCAAAATCTCAGCGCGATGCTTTTCACCTACTTCAGCTAGGTCTTCAAAATTCTCGAGGATGTTCTCTGCACCCATATTCGAAGTCATAATGATGATGGTGTTTTTAAAATTGGCCACTCTACCTTTATTATCTGTAAGTCTGCCATCATCTAAAACCTGTAGCAATACATTGAAAGTGTCAGGGTGCGCCTTTTCAATTTCGTCCATGAGAATAATGGAATATGGCCTCCTTCTGACAGCCTCAGTAAGTTGTCCTCCTTCATCATACCCTACATATCCGGGAGGAGCACCAACCAACCTCGAAACCGCATGTCTTTCCTGATATTCGCTCATATCGATCCGGGTAATGGCATTTTCGTCATCAAATAACACGGTTGCCAATGCCTTGGCCAGTTCCGTCTTACCTACTCCAGTTGGTCCTAAAAAAATAAATGAACCTATTGGCCGATTTGGGTCTGAAAGGCCTGCACGGCTTCTTCGGACAGCATCACTAACTGCTGTTACTGCCTCCTTCTGTCCTATAACTCGACGGCCTATCTCATCCTCCAATGTGAGTAACTTTTCCTTCTCGCTTTGCAGCATTTTACTCACAGGTATACCTGTCCATTTAGCGACGACCTCAGCAATATCATTGGCTGTAACTTCTTCATTGGTAAAACGGCTATCCTCCGGGAGCTGACTAAGCTTTTCTTCAGCCACCTTGAGCATTGACTCTTTATCTTTCATGAGTCCGTACCGGATTCTGGCTACTTTTTCATAATTGCTCTCCCTGGTAGCAACTTCTGCTTCATGCTCCAGTTCTTCAATTTCTTTTTTGATATTTTGAATAGTGTCAACAATTTCTTTTTCACTCTTCCATGCTGCCGTGGTTGAATCCAGCCTCTCCTTTGCATTAGCTATCTGTTCATTGACAATCTTTAATTTCTTTTCATCCTTTTCTCTTTTGATGTGCTCTCTTTCGATTTCCAGTTGTCTTAACCGGCGTTGAAGTTCATCAATCACTTCAGGAACACTATCCAGTTCTAACCGGAGCTTCGCAGCTGCTTCATCAATCAAATCAATGGCTTTATCAGGCAATTTTCTTTCTGTAATATACCTGTGTGATAATTCAGCCGCCGCAATCAAAGCCTCATCAAGGATTTCCATCTTATGATAGACTTCATACTTATCCTGAATACCCCTAAGTATAGAAATGGTTTCCTCTACTGAGGGTTCGTCAATAAAAACAGTTTGAAAACGCCGTGCAAGGGCTTTGTCCTGCTCAAAATATTTTTGATATTCATCGTATGTGGTGGCACCAATTGTTCTTAACTCACCTCTGGCCAGTGCAGGTTTAAGAATATTGGCTGCATCCATAGCTCCCTGTCCTCCTCCTGCGCCAATCAAAGTATGTATTTCATCAATAAAAAGGATTATCTCTCCATTGGCATCTTTTACCTCTTTAATCACTGCCTTCAACCTTTCTTCGAACTCCCCTTTATACTTTGCACCAGCAATCAAAGCAGCAATATCAAGAGCAAATAATCTTTTGGTTTGTAGATTCTCCGGAACGTCCTGCTTGACAATTCTCCATGCAATACCCTCCACTATGGCTGTCTTTCCCACTCCGGGTTCGCCAACGATGATTGGGTTATTTTTTTTCCTTCTTGACAAAATGTGAAGGATTCTTCTGATCTCATCATCTCTGCCTACGATTGGGTCTAATTTGCCCTCCTCTGCCCTCTCATTGAGATTAACAGCGTATTTGTTTAAAGCATTATATTGATTCTCTGTACTTTGATCGGTTACTGTCCTACCTTTTCTTAATTCCAGTATTGCATTTTTCAAATCATTTGCCGTTATACCCTGATCTTTAAGAATTTTTGCAGCGGCATCTGTTCCTTTCACCATACCCATGAGCATCAGCTCAAGCGATATGAATTCATCACCAAACTCTTTGAGCAATTTTTTAGCGGCGGACAAAGACTTATTGGCGTCGTTGGTCAAAAATTGTTTATCTACATTACTTACTTTGGGGTACCGTTCCAATTCTTTGTTTAGTTCTCTTTTAATGAGGGGCATGTTGACTCCCATTTTCTGAAATAAAAACTCAACCAGTTTCTCATCAGTATCAATTACACCCCTGAGCAAATGGATGGTATCTACCCCCTGCTGTCCCAGTTGCCCTGCTATTTGCTGACTCTTTATTATGGCTTCCTGCGCCTTAGTTGTGAAATTTTCGTATGTCATTCATCTATATTTTTATTTATCATGAATATAATGGATACAAATAATAATCCATATCTGAAAAACTGTCTTTTTGTCGTACTCAAAAAATACAATATGCCTTTTTGGCAAATTAGCTTTTAAAAGGCTAAATCAAATACAGGGTATCTTCGACCTATGGCTATATTTGAACTGAAGTGTTTTATTACATGTTCATTACGAATCCGAGGGTGATGGTATAGTTACCTAAATCGTTTACATAAAGAGTACTTTGATCTGCTTGAATACGGCCATTATCAATGAATATGCCCGGAGCAAATTAAAATGTGTAACAAAACCATTTACAAGCTAAGCAGAACCTTTTATATTTATAATTAAAAAAAATAAAAATGCAAAACAGAAGAGACTTTGTAAAGAATGCTTCCATCGTTATGGCTTCGGTAGGCCTATCTCCATACCTTCAAAGTCAACACATTGAAAGAAAAGACATATCTCCATCTGACCAAATCCGTGTAGGTCTGATTGGCTGTAAAGGAATGGGATGGAGCAATATGCGTTCACTTTTAAACAATAGTGAAGTAAGCTGCATAGCGATCTGTGATGTAGATGAAAATGTTTTGGATGAAAGACAAGAAAACATTTTAAAAATTACAGGAATTAAGCCTGTAGTTTATAAAGACTTTAGAAAATTATTAGAAAATAATGAAATCGATGCGGTCGTTATTGGCACTCCTGATCACTGGCACGCTATTATGACCATAGCAGCACTACAAGCAGGGAAACATGTGTATGTGGAAAAGCCTCTTGCCAACTCAATTGGTGAATGTCAGGCAATGGTCAAAGCAGCTCGGGCTTCAGGAAAAATTGTACAGGTGGGTCAATGGCAACGATCGGGGATCCATTATCGGCAGGCTTTGGATTTTTTAAAATCCGGAAAGCTTGGAAACATTAGGCTGGTAAAAACATGGGCATATCAGGGCTGGATGAAATCCGTGCCTATAGTACCAGATTCTCCCGTTCCCTCAGGAGTTGACTACAATATGTGGTTAGGGCCGGCCCCGAAAAGACCATTCAATGAGAATCGTTTTCATTTTACATTCCGTTGGTTTTGGGATTATGCAGGAGGATTGATGACGGATTGGGGGGTTCATGAAATTGACATTGCTTTACTGGGAATGGGTGCAACTACACCAAAATCAGTAACCGCTTCCGGCGGTAAATTTGCCTATCCGGATGATGCAACAGAAACACCAGATACAATGCAGGCCATATTCGAATATGAAAATTGCAATATGCTATGGGAACACGCTTTAGCCATAGATGGGGGAAATTATGGTAAGACGGAGGGCATAGCTTATATAGGTAATCATGGAACACTGGTATTGAACCGGCAGGGATGGGAGATCATTCCTGAAAAAGAGTCTGTTGATGGAATACTTCAGTACAAAATGGAAGCAATGCCTTATCAACCACGGAGAGAAAATTATCTCGACGTACATACCCACAATTTTTTGGATGCACTCAAAGCCAACGATGCATCTATATTGCATTGTGGAATTGAAACTGGAAGTTTGGCCGCCATCAATGCCCATATGGGGAATATTGCTCTAAAAACCAAAAGACAAATTCAGTGGAACCCTTCAACCGGCAACTTTGGAAATGATGCAGAGGCAAACGCTTTAATTACCTCGCAATATCATAATGGATGGTCATTATAGAACCAATACCTTATAACATATATTGAAAACTGAATATAGACAAATTGACTTTTAATCTTAAATTTTTAAATAATGCCGGAAAAAAAATTATTTCTGCTGGATGGACATGCTTTGGTCTACAGAGCCCATTTTGCTTTCATCACCCGGCCACTGATAAATTCCAAGGGGATCAACACTTCAGCAATAACCGGCTTTGTGCGTACTCTCTGGGATTTGATTTCCAACCAAAAGCCTACCCACATCGCAGTGGCTTTTGATCCGCCCGGTGATACATTCCGGCATAAATTTTTTCCGGAGTATAAGGCTAACCGGGAAGCCCAACCTGAAGATATTGCTATTGCTATACCTTACATTAAGCGAATTTTGGAGGGGTTCAGGATACCTATTTTGGAAATTCCAGACTTCGAAGCAGATGATGTAATCGGCACCCTGGCCAAACAGGCAGAAAAGGAAGGTTTTACTGTTTTTATGGTTACTCCTGATAAGGATTATGGCCAGTTGGTTTCATCCAATATATTTATGTATAAACCATCCCGTCAGGGCAACGGCATCGAAATATTGGGTGAAAAGGAAATCCTGGAATCCTGGGGTATCAATAAAGTAAACCAGGTGATCGATATGTTGGGTTTGCAGGGAGATAGTGTAGACAATATACCGGGTATTCCGGGCATAGGACCAAAAACTGCAACCATACTCATCCAATCATTTGGATCGGTGGAGAGTGTCATTGAAAATGTCCATCAACTGAAAGGAAAACAACAGGAAAATGTATCTCAATATGCCGACCAGGCCTTGCTTTCAAAGAAACTGGCTACCATCCATACCGAAGTACCTATAGCATTTAATTCAGAAGAGTTCCGAATTGATCCTATGGACAAAGATACCCTTGAAGAAGTGTTCAAAGAGCTGGAATTCAGGACGCTCGCTCATCAGATTTTGGGAACACCCACCCAGCAATTAGGTGTTCAGGGTTCATTATTCGAGGAAGTAAAAGTTGAAACGCAACGTGAAAATACAGTGTCACAATACACGGTAGTAGATCATAATATCAGTAATGTCAGTCATCAATACCATTATGTCAATACAAAAGAAAAAAGGCAGGAACTTTTACACATTTTAAATAATAGTAAAGAAATAGCATTTGACACAGAGACTACAGGCATTGATGCCAATAATGCAGAATTGGTTGGATTGGTCTTTGCTGTAAAACCTAAGGAAGCATACTATATTCCCTGCCCTGAAAGTCAGACAGAAACCCAACAAATAGTTGATGAGTTTAAGCCTGTACTCGAGAACAAAGATAAGGTGATTATAGGCCAGAATATCAAATACGATGCACTGATCATGAAATGGTATGGTGTAGATATTCAGGGACAACTTTTTGACACCATGATCGCACATTATCTGTGTGAGCCCGACTTGAGACATAACCTGAATTATCTGGCCGAATCCATTTTAGGCTACAAAATGGTTTCCATTGAAGAACTGATTGGAAAAAAGGGCAGAAATCAACTATCGATGCGGGATGTAGATGACCAGAAAGTGAAAGAATATGCCGGTGAAGATGCAGATATCACACTTCAATTAGCCACCCCTCTACGTGCATTGCTGAAAGAAAATCAACTTGAAAAGGTATATGAGGATATTGACGCCCCACTTATACCGGTGTTGAGGGACATGGAATTTGAAGGCGTACAAATTAATCCCGACTTTTTGTCTGCTTATTCCAAAGATTTGGAAAAGCTTATCATTCAGACTGAAAGAGAAATATATAAATCTGCGGGTTCGGATTTTAATATAGGATCACCAAAACAGGTGGGAGAAATACTATTTGAGAGATTAAAAATCCCCTATCTATGGAGAAAAACTTCTACAGGGCAATATTCCACAGATGTTGAAAAATTAACAGAATTGTCTCCCCACCATCCCATCGTAAATTTAATACTGGATTTTAGAAAATATTCCAAGTTGAAGTCAACCTATGTAGATGCCCTTCCCGCTCTGATCAACCCCAGGACACAGCGGGTTCACAGTCATTTTAACCAGGCCAGGGCTGCCACCGGAAGATTAAGCTCAGAAAATCCCAATCTGCAGAATATCCCTATTAAAGATGAAGCCGGCCGTGAAATCCGTAAAGCATTCGAGCCTCGCAATGAAGAATTTGTATTGCTGGCAGCGGATTATTCGCAGATTGAATTAAGACTCATTGCCGAATTGAGTGGAGATGAAGTGATGATGGAAGCTTTTTTAGCTGATAAGGATTTCCACAGAGCAACAGCTGCCAGGGTATATGGCGTAACCTATGAAAATGTAAACTCCGAACAACGTCGCAATGCAAAAACTGTTAATTTCAGTATCACCTATGGTGCAGGAGCCACCAATCTTTCCAGGCAATTGGGCATTAAGCGCAATGAAGCTAAAGATCTCATTGATCAATATTTCACTCAGTACAGTGGGTTGAAAAACTATATGGACGAAACGGTAGAGTTTGCCCGAAAAAATGGTTATGTCTCCACTATGCTGGGAAGGAGAAGGTTTTTGAGAGACATTAATTCACAATCCAGCCTGATGCGATCCAATGCAGAAAGGATGGCCATCAACACTCCTGTACAGGGGACTGCTGCGGATATGATTAAAAAAGCGATGATTGGTATTCATCAAATACTGATTAAAGGGGCATTCCGGTCAAAAATGATCCTTCAGGTTCATGATGAACTGGTATTTGATATGCACCGCGATGAATTGAAAACTTTAAAACCACTCATTGAAAATGAAATGAAAACTGCTATACCCGGATTGAAAGTACCCATACAGGTAGGAATGGGTATTGGAAATAATTGGCTGGAGGCGCATTGATCTAACAAATTTTATATTAAATTTTGATTAATTTTAAAAAATTTTGTATTGAGGACGTATTCCAATCATTGTAAACCTTTAAATACTTAATTTCATGAAAAAGTTAATTAAAGTATCAGGAATATCTTTAATATTCCTATTTAGTTCACAGATTGTTAGCGCTTCTTGTGAATAGTATAGCATGTTGGTATCTAATGATAGTGTAGAATGTGCATGAGCTTCTTTAGGAAACACTTATGATCAATGCGGACCTTGTGGTGTAGTCCAAATAGATTGTTGTCCAGATTCACACCAATAATTATGTATTGGAAGATGATCATTTTCATAATTGGATTGGCAACAATAAATGGTTGCCAATCTCCTAATGGAGAAAATAAACCACTACAAATTATCCCTAACAGATATGAGAGCCATATTGATTTTTCTCACCATATAAAAGATTTAACTTTTATACTACTTTCTGTAGAAAAAAATCTTCCATTAAACAGCATTCAAAAATTTCAATTTGATAAGGATTATTTCTTTGTCAGAAGTTTTGGGAGTAGAAGTATTCACATGTTTGATAAAAAAGGAACAAGGCTTAAAGTCATAGATGGAACAGATGAAGATGTAAACCCTGAAGGTTTTTCCTATGATTTTGTCGATTTTACCGTAGACAGAGCAAATCAAATACTATAAATCTTTGACCCTTTGAAGAGAAAAATATTCAGATATGGTTATAGGCTGGACATATATTCTATTACTATTGAAAATGGCCATGCCCAGGACATCCATTTCCATAATGGTTGTTTGTATTTTACAACAATGGATGAAATGAAAATTTTAGAAATCAATAGTGAAGGTAGTACGATACAAATGTCAAAGAACAAAGACCTTCTGTAAATGTTGTGGGTGGAGGTTATCCTTTCAGAGCTTTAGGCGATACTGTGGTCATGAGTCTTTCCTTTTTTGATACTGTGTATACTGCTTTGGGTTCAGACATTCAAAAGTTTGCTATATTGGGAAATCCTGAAACATCATGTAAAAATTTGGATCGGAGTGCTTATTTCGAACAATTTGTAAATGGCAGTGGAAACAAAGAAAAAATTCAAAACATGATACTCCCAACCGGGAAGTTTTCAATTTTAGGCGATCTATGGATATTTAATATATTAGCTCATCAATATTTATTTTGGAATCGTGAAGTCAGGTATTTAATGTAGCCGGTATAAAGAAATACCTCTTTAATAAAGAGGCATAGAACCTCATTTTTTCGACTTAATATGCAAAGCCTGAATTGGCACATCAAAAATGAGTTTTAATCACTATATCATTTAAATCTGAAAGACCTGATCATCTCCAACACATCGTCATTAATGAATGCATGTACAGGTGCCATGGAGTCCGGATTGACTTTACTGCGAAAATAAAGAGATGCTCTGAAAAAATGCTGCACACTGTCAGTGACAAAAAATTGCAAAGGAGATGCAACGGGACCATCGATTTCGAAAAGTATTCCTCCCAGGCCGGCTTCATTGCTGATGATGGATTCGCGGCGATAATGGGCTTTGATATCATGTTTGCCGGCAAACTTAAACGCATCATCAATCAACACATCGAAGTCCTTAAGACCGCCAATAGTGTAATAACTGCAATGAAGCTGACCATTGAACGGGCCAAATTCAATATCAAACCAACAGGGATGAATGGGGTCTTCTTCAAAAAATGAAACCGTCTTTTTTACAGTGGCATAAGAGGGATAGTGAAATAGCAATGGACATTCGCCGGCTTCAAAATCCATATAATGCCGGTCAGGAAAATCTATACGGGGATATTGCCTGGGTTTGGGGACAAAGTATTTTTCTTCCCAACAGGACAGGAGAAAAAACGCAGAACACAAGTATATAAAAATCCTGTTCATTTAAGACTTAAGTTAATCTTTTCGATTCTTTTTTTATTGACGCTAATGACTTTAAGGATAATGTTTTCATATCGAACCTCTTTTTCCTGCTTGGGAATGGAGCCCGTCATTTCAATCATTAAACCGGCAAGTGAATCTGCATCGCCTTTTACGGCATCAAAAAAATCCGCTTTTACTCCAATGATCCTGCAAATGTCATTTAAAAGCGTCTTGCCGTCAAAAATATAATTGTTGTCGGCCAGTTGGATATAATCCACTTCCTGATCTTCATCAAATTCATCTTTGATCTCACCAATAATTTCTTCCATGATGTCTTCCAGAGTAACAATCCCTGAACATCCTCCATATTCATCTACTACGATGGCCATGTGGTTGCGCCGGGATTGAAATTCCCGCAACAATTCATCAATCTTTTTGGATTCAGGCACATACAATACATTTTTGCGGATGAGGGATTGCCAGTTAAAATCATCCCCTTCATCGGTATGACCCACCAAATCTTTCACGTAAAGAATTCCTTCAATATTGTCAAGGTCATCGATGTACACCGGTATACGTGAATAACCGGCATCCCTTACAACATTTAAAACTTCTTCAAAGCCGGTCTCCTTATCCAGCGCCACAATATCGACCCTGGATTTCATAATTTGCTTTGCCGACAGGTCTCCGAATTTAATTATACTTTTCAATATGGCTGCCTCACTCATTGGGTCACCTTCTCCCATAGTCAAATCAATGGCTTTATCGATATCTTCTTTTAAAGTGGATGAAGAACTGACACGAGTCTGATTGATCCTGCCCTCAAATCTGACGGACATCTTTACCATTATACGGGATACCGGACCAAATATAAACTGGAGCAGAGTCAAAGGAAGAGACATCAGACGGGCAAAGCGTAAATTATTAAGATTAGCATAAACTTTTGGGGTAACCTCACCGAAAAGAACCAGAATGAAAGTAACCATAATCACTGATACGATAAAATTAATACCCTTAGCTATGGCTTCAATACTGAACAAATCCTGAAGAAATAAAAGATTTTGGAGTCCTCCAGCAATACGAAAGAGGTCTTCATCTCCTATCAGGTTTCTCAACACAAAATTGAAAACAATAACTATGGCTATATTGATAAAATTATTGCTTATCAGTATGGTAGCCAGCAGTTTTCGGGGTTTATCCCTTAGCGCCAATACTCTCTTCCCCCTTCTGCTTTTTTCATCTTCCAACAAATGCAAATCATTGGGGCTTAAAGAAAAATATGCCACTTCCGATCCTGAAATCAAAGCCGAAAGAAAGATAAGAATCATCAGAAGGAAAATACCTAATAATACATCAGTGGATGCAGTTAGCGGATGTAGAATCGTCAATAAAAATTCCGGCAATGGGGGTTCGCTGTCCAATTTCAGGTATTTTATTACAAAAAGACCATCCTAATTAGAATGGAAGATCATCCTGTGTGGAATCATCATGGGTGATGGAGTCATTTGAAGCATTGAAAGAATCATCCTCTCCTTTTGAAAGCTGATCTCTCCTGTCGAGTTTACGAAAAGTGTTGGCTACCACTTCTGTAGTATATCGATCCTGACCCTCTTTATCTGTCCACTTCCTTGTTGATAATTTTCCGTCAAGGTAAATCAATGATCCTTTCTTAAGATCTTTTTCAGCTCTTTCCGCCAGATTTCTCCACATCGTCACATTATGCCACTCCGTAACAGTTTGCCACTCTCCTGACTTGTCCTGGTAACTTTCATTGGTTGCAAGAGGAAAACGGACTACTTTTGCCCCACTTTCCAAAGTCCTTACCTCAGGATCTTTGCCCAAATTACCTATAAGAATTACTTTATTGATCATTTTATAAATGCAGCTAATTGATTTGTATTAATCCAATTCAAATTTCATTAAATTCAATTAATGCAAATTTACAATTAATTAAGTAATAATGTATTATTCTCTAATACATGTTTTCTTAGCGGTACAGGCAAAGGATAAGCCGCTAAATCTTTCCAATCTATGAGAAGATATCCTTTGGGCATATTTCCCGACACCAATTCATATACATGAAAAGAGATTATTAAATCGAGGTGTGTTAAAATATACTTATATCCGATGGTTTGATATAGTAATATCAGGTTGTTTTCCACCGACTCAATCCAGCTGGCTATTTTTTGTCTTTCAGGAAATTCATACAGCCCCTGCCAAATGCCTTTTTCATTTCGTTGACGAACACAAGTCTTATGATTCTGCCGAATAATACAATAGGTTAAATGTTGCAACTTACGCGCTGCTTTAGGTTTTTTCCAGGGTATCCGGTCCACCTTATGATTCAACCTGGCTGTACATTCATTTTGCAACGGGCATTGATGGCATTTGGGGTTTTTAGGTGTGCATATTTTCGAACCTAAATTGAAAACCGCATGGTTAAATCGTCCCGGCTGATGTTCTGGGATAAGTTTCGATGATAAATTTACAATTTCCTTTACTGTTGCTCCTTTTGATACATCTTTTTCTATACCAAAATAACGGGAATAAACCCTGAGTGCATTCCCATCAATGGCAGGGACAGGCTGATGGAACGCAAAACTTAAAATCGCTGAAGCTGTATAAGGTCCAATTCCCGGAAGATGAATCAACGCCTTATAGTTATCAGGAAGATTTCCATTATACTTTTCCATAATGATTCCGGCAGTCTTATGTATGTTGACTGCTCTGCTGTAGTAACCTAAACCTTCCCACACCTTTAATACTTCCTCTTGCCTGGCTGATGCTAAAATTTTAACATTTGGAAATCGATCTATAAACCGGTAATAATAATCAAGCCCCTGAGCAACTCTCGTTTGCTGCAATATAATTTCAGAAACCCAAATCCGGTATGGATCAACTATATTATTCCAGGGCAATACTCTTTGGTGCTTTTCTTGCCATTTCATGATCTGCCCGGTAAATGAGTAGTGGGTTTTCCCCATATGCACAATGTACTTTAAAAGCAAAGAGCTCCTTATTTAAGGGAGCTCACTTGTATTTTAATAAATTCTAACCGGAATTCCGTTATGATGGGAATTTTCTGGCTTTTTCTGAGCAAAGGTAATAGAAGATGGCACGGTACTTATTTCTATTGCTTTGTCCGATTTTATCGATGGCATATTGAAGGATACCATCCAGGTCATCTTTGGCGGTAAGACCCAATTTTTTCATAAGATAATTTTTCTTTACGGTGTCCAACTCTTTTTGGTCGGTACCTGCCACAGTTTCAGCATCTCTCAGATAAATGGACGGGCCACAAGCTTTGACACAGGCAATAAATTTATTCTCATCATACGCAATTCCAAGGCTCTTCATTTGATCCTTATAGAATTCTACTTTTTCATTAAATTTTGACATAGTAATTACAATTTTTTAGTCTGTTAAATAATGCGGTTTTGTAACTTAAAGCTCAATATATTAATAAAATCTAATAAATGAATATTGTCCTGTATAAATTAAATATTTTATATATATCAAGGTGACTAAAACTTCCAATCAATAATATCCTTTTGTCTCATACTTCAGTCCATATTCTCTTTCCATAACTCAGGTTTAATACCCGGAATCAAATTGAACGCATTCTGATAATACAGTTTTTTCAAAATGGAATCGGGCAAGTCAAGACCATACATTTTCCAAAATGCATGATAGCGCTTATAATAGGGAAAATATTCGTCAGCTGATTCGAATACACGAAAATAGGTATAATACTCTTCAACATTATAGGCATCTTTCCCAAAAAGTATCCGGTCCTGATATTGATTAAAAAACTTAAAGGCCCTTCTCGGCTGTCTGCCCAGTTCAGCTATAATGGCTCCGGTTTCAATATACATATTTGGAATTTCATCCAACAGTTTTCCTAAGTGGGTTAAATCATTGGCAAACCAGGAAAAATGTGCGGAAATAAAATTAGTGCCTGGATTTTGGCGAAATAAATCCAATTGTTCATTAATGATGCTTTCCCAGGGAGCCGGATCATTATCTTCTCTCTTTCTTGAAGGAATTAACTTAAGCTCCAGCCACCTTTCATTCAGACTGTCATGTGCTTGCCAGAATGCGGCCGGATCAGCAGCATGAATTAAAACCGGAAGACCGTGTCTTCCACAAACATCCCAAATGGGTTGTAATCTGGGGTCTGTGATTTTAATTCTCTCGCCGTTTTTATCCTGATTAAACATGCCCTGACTTTTGTACAACTTCAAACCCCGGGCTCCATTATCTATATCGTATTCAATTTGCTTCACAGTATTCTCAGACCAATCAGGCTCATCAATGGTTCTTAATTCGATATTGGTGAATAAGAGGATCCGGTCCTCATAACCGTGAGCTTTGATGTTGTCTGCCATGGCCTTCAAATAATGACCACCTCTACCGCTGAGGTTGACGATGACCTTCATATTGAGCTGATCCATTTCCGCTATCAATTTATTCAAATCCTGCTCTGCCATTCGAAAATGATGGGAATGTACATCTACGAATGGAAACCTGGCTTTTCTGACATCTGAAACCGGTACAACCAGGGAAGATGGCGGATCATAGGATTCAAAATCTATGGTAATATCAAGCGGTGTATTACGTTGCCCTGATAGTATACCGGTGACTAAAAGACATGAAGAGAAAATCAGCATATGCATCCATTCAGATCTTTTTTCTATCATACTTAATTTTGTTGTTTTTTTATAGGATTAAAAGGAAGCAGAGCCGGGAAATCTTGGAAAGGGAATAACGTCGCGAATGTTGGACATGCCCGTAACAAACTGTACCATACGCTCAAATCCCAATCCAAACCCCGCATGTGGGCATGTACCGAATCTGCGTGTATCAAGGAACCACGACATTTCATCTTCCGGTATATGCATCTCCTTCATTCTTGAAAGCAATACTTCGTACCTTTCTTCTCTTTGCGAGCCTCCGACGATTTCCCCTATTCCCGGAAATAATATATCCATAGCTGCTACTGTGTTTTCATCGTCATTGACTCGCATATAAAACGCTTTGATTTTCTTAGGATAGCCCGTAAGGATGACTGGTTTTCCAAAGTGTTTTTCCACAAGAAAACGTTCATGTTCGGATTGTAAATCTATGCCCCATTCGTTTACAGGAAACAGGAATTTTTTCTTTTTATTGGGGTTAGAATTTTTAAGTATTTCAATAGCCTCTGTATAGGTAATACGCACAAATGTTTCCTTTATACATAAAGTCAGCTTTTCCCGAAGTGGCAATGGAGATCGCTGATCCATCGGTTTTGACTTTTCTTCATCGCTAAGTCTTTTCTCCAGAAATTCAAGATCATCATTGTTGTTCTCAAGGACGTAGGAAATAATACTTTTAAGCATGTCCTCTGCAAGATCCATATTGTCATGAATATCGGCAAATGCGACTTCTGGTTCAATCATCCAAAATTCAGCGAGATGTCGTGATGTGTTGGAGTTCTCTGCTCTGAAGGTAGGACCGAAAGTATAAACCTGACTCAATGCAAGGGCAGCCAGCTCCGCTTCGAGTTGTCCTGAAACCGTAAGATTAGTGGCTTTTTCAAAGAAATCCTGCTTAAAATCTACTGATCCATCCTCCAAAAAGGGAATTTTATCCAATGGCAAGGTAGTGACCTGAAACATTTCGCCTGCGCCTTCTGCATCACTTCCGGTAATAATTGGGGAGTGTATGTAATAAAATCCCCGGTTGTGAAAAAATTGATGTACAGCAAAAGCCAATGAATGCCTGATGCGAAAAATGGCTCCGAATGTGCTGGTTCTAAAACGCAAATGTGCCATTTCCCTTAGAAATTCGAGGCTGTGCTTTTTAGGTTGTAAAGGATAGACTTCGGGGTCTGCATCTCCGTAAATAGTCACTTCATCAGCTTTGACTTCCACGGCCTGACCTTTTCCTTGAGATGCTACCAATTCTCCTCTGACCCCAATAGCAGCTCCGGTTGTGATTCTTTTTAACACTTCTGAAGGCATTCGTTCATAGTCTACAACCACCTGCAGATTGTGAAGGGTAGATCCGTCATTGAGTGCTATAAACTGGTTGTTGCGAAAAGTGCGAACCCAACCTTTGACTTCCAATGCTATACCCGGTTGACATTGGGTAAGAACTTTCTTTATTAATATCCTTTTGGTCATTTTTCCATCATTATGTAAAACAAAGGTGCGAAGATAGTGAAATGTTGATTTAATCAAACCCTACAAAAGCTTATGCTCTTCATGTGAGGTTGTATTCTCTATATCTGATATTACCGAAACAGACTGTTCATACATTTCTTTCATTGAACCGGAATTTTTTCCTGCAAAAAGTGACAGTTCTGCCTGATTAAGGACATGAAGGCACTTATTGATGGTTTGTTTTTCGATGGAAAGGCTTTGAAGTCTTTCAGCAAGTTGGTGTTTTGATAAGCTTCCTGTTGCAATGTTGAGCTTTCCTTCAATATATTGAAATAGCGTTTTGGTTAATTCATCATAAAATGCCCGGTGTTGATTCTGTTCTATATAATCATGGGCTAACTTTAATCTTTCAACAGCCACTTTATTTGCTTTCCTTCGTGCTTTCTCCACTGGATCCATGGCATCCAAATGATCCTGGTACTTTCTAAAACTAACCATAGAAAGTATCCCTAAAAAGAAAAGAGAACAAAGGGTATAATAAATTTTAGATCCCATAAATTGATAAGATGGGCGTGTCCAGGAAGCTGAAGATTGATTAGGCATCAAATTCTTTTTCCCTGAAAATAAGACATCAGAGACAGAAGCGCTTCCTCTTGCAATGTGTACAACAAAAGCTTCATCTGGTGATAGGGTTACATATTCCAGACTGTCTGTATCAAAATAAGAAAACTCCGGTAAGAGCTCATATCTTCCTTCTTTTGAGGGAAGGATCAAATATTCAAAAACCTTGATATCCGACATTTTCTGACCGTCTTCAAAATTTTCGTCTCTCAACACAGTTGGATCATATATTTCAAAATCATCACCAAAATCCAACCATGGGGGAGTAATATTCTTACCATCCCCATCTCCCCTGATTTCTATTTTCAATACAAGCGATTCGTCTGTTGTGAGAGTTTTCTTATTAATAGAAAAATTAGCTATGTACTTTCCGACCGCACCAGAAAAAGAATTGGGAGCGCGAAGAGGTAAGTCTTTTACTTCTATTTCCAAAGCTTCTGATGTAAGTATTTTATAACTATATTCAGGGAAAGAAAAAAAACTTCGGCTCTTCGAATCTTCCGGGATTCCTACCCTGATACTGATAGGTTCAAAAGTAAAATTTCCTTTTCGTTGCGGATATAAAGCATAAGTCTTCAATGTATTTAAATAATATTCCTGGTTCCCGAGGAACACCCTTCGAGCTGTCCTGGATACCCTCCCAAGTTCTCTGACAAAAAATCCATCAAATTGAATGGCTTGCAATGCTTCATACGACTTTATATTTTCTCTTGTGTACAGATTGATGGAAACCAGCAGTTGCTGACCCATGTATATCACTGAATCCTGCGTTTCAACTCTTACAATTGTGGCTTCTCCTCCGGTAATGATATCGGGATCTTCAGTAGCTGGGAGTATCTTAATATGTAAAGGCTCTGTAGCCAGAACTCCGGATGAAGTATTCATGGTGGCAGATTCTATGGTGAACAACCCTTCCCTGATGCCAGCAAGGGTATAGATATATGACTTCTTCTCGCTTCTTCGTCCATTGATAATAGAAATTTCTGAAGATGTAGATGGACCTTGTACTACTATAAAATCCTTAAAGGATGGTGGAGAAAACTGGCTACCTTCCATGTTCTCTAATACAAAAGCTACCTGGAAACCCGTATTCTTCAAAGTTTGATAAGTTTGGGAGGCGGCATCCAAAACGGCGGCATCCGTTCTGACATAAAATTTGCCCTGTTGGCAAAATAAAGGGCAAATATAAAAGAGGCATAAGGTAATGCTGATTACCTGTGGTAAGTATTTACTGAATCGTCTGAATGCGGCTATTTTCACTCTGTATACATTTTTCCTCCTTTACTTGATAAATTCAGAACTAACTACAGCTTTATTTTTTTCCGTTTCGGACTTGTACTTTTTTGCGCATCAACCTGTTCTGATGTGTCTGATCGATAAATGGTCTTACTATTCCTGGCGTCATGGATTTTCTGCCCTGGATTTGGAATGACTATCAATTCAAAAGGGGGTGTTTCGAAAGTATTCTCCTGATTTACAAAATACGCAGAGCCAACGAAAAACGAACCTGTATTCTCCGGCTTAATGATGTATGTATAACTTATGCTCTGTGTCATTTGCCCATTGACGAATTGCATACTTGAAGCTACATTAGGGCCCCCGACAACAGCAAGTTCTTTCATATCCGGAGCCTCAAATTTACCACCTATATTAACTGCTGAAAACTTAATTTCACAAACATTGCCTAACAAAATAGTGTCCGATGAAATATCAATTCTGATATATCTCTCCTGCGCTGACAGTCCTATACTGACCCATGTGAATAGCAAAAACCAAATGACAATGTAAGTACTTCCTTTTAATAATTTACCTTTTGATCTTTTCATTTCCATATTTTATTCTAATTGAAATCAAGGCTACCAATCCTTTCGGGACTTTGGTTTACTCCCTTGACCTTTTCTTAATTTTTCCTGAACTTTTTTCTCTTCATTTTCAACTGCTCGCAATAACCGATCCGCTTCCTCCTTACTCAGTTCTGTTTTCTCTTTATCGGTATTTTCATCGGTATGATCCATATCTTCTTCATCCCACTGAGCCTGACTTTCTTCTTCCTCCTCCTCACTTTTAATATCCTGATTGGATGTATCTGAGTCACCATCTTCTTCATCCTGATCATTTCTGTCCTGTTGCTGTTTTTGCTGGTTTTGTTGCTGCTCCTGTTGCTGCTTCATCATTCGGGCAATGAACAAATTATTGATTGCATCCAAATCACCGGGTCTGTGGTTAAGTGTATTTTTATAAGCCTGGATACTTTCTTTGTATTCACCTGCAGATAAATGTGCATTTCCACGATTGTACCAGACATCTGCAGCTTTATCATTTGGTTCAACCTTCAACGCTGCGGCATCGTAGTTCTGAATAGCTTCTTCAAAACGCTGTTGATGATATAGTGTATTGCCGAGATTAAATCTGGATTTGACAGATGGGTCCTTTTCCATCGCTCGTCTGTACTCTTCTTCTGCCTTATCGAATTGCTGTTCATTGTAGAAACGATTGCCTTTTCTGATATGTTGATGACTGCTTTGCGCATGGATGTCTGGTAGACCTAATAATATCAACCAAAATCCACTTATGATAAACAACGGTTTTTTACAAGTTCTCAAATCCATGTTTTTTAGTTATTTCAGGTACCAGATATTCTAAAATCAGTAAAACAACACCAATGAACAACAGATACTGGTAATAACTGTTGAAATCGGTAAATGATTCCTGTTCCATTTCTCTTTTTGCCAGTCTGTCCATTTGAGATTTTAAATCCTGAATGGCTGTATTTTCCTGCAAAATGGAGTAACTGCGTCCACCGCTTTTCACAGCAATCTCTTCAAGAAATGCTTCATTGACCCGCGTAATGACAGGTTCGCCATGTTCATTGGTTTTATATTCCTTCCTGCCTCTCACCACCATAGGAATGTATGCTCCTTCCTCACTTCCTACTGTAACAGTATATATGGCAATTCGGGCGGGTATGGCTTCCTCTACCATTTTCAACGCATTCTCTTCATGATCTTCTCCATCGGATATGATGATCAAAACCTTTTGATGATCCATTGTATGATCAAAGGTCTGGATAGCTAATTTAATGACCTCTGCAAAAGAAGTACCTTGAGTACCTGCCATATCCGGATGCGCCATATTGATAAATAACTCTGACGCTGCATAATCTGTGGTCAGTGGCATTTGCAAATATGCTTGTCCGGCAAACAATATCAAGCCTATTCGTTCACCTCTAAGGCCACGCACCAGTTTTGATGAGAAACGCTTTGCCCTCTCTAAGCGTGAAGGGGCAATATCTTCCGCCAGCATACTATTGGATATATCCAATGCCAGAATAATATCTGAACTTTTAACCTTTACTTTTTCTTTACGCCCCCCGTATTGTGGATTGGTCAAAGCCAGAATTAAAAAAATCATTGCAAGTAACCAGATTGAAAATCTCAACCAACTTTTATACTTATTAAACCCACGGATAAGGTGTTGAAAATATGTTGCCGCAGTCAGTTTAGCAAAGTCCTTCTTCTTCCATTGCATGAACAGATAAAATGCCATGAATAAGACCGGGATAATAATCAAGGCATAAAAATACTCTGGTGTTTCTATTCTAAACATTAAGGCAGGGTTCTTAACAGGGTTTTGGTAATTACAAATTCAAGTAATAACAAACTCAATCCCAACCATAAAAATGGCCGGTATATATCTTTGTATCGTTTATAAACTTTAATTTCCATTTCTGTTTTTTCAAGCCTGTCAATCTCCTGATATATATTTTCAAGGCTTTGTTCATCTAATGCTCTATAGTACTTACCACCGGTCATAGCTGAAATTTCTTTCAACAATTCTTCATCAATCTCCACTCTCGCCATGCCAAAAACATACCTCCCATCACTTCGCCTGTTGATTGGGGATCTTGCACTTCCTTCCGAACCTACACCGACAGTGTAAACTTTTATACCATACTGCCTGCTTATTTCAGCAGCTGTCAATGGAGCAATGTATCCGGCATTATTCACTCCATCGGTCAGCAAAATAATCACCTTACTCGAAGCTTCAGAATCTTTGAGTCGGTTAACAGCTGTAGCTAAGCCCATCCCTATGGCTGTTCCGTCCTGAAGTACACCAATGTCCAATTCAGCTAGCATTGTCTTCAATATGGTATGATCGGTTGTCAGTGGGCTTTGAGTATAACTTTCACCTGCAAAAATGACAAGACCTATTCTGTCAAATCGACGCTTTTCAACAAAGGCCGTAGCTACCTGTTTGCTGACCGTCAGCCTGTCAGGCTTAAAATCCTGGGCCAACATACTACTGGAAAGATCAAGAACCAAAATGATATCAATACCATCCGCACGGACTTCTTCTTCAGTCAGAGATAGTTGTGGCCGGGCCATTGCAATAACCAATGAGGAATAAGCCACAATGCGCAGAATTACCGGAATTTTCTGTAAGCGGTTCCTCCAGGATTTGATCCCGGATACGGCAATCAGTCCCGAAAAAATATAATGAGGAAGAAGATTATTCCTATTCCAATAACGAAAGAGGGCTATGGCAGGGATAACCAGTAAAAGAGCCAACCAAGCTGGGCTATAAAAATCAATACTCTGCCAATTTTCAAACATGATCCTGCTCAGTAGTTTTTGTGTTTTCTACCCACTCAATTGCCAAATGCAGAAAACGCTCATGAATATCATCGCCGGGTCTTGCTTTGGCAAACTTTACGAGATCTGCAATATGCAGTAATTCACTTAGTACAGTCTGATCGACAAAGAAAGGTACCCTTTTTAATATTTCACCTGTGGTCATTTCCAAAGCATTGATTTCAAAACGATCATGAATGTATTCCCTAATGATGAAGGTCAGCTCGGATTGGTACTCTTTAATCATACCTTTTTGCCACAATTGCTTTCCTTTTAACTCTTCCAGTTTTTGCAAAGCTTTGATATGTGGAGGTATATATGTTTTCTCTGGCATAATGGGTTCGGATCCTTCCTTAACTCTCTTTATTTTTTTGAAGTAATAAATTACTACTGCGCTTAGTAGCAGAAGTATCAGACCGGCAATAAAATATCTGAAATCTTCAAGCTTCAACGGCTCTGTCATTATAGGTTTGAGGGGTGCCATATACAACGAATCCTGAAGATTTTTTAAAATTTCATCAGGCAGGACAACAGTGATAAGTGGCTTCTCAGTAGTCAATATTTGATCTACTCCGATACTTTTAACCTGAGGACCAGAGAGCTGAAAGGTCCCTATATCAAAAATTGCTATCTGGACTGAATCTCTGATAAATTTATACCCTTCATTGGATATTCCCTGTAGCCTGTCCCAATATAGGATTTTGTTCGTTTCACTGATGCTTATCGTTTTCCCCCCTTTCCTGATACTGAGGTCAGCATATCTTGAAAAGAATGTACTATCTTGTAAGTACATAAGGTTTGGGATGGTATCAAAAGTTCCAAAATCCAGTACTACTCCTTCGCTTTCAGGTAATCTGAGCTGAAAATGCATATAAAAGGGTTCTCCCATTTTTACAGAGTCCTTCGCAATTCTTACGGAGTTAAGATTTTGACTCAATACACTTTGAAAGGACATGACTAAAACCCAAAAACCTATACCTTTCCACCCTGCTTTCATCTCTTCCCTCTGCTTTTAAAAAATTGCAGTAAATTTTTAATATAGTCTTCGCTGGTATTTATACTCAGGGTATCACAACCATTCTTTTTGAACTGCTCACTAAATTCTCGATGTAATTTTTCAAATTGCATTCTTAGAGCATTTTGAACTGCTGTGGATGACGTATCAATGATGGATATTTCTCCACTTTCGGGATCCATCATTCTGACAAGGCCCACATCAGGAATTTTCCTTTCATTTTCATCATAGATATTCAACCCAATAATGTCATGTCTTCGGGATGCAATCATCAATGCCGTTTCAAATGAAGGAGACCTGAAATCGGAAAGTAAAAAAACAATAGATCTTTTTTTCTGAACACTATTTAAAAATTCTAGCGCTTTACCTATATCAGTGCTTTTACTTTCAGGTTGGATATTTATCATTTCCCTTATGATTCTCAGGATATTCTTCTTGCCTTTAGCCGGAGGCAGGTACTTTTCTATCTGATCTGAAAAAAGTAATGCTCCTACCTTGTCGTTGTTGGTAATGGCAGAAAATGCAAGTACTGCAGCTATTTCCGTCATCATTGCATTTTTCAATCCTGTTTTACTACCATAAGCAGAAGATCCACTGACATCAATCAATAGGAATACGGTAAGTTCACGCTCTTCTTCAAAGACTTTGATATGAGGATGACCCGTACGTGCTGTTACATTCCAATCAATATTTCGCACATCATCTCCATACGTATATTCTCTTACTTCACTGAAAGACATGCCTCGTCCTCGGAAAGCACTATGGTACTCACCGGAAAATATATGCCTGCTGAGACCTTTGGTTTTAATCTCAATTTTTCTCACTTTCTTGAGTAACTCAGACGTCTCCATAGTTACGGAACTTCAATTTTGTTAAGTATGGATACGATAATATCTTCCTGAGTAATGCTTTCCGCTTCTGCTTCATATGTGATCCCTATCCGGTGACGAAGAACATCTTTGCACACATTTCTCACATCATCTGGAATTACATATCCCCGGCGGTTGATGAAAGCATATGCTCTTGAAGCCAATGCCAGATTTATGCTTGCTCTGGGTGAACCCCCATAACTAATGAGTGATTTTAATGCTGAAAGACCATAATTCTCGGGTTGTCTTGTTGAAAACACGATATCGAGAATATAATTTTCAATTTTTTCATCCATGTATATTTTCAAAACGGAATCCCTCGCTTTTAGAATGGTTTTCGGCGTTACAACAGCCGAAATCTTTTGAGCTGTTTCTCCACTTACATTTCTTCTTATGATGATTTTCTCCTCCTCTTTGGTAGGATAACCAATGTTTACTTTTAGCATAAACCGGTCAGTCTGTGCTTCAGGTAGCGGATAAGTTCCTTCCTGTTCAATAGGGTTTTGAGTGGCTAATACCAGGAAAGGCTCTTCCAATAAAAATGATTCTTTACCAATGGTTACCTGCCTCTCTTGCATCGCCTCCAGGAGCGCTGATTGAACTTTAGCAGGCGCTCTGTTGATTTCATCCGCTAATATGAAGTGAGCAAAAACAGGACCCTTGCGCACACTAAAATCATTACTGGCAGGATTGTAAATCATTGTACCAATAATATCGGCAGGTAAAAGATCAGGAGTAAATTGGATCCTGTTAAAATCCGCCTTTACCACCTGAGCTAATGTTTTTATAGCCAGAGTTTTTGCCAACCCGGGCAATCCTTCCAATAAAATATGTCCCTGAGCCAACAGTCCGACGAGAAGACGCTCCAACATATACTCCTGGCCTACAATAATTTTAGAAGTCTCTTTAAAAAGTTCGTCAATGAATGCGCTGTCATTGTGTATCTGTTGGTTTAATAATTCAATATCCAGAGAAGCTTCCATATGTAATCATTCGGATTTGTTAAAAAATTAAAAAAGTCCTGTGAACTTCGGACATGATGACCGGAAAATATTACCCGGTCAGAACGCAAATTTTATAAAATAAATGCTTACGCCCAAAGCGAAATTACATCAATGTAAATTTTAAGGAAAATTTATGACACACAAGTACAAAAAAAAGCCCGAATGACTCCGGGCTTTCAAATTTTCATTTGTTTAATTCAACTATTTGATTTTTACAGAAAAAGGAGATTTGGTTTTAGCTTCCTCCTTCTTAGGTACATTCAGGTATAAAATTCCATTTTCATATTTGCCTTCAATTTTGTCTGCATCCACAGTTTCGGGAAGAAAGAATCTCCTGGAGAAAGTCTGATAATTGAACTCATGTCTCATATACTTACCTCTGTTTTCTTCATTGGACTTTTCTTTAGAAGCGGAGATGACAAGATACTCATTGTCCACCTCTACTTTAAAATCGTTTTTTGTAAGTCCGGGAGCTGCCAATTCAATACTAAAGTGATCAGCATGCTCATAAATATTTACAGAAGGTTGGGTAATGGAAAGATCAGAACCCCAGAAATCAGACAAACTTCTGTTAAAAAAGCTGTCAAATAAATTGGTGATGTTTCTTTCACCATTTGCAGGATCATACTTCATAATATTCATAGTGCTAAGATTTTATAGTTAAACAAATATATTATTGAATATCAATTTTTCTTGCTGCTTTTTCAGGGAATAAAGGCAAAACCATTTTCAAAATTCCTCCCTCTATTTCTGCTTCAATATTGTTTATATCAATATCCTTATTTAATTCAAAGGAACGGGTAAAATCCGATTTTGAAAACTCCATTCGCAACGCAGGAATTGGCTGATTCCCGCCAACTTTTCCCTGAACGATTAAGTGATTGTCTTCAATGTCAATCGTCAGTTCCTCTCTTGTAAATCCCGGTAAAGCCATATGTATTTCATATGAATTCTCATTCTTTAGTACATTAGTTCTAACGGGTGTGCGGGTATTGAATACAGGTGCACCCATTTTAGATGATTGGTGGGTTCTCTTTACAGGTTGAACAACTTTGAACATCATGGTATAATTTTTAATGAGTTTTTAAATAACATTTACATAAATTATCCGTCAAATTACATTCCAATGCTCCTTTTATGTCGTTATGGCACCTTTCAGGTGAAAATTAATTTTTATTGTGCCATAATGGCATGATTTTTCATTTTGTTTGCACAAAATGAAACTCTAAAAAACCGTCTAGTACAGAAAAAATGTCAGATTTTTATACCGACAGACACAACTAGGCTCCTGCCATCGGAAGGCCAAATGCCTGGACCTGGATAAAATAAAGGCCTTCTGGTAAAATATTGTCGGTTAGCAATATTGTTCATGCCCGCCTGAATAGTAAAACGATCATTCAGTTGGTGAATCAGATTAAAATCCCACAAACTGTAAGAGGGAACAAAACCGACTGAGCCATTGGAGAGGGGATCAATTGTATTGAACGGATCTGAATAACTGCTTGACACATAGTGAAATTGCAGCAAGCCGGTAATATTTCTAAATTGACATTTTGCTCCATTTCTGGATATCCAATGAGGAACCGCTTCCACTCTATTACCTGCCAAATCTACATTTACTCCCTGCTGAACCATCATGCCACTTACATACCTGGCATCCATATAAGAGGTGGAGGTGAAAAATGAGAGCCGGGAAGAATGACTGACCCAGGCAATCCACTCCATATAAAGTTCTATTCCCTTTGTTGTGCTACTCCCGATGTTGGACTTGGCGATGAGGGGCATTCCATCTCTTACTATGAGGAGACCTTCAATTCTGTCGTTATAACTCATGTAAAATCCGGTCACCTCATATTGCAGTACACTGGTAAAATTTCCTTTAATGCCCAGTTCAGCATTATAACCATTACCATCCCTTAAATTTTCATTGGGAACTTCAAGGGTAGAAGGCGGGATCATATCCTTAAACAGTACCGGCCGGTTGGCAGTAGAAAATCCTGAATAAATGGAATGCCCTTCTGCAAGATTATATTTCACATTGACACTATATGTTGGAAATCTGTATTTCAGTTCATCTGGAAAATTTTCTGAAGGCAAATAATCAATGAATCCTGTTAAATTGGATCCTCCATATTCATACCTGATTCCCGCAGAAAGCAATAAATCCGGGGTGATATATGTAAGATTTTCAACAAAAGCCGCAATACTTTCACTGAGAAAGTTAAGATCTCGCCCAAAATAACCGTCAACCACCGAAAGATCATATCCAAAGCCACTGGTACCTGTTCCTCTCTGTCTTCTTTTAAGATTATTATTGAAGTAGCGCATACCCATGTTCAAATGGTTCTGTCTTCCCAGCCACTGGTAGTCATGTAAAAGTCTGACCTCAGAAGTTCTGCTGTGATAATTATCTATATGAACATTACGCCGACTATACTCTAGCGTTGCAGGGTCTATCAGATCCTCTCTGTCAGCAAAGCCTTCAAATAATACACTGTTTCTCGAACCATAAATTCCGGAAGTTACCCAATTCAATGAAGTATTTCGTCCTATTTTCCAATCCAGTGATAAAGAGGGTACATAGATATCGGGGCTATAAAAATTTCGTGTTCTTGAAGACTGCCGAGGGTTTTCATTAAACATTGCGTCATTAAGGGGACCGGGCAATTGATAAAGATATGTACTTCTCCCCAGTTCAGCACGAATTTTGAAGTATGGATACAATTCATATGAAATTTGTAAAAACTGTGCTTCTGCATCCGACCGTGAATGTTGACGATATCCATCCGATACTCTTTTGTGATAATAGGTATAGTAAGAAAACTTGTTGACTTTTCCTCCTAAAGCATGATAAGTACTGAAAAGTCCGTATGAACCTATGGTATTGATCCCTTCATATCCTATAACTTTGGAAGTATCCGGAGATTTTGTGATGTAATTGAGCATACCGCCAAACTGTTGCCCATACTGTAGGGAGCCTGTACCTCTTACCAATTCCACTTTTTCAATACTTTCCATCGGCATGCTGTAGTGACTTGCAGGATATCCATACATGTCAGAATTGATGATGACTCCATTCTGTCTGACATTAAATTCCCAACTTCTGTGCGGATCAAGCCCTCTTACTGACATATTTACCTGATTGCCGGATCCATCCATGTCATAAATAAATGCGCCGGGTATTCTTGCAAATAGTTGTCTACCTATTTTCTCACTCAGATTCCCGGGTATGTGGGAGAGGTTAACGACTTCATTCTTCCTTCCACCAATGATATAAGTACCTTTTACAACTGGCAAATAGTCTACCTCTTGCACTACCCGTTGACTTTTGACTTCTACATGTTCCAGCTCAATGATAAAAAATGAGGAATCAAGCATTTCCTGTGAATAAACGAGAATCGGAATGAATAAAAACAAAAGTAAAAACCGGATCATTGATGTTTAAAATATGATTCTGTTTTAGATTTCATTTTGCAACGTGCAAATTTAATTGCCAAAATCAGTACAAAACCAACAAAATTCTTAGAAAAACATTAGAATAGTGTAAGACTTAAAAAACAGGGTCAGAATTACAGGTAAGGGTGGAATTACTAACGAAATACGAAAATCTGTAGTACTCAAACCGGAACGATTGAAAAGAAATCTTTACCATCAAATTTTAATGGAGATTCAGGTTTGTACAATTGAGTAAACTTCATTTAATCGCATTAAAATCCTTTTTATCAATCCGGTAAAATTCCGTTGACTTTTTGTTAATTACTTTTGTTTCGGTGAAATGCATTCCTAATCTTTCAGTCACTTTTCCTGAGAGTATATTGTCAGTATCAAAGCTGGCAATTAAGTATTCAAAGTGTAATACGGTAAAGGCATACCCTATGACTTTTCGTGCAGCTTCAGTAGCAAATCCACGATGCCAAAAAGGAGGAAGGAGTCCATAAATCAGTTGGGGGTTCTTTTCTTCGAAAAATGGCCAAAGCCCCGCGAATCCAACCCAATCATTATTACTCACCAGGGTTGCCTTCCAAAGACCCCATCCATTCTCTTCAAAGTATTGTTTATTTTTGATAAATATCTCTTTAGATTCCTGCATTGATAAAATCCGGTCATCCCACAAATGCTTCTTCACCGCCGCATGTGTAAAAATCTCATGCATCCGCAGATCATCATCCATCTGACAGAAAGGTATCAAATCCAAACGGGAAGAATGAAGAATAAGATTCGAAAAATACCTGACCGGATCTTTCATTTGCATGAAAACTATACATTCAGGAACTGTAAAATCGCGTTTGACAACTTTTCCATTTCAAACTCCGATGTGTACACATTCGGGGTAATTCGAACGCCATTGATCTTTTCCCAATGGATGGCCACAGTATGTATTTTATACTTTTCCCATAAAAACTTCTCAAGTTCTGAGGCATCTCTGTCCTTGATATGAATGTTGGCTAAAGCACATCCATATTGTGGATGGAATGAATTGTAAAAATAGACCAAAGGATGATCCTTTAATGGTGTTGACCACAATTTTTTTAAATATTGGAGTCTTTCAGCTTTTCTTCCTGTACCAATCAATTGGTGCAAATTCAATGAATGGCCAATAGCCATCTCGGAGGCAAAACTTCGGGTTCCCAGACTTTCGAATTTGCGGATATCTCCACCATCCGGTTCATTGGCTGAAAGCAATGCCCAAACTTTTGGAATTTTTTCCTTGCGCACATACATCAGACCACTGCCAAAAGGTGCACATAACCACTTATGAAGCGAGGTCGCAAAATAATCACAAGAAAGATCAGTTATGGAAAAATCGATTTGACCAAATGAATGCGCTCCATCCACGATGACTTCCGCTCCCCGCTGACGGACTGCTTCGGCTATTTTCTTTACGGGTAATACCTGTCCGGTCCAATTGATCACATGGGTAATGTGGACAATCCTGGTAGCTGGCGTCATTTTGTCCAAATACAATTGCACAATTTCTTCATCATTTTCCATAGGGAAATTCATCTCTTCTATCCAATTCAGTTTGATGCCGTCTCTTTTCTCTCTTTGTTTCCATGCATTGATCATATTGGGATAGTCATAGCGATTCAATACTACTTCATCTCCTCTTTTCAGGTCTAATCCAAAAATGACTGTATTCAAACCTTCAGTAGAATTCCTGTTGATGGCTATTTCCTCCGGTGAACATCCAGCTAAATAGGAAAGATTCTCCCTCAAAGCTTCTCTTCCTGCATCCAAAATCCTCCACATGTAGTAGGAAGGCGCTTCGTTGGACCATCGGATATATTTATCCAAAGCATCCTGCGTGGTTTTTGGCATGGGGCAAACCCCACCATTGTTGAGGTTGATAACATTAGGACTTACGGTATAGCATTCTCTGATCCATGCCCAAAATTCATCTTCAGATAAATTATCAGGTACATCCAAAGAGAAGGTAGAAGTAGATAAAGCATCCAACATAGCTGATCCAGCACTTGCAGTGATCAAGGCCTGTAGGGAATGTTTTACAAAATCTCTGCGTATCATTTTCACTTTTGTATTGATATCAAATAATAAAAAAACCTTTCCATTGATTCATTCAAAGATAATGATTTTGCGATGGCAATGGATATAATTAAAAATTTCAGGTGCATATCGAAATTGTCGGCAACAGTCAGCGAATATAAGGCAGTGGGAAGTCGGCAGAAATTGAAAATGGAAAATGGATAATTGTTTTTCGTGGAGGTATTCATTATTGGTAATTTATGGTCTTTGTGCTAAATTCTTCGTGGCCTTTGTGGTAAGATAATAGTCTTTGCATAGAAGGCACTAGGCAGAAAATGTTGAGAAGTTTATGCGTTAAGGTATTGAGTTGTTTATGTGTTGAGGCGTTGTATTTATATCCTGAAAATTTATACAGACAATATGGATGATTTGTTCTACTGCGTTAGAAGGCAGGATCCCTAGACAATCTGGAAAAACTGATGAAAAAATTTGAGTTCTCAAAAACTAAATATGGGGTAGAGCTTCTTATGGATGTGGGGTTCTATCCAGACTTCCCGAATTATTATTTTGAAAGCGACATTCATACTGCAGCTTTTTTTGAAATCATTTTATTCACCCAATGTGAAGGTTACCTGGAACTCGATGAACAAATCATCAAATTATTTCCTAATACCATCATTTTTATTTCTCCCTTTCAAAAAAGAAAGTGGTTCGTCAATAAAGCTAAAATTCAATGCTATTTCTTACTCTTTCAGGATGATTTTCTCTCTAATTTTTTTTCTGACAAACTGTTTACTTACCGATTGCAGTTCTTTTTCAACAAGTCAAATCCATTGTTCTTATCTATTTCCGATACGCTAAAAGATAAGTTAATCAGTATTTATGAGGAAATAAATGAAGAGATCCATGGCATCCATTCAGATAGTAATCATTTAATCAGGTCAATGCTCTATTTTGTTCTTATAAAGCTCAACAGAGAGTATGCAAAAGAACATAGACTTTCCATAGAAACCATCGAAAATAATTTGGCATATGGTCTGAAAAGATGGGTCGTTCGCGAATACAAAAAATACAGACAGGTGGATTACTACGCCCAGCTTATAGGTGTGAGCAGGATTACACTCAACAAAGCGGTAAAAGCACAATTTAGTATTACAGTTTCTGAAATGATAAATCGTTTTATTCTTACAGAGATCAAAACTGAATTGCTATATACTAATAAAAGCATTAAAGAGATATCCGCAGATTTACATTTTTCTGAACCCCATCATCTGACCCGGTTTTTTAAAACAAAAACGGGAAAAACACCCAGTGAATTTAAAAATGATTATCATATTGGTAGGTAATGATTATGGAGTGGTATTCTTCAAATTACCTTGTCATCATATTTTTGCAGAACTAAATATAGAACTAAAACCTATCCAATGCACCCAAATAAGTCAGTATTTCTATTATTTCTATTTTCAATTCGGTATTTTTTGTGTTTATCCCAGTCCATGGTTGAAATGGCACCCCAAAACTGGGAGAGCTATGGTGGAGCAAAAACATCATTTGAACATTTTGATGGGGCTCAAACGGTTCGATTAGAAGGTAAAATTTTTGCGAAAGAAATCCTTCTGGATCAGGGTACTATAGAAGTCGATGTATACTCAAATTCAAAAAGAAGTTTTGCAGGTATCGTATTCAGAAAAGCCGGCCATCATATGGAGGACATTTACTTGCGAATGCACAAAAGCAGACAACCGGATGCCTTACAATATACACCGGTATTCAATGGAGAATCTTCATGGCAATTATACCATGAATATCAGGCGAATGTACCATTCAATCAGGAAGGATGGAATAAATTGAAAGTTATATTTAAGGAAAGTGTAGCTCTGGTTTATGTAAATGATGTAATGGTTTTAAAAGTTGAAGAATTAAGAACTGATAATCATTTGGGTGCTATCGGTTTATTTTCATTGTTTGAAAACCGGTTTGCTCATTTTAGATATTCACCCCTAACCGTTGAAATCTCTGATCACTCCATACCTGAACCAAAACCTGAAACTGATGGAGTCATTACTCAATGGCAAATCACTGAAGCCAAAGCATTTTTTGAAACGACTTCTGTACCTGATAATCTGGAAACCATCAACTACACATTAGTTAAAACAGAACCTTCAGGATTGCTTACCATTTCAAAATTTCTTAAAAAACCTAGTTTTGGTAATTTTGAAGCAAATGATGAGGCATTTACGATTTGCAGACATGAATGGTCAGAAACCAAAAAAACTACTAAGGTCTTTTCATTTGACTATAGTGACAAAATCAGCATTTTCCTCAATGGCAACCTCATTTTTAGTGGGGATAATGCATTTCAATCAAAAGGGGTGCAATTCATGGGACACCTCAATATAGGAGCCAATAAACTACACCTACCATTAAAAAAAGGTAAAAATGTAATCCATTGCATTGTGATTGACAAAGCAAACGGTTGGGGATTGATGGGACGGATTTACTGATTTGTCAGTATAATAGTTACACTAACAATGCTTCAGTATTTCACAAAATCTCCACTCAATTTCTCTTGATGATTTTATCATCTCATATTACTCTTTCTGCTCTACATGTTTTTTTTTTATTGGTTAAAGTTTACAACCTTTTTAGAATACAAAGCATCACATTAATATTAAGTCTAAAAATTTTCAAAAATGAAATTGCGATTATATGCTTCCGGATTTCTTCTGTTCAGTCTGCATTGTGCTTTTTGCCAAATACAACCATTATTGGATGGCGCTTTTCAACGTTTTTCCGGCACTTCAAGCATCATTATGTATACAGCTGAGAAAATGCCTGAATCATTGTATAATTATACACCGGCAAGTGATGTGAGGACTTTCGGGCAACAAATACAACATATCATTGAATCAAATTACTTTTTCTGCAATCAGATATTAGAAGAGGGAAAAACAATTGATACAGAGGCAATGGCTGGATCCAAAAGCAAGTTACTGAATGCATTGTCAGAAAGTATCAGATATTGTGAAATGGCACATAGCCAACTTGGTGAAAAATCATCATTGGAAAAATTACCATTTCAGGGTCAGTTAAAACCCAAATTAGAAATTTTAAACACCAATATCATGCACAATATCATGCATTACGGAAATTTGGTTATTTACTTACGTATGAATGGGTTTGTGCCACCTACCAGTGATCAGGAATTTATGAAAAAATTAATGGGTGAATAATGAATTGCAGGGAAAAAGGTTTTTGTCATCTGGGTATTGAGTTAATGAATTTCCCTTTGTGATTCATCCTTTATTATAAATATGATGATCTCAAACAAACAGGTTATTATAAGTATTTTCATCGTCTTTTTTTCAATAACTGTAGGGTTGTTGTTGGCAGCTTTAGCCAACAGCTCAGGTCTTGATCTGGCAAAAACACAACTTTTTCATTCATTGGCTATGACCTTTGTTGTAGTCCCTGCAGTACTGCTGGTATTTACAAGAAGGGATAACATACCATTGAAAAATCTATTCAACGAAAGTTCAATAAATAGTTTAGGTAAATTTAGTTTGGGTGCCGGACTTATATTTATTCCTATGATTTTCCATTTTAGTATATTCCTTTTTATGGGAGGGATACAACTTTTAAATTCCATAGATGTTCCAATGATAATCAACATCAAAGGTGCAATGGCCTATGCATTTTTTTGATAATCGTTATGTACCCAAAACTCAGGGGAAAGACTTGGGGATGGAAGAAATACAATCCTCAAATGGAATAAAAACTATTCCCATCAATGATTTCTACACATAAAAGTAGAAATCAAACACAAAAGAATAATCTGAAATCCTATATGAACTGTAAGTGCGTTACCAAGTACTTTAGCTTCTGAAAACGACAAAATGTAGGTATAAAACAAATGGCCACACATGATTTTAGACAAAGTTTTGAAGGTTGGTTCAATAGATGGACATGGTACAATGGAGTATTTTGTTGAAGACGACCAGGCTGAAAAATCCAATAAGTGGCTGTTTGATAAACATCGATTTAATGTATGTCACAAAATTGAATAGATAGAATCCACCCCATACAATACCGACATTAATTATATTGTCGATGTAAAATCGAGTGTTTTTATTACATTACAATGGATATTGTCCATTCTCTGGCCGCATGACTCGTATTTTGAAGGTGCTTTTGACAAAGTGGAAAATCAATTTACTGGTAACAATAAAAAACAATATGGAGCTATTGGGTCAGGTTTTTAAGATAAATCATGAAAACGATAAAAGTAGAACACAATTAATATTTCAGTTTTGACAAAAAAGAAATATGGAATTTTATATCAATTAAATTTATACCCTCATGAAAGTATCTCCGATTTTAAAAAAATACAACGTTGTTTGTTTAATCAGGTTCATATACCGGGTTTTAATACTCTTTCAATGTGGAAGTCTCTTTCGGCAAATCAGATTTCTTCAAACAAAAGGCCTTATTTTTTTAATTTGGGTTTTTCCTGCATTTACTTCGACTGGATATTCCGAAATGAACAACTTAAATCATGATTCGCTACCATTCTATGATGTAAAGGCAGGGATAATGCTTGAGACAGGAACAATTGAAATTGATTTAAAAATGACCATTCCTTATCATGAAATTCATGATAAAACCATTTCATTCCTTTTATCTTCGGCTGCAAAAATTTCATCAATTGGAGGAAGTCAGTTAAAAGAATACCACATAAATGAAGCCGGGCCTGGTATTAACATTTACACTTTTCAATTTGATAGCGATATTGAATCTGTTACGTCCATTGAATTATCTTATACTCTTACTATTCCTGATGATCACCAGGTAAACCGGATTTCTAATGAATGGATAGAACTGAATGTTGATTCATTCTGGCATCCTGTAATGACTACATTCCCAAGATTTCATTATTCACTGGAACTTTATTTGGATCATTCTTTTCAAATACTGACAGGAGACAAAATATCCTCTTCCGAAGACACTCCCAATTTACGTTCCATCCATTCCGGTTTTCCTCGCTTTGACATTTCCTTTGCATCTGCTCAAAATTTTCATTCCATAGAAGGAAAATATGCCAGGGTGTATAGTATCAACGAAGATCCGGGAACGCTTGATTCTTTGTTGCTTTTGGCTGATCAGGCTCTTGAATTCCTCCTGGAATACACAGGTATGATAAAGGATTTTGAGTCAAAACGAATTGTGGTAGTATCCCCACGAAAAGAGGTTGGATATGCACGTGAAAATTATGTTGTACTTAGTAAAATCGAAGGGATGGATATAATCAATTTATCCATCTTTCTTGCACATGAGTTTTCTCACTATTGGTTTTCTAATACTAATCCAAACACTCCGGATTACTGGCTTGATGAAGCATTTGCTGAATTTTGTGCTATGATTTTTACAAGACAGACTTTTGGTCAACAGGCTTATGATGATAATTTAAAAAACAAAAAACAGCATGTAAAGGCCGATCCAAATACCCTCGCTTCTTATGAAAACAGACCTTCACACGTGGCCTTATATTATACAGGACCCATCATATTACACCACTTTGAGAATTATCTCGGAAGAGATAATTTTCAATTGCTCATAAGAGAAATGATTGCTCATATAATTTCTACAACTGATAGCTTAATGGTTCTGATTCGAAACCAATTCAATTCTAAAGCATCAGAAAAATTGAATGAATTAAGAAACACACATTTTCATGAATAATTCATTACTTCATATAGCATCATCAATCGTCACATTTCTACACAATTCAAGAGATCGTCACCTGGGAGGATTTCGATAAATCTGAAATAGATATGCAACCTTAGTTTATCATTAATGGTCTATAAACTGAAAATGATCAATTGAAAATGATGACGGTTCTGAGAATCAACAAACAAAAATTTGTCAAACCCATCATCCATAGCGGCACTAACTTCCATACTGCTCTGGCTACCATGATATAAAATAATGTAGAAACGCATTCATATGATTTCATTAAGACATCTATTCACATTATTGAAAACTTTGATCCTGCCTATGATTCTTGTCAATGACTTAAACTCACAACCGTATCAGGTGGGGCAGAAAACGTATGAGTGGTACGATACCCAACGCTCCCGGCCAATAAAAACTGAAATATGGTATCCTACACAAGACATCGATGAAAAAGGAGAAAGAAATACTATTTTACCATTTGTTTTGAGTCCTACCATCAGAAATGCGACATTATTGAAATATCGCTCTCCTTTGGTCATACTATCACATGGTACCGGTAGTAACCGGTTTGGATTGGCATGGTTGGCTATAGCATTGGCAAAACAAGGATTTATTGTTGCAGCGCCTGACCATTTTGGCAATACTTTCGATAATAAAATTCCGGATTACTTTGTCCGTCATTGGGAGCGTCCCCTTGATACACGCTTTGTATTGGACAACATCCTGAAAGATGATGAGATTAGCCAATGGATCGATATCAACCGAATCGGTGCAGGTGGATTTTCTTTAGGAGGATATACAGCATTAGCCTTAGCTGGAGTTGAGGTGAATTGTGAACTACTCCGACAAAATGCTATAAACAGGAAATTTCGAAAAGAAATGATTGTGCCCGAACTGGGAGATCTTCAGAAATTAATTCAAAAGATAGATTGTAATGAAGTCATTTCACAACTCAAGGATGGCCGAATCAAAGCTGTCGTGGCTATGGCACCGGCATTAGGTATGGCTTTCGACAATCAGAAACAAATGCGGACAGTCGACATTCCGGTTTTGATTATTGGAATAAAAAGCGATGTGATTACTCCGGTTGCGACGAATGCCCTCCATTATCATTCACTCATCCTGCATTCCAAATACATTGAAATCCCTGGAAAAGCAGGGCATTATGTGATGCTAAACGAGGCAAAGGGTGATTTGAAAAAAGAGGCTAAAAGGTATTATACGGATAATACTACTATTGACCGACAGGAAGTCCATCTCATGGTAATTGAACAGGTTATTGAGTTTTTTAAAAACATTTTTTAATTAGATGATATCCTGCTTTCCGGTATTATTTTTAAAAAAGGAAGTAATGTTTCTCTTCCTGATCAGTGCATTGACAACTACATGTACAAAACCTTCTAATATGCACATGGAAGAGAATACCCGCTTTTCGGAAGAGTTGATTCAACTCAAAGAATACTTCCAAATTCCCGGCATGTCTATTATCATTACAAAGGGGAATGAAATAGTATATGAGGATTACCTGGGATTTGCCGACTTATCCGCCCAAATTCCGGTTGACTCATCTACTGCCTTTCCTATGGCCTCATTAACCAAAATATTTACCGGTATTCTCATGATGCAAGCCGTAGAAAACAAAAAATTTAGATGGGATGACCCAATGAACAAGTATGTTCAAAATCTGAAAATTCCCGACTCAATCAAAATCGAGCATGTCCTGTCTCATACTTCTCAAGGGAAGGTAGGTCAACATTTTTACTACAGCGGCCGGTTTGGTTTATTAACGAATGTATTGGAAGAAGCATACCAAACCACTTTTCAAAATCTTGTGCAACAATACATCATTGAGCCTCTTGGGCTCATGGACACCTATTTGTTACGGGATTCTTTCCAACTTACATCTGAAGGCAGAGTATTGGCAATGCCCTACTTCTATGAAGGAGAGTCAAAAGACGGGATAATTGATTACGGCTATTCTGCTTCAAGCGGCATAGTTTCTACTATAAGGGACCTGGCAAAGTTCAATGGAGCATTGGACGCAAATACACTAATCCCTGAAGGTTCCAAACGACGAATGTTCTCCCCGTATAAAGACGGCCTGCCTTATGGACTGGGAATGTTTTCACAAAATTTTCTACAACATGACCTGATTTGGGGGTACGGGCAATACGATTGCTATTCAAGCTTATTCCTCAAAGTCCCGGACAAAGACCTTACCCTGATCATTGCCGCCAATAATAACCTGGTGAGCAATCCGGCCCGACTGATTTATGGAGATGTGACTTATTCGCTGTTTGCCCTGAGTTTTCTTAAAAACTACGTCCTGGATTTAGCTGATAAACCGCTTTTAGAAGATTCCGGATCCTCCATCAATTTGGACAACAGAATAACTGAAGCCCATTCTGAATTTTACCGCAAAAAACTATTGGCTCAAGCTATTGCAGAAAGTTTCCTGGCACAATATGATTCTACACATATAGAAATGGGCATCACTTTGTTGAAACAGGTATTTACATTATATCCGGTGTATGAAAGTTATGCCGATTTAAACCTATTGCACACTCTTAGTTTTCTAAAAACTATTACTTCAATGAAAAAGCAACAGCCGTTTACACAATTTGATAGTGCACTGGAAAAAATTGCATTACAACTTCTGGCCAACGATGGCGACAACCCTTATGCTAACTATTATCTGGCCAATTTTTATATCGATTCTGGATATGATGCATTGGCATTTGAGCTTTTTCAAAAAATAATCGAGGCCAAAAACTATTCCAGAAACTGGTACACTTTGGAGGCGGAGAACTGGGTCAAAAAATATTTACAAATGAAATAGAGCATGATAGATTTATCACCCAAAGGCATGAATAATTGTTATACGAGATTCCATCTGACCGCTAAAAACAAAATTTATACAGATGAAATAAAGGATTAGCAGCATTTTTTTAATTACACTTATCCATTAGATATTAACTTTTCTCCTACTATGAAATCCGGTTTGCACAGATTTCAATCCAATAATATTTTTATAAAATGCGAAATTAATATGATGCATCCCCTTCTTCATGAAATTATTTCGACAGTCATTCAGACTGGGCTTCTTGCAGCTATTCCTTATGGCCTGTTTAATCCGGAAATAAAATGGCTTTGCTGAAAACATTAGGCTGTATACACCCTCAGGAAAATCGCTGATTTATTCATAATTAGTTGCCGGACTCGTAATTGCTACAAAGGGGATAATTTTTCCAGGTATTAATTTATGCATTTAGAATCTTTCTGCATCCGTTCAATGTGGGTATAAAATTTTGTTGTTGATTGTATTGCTTCCCGATGAAGTTTCCATAATTTTTTTTGATATGTAAAATCCTCTGTCATAAGAATGAATCAGGCTCGTTTATAATTAGAGTATTTTAACAGATGAATCCTATTAATATATACACTTTGAATAGGTATACTCAAAAAGTCATTTAAAATTCAACATGTGAAGAATCTCATAGAGCCGTATAAAAATGAATGGAAATTTGAATTTGAAAGCCTGAAAAGTATCTTTAACAAGGAATTTGAAGAATATAATATCAGTATTGAACATGTAGGAAGTACTGCAATTCCTGATCTATATTCCAAACCGATAATAGATATAGACATTATCATTGAAGATAAAACCATCTTTGACAAAATATCAGAGAAACTTGAAAAACTTGGATACGAAACCAGAGGTGATCAGGGTATTTCCGGTCGGTTTGCATTTCGTCAAACTTCATTATCCGCTCCTTATACAAAAATAGCTCGAAAATGGCATAAACATCATCTATATGTATGCTATGCAGACAGTATAGCGCTTAAAAATCATCTTATATTTCGCAATGCTTTGTTGAAGGACAAGAAACTCACTGAAAAATATTCATTACTCAAAATTACTTTGACAAATGAAAATGGAATTACTAAAGAAAATTACACAAAATTAAAGACAGCTTTTATTTTGTCAGTTTTGTCCTCAGAGGGGCTTGACCCAGGTGAATTAGACTTTATCAAAAGTGAAAACATATAATTCAATGATTTACTAAATACATATTATTTATGAAAGTCACCACATGGATCATTTTTGTGATATTTGTTTCCAACAACATTTCATTTTGTCAGACAGTGAATGACACTCCTGAATTTGTGGTAGTAAAATCCAAAAATGTCAAAATAAACAAGGAAAAGCACCAACTCATCCAAGGCTACATCGAAGTGCCCGAAAACCGCAACTTACCCTTTTCTAAAAAAATCAAACTCCCTGTAGAGATTTATAAATCTACGAATCCATCCCCGAAAGAACCTGTTTTCAGACTGGCAGGTGGTCCAGGCGAATCCAATATTCCCAAATATATTTCCAATACTGATTTGCTTAAAAACCACGACTTTGTCTTTGTGGGATACCGGGGTGTTGACGGTTCCACACAGTTGAAATCCAAAGAATTGGCTAAAGCGATGAAAGGTAAAAATCATCAATTGCTGAGTGATGAATCCTTAGATCATATTGAACAAACCGCTGCGAATTACCTCCGGGAAATAAAACAAAAAGGTATCGACATCAACGCATATACCATCATGGACGTGATCGAAGACCTGGAGTATGCACGCGAAGCCATCAGATATGAACACATCAACCTGCTCAGCGGTAGTTTTGGTACCCGAATTGCCTTGCTATACAGCTATAAACACCCTGAAAAGATCCATAGAATCGTGATGAATGGTGCCAATCCTCCTGGGCATTTTTTATGGTATCCTGATAAAACTGAGGAAATTCTCAATCAATGGGAAATCTTATACATTGCTGAAGGTATAGGCTCCATTAAGGATGCAATGAAAAAGGCATATGATCAAATGCCGGAAAAATGGGGGATTTTTACACTCGATAAGGACAAAGTAAAGTCCGGGACCTTTGTTTTTCTTTTTTCAACCCAAATGGCGGTCATGGCTTTTGATGCATATATCAGGGCGGCCCAAAAGAATGACTATAGCGGTTTGTACATGATTCAGGAAGCTTATAACCTTTTTGTTCCCCGAAACACCTGGGGCGACATGTTTCAAAAAGGCTTCAGTGCCGATTTCAATCCTGACATTAATTATCGCCAATATTTGCGATCTTTTGATGAGTCAACTTTATTGGGAGCCAACTACGCACTTTTACTTTGGGGAAGTGCAGGTACATGGTCCGGTAAATCAATACCTGAATCGTTTAAACTTCTACAACCGTCCCATACCGAGACATTAATATTAAGTGGAGATCTTGATGTATCCACCCCGGCAGATTTTGCTACACAAAAACTATTGCCTTCTATGCCCTTTGCCCAACAAAAAGTTTTTCGTAATATGTCGCATTTGGATGTAGCTAATATACAGCCATTAAGCTACCAGGCCATCATCAATGAATTTTTTCTTACCGGTCATGCGAATTTTTCCGCATTCAAGGAAGCAACCATTAATTTCAAACCAAAATACAGACTTTACCATATTGCCAAAGGAATATTCCTGGTCATGGCTTTGATTTCTATTGTATTTTTATATTTTCTAGTGATTTTTTTACGAAAAGTATACCAGAGATATAAATCAAAAGGATATGTCACACGGAGATTGGAAAGATATGTTTAGAGGGATTCAGAATAATGATATCCTATTGGTTAAATATTACATCCGGTTGAACATGGATCTCAATTACCAACACCCTGAAATCATGACAAGTCCTTTGATAGAAGCCATTCGTTGTGGGCACTCTGATATGGTCAGGTTGCTCCTGGAACATGGTGCTTCAACGCAAATCAAGGAAATGGGAACCCTGAAAAGTCCATTGACCATAGCCAAAGAAGGAGGTAATAAAGACATTGTCCCTTTGCTTTTGAACCATCAGGAACCGGTAATTGACACGAAAGATAAAATCAATCTTCCCGCCAAAATGAATGCAATCCTATGTACTCATTATGGCCCTCCTGAAGTATTACAAATCAGAAAAGTTATCACACCGGCTCCATCACAGAATGAAATTTTGGTAAAAATTATAGCAACCTCAGTGAATTCTGCTGATGTAAGGGTCAGAGGACTTGCGGTGGATGGATTCATGAAAATCATAATGAAAATTGTATTGGGTTTTAATAAACCACGAAAACCCATACTAGGAACCGTCTATTCCGGTATTGTTGTAAAAAAAGGTAAAAATGTGTCCGATTTCAACATAGGTGATGAAGTATTTGGTATGACAGGATTTAAATTTGCCACTTACGCAGAATACCTTACGGTGAGTACCAAAAGTACTGTCACCCATAAGCCTGTCAATGCAAGTTTTGAAGAAGCTGCCGCCTTGCCATTCGGTGGTCAAACTGCCATCTACTTTTTGGAAAAAGCAGGTATACATAGGGCAAAAAACCCTAAAGTACTCATCATCGGTGCAAGCGGAACGGTAGGCACTGCAGCGTTACAGATTGCCGGAATTTATCATGCTGAAATCACTGCTGTTTGTAGTACAGCGGGAGTAGAACTGGCAAAAAAATTGGGTGCAACCTATATCATTCCTTACGATAAAGAGGATTTCACCATGAGTGTCGGAGATTTTGATATCATCTTTGATGCTTCAGGCAAAACCACAAAAAAGCAATGTTATAAACTATTGAAGAAAGGAGGGGTTTTTAAGACTGTCGGAGGAATGGAAATGGCTGCTGAGAAAAAAAAGCAATTACTACTTTTAAAGGAATGGTTTGAAAAGTGTATCTATATGGCAATTATTGACAAGACCTTTCCTATGAAAGATGTGATCGAAGCCCACCGATATGCAGAATCAGGAAAGAAAAAAGGTAACATAGTTTTGAAAATGCAAGATGGATAGGGGAAAAGTTTTCCATAAGAACAATTTGAAAAACTTCCGATGAACCGGGAGCACCGTGAATAAAAGACATAAATAAAATTCCCTTTAAATTGTGAGATTTAGTAATTATTTTCTCTTCTTTAATCACCTTTTTCGATACATAAAGTTATTTATATTTCCAACACTATTTTATATACACATTTGAAGAAGTATTTTTCCCCAATGCACACATTCCGTACAGAAATAAGTATCCCACCATTACCTGAAAAGATAAACCGGGAGCACAAGCTATTGATGACAGGTTCATGCTTTTCCGATCAAATGGGAGCCAGACTCATGGATCGGAAAATAGATTGTATATCTAATCCATTGGGTAATTCCTATAATCCGGTCTCTATCGCAAAACACATTGTTGAATACGGGTGGAACAATAAACTTATAAAACCCGTGGAAATCCAGGAATGGCAGGAAATATTTAGTCATGCTGATTTTCATGGAAGCAACAACCAATTGTCAGCAGAAAAATATATTGATTTCCTCAATCATAAGCTTTCAGGTTTTCGCCGATTCCTTTCGGATACTCATTGGCTCATCATTACATTGGGTACTTCATGGGTATATACCCAAAAATCTTCAGGTTTTGTGGTCAATAACTGCCACAAGATTCCAAACGTCAATTTTGATAAAAAGTTATTGTCCACTCATGAAGTACTTGATACCCTTTCTTACTGTATTGATGAAAGCCGAAGAGTAAAACCCGATATTCAATTTCTCTTCACAGTAAGTCCTGTACGACATCTCAAAGACGGAATGATTTCCAATTCCAGGAGTAAAGCAATACTTCTTGATGCTGTCCACCACCTGACATCCAAATATGAAAGGGTTTATTACTTTCCGGCTTATGAAATCATGCTGGATGATTTGAGAGATTATCGATTTTACAAAGAGGATATGATTCATCCGAACGAACTTGCCGTTAAAATCATTTGGGATAAATTTATTTCCACCTGTTTTGACCATGAAAGCTTAGAATATTTCATGGAAATTGAAAAAATATTAATAGCATACCGGCATCGGCCAATGTTGTCCGGAAGTAATTCATATCTTTCCTTTTGCCACAACCAGATCAATGCCATTTATAAATTTCAGGAAAAATTTGGAAACATTCCTTTTGATAAAGAGCTTCAGTATTACCAATCATTACCTGATCCTGAATCCTAATGACAACAGATCCTCCCAAAATCCCGGGTACGATTTAGAAACCACGGCGGGATGAACAATCCTTAGAGGAAATTTCACAGCCAGGGGTGCAAAAGCCATTGCCATGCGATGATCATGGTAAGTTTCTATCTGCACCTCCTCATTATACCGGGCTTTTCCATCCACACTATAATATTCCTGTTCCCTTTCACAATCAGGCCTTAAAGGTATTTTTGTCAATTGTACCCCTACTTTTACCAGTTCTTTTTGCAGAGCATGGATGCGATCTGTCTCCTTTATTCGAAGGGTTTGTAGTCCGGTGAATTTACCTCGTACACCCAGACCTCCGCAAAGAACGGCGAAAGTTTGCGCCAGATCGGGTTGATATAAAAAATCATATTGAAAGAAATCATTCGGTGCTCCTTTCTTTTCGATTGAAATTCCATTCTGTGAATAGGTGGTTTCAATACCAAACTTGCGCATTAATTCTACAACTTTGGAATCTCCTTGCATACTTTCAGCATTGAGACCATCAACATATATAAAGGCTTCATCGGCTAGCGCTGCAATGGAATAATAATAGGATGCGGCAGACCAATCGGCTTCCACTGTAAATGGGATAGATTGATAGGTCCCCTTCTCTATCTTGATGACTGATTCCTCCCAGTGTACACGAATACCAAAATAATGCATGAGCGCCGAGGTCATGGCAATATAGGGTATGGATACAGGCACACCTTCCATTCTGATTTCCAATCCATGAGATAGTACCGGAGCAATCATCATTAACGCAGAAATATATTGCGAACTGATATTTGCAGGCAGGGATAGCCTGGATTTCCACTCCACAGGTGGGGGGCCAATCTGCACCGGAGGAAAACCTTTTTTTTCCAGATACTCAATTTGTGCCCCAATGGATCGGAGTGCATCAACCAATGCTTTGATAGGACGCTCTTTCATTCTGAAAGAACCGGTCAATATCTGAGTACCGGGTTGGGTACAAAGCCAGGCACATAAAAATCTGTAGGTAGTACCGGCGTGATGTGCATCCAAAACTGTACCATTTTGAACCTGACTAAGCAATTGCATTAACGTTTGTGTATCATCGCTGTCGCTGAGGTGTACTATAGGAAATTTTTCATTTGCTAATGCCCGTATAATGAGAACCCTGTTGGAAATGCTTTTGGAGCGGTTGAGAGAAATTTCGCCTTCTATTCGTCCTCCAGAATATTCAATAGTTATGCTTTCAGGAATAATTATTGCCATATAAACTCTATATCCTGTTTAATATCGGGATGCAGACTCAGGGCAACCGGGCACGTCTCTGCTACTCTTTGTAATATCTTTTTTTCCTTGTCAGGAAATAAGTTGGGAGGCATAGTTATCTCTACCTCAATCCGGCTGATGCGTCGGGGATCAGCTACCATATGTTTGGTAACCCTGGCTTCTGCACCATCCATATTCAATCCATGGTTTCTTGCATAGATGCCCATCACAGTAAGCATACATACGGCCAATGAGGTAGATGCAAGGTCTGTAGGTGAAAAGGCTTCCCCCTTACCATTATTATCTACAGGGGCATCCGTAACTATGGAATTTCCTGATTTGATATGTGTGGCTGAAGTATGGAGACCCCCTTCATATATTACGTGTGCTGTCATTCTTCTTCTGATTTACTTTTTACTGCCGCCTCCACAGGTTTATCTTTCATAGCATCAGAAAGATCATAACGGCGTATTATTTCTTTTACCAGTCTGTGTCTCACAACGTCCTCTGCATCCAGGAATATTTTGCCGATACCATTCAGGTCACTTAGAATATCCAAAGCATGTTGCAATCCGGATCGCTGATAGCCTGGTAAATCTATCTGGGAGAGATCGCCTGTGACAATACACTTGGCTGAAGGTCCAAGTCGAGTTAAAAACATTTTCAATTGGGATCTGGTACAGTTTTGTGCTTCATCCAATATGATAAAAGCATGATCAAGAGTTCTCCCTCTCATAAATGCCAGGGGTGCCACTTCTATGATCCGGTTGGTCATAAGATAGTTGAGTTTTTCTACAGGAAGCATATCATCCAGGGCATCATATAAAGGCCGGAGATATGGGTCTACCTTATCCTTAAGATCACCAGGCAAAAATCCGAGACTCTCACCGGCTTCCACTGCTGGCCGGGTAAGGATAATTTTCTTCGCCAAGCGGTTTTTAAGTGCCTGTACAGCCAGGGCAACTGCAGTATAAGTCTTTCCCGTCCCCGCCGGGCCAACAGCAAATACTACGTCATTCTTATGACTCAGGGTTACCATTTTCTTTTGGTTCTTTGTTTTTGCTTTAATGGCTTTACCCCCTCTTCCGTATACAATAATATTGGAAGTATCTGAATTACTGATTTTCGTTTCCATAGGATTGTCCCCATACAATACATCCTGAATAGCATGGACATCAAGTATGTGATTATCCCGTAACATACGAACCAAAAGTTCCACTTTGGCTTTTGCGCTTTGGACACCTTTCTTTTCTCCGGCTATCCGGAGTTTTTGTCCCCGAGATGTAAATGATACATCGGGAAACATCTCTCTCAGTAAATTCAATTTGGATTCCTGTTCTCCGTATAAATCGACAAGGTCAATACCTTCGATGGTAAGATTTACTTCACTCAATAGTTTCTTTTTAATTATTTGAGTCAATAGTTAATGTTTTAAAATGAAAGTCAACTATACCATTCTATCCGGTTTTATGTTGACTTATAAAATCGGACTCAATATTAACCGATTCGTTCTGTTTTTAGTTGCTTCCACTATTAATTTTTCATAAAGGAATGATCATCTCTTCTTTCAATGACCAGGCTTCAGCAGGTTTTGCAAACATACTCTTTGTTTTTCTCCATGTGTTTTTGAAAAAAGTTGAATTTCTATATTCTTCAAGACTTTCTGCACTATCCCAAATACTATAAGTAAAAAAGATCCCGGTATTTTGGGTGTCTCTAAGCAACATCACCTTCTTACAACCTTTAAAATTCTCAATGGTCGATTGAATTTCACCAAAGAGCGGGATGAAATCCTCAGCAGTCTCTTTTTGAAAAACCATTTTTACTATCCGGATGATCATTTGCCAAAATATATTTGTATGGTCTCGTCCTTATTTAAATTGTACATAGTGGACGCTTTTCCCATGTTGACTGCAATTTCCATATATCCCGCACTATTGAACAGACTCAAAGTCTCTCCCATCTCAACATCACCGTAATGTTTGCTGATAGTTTGTATCGGATCCGTTTGTTTATAGTATATAGAAAATGGCCGGTTATTTCTGACTTTCTCAAAAAGCTCTTTTTTCAAATTTACAATCACATTTTCATAGTGATCAATGTGAATAATGGTTGCCCTGATCTGGTTGGAAGTAATCACAGGCTGAATTCCCATCTTCCTGGTCAAATCACTGATGTGTGTGCCCAATCTCGTTAAATCCCGGTCATTAACAATGACATCTATGGCTTTGGAATAAATGTTTGTAAGTGATTCTCCATTTGAAGCCACCTGAAATACTTCATCTTCTGATAAATCTTCGAATATCAATGAATAAACCCCATTATTTGGTCCGATAAAATATTGATCATTCCTACTGAAAACAATAAACTCCGCCGGATTTGTATAGTAGTTGTACACACTTACTATATGGATAGTACCCTGTGGAAATTTAGGATATGAAGCTGAGAGAAAAAAAGCTGCTTGAACAATATCATAACTTTCTATTTCATGACTGATATCCACAAAAAGGGTAGCCGGTTGCTCTTTTAATATTGAACCTTTCAATTCTGCTACATAATAGTCTGTCGTGCCATAATCTGTAGTGAGTGTAATAATTTGCATAATGCAGCCGATCAGTAATTTTATAGCAAAATAAATGATAAAAATGATTAATGTGTATGAAATTTGGAAAATTCAAATCCAGGCTGAATCTTTTATAAAGTTAAAAGTCAATTTTTCATCTCAATACTGAAACACAAGAGACACTAACTTTTCCTTTTCTGCCTGATATGATTTTTTGCAAATCTGTGGGTTTTTAACGAAATCTGAAAATCGATGATCTTATCCAATGTCTTTCTTGCCATCCATACAGCAAACATCGAAAAGGGAATAGCCGCAAGGATGTCAACTGTGTAATGAACATGTTGAAGGAGGAGTAGAAATGCAACGATACCGGTTGAAATCAACAAAAATATCTTCATCTTTCTATTTTCAACGATTAAAGCAAGGGAAAAAATACTGGCAGTATGACCGGAAAAAAACAAGTCCCTGGTAATCACATCCCCATGGTAAAATGTATATTCCAAAAAAGGATCTCTGAGAGGAATGATACCATCGGGAGGCTCTAATGGAAGGCAAAACATAGTCATCATTCGCATAATTACAATAAAAATTGTTGTGAGAATAACCCATTGAGCCTTGTGAGGGGATTTGAAAGCATTTCCAATCCCCAGCACCATTGCAGCATAAGTTACGCCAAACAGGTAATAGCTTACATCCATCGGATTAATATACTTTAGAAGCCAGTCATCAATTATATGACCATCCTGGACTTCTGCATACATAAGAAAAACTGTATTGACTGCCAACACAAGTAATGCGATTAAAAGCAAAGTGAAAAAAGTTACAACATTCAGGTTGTCCTCAAAGAATAATCTCCACTTCATCTGACTGAGTGGCTTCGATGTTAGCGTCATGCAGCTATTCTTTAAAAAAAAGTATGTAAAATTAGTACAAGAACTTTTAGGTTAGATACATTTTGAAGTCATTTTTTTAGGCTTCAATTCATTTAATTTTAGGGGGGTGATTTGACAAAATCTGACAGATATGCATAACTAAGTTATGACATTTTTTATTATGAATAAGAAGTATACAAAAAGGGTTAAATTAATTTTGCCATTTTCATCGCAGAAAATTTAAAAGTCAGATGGATTACCTGATTGTATATTCTTTTACAACTATGGATGAATGGCCCAATAGATTCTTCCCGGCTTCAGGAATCGTCGGGGCAGCAAATGGTGTCTTAATAAAATTTGAAAAAAATGCGTTGCCTGAAATCATAGAAAGTTATGGTTTGCATTTTACTGGTACATCACATGAGAAGCTGTTTGAAATCATCAAAGAGCTTTCCGGAGGAGAACTTATAAAAAAATATAATGGACCGGGCATCAGTAGAAAAACAATTTCCGAACTGTATTCTGATCGGGCCATCAGACATGTAATTGAACAAAAAATGGATCGGTTAATGGACAGGTTTTTACTTTACATTATAAAGGAAAACCTCCCATTGTTATCCGGGTTTCCCAGGCAAACTTTACTTGATCCCTTACGATTGCATTATATTTCCGAAGAGGTTCAACCTGAATTATTTTTCAAAAAGAATGAAAATGGAATGACTTATCAGATCAAACTCCATTTTCAAAATTCCACTTTTTATCCGGTAGAAAAAAAAATAAAAATGTTATCCAATCAGCCGGGTTGGGTTATTATGGACAATAAGCTGTTAAAACTGAGTTCCATCAATGGTAAAAAGTTATTGCCTTTCATTAAAAAGAAATCGGTTGACATTCAGGAACACATGTTAAAAGAATACTTCAGGTCATTCATCCTCGATATGCTGGCTAAAGTCGATGTAGAAATTGAAGGATTTGAAGTAGAAACCAAAACGCCTCATCCTATCCCATCCATCCGCTTCATCGAAGATGTCATGCAGGATCGGTATCTTGTAGAAATATTCTCAAACTATTCCAATGCCCGTTTTATCTACGGTGAAAAAGCACAAAGAAGGGTAAAGCTTGAGTTTGATGATAAAATTCAAGTAAAACAAATACTCAGAAATCCAGAAGAAGAGAAGAAATATGCCGAAAAGCTTTTGCAAATGGGCTTGGAACTTACTCCAACTTATCGATTTTACCTGCCTGATGGAATCAAAAAATACGATATCATTCAATGGGTAATAACCAAAAAAGATCAATTGGAAAGAGAAGGATTTACAATTGTAGACCCGGAAATTCTGCATCATACCGCCCTCATGGATACACCGGATGTTACCCTGGAATATAAAGAAGAAAAGGATTGGTTTGATTTAAAAATGTGGATCATTATAGGAGAGAAAAGATTTCCGTTTTCAAACATAATATCCCATATCAGAAATGAAATCAGAGAATTCCAATTGGATGACCAACATGTTTTTATAATCCCTGAAGTCTGGTTTTCCAAATATAAAATGTTGTCGACTTTTACAACTTCTCGTGACAACCAATTAAGAATTAAAAAAAGTAATTATCCCATACTCAAGGAATTGGAAATTGAACTAGCCAACCAAAAAAGTTATGAAATTGGCCTGGAAGAAATTGAATCCTTTCAATTGTCAAACTACTTGAAAGCTGATCTGAGACCCTACCAACTGGAAGGTGTGCAGTGGATGGTAAAACACTTTTCCAAGAAACTCGGAGTTTGCCTGGCAGATGATATGGGTTTAGGAAAGACCCTCCAAACTATAGCCTGCATTCTTTACCTCAAGGAAAAGAAATCGCCTTTGATGTCTAAGGAAAAGCCAAAAACTGTTCAACTTTCACTTTTTAATACCAATATCAGCAATCATGAATTTATTAATCATTTTACAGCATTGATAGTAGTTCCGGCATCACTGATGTACAATTGGGTAACAGAAATAGACACTTTCAGCCCCCATCTTAAAACCGGTTGTATGACGATTTCAGTCAATGAAAAACCAAATACATGGATGCAAGACTATGATGTGGTTTTAGTCACCTATCAAAAATTGTTACGTAATATTCATTATTTTCAGCAATACGAATTTGATCTGATCGTGTTGGATGAAAGTCAAACCATTAAAAATCGACAATCCGCTACATTCAAGGCTATAAAAAGTTTAAAAACGGTTCACAAGTTGAGTTTGAGTGGAACTCCGGTTGAAAACTCTCTTTCTGATTTATGGTCCCAGATGGAGTTTATCAATCCGGGAATGTTGGGATCCTATCCTTTCTTTAAAGAAAAGTATCAATCACCTATAGAAAGGGATAAAAATGAGGATGCCCTGGAAAGTTTGAATAAATTGGTGGCTCCTTTTATTCTCAGGAGAACCCGCGAAGAAGTATTGCCAGACCTGCCTGATGCATCCGAACAAATAATTCTTTGTGACATGCCTGAAGACCAATATAATTACTATGAGAAAGAAAAGTCAGCGGCAAGAAATTACCTGCTTGGATTGGATGAACAGGATCAGACTTTTTCTTTTCACGTATTCAGTACCCTTACACGGTTGAGACAAATTGCCAATCACCCGCATCTGATTCATCCTGACTTTAAGGGAAGTACAGGGAAAATCCCTATGGTAATGGATTACTTATCCACTCTGGTAAAAGCGGGTAAAAAAGTATTAATATTCAGTTCATTTACACAATTGTTAGATTTGCTGAAATCTCAGATAGAAGAAGAAAAATGGGGTTACCTCACCTTAACAGGTAAGGATAGCAAGTTGACCCGGAAGAGAAGCATAGATACATTTCAGAAAGATCCCACCTATTCCCTTTTCCTGATCTCGTTAAAAGCAGGAGGCACAGGTCTTAACCTGACCGCAGCATCCTATGTGATCATTTTGGATCCGTGGTGGAATCCTTTCGCAGAAAAACAAGCCATCGCCAGAGCCCACCGTATAGGACAAAGTGAAAAAGTATTTGTTCAGCGCTTCATTTCTGCTAAAAGCATTGAAGAAAAAATTCAAAAACTCCAACAAACGAAAAATATGCTGGCAGAACAAATTTTAAACAGAGAAGAAAAATTAAAAGTATCACATGAGGACATCAAAACGCTTTTAGCATAAATCGATCGATGCTTATTCAGTCATTTCATTTATCAAAATATGGAAAAATAAGTCTGCGCCGGTTTCTATTAATTCGTCAGGAAAATCAAATTTACCTGAGTGTAAAGGAGCACATTTTTCTCCGGAACCTATGCAAAACATCGCACCGCGTATGCGTTGTGTAAATAATCCAAAATCTTCCCCCCATGGGTTGGGTTTATCCAATTCATGAAATGTCAATCCTGCTTCATGAGTTGATTTTCTAATAATTTGAACGGCACTCAAGTCATTCTTCACTGCTCCGAAAGGATGAGTCCATTCCAGTTCACATTTCATGTTTTGAATCGAATGAACCTCATTTACCCAAAAATTAATTTTACTCTTGATTTCTTCCAACACACTTGAAGACCATGACCGGATGGTGTAATGCAATTCGCCCTGATCGGGAGAAATTCCATAGTCTTTATCTCCCAAGCGGATATGCACCGGTGTGATCAGGACGAAGTCCATCTTATCTTTATCCGCGCTGGAAAGTGACATGACTTTTTCATTCAATTGAATCATTGCAAATAGCGGATTAAGTCCTTTTTCCGGTTCTGAGGCGTGGGCTACTATTCCTTTGAATCGGATAGCCACACTGATAACCCACGGTGTAAATAACTCTGGTTTTGAAAATATTTCACCCATTGGTAATCCAGGAACATTATGCAATGCATATATTACATCAGGGAATACATGCTGAAAATCCGAATCCTCCAATACCCATTGTGCTCCTTCTCCCGTTTCCTCTGCAGGTTGAAACAATAGAATGACTTTTCCCTTTCTGAATCTGTATTGAACGATCTTTGAAGCCAATCGCAATAAAATAACCATGTGGCCATCATGTCCACATTGATGGCTGACCCCTTTGATCAGGGACTCATGATTGCAATGGGTATCTTCATTAATGGGCAATGCATCCAATTCCGCCCTGAACATCACAGTCTTTCCTTTCAGCCCGCTGTCAATAATTGCGGCAACACCTGTTTTACCAATAGGGCTGATGATTGTATCGACATGAAGTTGCTTCAAGGCCGATTGTACCCGCTCAGAGGTTTGATATTCCTGACCCGACAGTTCCGGGTGCCTATGCAATTCCTTTCTGAACGCTATAAAATCCATTTCAGACCAATTTTATTTTTGTGAAAAGGGCAATTAGTTTTTTAAATTATTCCTTATGTAACATTCATCACCCGGCACATCATTTGACCTCATTTACCTTTGCGGGAAAAAGGTAAGTTTTTTTTTATTTATCAGCAATTGTGGGATCATTTATATCCAATAGAATATTGGAACGACCTGTGTTACTTTGCTAACAATAGAAGAATTCGATTAACTATCTAAGAAAAGGAATGATAAAGAAATCACTTAAACTTCAGTTTTTTGTTCGAAAGACTTTTGAAGTTGGGAGTTTTCTTTTTATGTTCCTTTTTCTACCTGCTTCATATTTCCTGCTGAATGGCCAGAATCAGGATTCACTGCTTTCTGATCGTAAGTTTTCCGGATTTCATGAATTCTTGAAAGAAGGTGAATGGTCATTTCATACAAGAACAATGGCAATGACTACTATCAACAGGAAACCACTTTTGCAATATTCCGCATTGGCTACTGGTGCAGGAATGGGATATTCCAGTCCCGCGTGGAATGGATTATATTTTGGAGTGAGTGGATATTTTATTTTCAAATTAATGGATCAGAATTTGGGTATTCAGGATCCATTGACCGGCGTTTCAAGTCGCTATGAAGCTACTCTTTTTGATATGGAAAATCCGGAAAATGCTAAAGACCTTGACCGGCTGGAAGAATTATATGCCGGCTACCGGAGTTCAAAATTTCGATTGACTATAGGCAGGCAGATATTATCAACCCCATTTCTGAATAGTCAGGATAACCGAATGCGCCCTAATCTATTTTCAGGATTAAGTACACGATGGTATGCGGGTCACTGGGAACTCGATATCTCATGGATCACCGGAGTATCGCCCAGGGGTACTGTCCGTTGGTACAGCATGGAAAGTTCTTTAGGCGTGTATCCCTTTGGCAGGAACACTGATGGCACTGTATCCCTGTATAAAAATAATATTGATAGTAAAGGGTTAGGTATTGCATCCTTGCAAAGAAAAAGTGAAAACTGGAATACTCAATGGTTCTATTATTATGCTCACAATCTTTTCCACTTAACCTATGCCGATATTTCAAAAAGCATCCCTTTAAGTCATAATAAAATCTCTGCCGGTTTGCAGGTTTTCGGTCAATGGCAATCCGGAAGTGGAGGCCACCATGATAGTGCCTATAAATATATACAAGAGGGTGAAAAAACATGGGGTGTCGGAGGACGCATTATGGTTGAAAATATGTGCCATCAATGGAGTATAAATGGTTTATACATCCATGACCGTGGGCGATTTCTATTTCCCAGAGAATGGGGAAGGGAAAGGTTTTGGATTTCATTGCCCCGGGAGAGGATGGAGGGCAATGGAGGATTGTGGGCGCTAACCACGCAATGGAGTCAAACCTTGTTGCATCAAAATATGAATGTTGTGCTTGGAAGCGGGGTAGCTAAAACCCATGATTTTCAAAATGCCTCTCTAAATAAATATGGGATGCCTTCATGGTTTCACCTGGCTTCACATATTACTTATGAACTGAAAGGAGCATTCGAGGGTGTGCAATTTGAAAGTTTGCTGGTATACAAAAGAAATCTGGAAAAGCAATCTGTTCCCAATGAATTTGCAATAAACCGTATTGATTTATGGCACTTTAGCTTTATTTTTGATTATCAATTTTAAAAACCTTTATTATGATTGAATGGATTTCACAACCCTGGCCCTGGTATGTAGCAGGGCCTTTAATTGGTCTAACAGTACCATTATTGCTTATCTTAGGCAACAAATCTTTTGGAATTTCAGCCAATTTAAGGCACATATGTGCAGCATGTATACCTTCCAATATTCCTTTTTTTAAATACAACTGGAAAAGGGAATCATGGAATTTATTTTTTGCAGCTGGAATTCTATTAGGAGGATTGATCGCAGTACAATTTCTTTCTTCCTCTGAACCTTTGCAATTGTCTGAAAACACGCAATCTGACCTTGCCGCACTGGGTGTCACTTTTGAAGGAGGTCTTATGCCTGCTGAAATTTTTAGCTGGGATCAAATATTCACCCTGCGTGGATTGATTTTTTTTGTAATGGGAGGATTTTTGGTAGGTTTTGGAACCCGTTATGCAGGAGGCTGTACCTCCGGTCATGCCATTATGGGTATCAGTAATTTACAGTGGCCATCATTACTATCTACTTGCTGCTTTATGGCAGGCGGATTTCTGATGACTCATCTATTGTTGCCAGTTATTCTCAAATTAACAGGATTTTAAAAATATTAAGAAATATGAACACAAAAAAAATACAACCGGATATTGTTGATGAATTTCAACCCAAATCCATATTACCTGAGGAATGCGAGGCACCCAATCTTCAGGAAGAAAATGAAGGATTTCTATCCTTGCTTCAATATCTTCTTGTAGGAATTATTTTCGGAATAGTTTTCGTAAAATCAGAGGTAATATCTTGGTTCAGAATTCAGGAGATGTTCAGGTTCCAATCTTTTCATATGTATGGAATCATTGGCTCCGCAGTGGTAACGGGTATCATTTCAATTTTGATCATTAAGAAATTCAAGATTAAAACAGTCAAAAAAGAGACCATAAAAATTGCAGGCAAAGAATTTCGTAAAGGGCAAGTCATCGGCGGATTGATTTTTGGCATGGGTTGGGCCATTACCGGAGCATGTCCCGGACCATTATTTGCGCAAATTGGGAGTGGTTTTACAGTAGTAGCCATAACCCTTGTCAGCGCCATTGCCGGTACATGGGTATATGGCAGGTTTCAAAAGCATTTACCTAATTGATGAATATGTATCCCTCATAAAAGGTATTCCAAGTAATTGTTGCTTCCCTAACCAGGCAGAATGATATTCAACCTGAATGGTTTGAGTTGAGAATATTTCTTGTTCATCGTTTTTGTTCAACAGAATAAGTAAATGTAAATCTGGTAAATATACACTGGTGGATTTTAATATCTACCTGACAGGTTCTTAGTTGACAGTAATATTTAATAGTTGTACATTTATTGAAAATCTGTTGTTGACCCAAGGTTTACATTTTAATTTGACAAAATATGTAACAATGATTACATATTACAAAAGATATACATATAGGATTAAAGTCACATACAGATAAATTATATAATGCTGAAATACAAAACCATACTTCCTTTTCTGGACTGGATGTCCAGCTATAAAAAAAATGATATCAAAGGAGATATTTCAGCCGGACTGACTGTAGGGATCATGCTGATCCCTCAGGGAATGGCTTATGCAATGATTGCAGGATTACCCCCTATTTATGGTTTATATGCTTCTACCATTCCCCTCATTCTCTACGGTTTATTTGGCAGTTCAAGACAATTGGCTGTAGGACCTGTGGCCATGGTATCACTTTTAACCGCAGCGAGTGTGGGTGCATTAGCCACTACTGGTACGGAAGAATATATCGTCTTAGCCGCAAGTCTTGCGTTACTTTCAGGAATCATTTTGTGGGTATTGGGCATTTTACGGATGGGATTTGTGGTAAATTTTCTTTCGCATCCAGTGATCAGTGGTTTTACATCCGCTGCGGCTTTGATTATTGGAATGAGTCAATTAAAGCATTTATTGGGTATCTCATTGGGTGATAGTCACCATATTTACACTATACTTTGGGAATCCGTAGAAAAATGGAAATCCATCAACCCGTTTGCATTAACCATAGGGTTGACAGGAATATTCATCATCAAATATTCAAAAAAAATACACAGAACATTCCCTGGAGCTTTGGTGGCGGTTATTGTGGGTACTTTGGCGGGATATTTTATGGTTAAGTCGGGTCTTCAAATCGGGATAGTTGGGGAAGTACCCAAAGGTTTTCCAAAATTCGTTATTCCTGATTTCAATATGGATATCATAACCACTTTACTTCCTTCCGCTTTGGCCATATCGCTGGTAGGTTTTATGGAAAGCATTGCTGTGGCCCGATCAGTACAGGCCCGGCATAAAAATTATAAAGTTGTACCCAACCAGGAATTGACAGCGCTGGGATTGGCTAATATAGGAACGTCTTTATTTCAAGGATTCCCGGTTACCGGTGGTTTTTCAAGAACTGCAGTTAACGATCAGGCAGGCGCCAGAACTGGCCTCGCTTCTGTGATCAGTGCTGTATTAATACTTCTAACTCTATTGTTTCTTACCGGATTGTTTTATTATCTGCCTAAATCCATTCTTGCTGCAGTCATTATGGTAGCCGTATTTGGTCTGATCGATACAAAAGAACCCCAGAATTTGTGGAAAACCGATAAAAATGACTTTTTCATGCTGATAATCACTTTTATAGTGACTTTGGTCTTTGGTATTGAACAGGGAATTGCCGCCGGGGTACTATTGTCACTTCTTGTCATTATATACAAAACCAGTAAACCTCATTATGCCGTTTTAGGCCGGGTAAAAGGAACCTCCTTCTTTCGAAATGTCAAGCGCTTTGATGACCTGGAAGTCAGGAGAGACACTTTGCTCATCCGGTTTGATGCAGATCTGTATTATGCCAATGTTGAATTTTTTCTTAACATGATCGAAACAGAAAAAGACAAGAAAGGTGAGGATCTCAAATACATTATACTCAATGCTGAAAGTATAAGCACCGTTGATAGCAGTGGTGTACATGCTCTGGAAAATCTAGTCAAAGATCTACAGTCAAACGGAATCCTACTCCTAATGGTGAATGTAAAAGGTCCTGTACGCGATGTACTCAACCGGTGTCAGTTTTTTGAAAACACAGGTTTTGAACGTTTCTTTTTAAGTACTCTGGCTGCTATTGATTTTATTGAACATAGAGATATTGGGAAAGATCATTTTATTATGGCGCGACAGAGCGGCTTGAAAAATGATTCCTGATGTAACAGGAAATGATCTTTTTGTAACATTTTGAGAAACACATCGGTCTTTATAAAGAATACAAATAGTATCATCATGTAAATAACGCAATTATGATGTACAAACCACTTGCTGCTATTTTGTTGATCATATTTTTATTTCAGTTTTCCTGTAAAAACAAAGAATCCCATCACATTTTTCCATTTTTAGATGGAATAAAAGACTTATCCGGTATTAAATATGGAATTCTTAAAGTTCCTGAAGACCATGATCATCCTGAAAAAGGTACAATTGAATTGGTTTGGGTAAAAATCAGTCCGGCAAAAGGAAGCGAATATTCTGAACCGCTCATTTTCCTCACGGGAGGTCCAGGAGAACATACCCTGGAATATCTTCCCTTTCTAATGGAATTAGCCGAAGTTTATAAGAGAGAAGTGATCATTTATGATCAAAGGGGAATCGGGTTTTCCAGCAGTCTGCCTGATTTTGGAAAAGCTTTACCTGCATTGTTTGCAGAGAATCTTACACTAGAAGAGGAATATATTCGTCTTAAAAACCTGCTTTCCGTTACTTCCGATTCTATTCAGGTGATGGGTCAAAACCTTTCAAACTACAATACTTTTCAAAATGCAAACGATGCCGGACATATAATGGATCATTTTGGTTTTGATCAATACATTTTATTCGGAGGTTCTTATGGCACCCGGCTTGGAAGAGTAATCATGGATCTCTTTCCAAACAGAATTAAAGCTGCCATCCTGGATTCCCCTGCCCTATTCGAAAATGATTTCATCAAAATGCGGATTAAAAGCTTTGCACAATCGTTGGAGCTCATTTTTTCTTATTGTGAAACAGACTCAAATTGCCGTTCCATGTATCCGGATTTAAGGCGGGATTATAAAGAGGGTCTTACAGATCTGCAAAACCAACCTATGATGATCACTTTGAATTCAACAGACTTTGTTTTGAATGCACAGGATGCAATGTATTTTCTCAGGTATCTCATGTACAGAAGTAATTCAAAAGAAACTGTCCCTGAGATTATCAAAGCCATTAAAAACAGAGACACTGACAAAATTTCTGAAATGTTTCAACCTTTGGCATCTATGATGAGTAGTGGAAATTTAACCATGTTTTTAGCTACCGAACGTTTTGAATTTTATGACAAAACCATTGATGAACAGCAACTTTACGAATGGTATGAAGAATACGGACACTTCCCGGCACCAATGGGTCTTTTTCATAATTTATACCTGGCAGCAAAAGATTGGATGGAAGATGAAGCAGACCCATCCAGAAGACAGTTTTATCCTTCTGAAGTTCCTGCTATTATTTTTGTCAACAAGTATGATCCGGTTACTCCACCTTCCAATGGTTATGCTATGCTGGAAGATCTTTCCAATGGCTTTTTATTTGTATTGGATGAAGAAGGTCATGGTCAGGGAAATTTTGATTGTAAAATAGAAGTAACAAAAAATTTCCTGATAAATGTAACCCAAAAGCCTGATCCGGGTTGTTTAAATGTTGTACTACAGTGAATATTTACAGCAATAGTATTGTAAATGAAATACCCTAAATAAATTAATAATTTACAAATTTTAAGATGAAAAGGATATGAATAAAAAACATTTTGAGCAGGTTCAAAATGAAGAAATGTATGAGGAAATCATTGTACAGCTTCTGGATAATGGATTCGCTATTCAAAAAGATTTTATTCCTGCAGAAATTCTGAATGGATTACTGAGCAACCTTTTGCAGGGTATTGAAAACCAATCCTTTAAAAATGCCGGAACAGGAAATATAGTAAATCATGCTATACACCATGACATCCGGAAAGATAACATCATGTGGTTGGAGGAAGATACCGGAAATGAACCGGAACGAATGTTCCACAATACTATATGGGATTTTGCCGGATACATGAACAGCACTTGCTTTACAGGCATCAAATATCTGGAGTTTCATTATGCCTGCTATGAAGCAGGAGCATTTTATAAAAGACATCTCGACCGGTTTAAAAATGATGATGCAAGAATTTTCAGTATAATAACCTATTTGAATAAAGACTGGAATGAGTTGTTTGGAGGTCAACTCATTTTATACTTACCGGATGGGGAAAGAAGAATTAACCCCGAATTCGGTATCTCGGTATTTTTGAAAAGTGACCAAATTGAACATGAAGTAATTCATTCTACACATCAAAGGTATAGCATCACAGGTTGGTTTAAAACTGTAAACCCAAAAGGGGTCATTATATAGTGACCAGAATATGTATTATTGTACCCAAATCCTGCTGATTGCAATACTTTGCTTCTTTCCTATCATCTGATCATTGAGGCCGGGCCCAATAGATATTTGTATACTCTCTATGCTTCCTGGCTTCCATACTAACCCGGGCTGATAATCAAAAAAATAAGGTAAAAATGTTGGGTATGGCCTTGGCAGGATCACTGTTTTGACAGGAAATAAATCCTGTAGATCAATAGAATGAGCTTGTAATTCAGAATTCAAATAGACTATTGCACCATAGGCAGAGCCATCCTGAAGCACTATTGCAATCTGCACAGGAGTGGTTTGCTCATTAAGACTTCGTCCTTCTATAATCAGATCCGATTTATTCAATATATCATCATTTCTGCCTCGGATCTTTGATAATACAGAGTGTTTGATAGAATAGTCATTTATAACCGGGCCATGAATATTTTCTGGATCAGGCATATGTAATTGTTCCAATGTAATTTGATATTCAGCAGTTGCAGCTCCTTTTGCAGGCATTACGCTCACTCCTCCTTGCCATGGCCTGATGAGCTCTGAAGCATCTTTTTCTGCATCAAATAGTATAATGGGGAAATCAGACGGAACGATTCGAACCTCATAAAATGTACGATCATAAAAATCCCAATCTCCGGGTTTTCCGTGTATCCCGGCCGGAAAAGTGTAAAACTGATTTTCATCATATTCAACGGAAAGGGTATATTTAAGAAAACCGTGAGTTATGAAGTGGGAAGGGATCTCCGTACTATATTTATTTCCACTGCCTTTATGAAGTGGAATGGAAAAATTCTTATCCTGAGTAAACCCCTGAACATTAATTTTTGGATTACCCCCGGGAACCAAACACTGAACTTCTATATTTAGATTCTGTCCTTCTGTTATTTCTTCCCACGGATAATGAACCAAATAGGGGACATTCACAGAAGATGCAGGGGCCGAAAATGATCTCAACTTTTCAATATCCTGATATTTTAATCTTCTTTCGCTGTCAATATTTTTTCTTGTAATCAGATACACCCCCGGCTTCACCTTTATGGAATGATCCAGAGATGATATTCGAGACTCCTCCGGATGGATCATTGACCATAAATCAAAACCTTCGTTGAACTCTATAAGTGACAGGGTGAGCTGATGGATATTGTGTTGGATAACACTGACGGTTTTATCCGGACTGTTATATCCAAAAGGATCCTGGACCCATAGTACATCCGGCATGATTTCAATTCTCCAGATATGATCCTCCAGCTTGTCGAGGAAGTAAGCACCTGTTCCGGTATATTGAATTATGGTTGAACTTCCCGTGCCGGCTATCAGACGAAGTGACTTTTCATCCATTGGCGGAATGTCCGTATGGTTGGTATGGATGAATTTTTCAGGAGCATTAAATATTGCCAGATCATTTTCATACTGAACAAGGGTATTATAAAAATGTAAATTCTCCGGGTACATTCCCTGAGATTCATATAAGGGAACTTCTTTAAATATTTCACCACATATCATTAATGCCAAAGCCTTTTGTGGTGTATATGCCAGATTCATATAATGGGTATTATATTCTGTATTGAAATGCGCCATAAAAGTCGGGTCATAGGAAAAATAGGTGGCTAATTGTATTCCTGCTTCCCTGAAACTCCTGGCCATGACAGGATAAATGTATGAACGTCCTATATCAGCGGCATCGAATTCATAAACCAGCTTACCCCCTTTATATTGCCTGATAATGCTATCGAAAGGAATGTGATATTGATTGACATTTGGCAAATAATTTCCGGGAAGCTCTTTACGGTAACCCAATCCGGTGGGATACCATTGAAAAGTTCCCCCTTGAATACCTGCTTCAAAATATGCTTCAGCCAGATGTACTGCATGGCTGACATTATAAAATACAGGTTGCTGGCTACCTGACCTTCGTATGGCATTGATCATTCTCCTGACAAAATGAGTAACCTCTTCGGGTGTACCCCGGTGATGAGGTTCATTGCTGACTTCAATGGCTAAAACCGCTGGATCTTCCTTATACGTTTTCCCGGTATATGGATTCACGTGGTTCATAAATTGAGTAAGGTAGTTTTCCTGTGCTTCTATTGCTGTATGATCAGTCAGACAGGCAGCTTTTCCATATTTGTAAGAAAATCCCGGTGTAGGCTGATCTGGTTCCGGCCAGCCGTTTCCCCAGAAAGCAATAGGTGTAATGATAGCGTTGATATTTTTCGCCTGAAGCAATGAAATCAGATAATCAAAAGCATCCAAATGTTCATTAACCAGTAAATTTCCCAGTGTATCACTTATCTCGGTATCCCATACATGCACCCTGAATAAATCAAATCCCAATCTTGAAAAATGATGAACATCGTCTTCCATAATTTTCTTAGGGTCCAGGCCCATCCTTAGGGCCATTCTATAAGCGTGAGCAAAAGGTACGGTATAATTGATGCCAAATCCGGTTACTTCAGTACCTGACTCCGAATATCTCATGATGCCCTCCTGATCAATATATACAGAAGAAGAAATGCTTTGGCAAAATAAATGGGATTGGTGGAATATTGCTCCAAAAATAGCCAAAAAGATGAAGAGTCTTTTGCAGAACATACTCTAAAATTTTACTCAAAGAATTATTGCATAATTAAATACAGAACGTACAAAGTAGCCATTGCAGCACATCCAATCACCAATGTTCCTGTTGTATGGAGTTTATGACCTGTCTTGACATCCATATTGCTCATTTGGGTGACAACCCAAAAAAAACTGTCATTGACATGTGATACCACCAAAGAACCGGCACCTATAGCTACTACCACCATTGCTTTATCCCACTCACTGATGAATCCAATGTTTGCCATGAGAGGTTGCATGACTGAAGCTGTAGTAATCAGTGCAACGGTTGAAGAACCCTGAGCTGTTTTTAAACCTGCAGCCAGAAGAAAAGGGAAAAAAATACCCATTTCTGATCCGGCAAGACCCTCTCCTAATAAATCAACGATGTCTGAATTTTGCAATATCTTACCGAAAATACCTCCGGCTCCAGTAACAAATATGATATGTGCAGCCTGTGTCAGGGCTTTGCCCGTCCAGCCATTTACCGAAAGGTATTCCGTTTTGAAATTTCTGGGAAGAAACAAACATAGAGCAAAGCCTATCAATAATGCAACCATCGGCTCTCCCAAAAAATTAATCCATGATAGAACCCACGGAGACAAACTCTCTTCGGGTTGGAATGATGATATTGACTTGAGAACAATCAATGCAACGGGCACAACTATCGGTAAGGATGACATTAAAAGTCCTGGGGGTTGATTGGTCGATACCTCTGCATTTTCAACCAATGGCCCGGGATCAATATATGTTTTGGAAGCCACTTTATTGACAAAAAGCAATGCAGCTCCCAAAGCTATTGCTGAAGTAATCCCACCTAATAGCATCACCAATGCAATATCAGCCTGAAGAATTCCTGCCGCAGCAATAGGACCGGGAGTCGGGGGCACGAGCGCATGAGTGCATGAAAGACCCAAACCCAAAGCAATGGCTGTTCCTCCTAACGAAAGTCCTGCTTTCTTAGTAAGTGTTTTATTGAGTGAAGAAAGTAAAACGAACCCGCTGTCTGAGAATACCGGTATAGAAATGAAATATCCGCTGATCCCCATGGCGGTAGAAACTCTTTTCTTTCCTGTCAGAGATAAAATCTTATGAGCCAAAACAAGCGCTCCCCCACTGTGCTCAAGAAATGCCCCTATAAGTACACCTAAAATAATAATCAACCCTACTTTACCAATGGTACCTCCAAATCCATCCTGGATGGATGCAATGATAAGCTCACTCTTCATTCCTGTAAGCAAACCAAAAAAAATACTGACGACCAGTAATGCAAGAAAGGGGTGCAATTTTACTTTTGTGATCAAAATAATGATCGCTGCAATACTCAGAAGAATAGCAAAAATGGCCATTTTGGGTTATTTTAATTTAATAGGCAAAATCTTACATAAACATAGATTTTAATATTCAAATATAAACCGTCACCGTTATTACTTTTTATTACATAGTTGAGCAAACAAATACATATACTTCTCCAAAATCACTTGTTGGTTATACTGTTCCTTAATTCTATTTACATTCATTTCAACTCTGTCTTTCCAAACTGAAGATCCGGATTTGCCTCTAATCAATGAACCTAAATCTTGAGATGTACTAAAATAAAGAACTCCCTCCTGCGCGACCGACCGGTTGAAAATGTTATCGTGTGCAAGGATCCGGCAACGGCATGCCATTGCTTCCAATAGCGACGGATTGGTTCCCCCAGCCGAATGACCATGAAAATACAAATCAGAGTAAAACCGCAATTGATTTAAAATCTTTTGGTCAAAAATGCTTCCGGCAAAACGGATGCTATTGATAAATCTGAATTTTTTCCTTAAATACTTTCCATATGAGTTTTGTGTATTTCCGACAATTAATAGTAGCTTTTCAGAATGAGATTGGATAAAACCCTCAATGATCATTTCAATGTGATTATCAGGTTGCATCCTTGCTATAATCAGGTAATATGATTTCTCTACCAAATCGAATTCCTTGAGCACTTCTGGATCCGGGTGAATAAACTCATTAGCACAATAAGTGATAAAGCTCACCGGTGTATTATATTCACTCTCCAGATATGCACAAATGGGCAAAGCATCTCCAATGAGATGATCGCTCCTGTTAGCTACTTTTTTTTCAGAGTATCTGAGAAACGTTTTTAGAATTCCTTTGTATTTCGATCGCTTCCACTCCAATCCATCCATGTTACTGACAATCACTGGCGTTGTGGGTAGAAAAAATTGCCAGATGCCATTCGTAGTATAACCCATTTGGAGTATTATATCAAACCCTCTCTTTCTTGCATCCAAAATGCAAAATAAGTCATACAAAAGATGTCCTAATGAACCTAAACTTCTCTCATGATTCTTACAGCGGATCAAATGTACCCCTTCATAAGTACTTCCGGCTAAAGGATGATCATGAGAACAGTAAACGGAAAGTTCCAGTCCTTCCTTCACCAACGCTGGCGCTAAAAACTCAGTAAATTGTTCAAACCCACCATATCGGTTGGGTATGCCGCGGGTACCTATGATGGCAACTTTTTTTCCGAAAAGTTTTCCAAGATTTAGTCTGTGAAGATCTCTCATAATGCACCAATATCTGACTTTTTTCTGCCATATTTGATTTTAAAATCTTTAATTTACATAACATAATGGTCTATGCATAAAATCAATTTCTATTCCATCCATGTCAAATCACATCAGGCATGGAATTCTTATTTGTGTGAAGTATGTAAGTTTATAAATTTGGTTTCAAAAGTGTCATATAACTTCAATAATGGATATGGAAATTAAATACTTTTATATAATTTTATTCAAAGTGTTCATTTTCAAAAGAATCTGATATAAAGTTTGAAAATAATAGATGTTAAAAATATTCATAGATAAATAGAAAAATTATGGCAAAAAATCCTTTTACCTGGGTAGAAATTTATGTCAGTGACATGGCAAGAGCACAAAAGTTTTACGAAGAAGTATTACAAATCAAAATGGTAGAATTACCTCTTCCAGAAAGTGTGGAAGGAGTGGAGATGATGAGTTTTCCCTGGGATGATAAAGGACCGAATATCAGTGGGGCTTTGGTAAAATCATCCTTTATGTCTCCCGGAGCTGGTGGTTCAATGGTGTACTTTACATGCGATGATTGCGCTATTGAAATTTCCAGAGTAGAAAAAGCAGGAGGCAAAGTAGTACAGGAAAAATTTTCGATCGGTAATTATGGCTTTTGTGGATTTGGCACTGATACCGAAGGAAATATAATTGGATTTCATTCAATGCATTAATCATATATTTTCTTGTTTCATTTTTAATAAAAATCTCCGTTCATCTTGCCGGAGGTAAAATCGCCTTCCTCAAATATGTAATTCCTGGATATATCATTATGCTTTCAAATTTGTATTTATTGAATCTTGTTCCAATCATTTTAGTACTCAATTCAAGCATATTGAAACAAAATAAATATAGGAAATTTATATATTTATAGTGGTGTACTTTCCATATTATTTACTTTCTTTATCACACTTATTATATACACTTAACTCACCAGATATTTTCCACAGATCAAAACAAACTTTTTATTATCAAACAAAAGAGCAGCAGATTAATGAAAAAAAAACTCAGAAGTTCAAACTGGTTTGGGAAAAATGACAAAATGGGATTTGTACACAGGTCATGGCTTCGCAATCAGGGCTATCCTGATGACTATTTCAGTGGAAAGCCGGTCATTGGCATATGCAATACTTGGAGTGAATTAACTCCGTGTAACGGGCATTTGAGAGATTTTGCAGAAGTAGTAAAAAGAGGAGTGGTCGAAGCCGGTGGATTTCCACTGGAGTTTCCTGTGACTTCTTTAGGCGAAACTCTAATGAGACCCACCACCATGTTGTTCAGGAATCTCGCCAGCATGGATGTGGAAGAAAGCATTCGTGCCAATCCGATTGATGGGGTTGTATTACTCACAGGGTGTGATAAAACTACTCCATCGACCATCATGGGTGCATCCAGTGTCGATTTGCCTACCATTGTTGTCCCTGGCGGTCCGATGCTCAATGGGAGATTTAAGGGGGAATGCATAGGAAGTGGCTCTTTCACCTGGATGATAAAGGAGAAAACACTGGTGGATAATTACACGCCAGAGGATACGTATGAAGCTGAACTTGGCAGTGCACGAAGCAACGGACATTGTATGACCATGGGTACAGCATCTACCATGGCATGCATGACGGAATCGTTGGGTCTTACATTGCCAGGAGCTGCCGCTATTCCTGCAGTTGACTCAAGAAAAAAAATGCTGGCACAATTGTCAGGCAGAAGGATAGTGGAAATGGTACGGGAAGAACTTACCCTTTCAAAAATCATTACCAGAAAATCTCTTGAAAATGCCATAATTGTCAATTCAGCAATAGGCGGTTCAACCAATTTTATAATTCATCTTCTCGCTATTGCAGGGAGAATAGGTGTGGACTTAAATCTCAAAGATTTTGATGATGTTGGCAGTAAGATTCCATTATTACTAAATTTAAAGCCATCTGGTCAATATCTGATGGAGGACTTTTTTTATGCAGGAGGCCTTCCTGTCATTATTAATGAACTGAAAGATTACCTGCATAATGATGCCATGACCGTTAATGGTAAAACCATTGGTTTCAACAATAACAATCCCACTTGCTATAACCGGGAAGTTATCACCCCCATTGATCAACCATTGAAGAAAGAAAGTGGAATTGCCGTACTCACCGGGAACTTATGTGAAGACGGGGCTGTGATAAAACCATCAGCAGCCAGTCCACATTTGATGAAACATAAAGGCAAAGCTATTGTATTTTCCTCTATAGAAGATTATCATTCCAGAATAGATGATCCTAACCTGAAGATTGATAAAGATTCTGTCATTGTTCTACAAGGAGTAGGTCCTGTAGGGTATCCTGGGATGCCAGAGGTAGGCAATGTTGATTTGCCAGAAAAATTGTTGCATGAAGGGGTAAAAGACATGGTTAGGATTTCTGATGGTCGAATGAGTGGCACTGCGGGAGGTACGGTTATATTACATGTTTCACCAGAATCATCCATCGGAGGTGCCCTGGCTCTCGTAAAAGATGGTGATACAATTGAATTAGATGTACCTAACCGGAAACTGCAATTGCACATTTCAGACGAAGAATTACAATGGAGAAAAAGCAACTGGATTCCACCTGAACCCGCAACTACTCGCGGTTATGTGAAAATCTATATTGATCATGTTCAACAGGCCCATTTGGGTGCTGATATGGATTTTTTAAAAGGAAAATCAGGAAGTGAAGTTTCGAGGGATTTGCATTAGTATGATTGAAAGTCAAATGAGCATTACCTTAAAAGATTATAATTATCGTCAAATCAAATGTCTATAACCGTATTGAAAATGATTTTTAAAATTTATTCTTACAAAATATCTACAATTCGATGAAGATTTATCATACTACCCAAGGTATCATCCTGGAATTTAATGGAATTTTTTACGACAGCGGACAAACCACTTGGGATTTGTTTATTAATGATGATGAAATTTTAGAAAAATGCCGGGCTGGAATACATTCAGCCCAATTTAAAATTACAGAACAGCCAGATATTCATAGCTTCCTTCCTCCCATTCAAAGTCAGGAATTATGGGCATGTGGTGTAACCTATCTGAAAAGCAAAGAAGGTAGACAGGAAGAAGCAAAAAACGCAGGGGGTGGGGACTTTTACACCAAAGTATATGATGCTGAAAGACCGGAAGTGTTTTTTAAAGCCAATCCCAACCGGATAGTCGGGCATGGAGGTAATGTCAGAATCAGAAAAGACTCCTCATGGGATGTGCCGGAACCAGAACTCACCCTCGTAGTAACTTCCTCAGGAAAAATAATTGGGTATACCATCGGAAATGATATGAGTAGCCGGAGTATCGAAGGAGAAAATCCACTATATCTTCCCCAAGCTAAGACCTATGATGGATGTGCTTCTGTTGGACCATGTGTGTTGCTCAATGAATCAGGTATTGACCCCGGCACTAAAATACATATGCAAATTCTCAGACTAAATGATATGATTGTGGATGGAACATTTTCATTATCACAAATGAAGCGATCTTTAAAAGAGCTGGTTTCTTTTATATATCGCGAATGTACTTTCCCATATGGGAGTCTGATTATGACGGGCACCGGATATGTGCCGGATCATTCTTTCACCTTAATATCCAAAGACGAAATCCGTATTTCTATAGAGGGCATTGGTACATTGATTAATTATGTGGAATAATAAAGTGTCTGCCTCTGTTGAAGTTTATACCTTATGGATAATGAATAGTAATTACAATTTGTTGATATATATTTTTATAATGGTCAAATTTTTAACTATAAAATTGAAGTATTCAAATTAATACATAATCTACATACACTTAAAAGCATATAAAACAGCATTTTAAAAATCTGCAATTATTGAACTATATTTACTAATCATTCATTCAATCATTCCTTTTAAAATGAATAAATTATTAAATTTTCTGGTTTTGTGTCTTCTTTTAAATGTGGGACAGACACAAACTAAAATTGTATTACATCCTGATCGCGCTGAGACAAAAATCAGCAAACACATTTATGGTCATTTTGCCGAACATTTGGGAAGATGTATCTATGATGGATTTTATGTGGGTGAAAATAATCATGCCATTCCGAATAAAGAGGGAGTAAGGCTGGATGTAATCGAAGCTTTGAAAGCGCTCAGGATTCCCAATCTTCGTTGGCCAGGAGGATGCTTTGCGGATATTTATCATTGGAAAGATGGAATCGGCCCAAAAAATCAAAGAAGGCATATTTCCAATTTATCCTGGGGGAATATTAGAGAAGACAATAGTTTTGGAACACATGAGTTTCTCAATCTATGCGAATGGTTAGAAGCCGAACCCTACCTGGCTGTCAATATGAACTCCGGTACTGTTCAGGAAGCAATGGAGTGGGTGCAATATGTTAATCACCCTAATGGCTCGAGTGCCCTGACCGATTTAAGAGCAAATAACGGAAGAGAAGAACCATGGAACGTCACTTACTGGGGTATTGGCAATGAGTCTTGGGATTGTGGTGGTCATATGACAGTGGATCACTATATTAATTTATACAGACAGTATGCTACCGCCATGACCAGCTATAGTAATACTGAAGGATTATACCGTATCGCAGTTGGACCCGGAAGTCCGGATTATGCTTGGACTGAATCACTGATGAAAAATATACCCGCCCGACGCATTGAAGGTATTTCTATCCATCATTATTCAGTGTTCAATTGGAGAGAAAAAGGATCTTCAACCGGTTTTTCTGAAGAAGAATACTTAAAAACCATGCTTCAGGCCTGGAGAATTGATGAATTCCTTAGAAGAAATATGGATATAATGGATAAATATGACCCTCAAAAAAGGATCGCCCTTATTGTCGATGAATGGGGAGGATGGTATGATACTGATCCGGAAGGCAATGGCATGCTTTATCAACAAAATACCATAAGGGATGCAATGATTGCCGGTCTTACACTCAATATTTTCAATAATTACGCGGAAAGAGTAAAAATGGCAAACCTTGCTCAAACTGTAAATGTATTGCAAGCTGTTATTCTGACGAAAGGAAATCAAATGTTGCTTACCCCTACTTACCATGTTATGGAAATGTATAAGGTACATCAGAATGCTACCTTGGTACCTTCGAGAATAATAACCAATGATATATTCAGTGGTACTGAGCGAATACCGTCGATTTCTGTATCTGCTTCTACAGATGATGCAGGCACAATGCATATCTCTCTTACCAATATTGATCATATCAATGGACAAGAGGTAGAAATCAGTATTCCCGGATTCCAGGTAAATGCTCATGAGGGAAGGATTCTTTCTTCCTATACAATACAGGATCACAATACATTTGAAGAACCTAACAAAATAAAGCCCAAATCTTTTAATCAATATCAGATCCAGGGTAATAGTTTGAAAGTCATTATGCCTCCGGCTTCTGTAGTTGTTCTTGCTTTAAAAAAATAAAAGGTCACTCAATTGTACCCATCATAACCACCTGGGATGGTGTTCCATCTCTACTGCCTCCCTTGGGCTCAATAGATATGGCAAAAGCTATTGTATTATCAAAATATTCAATAAAACCAGGTTCTTCAAGGTAGCTGTTAAAACTGAATATATTCAATGCTACAGGATTTTCATTTCCTTCTACTATAACCCATAATTGATAATCCTGATCGTCTGTGAGCGGAGGCACTTGCAAATTACCAATCATGGCACGTCGCATTTCGGGATTATTGAACACAACGGCATGTACATGGGTAAGATGAGTGTCTAATGCTTTCAATTCCACTTTTTGAGTTGAAGTATGATAGAGTAATGCCATTTGAGCCTGAATCCTTCCCATTCTTTCTGTATTTTCTTCACATTCAAGCCATTGGACCTGCATTTTGGTTGAGTTTTCATGAAGAGTTTTCATTTTATCCTTTTCCAGCAAATACAGAATAAGTAAAATCCCCCCTGCAATAATAAGGGTAGATAGCGTCCACCATACGATTTTATCTGAAATTAATGCCGATGAAGAATTAGTTGAAGATTCATCCAAATCCTCAACAACCCGCTGAACACGGACCTTCATCCATTCAGGAGGTTCAACAGACTCTGATCTGGCCATTCTCTCAAGACTTAATTCTATAGCCAATTTCTCCTCCACCACTTCCGGATGGCGTTTTAGCATATTCTCAACAAACTTCGATTCTTCAGGAGTACATTGCTGTAAAATATAGGATTCCAATAATCCGGATTCTAAAAAATTTTTTAAGTCCATTGTTTACATTAAAAATAATTTCAATTTTACCGGCATACAGACCAGTAATTCAAAAAGTTTTGGAACCTGAAGAACAACTGGATTCGATGGTGCTATTTTACTTAAATATTAATCATTAAATTTTGATCTTAATTCCTTAATGGCATGTCTCAACCTTGTTTTCACTGTTCCTATAGGGATATCCAATTCCTTTTCAATTTCTCTTTGAGTATATCCTTCAAAATATATTTTTTCAATAAGTGTTCTATACTTATCTTCGAGATGATCAACCAATTGTCTTAAGCCTACCTGTTCAGGACTGATGGCATTTCTGCTTTGTAAAGATACGAGGGTATCCAGATCATTGGTTTTTTTGAAATATTTATAATGCGTTGAACGGGTAGCATCAATGGCTGTATTTCTTGCAATATTCACCATCCACGTAAAAAGCCGCCCTCTACTCTTATCGAATTTATCACTATTCTTCCACACTTTAATAAAGGTATCCTGCAACACCTGCTCAGCTAATTCATTTGACTGGACAATTTTCAGTATTACACCAAAAAGAGCTGCTGCATAATTGTCGTACAATAAGCTGATTGCAATACTGTTTCGCGCTTCAAGTAAAGAAATAATTTTTTCTTCCATTAATAAGCAGGATCATTTATATACTTGTATTTTGAACTACCCTTACAAATATAGGTGATTCAGAATAGAATTGTCCCACCTTTTCACTGCAAACTCAAAATAATCAAGACAATCAAAGAAATAAATTACTTAACCCATTTAATAAAAACAAATCAAGGATGTATAGCATTATTCCAATGTGTTTTCATGTGTGTATGTGCTTACACTAAACAACAATACCGGTTTCATATGAAACCGGTATTGCTCACTTAACATCAATCATTTTTAGATTCCATTGGTTTTATTCATTCCTGATCACCCTGAATGTGCCTCCACTGCCACTGACCCCTCTGGATTCCATCATGGACTCCATTTCCTTTCTAAATTCTTCTTCCGAAAGCCGTTTGCCTTCCTCTGGCTCTTTGAGCATTTTAGGTTTGATTTTCATTCTATCCACTTCAACTGCGGTATACACCCTCTCTCCCTGATTATAATCCAGATGTAAAATAGCCCCGGGCAATCCACGAAAACCATCGGGCCCGACTGATACAGGGATTTCAGGTGAAAACCATGCTTCAACCAGTATATCATTTTCATCATTCCTGTATGTCGCTTTCTGACAATTCTTACCGGCAATCTTTTTTGCTTCATTGGACAATACCCAGGGAAAGGTTTTGCCTGAGCTTTCTATCAGGTATTGCTTTTCAAAAACCCCTCTTTGCTCAACTTTCCTGTCATTCACTAAATCATGGTAAATATTATTTCCTGAATTGGAACTCTTCATCACCATTCCTCCTGCAGCAGTTGTTGTAACGGTTTGTGACTGATCGGTCGACGCCCTCATCAGAGAAGCTTCCCGGTTAAATATTAATTCCTTGGCCTCTTTCCGGAATTCCGGAATTTGAATCTTCATCCCCTCCATTTCTGCCGGAAGGTTTCTGTGCATGTTATAAGTTAATTCATAGTAAATCATTCCCTCAGTCATTTGCCCAAAAATAAAAATAGGAACGATCAGAGGAATCAAAAGAAAAAAACAAATCCAATTTCTCATATCAATCATCTTTAAGTGATGGAATAATTTTTTAATATACTATTCATTATCACTACAAAATTATGGCATCCTCTCTTGTCAACAGGTTAACACACATTCAATTAAAGTTAATTAAGGTTAATAAAATCCATTTTTCCCTTTCTTTACTCTTAACTTTGCTGTGTAAAATCATTGAATTCCTTTTCAATTCAAATTGATGTGCAGCAATTTCACTTTCATTATTAAATTAATCGCTGTTACAAAGCAAAGTATGCTATGTAAAAGCTAATGAATCTACTTAAAATAATTTATTTACAATTTTTGGCAATTCAAAGAATCCGATGAATAGTTCAATAAAAAATCCATTGATTTGGCGAAAAGCAGCCCCAATACTTATGGGTTTTATTTTATTGATCCTTGTTATTTTAATCCTTCTCTGGTTGCAGCAATCCTTTTACCAGCAAAGAGATATCATAAAAAAAGAAATTGACCTTATCCTTACTGAAAGCATTAGGGAAGTGCAGGACACCACCATTAGGAAAGCAATGATCGAAAAATATGGTGACAGCTTGTCTTTTAACAATCATGCGCTAATAAATAACAGGTCATCCATGTCAGTGTTTGGATTCAAAAGTTCAATGCCATCACAACCGGGCTCTCTGTTATTGAAAACAAAAAATCAGAATGAAGAAAACTATAGTAAATGGGACTCCATGTCCTCTGCTCAGGTAGATGTCAGTTCGAAAATGGATTATATAGTTATCCGGTCACATGTAAACGATTCCAGCCAAGTAGCTAATCCTGAGAGGATAAACGTTTTTATAGCAGGAGATAAAATGATCTTTGACACTTCCATGCTTAAAAATAAGATTCGACTTCTTCTTGACCGGCATCATCTCTCTTCCGGTTTTGTGGTGTCTAAAACCAAAGCTACTCCTCTCCAAAATAACCCCTCCAAATCAGATCAATCTATTGAGGCAGAGGAAGCAAGGATTTTGTGGAGTCATACTGTACCGGGAGGGATCCCTGAAGTGCAATTTTATTCTTTAGGATTACAGGATTATCCTTCATTAATTTTTGGACGGATTTGGACTCAAATTGCATTCTCTATTTTTGCTGTTTTGGTAGCCTTTTTTTCTTTTTTCATGATCCATAAAGTGATGAAAAGCCAGGAACGCCTTGCTTTGGAAAAATCAAGTTTTGTTAGCAATATGACTCACGAATTGAAGACTCCTATTGCTACGGTTGGAGTTGCGCTTGAGGCATTACAAAATTTCCACGCTCTGGAAGATCTTCGACGCACTGAAGACTATCTCCAAATTGCCCAATCTGAACTCAATCGTCTTCACAGCCTGGTTGACATTGTTATTCATTTCAGCATGATGGATGAAGGGGGTCTTGCTATGGAGACTAAAGATATTTACTGGAATCAAATGGTTCGAAATGCAATTCACCGTGTATCAGTATTGGCAGAAAAAAACAATGCAACCATTAAAAATAAAGAAATTAATGACTTGCCTCCTTTCAGGGGCGATGAATATCATCTTGAAAATGCACTGGTCAATGTATTGGAAAATGCTATAAAATATTCAGGAGAAAACGCTTTAATCAACATTACTACGGAAAATTCACAAAATAAAATTGTCTGTAAAATAATCGATGATGGTCCCGGCATTGAATCCCCCCATTTAAATAAAATTTTTGACAGGTTTTACAGAATCCCTACAGGAAACACTCACACTGTTAAAGGTTACGGTTTGGGATTGAGCTACGTTAAGACCATCATTGAATCCCATAACGGCGAAGTCTATGCAGAAAGCTTACCGGGCAAAGGAAGTATTTTTACCCTAATTATTCCGGTACAGTATGGATAATATCAAAATATTGTATGTGGAAGACGAGCCTTTCCTGGGAAGGATTGTAAAGGAAAGTCTGGAAAGCCGGGGTTTTATAGTCAATATGATTCCGGATGGATCCAAAGCACTTAGATATCTGGATGAACATACTCCCGACATTGCAGTACTTGATGTAATGCTTCCCGGAAAAGATGGTTATTCATTATCCCGTGAGATCAAAATGAGATATCCATTCTTACCTGTTATATTTTTAACAGCAAAAAATCAAACGGAAGATGTTATTCAAGGCTTCCAAGCCGGAGGAAATGATTACCTGAAGAAACCTTTCAGTATGGAGGAATTGATCATCAGAATAAAAAATTTGATCCACATTTCAGGTAACAACCTTCCAAAACAAAATCCTCATGAAATATTGACTATGGGAAGTTGTAGTTTATTTACACACAAATATGAAATTCAAAATGGCCATGACATTTTCAAAATTTCATATCGCGAAAATGAATTGCTAAAGTTGATCTTCCTCTCAAAAAATAAAATTCTTGACCGTAAAGAAATATTGTTGAAAATATGGGGAGACGACAACTTTTACAACTCCCGCAACCTGGATGTATACATTACAAAAATCAGAGAATATTTTAAAAAGGATCCATCCATTCAAATTCATACCATTCGGGGTGTCGGATATCATATTATCGTTCAGGAGTAATACAAATCATTATACAATCCACTTTATATCGACCTGAATATGGCCGTACCTCCCTGGGGTACATTCCAGGCATTAAAGTTGATCCGCAATTGAAGCAAACCATATCTTCCCAAAGAAATGATTTCCTCATCCTGAATAAAATTTAAATCGGAAGTCCTCGTGATTCCTACATTCTTGTTCAGCAAATCATTCGCAATGATTTTGATTTCTGCTTTGTTTCCTTTGATAAATCTGGAAAGTGAGGCAGTCCAAATGGGAATGTCCTGATTGAATACCCCAGCATCTCCGCGGAATTGTGACAAAAACAAGCCTGTAGTGCCCTGCCATCCCTTTACAGAGAGAGTCCGTAAATTCCACCGATGAACCCATGTACTAAACTGTTGGTTTAATTCACTTTGCAAACTGTATCTGGTGGTTGTCAAATTCCATGAAGTACTCCCTTCCAATTCAAAAAGGTTGATAATATTGAATATGATCCTGACTTCCGACATGGGAGTCATTCTTTTAGTGGTATTCTCCACTTCATTGACAAATGAGATACCTCGGTTGAAATTAACTCCTCCTGTTACATTGAAATTGAGCTTAAGTCTGGGGATGCGCCATCCATAGCTTATCCTTGAAAACAAGTCCCATTCTCCATCCACATTGACAGGATGTCTTGTTCTGACCAATTGTTCATCAATCGTTATTGATTCCCTGATGCGGTTACTGACAAAGGATATATTCGAAAAAATGAAAAAACTGCTTAATTTATGTGAATTAAATTTTGTAAATCGTGCAGACAACCGGTGGACATATTCAGGGTTGAGTTCGGGATTACCAATATAGATATTCAATGGATCTCGGTTGTCAGGTACCGGTTGCAATTGTAGCACAGAAGGTTCTCTGATTGAAGTGGTATAATTTACATTCAGGTTTCTGGTATTGGAAAAAGGAAAATTAGCGCTCAACGAAGGGAGAAGATATGTGAAATCACGACTCAACATTTCCGGCACTCCTTGTATTTCACCATCTAGCTGGCTGTATTGAAGATGCAGACGTGCATGGAAGCTCCATTTATCTCTTACTCGTCGGTATTGCAATCCCGGACTATGATATGTAAAAGTTGCTTTGTAACTATTGGTTAATATTTCATTGATAATGAGCGTGTGCTCATCAATGATATCAAAGACTTCACGGTTATTTCGCATTGGTCCTGAATGAAAATTATATTGAAAGTCCAGATAATTCCTATCTCCAAATGGCTCAGTATAAAGTAATTGAGCACCTAATGAATTTTGATTGTTTAATTGTATCTGGTTTTGATTTAATAATTCCTCACCTAGAGTAATCCCATTCATCATGAAAGAATTCAAAGCGTCCAAATATCCATCTGAACGATTCTGGCTATACCTTCCTTGTAAAGTGGCTGAGGCAAATCTACCCCTCCTGGACAGTCGATATCTCCAAGACAATAAACCGTTGAACCCCACTCCATTTCCATCAAACGTATTATTAGTATTACTCGAATTATCAAATCCGGAATGAATGTTAATATTATCTACATGACTCTCATTCATTTGCTGACTTTCTGTAAAGGATACAGATGAATTCAATTTAAGCGAAGATTTCGGATTGATGGCATGCTCCCAGTTTAGTTGAAGCCTGTGATTAATGTTGACGATATTTTGCGAATTATCTTCCAGGCTGTGTATCGATGCTCCATTGGGAAGAAAAGATGTACGATCGATGACCCCCCCTAATTGTTGATCCGCCCTGTTATAAAAATAATTAATATGAAAATCCCTGTCTTTCCCATATTTGGAATTAAGCTGCAAACCACCATTCCAGGAAGAAGTAAACCCTTTGTCGGGGCCCATACTAATGGGAGGGCCATCCTGATTGTTTCCTCTCATAACAATCACTGTACCTCCTCCGGCCATTCCTCCACCCATCCCGGAAAAATTCATGTAATCCTGCATTGAAAATCCTTGCTGATTGATATTATTCCCTCCACCAAGAATGGAAAATTGTAACTTATCAGTAAATCTATTGAGGCTTAGTTTCTGATCATGACGGGTGTCCGGACCAAATGCAGTACTGCCATATCCAAACATTCCATTTTTTTTGTCCTCCTTCAATTTTAAATTAATGGTTTTTTCCCTGCTTCCATCATCTACTCCGGTAAACTCTGCGATTTCCGATTTGCTGTCGTACACCTGGACTTTATCCACTGCATCAGCCGGAAGATTTTTTGTTGCTATTTTAGGATCATTTCCAAAAAACCTTTTCCCATCCACCAATACTTGCTTGACATCTTCGCCTTGCGCTTTAATATTTCCATCGTGATCAATATCAATTCCCGGCATCCGTTTTAAAAGATCCTCTACATTGGCATTAAGCCCGGGTGAAAAAGCATCTGCCAGATATTCAACGGTGTCATTTTTAATCAAGACAGGTATCCTGAACCCGGTTATTTCCACTTCATCCATAAGCATTGAAGAAGTACGAAGTCTGACTTTTCCTAAATCTAAATTTCGGTCAATGATTACATCCTGCATGAAGGTTTCCTTTCCCAGGAATGCAATTTGCAGAATATACGATCCGCTTTTTATGTTCTTTATTCTGAATACCCCATGCCCATCTGAATAGGCAAAGCCAACCATCGTCGAATCCTTTCCATGATATAATACTATGGATGCCCACTCCAGTACAACATCGGAAGAATCAACCACAGTGCCTGTTAAAGTATGAACCTGGCTTTTGACAAAAGAACAGCAGAATATCAGCACAGCAAGAAATATAAATCTTTCCATTAACCTTTTTCCAACAAAAATATCCCTGGGTATCTCAATAATATGTTAACCCATCTGCATGTAAGGTTAATAAAAGTTAATACTTATTTCATTTCACCATCATTCCATCAGGCCATTCCACATCCGGGCTGATAAAACTAAGTTTGCCGTTACCATCCTCGGCCATCAAAACCATCCCACGCGATTCAACCCCCCTGATCTTTCTGGGAGTGAGGTTGGCCAAATAGGTAACTTTTTTTCCAATGATTTCTTCCGGTGAAAAATGCTCTGCAATACCACTGACCACTGTCCTTTTTTCAAATCCGATATCCAGTGTCAATTGTAGTAATTTATCGGCTTTAGGGACTTTAACGGCTTCAAGAATGGTGGCTGTACGGATATCCATTTTCATAAATTCATCATAGGTAATTTCTTCCTTGACAGGTTCTCCTAAGTTTCTTTCACTTTGATGGGCACCTTTCAGTTTATTGACCTGTTCTGCAATCACTTCATCAGTGATTCTGGTAAACAAATGACCTGCCGTTCCCAGCTGATGTCCAGGCTGTAGAATATGCTCACCTTCGCTTAACCGGAATAATAAATCATCCCATTCTCCCTGTTCCTTGATAGCCGCCAGATTAAGCATTGCTCTCAACTTATCAGATGTAAATGGCAGGAAGGGTCTGCATGCTACACTCAGGGCAGCAAGATACTGGAGGCAGAGATTCATAACGGCTTTTACTTTTTCCGGTTCTTCATGAATAGCTTTCCAGGGTTCATTGAATTGAAGGATTTGATTTCCCATTGCCGAAATATCCATCATAGCCTTTAATCCACTCCTGAAATCAAATCTTCTGACATAGTCGGCAAGTCCCTGGAGTTCATCAAATAATCGTAACAATTCTGAATCATGAAACCCATATTCAAATTCACCATCCGGACCGGTAAAATCCTGATTTTCGTCAAATGAGGGCACTTTACCTCCATAGAATTTCTGGGTAAGTACCATAACCCTGTTCACAAAATTGGCGAGATTAGCCACCAACTCATTATTGTTGGCATCCTGATAACCTTTCCAGGTAAATTCACTATCCTTTTGCTCCGGCATGTTTTTGATCATGCAATATCTGAGTTCATCGATTTTTTCAGGAAACTGATCCACATATTCATGAACCCACACAGCCCAGTTTTTAGAAGTCGAAATCTTCCTTCCTTCCAGATTCATAAATTGATTGGCCGGCACATTAACCGGAAGGATATAGCTTCCCTCTGCACGTAAAATGGCAGGAAAAATGAGACAATGAAAAACAATATTGTCCTTTCCAATAAAATGAATTAATGAAGTTTCTTTATCTTTCCAATACAACTCCCAATCTGTGCCATTATCCATTGCCCATTGTCGGGTTGCAGATATATAACCAATCGGTGCATCCATCCACACATATAGCTTTTTACCCGCTGATCCGGGAATGGAATCGGGAACATCAACACCCCAGTCCAGATCTCTTGTCATTGCTCTGGGTTGTAAGCCATTCTCAAGCCAGGATTTACATTGGCCTAAGACATGGTTTTTCCATTCAGCGGGATCATGCAATTCTTCACCCTCCAGGGTTCCTGTGTTGATCCACTCTTTCAGCCAGTTTTCATATCGATCCAGTGGCAAATACCAATGACGTGTTTTTTTTAAAACCGGAGGATTGCCTGAAAGTACTGATATCGGGTTGATCAGTTCAACTGGACTTAAAGTTGCCCCACAGGATTCACACTGATCTCCATATGCATCTTTATTTCCACATTTCGGGCATGTGCCCGTAATATATCGATCGGCTAAAAATTGTGAAGCCGCATCATCGAAGTACTGTTCACTTTCAATTTCCTCAAATTCACCTTTCTCATATAAGGTCTTAAAGAACTGCTGACTGGTTTTGTGATGCAATGAATCGGAAGTCCTGTGATACATGTCAAAAGAAATGCCTATCTTTTTAAAAGTGTCTTTAAATAATTCGTGATATGTATCAACAATTTCACGGGGTGATTTACCCTCACGGGCTGCCTTCATTGTGATGGCCGCTCCATTTTCATCACTTCCACATATATAAACAATGTCTTTACCCATCAGACGCTGAAATCGAACATATATATCTGCAGGCAGATAAGCACCGGCAAGATGGCCGATATGCAATGGGCCATTGGCATAGGGCAATGCAGAGGTTACAAGATAACGTTTATATTGACGCATGATCAAGAGTTTTAACAAAGCAATAATTAAAGCTTCCCCAAAGGTGAAAGAACATCAAAAAATTAATGAATGCTCAAATGCGGGAGAAGGTTCTCAGGATGGGAGTTCAATTTAAAAACTGAAAAAAAGTGTGACCGGTCATTGAAACATTTCAACAAAAATTGAATCTATTACCGGTTGTTTCTGCGTCAAATATAAATATAACCTGACAATTAGCAAGCTTTCATTAAAAAATTGAAAGGGAAATTTTTAAATCAATTCATGATGGTTCTCTTTAACTTTTGATTAATTCTTTTTCTAAAGTATTCCGGGTAGAAAAAATTTCCAAAAATGAAAACAATAATTGCTCACTGTGCCAAATCTTTAAGAGTTGGAGCGCTCAATAAACGAGCTTCTTCTGTTAACCAATCCCTGACATGGGCAAATACTTCCTCATGCTCGGGCTCTCTGAGAAGTTCGTGATAAAATCCTTCAAGCTTGATAAATTTTTTATCTTCTGAAGAGATCTGATCATAGAAATCCTGACTACCCCTCCAATCTGAAATGTTATCTCCGGTTCCATGCATGATCAATACAGGTAATGTTAATTCACTCAATCGCTCTTTCACGTATAACATGGCTCTAAGACATTCATGACCCAAACGCGATTTTATTCCCTTTGTATATATAAGCCCATCATTTATATATGCTTCCATTATGCCAGGCGTTCTGGACAAATATTCGGCTTTGACTTTAATCGTTTTGAGTCTGGGAAGGTACTTTCCTAAAAACCCGGACATTCTAATCAAAAGAGGTGAATATTGTTCAGGATCAACATACAGCAATGGAGACAACAACACTAACCCACCAATGAATCCTTCACCTTGATCCAAAAGATATTTGGTAGCAATTAACCCCCCCATACTTTGCCCCATCAAGATCAACGGAACACCTGGATTGGTATACTTTTTTATTACCAGATCCAAATCACTGATGTAATGATTAAATGTATGTACATAAGCTCTTTCTCCTTCCGATTTGCCATGACCCCTCAAATCAAAACGTACCACTTCGAGACCGGCAAGGTTTAGGTAAAAAACAAACTCATCGTATCTTCTCGCATATTCAGCAAACCCATGAATCATGATCACCGTAGCGACAGGCTCTTTGACAATTTCTTTATAAACATAAAGAGACAAATCATCATGAGTTGTCACTTTATCAATAATCATATTACTTTTTTTCATAATATAAAAATAGGTCTTACTTCGATATATGAAAAGATTTTGTACTCTTTTCTATTAAGAAAGTTGAAAAATTCAAATTAGTTTCCTTTTCTTGATTTGTTTACTGCTTCATTTACCCGTCACAATAGTAATGAAAAGCAATTCAAAACCCCTTTCACATAAAGGAAATTAAAGATATGGAATAAAAATTTCAGTTTCGGAAATGAGCAAATCAAAGGTACAAAAATCAACTGAAAAATAAAACCATTGCAAATAGATTCCTGACATTTTACTACTAACCTCCAAAGTCGTCAAAACTGATATTTTCTTCCGGCACTCCTAACTCATCCAGTGCTTTGAGAACGGAAGCATTCATTGCAGGTGGTCCGCAAAAGTAATATTCGATTTCTTCCGGTTCTGGGTGATTTTTCAAATATTTTTCAAACAGAACGGGCATTATAAACCCTTCAAAACCATCCCCTTCATCTTCCATTTTCTCCATCACTTTCCAATTATCTTCAGGTAATGGATTGTCTAAAGACACAAAAAACTTGAAATTAGGAAATTCATTTTCTATCTGTCTGAATTCATCAATATAAAATAACTCTCTACGTGTTCTTCCTCCGTACCAATAAGATACTTTCCTATCTTGTGTCTTCACAGTATGAAACATGTGAAACAAATGAGATCTTAATGGGGCCATACCTGCTCCACCCCCTATGTATACCATTTCCTTTTTTGTCGGTTTGATAAAGAATTCACCATAAGGTCCTGAAATGGTACACTTATCACCTGATTTCAATCCAAATATGTAGGATGAACAAACGCCTGGATTAACATCCATCCAACCATTTTTAGAACGATCCCATGGCGGAGTAGCTATCCGTATGTTCAGTTTGATGATACTTCCTTCGGCAGGGTGGTTGGCCATAGAATACGCTCTGAATTGAGGCTCATCATTGACCATTTTTAAAGGCCAAAGATTAAATTTATCCCATTCCGATCTGAATTTTTCCGGATCATCATGATAATCCGGGTGTGCCGTGATATCAATATCGTTATAATCCACCGTGATTACCGGAACATCAATCTGTATATATCCCCCAGGTTGAAAATCCATAACCTCTCCTTCTGGCAATCGAACTACAAACTCTTTAATAAATGATGCTACATTATAGTTGCTGATAACCTCACATTCCCATTTCTTGATACCAAATATTTCTTCAGGTATTCTAATATCCATGTCTTCCCTCACCTTTACCTGGCATGCCAATCGTTTTCCTTCGGCTACTTCTTTACGCGTCAGGTGATTCAACTCTGTGGGTAATACATCCCCTCCTCCTTTATCAATATGGCACTCACACATAGCACATGTGCCTCCTCCTCCGCAAGCAGATGGCAAAAAAACATTTTTATCGGAAAGGGCACTCAAAAGTGTAGATCCCGGTGAAACCATCAAAGGGTTTTCCTGATCACCGTTGACTATAATTTTTACCTCTCCCTGAGGAACCAGCCTTTTTCTGGCAAAAATCAACATAGAAGATAATGCGATAATAATACCACTGAAAACAACGAGTGCCCAAATTACAGGCATAATTGAAAATAATCCTGTGATAAACATCATTATTATTTTTATTTCTTCAATTAAAACGCTGCCGGATCAATACCCAGCAAGCTCATAAATGCCATACCCATCAATCCTGTCAGAATAAAAGCCATACCAAGACCTCTTAAGGAAGGCGGTACGGCTGAATACTTAATTTTCTCTCTGATGGCTGCAATGGCTACAATGGCCAGAAACCATCCAAATCCACCGCCCAAACCGAATGCCACCGATTCCTGAAAATTATATTCTTTGGAAACCATAAAAAGTGATCCTCCCAAAATAGCACAGTTTACTGTAATTAAAGGTAGAAATATACCAAGGGAGGCATATAATGCTGGAGAGAATTTCTCAATGACCATTTCTACCAATTGTACCATGGAAGCAATGACAGCAATGAAGAGTATTAACCTTAGGAAAGTCAGATCTAATTTAAAAATCCCATTTTCACCTAACAAATAAACATTGATTAGCCAGTTGATTGGCATAGTTATACCCAACACAAAAATGACGGCAAGACCTAATCCAAACGCTGTTTTAACGGTTTTGGATACAGCGAGATAAGAACACATTCCCAGAAAGTACGCAAGGGCAAGATTCTCAATGAATGCTGATTTTATAAATATATTGATTAATTCTCCCATGGGTTTATATTTTAAAATAACTCAATTACCACATCTTACATTTTATGAAACATCTACAAGATTAGGTCTCCAGGCCCTGTGCATCCAGATCAATACCCCGATCACTATCATAGCGGAAGGAAACAAAACCATCAGGTTATTATGCGTATACCAGCTCAACCAGCTGATCTCACTGGTATTGATCATATATTCCGCTCCTGGTCCAAAAATCATAATATCCATAATACTTCCTTTGCCAAAAAATTCCCTGACAACCGCCACTATGATCAGAATGATTCCATATCCTATGCCATTGCCCAAGCCATCCAATGCTGACCGGTAAGTATCATTGCCCATAGCGAATGCTTCTAACCTTCCCATGATGATACAATTGGTAATGATCAGACCTATAAACACTGACAACTCTTTATAGATAGGAAAATGGATCGCTTTTAGCGTAAGCTCCACAATGGTTACTAAAGAGGCTATTATCACCAGTTGGACGATCATCCTTACCTGCTTTGGAATATACCTTCTTAAAGCAGAAGTAAGAACATTGGCGGATGTAATCACAAAAACCACCGCAATAGCCATTACTACGGCTTTACTCACCAGAGTAGTTACCGCCAAAGCAGAACAAATACCCAACACCTGAACGGTAATGGGATTATTGTCACTGATCGGATCTGTGATTAATGCTCTTTCTTTTTTACCAAACTGAAAGACCGGTTTTTTAACTTCCTGGGGCGCAGTTTTTACCTCAGACATATGATTATATTTTTAAATTATCAATTTTACAATTTTGAGAAAAACGATTCATAAAGGGGTATCCAATTTTTAAACATATCATTGACACCGTCGGCTGTAATTGTTGCTCCGGAAATTCCATCTACTTGATTGATATCGTTCCTTGCTCCACCTTTTACAGCAGTAACAGAAGTAAAGTTCCGATTTTCATCGTATAACGTTTTACCTATAAACTGGTTCTTCCATTGCTTATTATCTTTGATTTCTGCGCCTAATCCCGGGGTTTCGGCCTTATGATCAAAATCAACGCCCGCTATGGTTTTCAGATCTTCTTTCAAAGCAATATTTCCCCAGATTTCATCCCAAAGACCATTTCCTCTCATGGATACTATATAATACTTTGATCCATCCTCTGCTGTATATATGTAAACCGGTAGAACTCTTTCTTTCACTGGCTTCTTTCTCTGCTTTCCCATATCAATTTCCTCAGCAATGGTAGCTCCAAAAGCCCTGGCTGCAGTCTCTTCCGGTGAAAGGATATTACCGTTCACATCAACTACTAATTGTTCGATACGGGTATCAAAAATGGATTGGACATCATCATTGCTCATGGTGGCTAGAGTTCCGTCCAGCTTATCTCCCAAAGCAGCCAATATCGCTCTCTTGGCATATAAGGCTTCATTCTTTAAATGAATAGGCTTTAAAGCGGTATAAAGCAATGACAATGCTAAAGCAACTACAGAAGTCATAGCAAAAACAAACAGGTATATGTATCTGGTATTAGGCACTTTTCAATCTTTTTTTCATGTTAGAAGATAGTACAAAATGATCGATCAATGGTGCAAAAGTATTAAGAAACAGGATGGCCAGCATCCAACCTTCAGGATAGGCAGGATTCATGACCCTTACAATAATTCCTATAAACCCAATGAGAAAACCATATATCCATTTACCGGTTTGGGTAGTACTGGCTGTGACGGGATCGGTTGCCATAAAGGCCGCAGCAAACAAAAAACTGCCAATATATGCATGATAGTACCAGGGTACCGTCATAAATGGAGTGGCCCCCCAAACATTGAGAATCATTCCCATCACAAATCCCCCTATCAGGGTACCCACTATAATTCTCCAACTGGCAATTCCGGTAGCAATAAGGAATAATATACCGAATATGATAAACGGTTTACTGGTTTCACCAATAGATCCTGGGATGGTGCCCCACCACAACTGAGTGGCAGTATATGTATTGGTCACATTTTCCCAGCCTCCCTGATAAGCCAATGCCAACGGGGTAGCCCCGCTATAACCATCGACGACTGTCAGACTGGCATTAAAAGGTTCTAAATTCATCCATCCAAAAATCGTATTGAAAAAACCGGTATGCCACCAACCATAATCTACGGCCGCACCCCCTTTGAGCGCTTCAAATCCGGCAACCCAAACCTCATCCCCAGAAATGGAAGTAGGATATGCAAAAAACACAAAAACTCTCGCCAATAAGGCGACATTCCAGATATTCATACCGGTACCTCCAAAGGCTTCTTTTCCCACAATTACCGCAAAGGCCACTGCTATGCATAGAATCCATATGGGAAGATCAGGAGGCATTATTAAAGGTATTAAAGCCCCCGAAACCAAAAATCCTTCCTCCACTGCATGTCCCTTTTTAGCGGCAAAGTAAAACTCTATACCTAGACCTACTACATGAGTCCAGATGAATATGGGAAGCAGTTTAATGAGTCCATGAGCCAGTTTGAGATGAAACCCTTCAAGAAAGCCAAAATACTGACCTGCCGCAACAAAGTGTTGATGACCAATATTATATGTGCCGAAAAGATAACAAAGCTGCAGCGCTATAACGACGTGAAACATTGTCCTCTTTAAATCGATACCGTCCCTTATATGCACACCTCCTTTAGTTACCGAATTGGGTGCAAATGCAAAAGTGAAAAATGCATCATAAGCAGTATGAAGAAAGGGACTTTTGTTTTTGTCCGGTTCAATTCTTTTGAATAAATCTAACAGACCCATTATTGTTTATATAATTCTTATTGTTATTAATTGATCTCTGATCACGATTGTTCACGCATCATGTCTAAACCTTGTCTCAGAATATTTTGTAATGGCATTTTTGAAGTGCACACAAATTCGCACAGCGCAACGTCCTCTTCTGTCAATTCTACCAATCCCAAGCCTTCCATACGTTCATAGTCATTGGTCATGATGGCTTTCATCACATGTTGCACATAAATGTTCATTGGAAGTACCGCTTCATACTGACCCGTCATCACAAATGCTCTTCTTTCTCCGTGTGTATTCGTATCTGCATCAAATCTAAACCCAGGGAACAAGAAATTGGGGAAAGTTTTCGATACGGAAGGTCTCGGCTTTATAGGCAAGAGCCATCCGAACATTTCATGGTAATTGCCTTCTTTGATGGCAGTTATGTTATTAACATGAATATCTAAAAAGTCATCATCTCCAACCTGCCGTCCGGTCAATACATTGCCACTGATCAACCTTGAATGATTTAAATTTATATCCTGCCCGTTAAGTAAATCCCCGATATTCGCACCCTGATAGGTTCGTATGATTTGTGGCTTTTTCATCATTCCACCACAAATGGATACAATGGTTTCAGATTGATAATGACCGGTTAAAAACATTTCTCCAATCGCAATGACACTTTCTACCTTTAGTGTCCAAACCGTGTCTCCCATTCTTATAGGAGCAATATGATGAATTTGAACGCCTACATTTCCTGAAGGGTGTGGACCTTTAAACCAATGAATTTCAACACCTTTAGCATGAGTAAAAGCCTGCGAAGGCGCTTCCTTCCCATTGGCGCTGAGACCAAGGTATACCTTCCCGGTTGTTAATCTACCCAAAACATGCAATCCTTTGTGAAATGCCTCCTCTTTGCCCTTGACCAGCAAGTCACCGGTGACTGCCAATGGAGCTGTGTCAAAGGTAGAAATGAAAACATCTCTGGGCACATCATCCCTTTTGGGTACTACATCAAAAGGCCTGGAATTGATATGCACCCATAATCCGGATTCTGCCAGAAAATTAACTAATTCCTCACGGGTACACTTTTCAATATCAGGTGATTTGAACTCTTTATATCTTACCTCTTTGTCCGCAAGGATTACTATATCTGTAATTGACCTTTTGCTACCCCGTCTCACTTCTACAATTTCTCCACTTACCGGAGCTACATATTGGATAGCAGGGTCAGATTTGTCAAAAAAGACTGGATCTCCAGCTTTAACCTCCTGACCTTCCTCCACCAATAATTTAGGAATTGGTGCAATGCCTCGAAAATTAACAGGTCTTACAGCGTAGCGGGTAGCGCTCAATGAGAGAACCGTGTCGGCAGGAGCCTCCCCGGCTAAAAGAATATCATGCCCCTTTTTCAATAGATGTAACTTACCGTCCTTTAAATATCCGGGAGTGGGGCTACTTAACAATTCATTGAATCGTGGATATATGGAAAAATTATTTTTACGTGTGTCGACTCCTCGTTTTACAGCCTCAATCTGAAGTAGATTATCTGTAACTGACAGAGATATCCAAACCAATAAGATCACCCCCACCCCTATTAATGAATATAGCAATATGGATCCACCCCCTCCGGCATTTTGACCATACAACGTCCCAAAACCCATAATAGCTATAAGAAAAACAAAGGATCTGTATGTATAAGCTCTCAATTCTTTTCGCTTTATCAGGTTATAAAATCGCGGCAAAGATAATAAGCTTTCTCATATTCAGTGATTTCACTGTCCATTACCGCACAGAGATTAATATTATTTAGACAAATTTTAAATAGTAAAAATTAGGGTTGCATATGAAGAAAGAAAATTTGCTTTGAATCCTTACTTAAATAGGTTAATTCTCTGGATTCATTAGCTTTTTCCACTGGTAATAACCTATCACGGCCATGGTGAGGTATACTACCATGATCAATGCGAGTACAAGAGACTGACTATGTACATAGATATACACATATCCTGTATTGACCGCAACAAAATACATCCAATTGTCGATCTTCCTGTATACAAGCATTAATGTAGCCATGATTGAAAAAGCCGTTGTCAGCGCATCCAGGTACGGCATTCTTACTGGAAGTATATGGACGACAATCCCTGCAAAAAACAGGGAAATGATAATTCCAATCACGATACATCCAATATGCTGGTGTATGGAAAGAGTAGAAATGTGTCGTTGCTTACCTCCTTTCCCTCCTCTGATCCATTGAAAAATCCCCAAAAAACTCATAATCACATAGAAAACCTGAAGTAAAGCATCGAAAAAAAGTAGCAAATGAAAATAAGTATAATACGCCCAGATACTGCTGGCAATGGCCCCAAACACAAAACATACCGGTTGATTGCGGATTGCAAAGTAGATATAAAAAATACTTAAAACAACAATAATTACTTCATTCCATGACATCCCTGATTATTATGTGTGCATTAATACTTGTATAAATTCCTCTTGTCGCTGTTTTTTGAGGTTCTGCATAAATATCGCTAAAAGTAACGCTGAAAGTTAAAACATTACCCCGGACTGTAGCCCCTTGGTAAAGGATATTACAAATAATGGTGCAATTTGCAATACACACATTGTTTTTAGAGTAAACTACATAACAAAAGAATGCTTTGAATGGCATTCAGCCATATTCAATTCTGATAATCTATGATCGGCTTGTAAATCCGGGCATCATTTTCCACTGCCTGAAGGAGGGGGTTCATTACTTCTGTCTCCTGTGAGTGATTTTTTGATCTTTATGGTTTGGGGGCCTTCCAAAATTTTAAATTCTGTCCGCCGGTTGTATCGGTGCTCCTCTTCAGAACATCTTACACCGTCCACACAACGATTAATAATTCTGGATTCTCCATATCCTACTGCCTTGATGCGTCCCTCTTCAATACCAGCATCCAAAAGCCACACTCTGGCTGATTCAGCTCTTCTTTGTGACAATTGCTGGTTGTAATTTGACAATCCCCTGCTATCGGTATGGGAAGAGAGTTCAATTATCATGTCCGGATGTTCTTTCATGAGAGAGGCAAGATATTCCAGACTGGGTTCTGATTCAGGGATGATTTTATCATCATCATATTCATAGTAAATATTGCTCAATCGAATGGGTTGATTGATATAAGCCAATTCCGTTTCCTCTTCTTCCACCGGTTTGGACTTCAACTTTACCGTTTTTTTTACAGTATAGTCGTCCAGAATCCCAACAGTATTAAAACTAAATGTATCAGGGAAATATCCATCCCTGGTAGTGATTACAATATAATTATGATCGGACTCTAATAGAAAATTAAATTTATTGCCGGTAGAATTGGATTTTGCATCCGGAACTCCACCTTCTACACTGAGGTCCAGGATTTCCATAGTCGCCTCATTCAACGGGCCCTTATCGTCTTCAACAAACGCGAGTAAATCAATAACCAAATCTCTGATGGTTATAAAATAAATATCGTCACAACAAGTAGGGCCTTTCAGATTGCGTTTGTCTTTATCCGGCCTGTTGGAAATTAAAAATCCTAAAGTGCCACTTTCGTTCATACGAAAATACAGGTCGTCAAGACTGGTATTGTAATTATGGCCAAGGTTTTTCGGTGTACTCCATGTACTTCCATCCCAGGCACTGGAGAAAATATCAAAACCTCCCAAACCAGGAAATCCGGTAGAAGAGAAATATAAAATTCCCTCCTTATAGAAAGGAGTAACTTCATCGCGATGTGTGTTGATCACAGGACCCAAATTAACAGGTGAAGAAAAATCGTCTCCACGAATGGTTGAATAATAGATGTCATCTCCTCCATAGCCTCCATCCATATCAGAAACAAAAAATAATACCTGATTGCCAAAAAGCTCACCCACCACGGGTTGCTTTGCATTCCAGGGACCGTTGACTGAAGGGACAATTTCTGCTGCCCCCCAATCATTGTCTCTCCAATATGCCCTGTATATTTTTGATTCTTCAATTTCATTTCCTGCCAATTTGATACGGGTAAAAAACATGACCTTTCCATCCGGGGTAAAACATACGTTGGCATTGTGAAATCCTTTCCTGTTAATATTTTGGCCTAATTCCTGAGGTTTGCCGTAATTGCCCTGAACATCTTTCATGCTACGGAATATTTTCGCATGATAATCATCTTCCGTGCCGTCCAGGACAATCTCTCTGCGTGTATTGAACGATCCAAAATATAATGTTCCATCACTATACAAAGAGGGAGAATACTCTCCACTGGCTGAATTAATATCATTGCCGGCATAGGTAATGACTACATCAATGTTATCAGGATATTCTTCAATCATTAATATTCCCTCCAACTCCAATTGCGCTTCACTTTTGAGTTCTTCATCATCGGTCAAAGAAATGAGAAGATTAAACTCCTCTATGGCTTCTTTATATTTGCCCTGAGCTTTGAGCACTTTTCCATAATCATAACGCACTTCAAGCCATTGGTTGTCACGATCCCTTCGCAAGATCCGGTTGTACCAGCTTTCTGCCCTCCGGTAATCTCTGACAATATTGTAAAGATCGGCGATAGCTAATGCCGTATTAGGATCCCGTTGCTCCTGATATGCTTTTTCATACCATTCTATGGCATTAAAATAGTTGTAATCAACCAATGCCTGGTCAGCCGTTTCGAGCATGGCTTCATAAGTATTAGATGTAATGGGTTGGGCATTCAGACAAATGGACCAAGCCAGTCCGTTATATAATGCTATCTGAAATAAATATTTCATCATTTTTACTCTATTATTATAATCGTGGACAAACGATAACGGGCTTAACTTTTGGTTTTTTATAAATTTTACCATAATAAGCCACTGCCAATTCAAACCCACCGACTGTCCGGCTTGCGGGTGAAAGGCTGGAAATATTCATATCATATGCAACGCCTACACGCAAATCTTTAATATCCGCACCCATTAAAAATTGGAGAGCGTCGCCCAATCGATATCCAAGACCACCATTAAGTTTGATTTGTTTGTCAGGACGGATCATATACCCCATTTGGGATTGCACTACAAACTCCTGAGCTGAACTGATCTTTTGATACAAGAATCCCGGAGTGAAGGAGGTTCTGTCTGTTATTGGCATGGTGTATTGTCCGAATGCCGTCAGCCTGAAGTCTAATCGTTCCAGTGAATTGCCCAATCTGAGTTGAGGTCGAAGAATTCTAGCCCCCGCTACTCCGATTTTAAAATCGGAGTCTTTGCCCTTGCTATTAAACATAAGGCCTACAACATAGTCGCTGTAATTCGAATTGACTTTCCCTTCCATACCCATCGCATTGAATGCTTCCACATCGGGATCAGAAACCATATTGCCTCCTCTGGTATCTTGTGTGGAGAGTTGTCTGATGGATACTCCCACCGTATTATATTGGAATCCCAATGTAAAAATCCGGGTTTGTTCTTTATTGAAAGAAAGATGATACGCACCATTTAAACGAAAAAATGTACTGTTATATCTTAAACCACCTGCCTGATCCAATGCATCTATACCAATACCGATTCCGATCCAATCCTGTTTACGAATGCCGCGAAATACCGGTGCATCTATATTAAAATCCAACGTTTGAAATCCCTGTCCACCGACCGTTCTGTATTGATCCCTAAAAATTCCTCCTATACGATAAGACCCGTGATAGGCTCCTGTTAAAGCAGGATTAATCGTCAATGGAGCGAATTGAAACTGAGTAAAATGGAGATCTTGTGAGGTCAACATTAGTGGTGCCAGAAGGAACGTGAGAAAAATCAGGGGATTTTTATAAATCATACAATTGTGTATTTTACATTCAAATCCGATCAAACCATCAAATCCAAAGCTAATGTAAAAGTATATTCTCTTAATAAGAAATCATTTATAAATTTTAGATAAAAACTACCTTGGCATGAATATAGAAACCCTGATCCAACCCCGTTTATCAGATATTTATGTAAATGAAAGTTGATACGCTACATATCCAAATGAGATTCCTGATCCACTGCCTTTTAAAGGAACGAAAATTCCTGACATTTTGCACCTTTACACCTGATTTAAATGGGTCATTAGGTCGGATGTATTCTCTGTTATTAGTGATCTTACCCTTTTTTATAATGGGTCAGGAAACTAAAAAGTCATTTTTCGAGCCCTCCGACTCCATTGATTCAAATCGTTTGTATTGGGCGTCAGCCACTGCTTTTGTCGGATATTCTTCTGCTTCCATTGCTTTATATCATGCTTGGTATAAGCAATTTCCACGTTCCCGTTTTCAGTTTTTTAATGACATGAGGGAATGGAGGAATGTCGATAAAGCCGGACATTTATTTGCATCCTATTTTCAAAGTGATTACGGATACCATATTGCTAAATGGACTGGCCTGAAAAAATCTGATGCATTATGGGTCGCATTGGCTACCGGTGGATTGTTTCAGACAATCATCGAAATAATGGATGGATTTTCAGCAGAATGGGGATTTTCAATAGCTGACTTCAGCGCTAACCTCATGGGTATTGGCGTTTTTATAGGTCAGGAGAAACTATGGGACGAACAGAAAATAAGAATTAAATTTTCTATTTCACCGCAAACATACAGCCGGGAATTGATATCCTCCCAAAATGGACAAGCAACCAGCTCACTTTATGACCGCTCCAGATCATTGTTTGGTCAATCCGGTATAGAGCGCTGGCTTAAGGATTATAATGGTCATACGTACTGGATGTCATTGAATATAAAATCAATCTTTTTACAACATCAAAATACTTTTCCGGATTGGATCAACTTGGCCATTGGCTATGGTGCCTCAAATATGTTTGGAGGCTTCAGGAATACCTGGCAGGAAAATGGACATACTTTCTCTGTAAGTCCATTAGAATTTCCAAGATACAGCAGCGTATATCTGAGTCCGGATATCGATCTTTCCCGGTTAAATGTTAAGAGTCAATTTTTCAAAACTCTGTTAGGAGCCCTTAATATTCAGAAAATCCCCGCACCAGCGGTGGAAGTCACCACTCGTGGCCAGGTCTTTTTTCATATCCTAAAATTATAGAAATCAAAACCCTGCTCATATATTGTGCAAACAAAATTTATATATGGTATTCTGCTTTTGCTTTCCCAAATAACTGCAATGCATTTTCAGTGGTCTTTTGAATAACATACTTTGTATCCAAACCTTTTATGAGGGCCATTTTTTCAACAATGTTTTTCAGAAATGCCGGTTCATTTCGCTTGCCGCGAAACGGCACGGGTGATAGGTATGGAGAATCGGTTTCCAAAACGAAATGGTCCAAAGAAATTTTTTCTACCACCTGATCCAAACCACTGTTCTTATAAGTGACTACGCCACCTATTCCCATGAATAAACCTATATCGATAATTCTTTTCGCCTGCTCAGGACTGCCATTGAAACAATGGAATATCCCTTTCAATCTGCCGTCCTGCATCTCTTCTGCAATACGAATGGTACGATCCAGACTGTTTCTGGAATGCACTACAAAAGGTATTTCTAAATCGGCAGCCCATTCTATCTGTATACGATAAGCCTTTTCCTGCTCTTTTTCGAAAGTGGAATCCCAATACAAGTCAATTCCAATCTCACCTACTCCCACATAATTCCCCACTTGTAATTCTTTCTCTATGGTGCTGAGTTGTGTTCTCCAATGCTCTTTTACTGAGCAGGGGTGCAGGCCCATTAACGGATAGAAGAAAGCGGGATCTATTGAAACGAGGTCTTTCATTGCCTGAATCGTTGAAATATCTACGTTGGGCAAATAGACCTGCCTTACACCCGCGTCCCTTGCTCGTGCAATGACTTCTGTTATATCTTTTTCAAAATGTTCAAGGTACAAATGCGCATGGGTGTCAATCATTCTGAAATTTCTTTGAATTAATAATAACAATTTGCCACCAATAATACAAAGTATTGCTTAGAGAGTACAAAGTATTAAATAAGGCTAATAACTTCCCATTTACTTTTGAATTTCCTTTGTGGTCTTTGTGATATTTACCTTTGTGGTCTTTGTGGTAATTTCGTTTATGGCATTTTTCTTGGTGGTCTTTGCTGTAAATAAAGCTAATTGTATTAATCGCATGGATAATTTCAAAGCACAAAAGGTTTTACTTTTGATTGCAATTTTACAACAAATAAATGCCATACCTTTAATCAACAAACCCGCTTACTGTGAAAAATAAGAAACAGAAATTTTATGTAGTCTGGGAAGGCCATAAACCAGGAATCTATTATACATGGGAAGAAACGCTGAAGCAGATCAAGAATTACCCTGGAGCCAAACACAAATCATTTTCAACCCTTGAAGAAGCAAAAGAAGCATTATCAGGGTTGCCCGAGGAATATATGAATTACGGTCTTTCAAGTTACCCTGCACAACCACAAATCGCATTAGACAGCATAAAAGAGATTATTAAGGATTCGGTTTGTGTGGATGCCGCATGCAGCGGAAACCCCGGAATCATGGAATACCGTGGAGTAGAAACGTTTACTGGAAAAGAATTATTCCATGTGGGTCCAATGGAGGAAGGCACCAACAATATCGGAGAATTTTTGGCCATTGTCCATGCATTGGCATTATTCGAACGTCAAAAAAATCTCAAAACTGTCATTTATACGGACAGCAAAACAGCCATGGCGTGGGTCAAAAATAAAAATCCCAAAACAAAGCTACCACGTACTTCAAAAAATGTCCAGTTGTTTCAATATCTGGAACGGGCAGTTTTGTGGTTGCATAATTATACCCATAGGAATCCAATTCTCAAATGGAAAACCGAAGAATGGGGAGAGATTCCCGCAGATTTTGGTAGAAAATAACACTTTAAATCAAGATCTACATTGTAAATTTCATTCTGTAATCTACATCAACCTGACCCTTCTTAATCGCATCCAGCCTTCTTTTAATCAATTGCTTTTTTAAAGGTTTCAATTTTTCAACAAAAAGCTTTCCCTCTAAATGATCATACTCATGTTGAATGACCCTGGCATGGATATCCTTAAAGGTTTCTGTTTTCTTATTGAAATTTTCATCGCAATATCTGAGCGTGATGGTATCATGTCTATCCACATCACCACGTATTTTTGGAATGGAAAGACACCCTTCTTCATAGGTCCATACCTCTCCTGTTTCTTCCACTTTTTCGGCATTGATAAACACTTTTTTAATTCCTTCCTCCTGGTTCTCTTCCTCCATCAATTGTGTGGTATCTACTATAAAGAGCCGGATAGACAAGCCAATCTGAGGAGCAGCTAATCCTACTCCCTGTGCATGATACATGGTTTCCCACATGTCGTTAATCAATTCTTTCAATTCAGGATAATCACGATCAACAGGTTGCGCCTGTTTTTTCAAAACCGGTTGACCGTAAGCGTAAATGGGTAATATCATAATTAAATATGTCCTAGAAAATTTTGCAAAATTAATACAGCACTGATTTTATCTACATTCTTTTTGTCTTTTCTGTGCTTTTTTCTCACTTGTGCCTGTACCATAATCCGGGTTGCATCTTTGGAAGTAAAACTTTCATCCGTAAATTCAATTTCTATGTCCGGAAATTTCTTCCTGATCCATTCCGCCTGATTTAAAATTTCTTTCCACAATGCAGTAGGTGTACCATCCATATGAACAGGTTTACCAAAAACAATTTGTACAACATTCTCCTCCTGAAGATATTTGTCCAGAAAAGAACGAAAATCCCGGGTCAAAATAGTTGGCAAACCTCCGGCAATAATTTGCAGGGGATCAGTCACCGCCAACCCCGTTCTTTTTGACCCGTAATCCACTGCCATGATTCGCCCTTTTACCATGAAAATATGTAAATAAAATCCGTTAAAAAAATTTTGAAACCCTGGTGAAATATGAAATGGGTAATATAAATTAACTTCGAAATATAATTAAAGGTTTCTACATAGTTAATACCTTGAAAGTGTAAAATATTAATAACCACGCATCGCAATATCTGTTTGGAACTAATTAGCTATTCAGCACAAATGAGTTGTTTTATAATCTAAAAACTTATTCATCTCAAAGATTTCTTTTTCAAGAGAACAGGCGAATAAAAAAGACCCTCTCTATGTAATCAGAGAAGGTCCTATCCCAAATACAGTAACGTATCTTGAAGAAAGACTAACCTTGTTTTTTGGCAAACACCTCGTTGAACCTTTCTTTCTTTTTCTTAAAAGAAAGGGAATCACCACCTAAAGCAGGGGACGATCCGCCTTTCTCTTTATTATTAACCAAAACTCTTCTCTATTGAATGACAACCATCTTTTTGGTTACTGAATAGCTTCCGGCTTCAATCTGATAGTAGAGCACTCCACTGGAATGCATATCGGATTTATTCAACCGAATGGTATTCAATCCTGCATTATATTCACCGCGTTGCTGATGCACCCTCCTTCCGGTTACGTCAAAAACGGTCAATACGACATGCAAGTCTTCAGGAAGAACAAATCGAATTTCAGTCTCTGTGTTGAATGGGTTAGGTGTATTCTGATATAACTGGAATATGCCTGCCAATTCCTCCTCAGCAATCAGGCTCAAAACATAAGTCTGATGTTGTTTATCATATACTTCTGCATTCAATATTTGCTGATCTATTCGTATGTCAGATCGTGTATGTCCGGAAGTGCGTGCCAATAAATTCAACACGAAAGAACTGTTGGATGTATGCAGATTTCTGCCTTGAGGATCATTCCAGCTAATAGCCAGAATTCTGGATTCTTCATCAAAATGGTAATTCTCCGAAGTCCAAGGAATGTCTTTCGCTTCAATTCCAATAATATCCAAAGATGAATGGATATAAAGTGCTACCTGGAATCCTGCCACCTCCTCCAAATCATTCATTGAAAATGGTAGTGACAACCGGTCACCGGCCTGATAAGGTAGTGAAGTAGTCTTCAGAGCAATAGCTTGATGACTCCTGCTATTGTCACGATCTCTTCGGTTAGCATGCACATCACCGCTAACATCACCGATCTTAATCCCGATAATATTTACATCCATTGAGGATTGCAGATTGTCAATGGAATACATTTCAGGTAAACCGCCTTGCAAGGCATCCTGTAATGTTTCAAATTGAAACTCCTTGTCTACAAATCTCCATGATGAGTTGGAGCGGAATTCCTTATAAATTCCAAGGATGTTCTTTCTCAGTTCGATGATATCCGTAGAAGATATCACTTTATCATTGTTGATATCGGCAGCGATCAACTTATATGGTGTATCCAGACTGCTGATGCCTAAAACGTGCCTTTGTATCAATACGAGATCCAAAGTCGAAACTCCGTTCAGATGCTCTTCCTTTTTCTGTGGCATCACCTGGTACTTACCCCCTACAGGCATTTCAGGGAAAGCATATGTTCCCATATCCCCTGTTAAAGCATCCGGCATTTCACTGCCCATCAATGAAACTTTCACATTTTCAACTCTTCTTTCATCTTCGGTGGCAATGACTCCCCTTACTACAACTCTGGGAGCTCCCGGACCCACTGGACATACTTCCATATTATCCTGAACATCTAATCTGGCTATACAGTAATCCTGGTATATCTGACCTCCGGGAGTTACAATAGAGGCATAAATCGGAACATCATTCAATCCTACATCATCACAAGTAAATATTTTTACTTTGTCGGATGTGTCCTGACTAAATGATATGATCACATCATATCCACATACATGGAAACTTTTTGCATCAAAATCGGATGCCCAAAGTTCAACCATTCCGCCATCTTCCACCTCCATCAGATCTACCGCCAAACCATCATAACATACCGGGGTAGGAGGCTTGCAATTGACTATATCAAACAATTGCTCTACGCTGGTGCGATTGCCACAGAAATCTTCAAATGTAAACAATATGCGGTGCGATCCGGCAGGGTATACACCCATCACCTCGATGGTATTACTCATAGTAGTATGAGTCTGATCATAAGTACCATTATTATCCAGGTCTATTCTGTAGGTTGCTCTGAGCGTTTGTGTACAATCATCTGTAGCAGTGGCTGATAAATTAATTTCTCCAAATGCACAGACAGGCTCTATGAAACAAACTTCTATTCTGTCAAAATCTCCGAGAATGGTAGGTGCTACTTTATTAAATACTTTTATTACTTGCTGTTTTGAGTAAGTTTTAAAAGCTACTGAATTGTGGTGACCATTAACAGATTCCTTTTGACACCAGTCAATGACCTTCCAGTTCCTTAAGATTTTAAAACAGGCATCACCATTAGAATTATTGAATGGAAATACTTCATCCTTATATGAAACACCAAGTAATGCACAAGCATGTTCCGGCAATTTCGGATAACCTAGAACATCAGGCCCAAAATCGGGTCCTTCCGGATCAAAACAACCTTCAATTTCTACATCTTCGGGAAAATCAATATCCTCTTTAGATACCGGATCTTCCAAAATAAAATGTAACAATTGGTAACAACTGTCTTTATTTCCAGCCGGATCAGTAGCTATAAACCACCTTGTCAATGTACCCAAACCACATTGATCCAATACACCTTCGATTCTTTGTGTTATATCTACATCGCAATTATCGGTAGCAAATCCATCGGTATATTGATTGATGTTTCCAACAAAATCGAGAACACCACCCTGACCAAAAGGAGCTTTTATAGGTTGAATTTCACTTTGCTTATTTTTGACAGTTCCAAACTCATTGAAGTCTGCAAAGTCATATAAACAAGATATATCCAAATGAGGTGGACAAACCAGGGAAGGGGGTATCTTATCCTGTACTTCAACAATAACCATACAATCATTAAAGTTTCCGGCTTTGTCATAGACTCTGAAAATAACCATCACTTCCTTCCCTATATCAGAACAACAGAATAATACAAAATCATTGAACACAGCAGGGTCGAATTCCTTTCCTGGAATTTCACAATCTCCACCTCCATCCATTCTTCTTACTTTCATTCCATTGAGCTTACATTCGTCATGGCTGCCATTATCAAAGACATGTGCGGGTACTTTGGCTACTCCGTCCACTGAGATGGATACTGTAGTATAGGTTTTACATACCGCTACCGGAGGAGTCTTATCCACCACAGTTACTGTGGTAGTATCCATACGTGCATTACCACACTTATCTCGCGCTGTGATAATCAATAAGTTCTCTCCAACCCCCAGTTTGACAAATCCTCCATTAAACGGATTAACGAAAGAAGGAATCTCCCCCTCTACCGTTAAAGTAGTGGTAACCGGACTGTTGCATGGATCATTTACCACCGGCGCTGGAAAGAATACATTGGCATAACAACCATGTGGACTGGTGGTAGCCGTAAAGTCATTGGGTGTATGGATGGTGGGTGCATTATCATCAACGATCTCTATCACTTGTAGCCAGGTCCGTGTTCGCTGTGGAGACATACATGACCATTCGATCACTGTCCATAGCCTCATGATCTTGGTGACACAATCATTTTTTACAACATCATCCTTATAATCCACAATCAGGTTACAAAAGTCCTTGTCATTGGGATAAAGCTGAATAATGTCTCCGTTCACTTGTATATAAGGTACTCCAGTACCTTCGTTTCCATTCTGATCTAATGGAGAAGGATTGCCATATTTGTCTAATGGAAATCCAGCGTCGCATTTCAGTGCATCCCCATCAATTTTTAAATAATTCTGTGGAAAATTTATATCGTCAAGATCTTCAATCGTCTGTACCCAAATGGTCAATGTACATGGAGGGGATGCATTTCCATGGCTATCTACTGCCCTGTATACTCTGACTATCCTCATTAAAATATCTGAATTCCAACCCCTGTTACAATTGTTATTCAAGATAGTTTCATTGAGTAATTGAAGAGTGATATTATCAAAATCACAATCATCCGGATCAAGACCTTCTCTGACCATGTCGTCAATATCATCATAGCATCGAACAAACATGTCCTCCGGACATTCTAACGTGGGGGCTGTTTTGTCCTCCAGGTTGAGCCAACCCCAGCAGGAGTTGCCACTGGTGGCATCATATATACTGTACTTCAAAGGTGTACCGATCTGATCATAGAAGATCTTTCCCTCTGTATTCAACAGATTGCCATGCTTGTCCAGGATATGAACCTCGAGGTCCTCTACTGGAGTTGAACAGGTACTGGTTACATTATGAACCAAATCGGCCGCCATTAACATAATGACACAGTCTTCCACTGTATCGTCAAAACCTACATTATAGCTTCCAACACAAATCAGAGTACATTGTGCATGCACAGAGCTGTACCCCAACAATACAAAAAAGAGAGAGGCCAACCCCATTGACCATCGTCTTTTCCATACTGATTTCAAAGTAAAATTCGCTTTCTTCATGAGATCCAAGTTTTTAGTGATAAATTTTTACATACTAAAAGGACTCAGACACCGTAGGCGCCTCAGTCGAATTGCAATCATATTATTATACACTCCAGCAGGAGTGGTATAATCTTACCATTTCTATTATCATCTCAAAACTCCGGAAAGAACATGACCGGAAAAAGGTAGGTTGTAGCTTTCTTTAAGAATTTGGATAAACCAAATCACGAATTGTAAACAAATATATATAATATATAATATGTATGTATGTGTTTTTTAAGACTTTTTTTATATATTTTTTTTTATATGCGTAATTCATTGATATTATTCAATAAAATGAAACATTCAGCACATAGATATTTTTACATTTTCCTTGCCTAAAATCTATTCCTTTACAAATACCAGCACCCACCTGTTGGATTTTTCTATTGCCTCCAGATTTTGTATCGGCACAAGAATTTCGATTGACTCCAGATTTATCTTGAGGAAAATAGATTACATATTCCCGGCCTTTATCTCAATCCTTGCTCATTTTATGCTGCCCATTGAAAACGCTGAAAAGTGCAACACCCAGCCGGCAATTCACGTAGAAATTGAATATGAGTAACCCCCGGTGAAGCCGAATTAAATCGTAAGCAAAACACATTTACTCCGAAGGAGTTCAATGTAAATAACCCCCGGACATACCGGTAAAATACGTAACCTCCAATCATTTACTCTGAAGGAGTTCAATATGAGTAACCTCCATTAAATCGCAAGCCAAACACATTGACTCCGAAGGAGTTTAATATGAGTAACCTCCGGTGAAACCGGTGGGTAAGGATAACTCCCAACTGACAACTCCGAAGGAGTTCAATATGAGTAACCTC
>DAOLDB010000002.1:0-167440 GCA_035327565.1 Saprospiraceae bacterium
GAAAGGAATCAACCCAGCAATATGGATAGAGGAGACATTGGAAAAATTACCGGGTTACCCCATCAACAGGATCGAAGAACTGTTGCGTGGATATCAACAGAGGTGCCTGCGGAATGGACAGGTGTAGTTGCTCGGTTGGTTACTATCAATTTAGCCATTCTGGTATCCGAAACCTTCCAGGTGTTAATCATTGAACTTCCTTTTTTTGAACGATTATTCCGGTTTGAAGCCATTTCGTTTTTCGAATTTTTCATTCTTGCCCTTCTTGCTTCGTTGATCCTTTGGGTAGGCGAAGTGTACAAACACATCCGGTACAGGAAAAAGAACCTATCCTATTCAAGGAGCTGAGTAATTCGGATTGTTCCGGCATAGTGTTTTTTAAGTGATTAATTGAGTCTAGATATACCCATAAAATTAAGATGAAGGATAAATTAATATAGGTGGTCATTTTGAATTGTATTCGCACATTCAAAAAACATAGATTTAATTGAAAGAAAACTAAAATGATGATAAAATTTTATGGGTTCCTGGTAACATTTGAGTAGTTACGAAAAATTTATAAAGCATTTAAACTAATAGATGATGCTTGTAAAATGCAGTCAGATGTCAAGGAAATCATTGAATTTCCACAGGAAGGTTTGTTATATTATTAACAGAAAAAAATTTCTTTGCGTAGCGAAAATATAGAATCAATAGACCGTTTTAGAATTGGTGCATTTTTTCAAATAGTTTATTATTTTTTAAGTGGGATTCAACTTTTTCATTGAAAAATTTTTAATTTTCAATATAGCGTCCACAATAAAAACCCGTTTTGTTTTGTAAATGATCGAAATATTCATGATTGTGGCATAAGTAAAGATATGCTCCAGATGTAGCAGTAACACCCCAACGTTTTGGGGGTGGGGATGAGGAACGATTTTTTCTTATAACGAAGATATTGGATTTTGCAGCTATTCCTAATAGAAAGGGGGGTCGGAGTGGACTCAATAACATAAATGTAAAAAACAGAAACATTTAAAAAATTTACTTTGCTGATTCCTTACTCGAATTTAAAGTTTTCAATTGTATATTATAAAATTCCTTTAAACTCATGTTATAACCACAAAAATGTCGATCTTTAGATGGCACACGCAGCCAATTACCATTTAAACCTTCAATATTTTTAAATCCATAAGTTCTCTCCTGAACATTGAATACATATATAAAGCTACATCCATCTTCGGTTTGCTTCAGAATATAAACTTCGGGATAATTGCCTCTTAGATCCAAAATTCTTTCCTGACTTAACAAAATGTTATAATCATTGAATGGATGAAGGTATCTAAAAAGTTGTTGATGAGAAAATCTTTGAATATCTCCCGAAACATCATCATATATGGTTAATCCATTGTCTCCTTGCCATAAAATAAAAACATGACTATCAGAATGATCTAAGAAATAGTGAATATTTTTGTAAGTAAAAGACATTCCACCATCCATTTCAGGAAGTAGAATTGGTTTACCTGATGAAAGGGTTTTTATATGTTTTCCATTATCAAATAAAACAATCTGTTTAGGCGGGATATGCTTTCTTTCTTCTTTTATGGACAGATTCAAAGGTATAACTAACTTATTTTTATTCATAGCAATAAAGTTATTTGATGAATATAAATCTATGCTGTATGCTATACCGCTTTTTATTTCAGGTGAAAGGTATTCTAACTTAAATTTGCTTTGATTATTTTGCCCATCTATCCATACTAAATCATTTTTGAAGGATGCAATACCAATTTGATGATTGTACATAGTTACTGAAAATACTTTATCAATCAAAGAGTAGTTTAAAGCCGGGACTATAGGCTGGCAGTTCGCTGGCATTTTACACCAATATAAAAAGTTATGAAATTCATTTTCATGCTGTGAGTCGTAATTTAAAAAAATCAAATCATCATTGTCCAGATAAATAGGACGTGCAAACTTGGGTAAATTAATATCCAAAATAAAGGTGTCTATCTCAATGATTGGATCCAAATTTGGATCATGTCGAAACACTACATTTTCTTTACATGCTAAACATAATATCGAAATCAAAAAATAAAATAAGAAATCTGATATTTCAGTGCTCGTAATCATATTATAATTAATATGCCATGCAGTAGTTTTTAGAATGAAGGCAATATGGTATAGTAGTCCGGAATCCTTTTCCATCGATTGGATTTCCCTTTCCCGTACAACTGAACAGCTTCAGACGGATTTAAATCCGGCATAAAATCTAACTGGCACGTTTCATACAGATTCCATGCCGGATCAAAATTCTTCTTAAAAATACCCAATTTCACTTGATCCTTCGCAACAATATACCTGCACATTTCATCAACATATATACCCTTTGACATTTTGTACAGAAAGTCCACATGGCATGACGTACATAAATCCGTATTAACCAGTAGCAAATATCGGCTTTTACAATCAAAAATTTCTTTACACCCTTGTAAAAAATCAGGTAACTTCTGGTGTTGGCGATTACATGAAAAAAACAAACACAATGAAATAGTGATACAAACACATTTATTGAAATATATACAACACAATTTCATATTCTTCATCTTGATTGATATAATAAGGATTAGCAGTGACATACAAACCATTCCTTCCAGCAAAGGGAGTATGATTGTATTTTAATGCCGGCAACCTTTTCACTTGTACATCATTAAAATCAACATCGGTTACGAGCACACCCATTTCAGACAAAAATATGTGTTGCCTTTCATATTCTTTATAAGATGTCGAATAACCGAAATATGGAAATTTAAAAAACCTATAATATTTACCAGATCCGGGATAACCTGTAACCAAGGTGTAATAAAAATACGATTCCATTAAATTCGCATAATCTTCATTTTGCCTGACTCCATAACGGGGTTTTTTATTGATAAATGGCCGGCTAAAGTATTCTCTCTTAATGATCTTCTCATCATCATAAATGATCACAGAATCCAAATTGGCAAAAGAAAGTAACCGCTTTCCATCATGTGTCCTCGTTCTGTTGGGTACTAACACTATCTTATTCTGTAGCTCTTTCTTATATTCATCAGGCCAACCGGTATGGAGTACAGGTTCAAAGGTTTTATTTTTCAAGTCAAAACAGTACTCAGAATAGTATTCATGAGAAAAAAAACCTTTTTTATACGCCAAGCCCAAAGGAGTATGAATGAAGTACAATTTGTTCCCGTCTTTGATAATTTTTGAACTTTGGATTGAAAGATGGTTGAAAAGAGACCCGGTTTCAGGAATTTTAAATAATGAGTAGTCAACTACGTCTCCTTCCCAATTCAATAGCAAAGCATTATAAATTTCACCTTTAGGAAATACGAAAATTGAATCTTTATTCACGAAATGAAAAGAAGTTATTGAAAGTATACTTCCCAATCCCTCTCTTGGAATTTCAATTCTTCTGTTGAAAACACCATGATCATTATATATATCCAGACTGTTATTTGGTGTATTGAGCAAAATAAAATACCAAACATCATCCACAAATACTTCTTCTATATAGGATACATCCGAAGGAGTATATTGCTCCAAATCAAATATAATACTATCACATGGTTCCCAAAAAGGTATACTATTCCTTTCTATTGATAATGACTCCTTTTCTGTAATAATACACCCGAAAAAAAACAAAAAAAAAACAATTTATTCATTGTGACAAAATCTGGTAACTGTATAACAACCGGAACTACCAACCAAACATGCAGTCCCGTCTGTTGGATGAAAATCTCCATTAATTGTACAAATATCACAATTTCCTACAGTTACACAGTCTGAGAAAATGCTTTCAACTCCCAAAAGCAAGATTAAAACAATACCTGACACGGTTAAAAATTTACTAAATTTTTTCATGTTAACAAAATTTTATATTATAAAATAAGCCAAATAATACATGTTATTTATCTGAATAAAATTTTTATTAAAGAAAAAAAGAAAAAAAGAAAAAAATTAGATATTTTAACATTTATTTAACAATGTTTAATCTATTTTAAAAGGAAAATAAAGATGGCATGACGCTGTATATCAATACTTTATCTCATAATCGTGTCAAACTCAAGAAAGAGTACTATTTACTTTACCATAGTGTTGGTGGTTTTCCACACAGATAGTCCAAAAAACATCCAGCCGACAATAAGGAATAAACCCCCCGCAGGTGTAATCAGACCAAAAAGTCCCCAGGAGGGCATTTGCAACACATCGCGGCTAGCCAGCAAATATAGAGATCCGGAAAAGAAAACGATCCCTGTGAAAATTAAAATAGCCGCCCATCGCAAGTATGGATGGATATTATTCTTCATGGTTATGGCTATGATCAGAAGAACAATGGTGTGAATAAAATGGTAGAAGCTCGCAGTGTGAAATGATTCCACCTGCTCAGGAGACAGTAGGGGTTTAAGTGAATGAGCCCCGAAAGCCCCTAAAATGACTGCTAATACTCCTGAAGATACTGATATAAGGGTCCATTTTTGATAAGGTGTCATGTGTTCTTCAGTTTAATTGATAGGGAATTAATTTTTTATTTCAAATTGTCAGGTATTTGCCAATCGATGGCTTCCAGTCCTTGTTGTGTCAAATATTCATTGGTTTTAGAGAAATGCCTGCATCCAAAAAATGCTCCTCTCGCAAGGGGAGAAGGGTGTGCTGCCTCTAACACCAGATGTTTTTTACGATCGATCATAATGCCCTTATTTTTTGCAAAATTGCCCCACAACAGGAATACCAAACCTGTTCTTTTTTGAGAAAGTTTTGAAATGACAGTGTCTGTAAATCTTTGCCAGCCTATATGTTGGTGGCTTCCGGGTTTTTTATGCTCTACCGTCAGCATGGCATTGAGGAGGAGTACGCCCTGTGTTGCCCAATAAGTCAGATCGCCATGTTTGGGAATTTGAAAACCGCAATCTGAATGTATTTCTTTGAATATATTAATAAGAGAAGGCGGTATCCTGATTCCTGTTGGAACAGAAAAGCTCAAACCCATAGCTTCTCCCGGACCGTGATAAGGATCCTGACCCAATATAACCACTTTCACCCGGTCAAAAGGAGTTAAATTAAAGGCATTAAAAATTTGAGATCCAGGAGGATAAAGAATTTTACCATTCTTTTTTTCATGGGTGAGGAGGGACTTAATAGTTGAAAAATAAGGTTTTTTGAACTCCTGGATTAATTCATTCTTCCATGTTGGATCCATATTCACTTTGTCCACAATAATTTCCATGGAAATGGGAATATTTTTGAAGCAATATACATTCTTTCATTTAAAGATTACCATAATGCAGTTGTCAGAATTCCTTTGGGAATTTTTCCTGTCAATTTATTGCCTACATATCCAGACTTTAATATTTTTGCACTTCTTTTGAAAAAGGAGAATTTTCATAAAGGCTCCGTAGCTCAGCTGGATAGAGCAACTGACTTCTAATCAGTAGGTCTCAGGTTCGAATCCTGACGGAGTCACAAACTACAGTAGGCGGTTGTATGTCTACTACCCTTTTTTTATTCCCCTCAATGGGTACGGAAATTAATTTCTTATTTCAAACGAAGGATGTCAGTAGGATTCTCGATCAACATGACTGTATTTCCTTTGATGGCTATAGGAGCTTTAATCAAATGGGGATTATTTATCAATATATTCAACCAGCCCTCATGGTCATATTCCTTCCCTCTCAGTTTGCTTTGGTATTCGGGTTCTGCTTTATTCAATAATTTTTTGGGATGCAGATTCATTGATTTCAACATATATTTCCATGCGGTCGTTGTACTGGGATTATTGTCATGTGTAATAAAACGCACATGGGGGCTGACTGTGCGTGCATAGGCAAGTGTTTTCTTATCCAAACTGGATGTCGGATTGTAAAAAATTAGAATTTCTCTCGGATTGGTTTTCATATCTTAATAATTTAATGGGTGAGAATAAAGAACTGCATTAGATAATGAATAGGGAGCCATTGGGATGGATTATGATTTCAATAAATAAAACCATTTGAAATGTTATATAATATAATAACATGAAGCGTACGGAGAATGATTCAAATTGAGGTATAAAAAAATAAATTTGAAATGAGCCAATGTTTGATGATTCTACTTTAATGGGTCACATACAAGAGCAGGCCTTTCAAATACAAAGTCTCTTGATGGAAAATATTGACGGGATGATCAGGAGCCTGAGATAATCTTCCCGCGATTCTTACTTCCCTGCCGCTTTCCATGGCGGCAGCAGTAATTGTGTGTGTAAAAAGTGCTGTATCCACTACCTGAGAACAGGAAAAGGTCAGAATTATACCTCCTTTTTTGATTTTTGAAATAGCCATGCTATTTAATCTTTTATAAGCCATAATGGCATTGTGCCTCCTGGATAAAGTTTTGGCAAAAGCAGGTGGATCTACAATCATCATGTCGTATTGTCCCGGTTTAACAAATTTCAAAAATTCCATTACATCCGCTTTCAAAGTTTCAAAATGCGCTTGTGTTCGAGCTTTATTGATTTCAATATTATTGTTTAAAAATTGCAAAGCAGACTGAGAAACATCAATGGAAGTTACCGACGTGGCACCCCCCCCTCCGGCATAAATTGAAAAACCTCCGGTGAAGCAAAAGCAATTCAACACATTTCTTCCTTTGGCAAGGTTTTCTGAAATGACTCTATTGTCTCTTTGATCCAGGAAAAATCCGGTTTTTTGTCCCCTCATGAAATCCACCTCAAATGAATACCCATTTTCTGAGATAATTACCGAAGGCTTGGGGACACTGCTACTATTATATAAGATTCTGCTGCTTTCAGCACGTTGGTTTCCTGAAAGTGATTCATCCCGATGAAGAATTATTTGAATTTTATCTTGAAAAACTTTTAATAATGCTTCACAGATGAAATGAATATAGGGCTGGAATCCATCATGGTGGGTTTGTATTACAGCTACTACATGGTAAATATCAATAATCAAACCGGATATTTGATCTCCTTCACCATGAAACAATCGATATGCATTGGTTAGTTTACCCGGAAGGCCGAATGCCTGTCTTAAAATACAGGCATCGTAAATCCTATTATACCAAAACTCTGCGTCCGGGGCATTGCAAGTAAACGAAATCACTCTGAGCGATATATTGGAATCATGATAAAAAGCAGTACATAAAGGTTGATTTGAATAATCAAATACACACACTACATATCCGGATTGTACATTTTTATCAATTTTTTCAATGGCGCCGGAAAAAATCCATTGATGCTTTTTTATAAGCATTTTCTCTTTATTTTTTTTCAACCACACTCCTGGGAAATCCATTTTACATATTATATTTTATATAAATAATTTTTTTTTTTAATGTATATATACATATTTAGGTTTTATTTATATATTTGTTTTGAATATAATTAAAAAATTTATTCACGTTTAACTTTCCTGAGATCCGATAGTAGTGTTGTGGGCAGTGTAAACTGCATAGAGAAGTAGATGTATTTAGTAACCACTTACACACAGATTTTATGAACCAGCCAACCGGAAACAAGTCGAAAGGCATTATTATCGGTATTGCCTTGATGGGTGTTCTCATTGCAGGAGGATTTACATCCATGTCACTTAAAAATGAATCTTCATTATTTAAGTTGTCAAAAACAGAACCAATTTTTAATTCAATTCTCGATTCAGAGTTGCCAGATGATCGCTATGGGGAGGAGTCTTTTGTCGCGTGTTATTCCAAAATCTTCTTGTCCGTTGTTGAAAATTGCAGGGTAGAAGTATTACCTTCGCATATCGGTGTTGGAGTGAATGGCGGCAATTATGAAGTTCGTCTGGAAACAAAAGATGGGAAGATTCTAGCGGGTTCTCCGTTTATATCCGGAGAGTATGCGGGAATGGAAATTAAAGCCATTCTTACCAACCTGGATAATGGTCATACCTGCTGGGGATACGTTGTAGCCGAAGATAAGGATCCTCCAGTGATTGATTGTGTAGACAGGGATGTGAGTTGTATAGAAGGCGCAGATTTGGGTTTTCCCGATGTGGTCGATAATTGTGATCCGAATCCTGATTTATTTTTAATTGAAGTAATTAAGGAAGCTCTACCTTGTCATGAATTATACACACATAGAATTATTCGCAGATTTGTTGCTGTAGATCGTTCAGGAAATCAATCGGAAGTGTGCGAACAAATCACTAATGTATTGCGAATCAACGTAGGGGATATTGATTTTCCGGAAAACAGGACATCACATGACAACTCTGCCTTGGAATGCAACAACTTTGAAACGGACAACGCAGGATTCCCACACCCGGATGTTACCGGAGTCCCCACGTTGGAAGGTACTCCATTATATCCTTATTTTGAAAATCTTTGTAATGTTATAGTTATATACAAAGATCATGAGATTATTGATCCGAAAGGGTGCCACACTAAAATCCTCAGGACATGGAAAGTGTTGGAGTGGTATTGTTCTCAGGGAAGATTCAGGGAAGAAATTCAGATCATAGAAATAAAAGATACTACCCCACCAGAGATAATCCATCTCCTTCCGGATGACATGATTTCAACTATAGCACATGCTTGCGAAGGATATTATATTTTACCTTCTATAGAGGCTGTTGATGATTGTAACCCCGAAGAAATCAGTGTCGATATTTTATATCCTGGTGGATTTATTCAGGGTAAGAATGGAGGTGTAGGTATTCATCTTCCGTTAGGGGATAACGAAATTATTTATTATGTGTACGACTGGTGTGGAAATGTGGCCACGGATACTTTTCATATAGAAGTTAAGGATTTAACTCCTCCGGTTGCCGTTTGTTTATTAAAAAGTGTTGTAAGTCTCGGCGATTCAGGCTATGTAAAAGTTCCGTCTTTTGTTTTTGATAATGGAAGTTTCGATGAATGTGAACTGGATTATTTTGAGGCAAGACGAAAAGATGATGGCATACCTTGTTCCAGTGAAAGTAAGTTTGATGGCTCTGAATTTAATGCTTTTGTAGAATTTTGCTGCGCTGATGCAGGAAGTACGGTAATAGTAGAAGTACGGGTATGGGATAAAGCAGGGAATTCCAATCTTTGCTGGGTGGAGGTTAAGGTGCAGGAAAACAGTCTGCCTGAAATCGTACCACCAGCAGATACGGTTATGTTCTGTCATGAACCCTATGATTTGGAAGATTTAAGTCGTTTCGGCACACCTGAAGTGGCAGGTATTTGTGATGCTGAGTGGGAAGAATCAGCCATTGATTATATTGATCAGTGTGGTTTTGGGTATATCCTCAGGACTTTCACTGCTAAAAACTCCAAGGGAGAAGCTAGTGCGCAGCAAAGAATTGATGTGATCAATCCCAATCCTTTTGAAATGGATCCGGACAATTGGCCACTGGATTTTGAATCTCATGATCTTTGTGGTTTTGAAGATGTTGAGCCAGGACAATTGCCTGAAGGTTATGGGTTTCCAATTCTTGAATTCGGACCCTGCGATCTGGTGGGAATGACATATCATGATGAGCGATTTTATTCGTCAGGTACTGACATATCTTGTTTTAAAATATTGCGGAAATGGACTGTAATTGATTGGTGCCAGTTGGACAGGGCAGGAGATGCACGAAAGTGGCACCATTTCCAGGTGATTAAGATTTCTAATAACATTGCACCCGAAATTACAGGGAGTCTGGAAACTGTGGAAATTTGCGCAACTACATGCGAAGAAGGACGAGTCACTCTCGAGCAGTCAGCAACAGATGATTGTACACCTTTAAATGAGTTGAAATGGAATTTATGGGTTGATCTATTTAAAGAAGGGAATACAGATATTGAATATAAAGGTACAGGAAGTGAGGCATCTGTCACCGATGATTTTCCAGTAGGTGAACACCTGTTAACCTGGTTGTTTTATGACCTTTGTGGGAATAGTGTTATAGCAGAACAAACTCTGATCATCAATCCTTGCATCGGACCCAAAGGTATTTTGATCAATCGCATAGCAATAGCGTTGAGTCCGATGGATTTGTCGGGAGATGGAAATATAGATACAGAAATGGCTTGTTTATGGGCACATGAGTTTGATGTTAAATCCTATCATCCTTGTGATGTTGATTTTGAATTCAGTTTTTCTCCTGATTCCATAGTTACAGAGTTGTGCTTTGATTGTTTCAGTTTAGGTCTCAATGTTATTCCTATTTATATCATCGATATTTTTGGAAATATAGAAATCATATTTGTTGAAGTTGATGTTCAGGATAATAATGATGTAGACTTTTGCGAAGATCCCTGTGATTGTGTCATGTTTCCCCCTAATATTGTAGTATCAGATTGTATCACTGATTATAGTCCGGAAAGCCTGGGAAGTATGCCCATAGTGGATCCTGATTGTATTTGTATGGATTTCGAAATTTCATTTGTGGACGAAATGGTAGGAATGTATCCCAACCCAATGTGTACTTTCATACGGCGGACATGGACGGTCCAGTTCAATTGTGGCCCGAATCCTATCATTTGCACTTCCATGCAAAATATCAATGTATTTAATTTGTTGCCTCCATCATTAACCATCCCTGACGACATCACTTTAATGACATCGGATGAGACATGTGAGGCAGAAGCAACCAACCTGGCATTGGCAAGTTCAATAAGTACTTGCAATTCCGGGGTAATAATTACCAATTCTTATAATGGCAATGGACCTGACGCCAATGACATATATCCGATAGGGGTAACTGAAGTGATTTTTACCGCGACCGATGACTGTGGAAATCAGGCCTCTGATACTTTAAAGGTAACAGTCCTGGACGGAACTCCTCCGGTGTGTATACCCCAGGATATCACTGTGACTCTCGATGAGATGGGGATGGTGGTTGTAGAAGCGGCCGAAATTGACGGTGGCAGCTTTGATTTGTGTGGAGTAATTGACTCTTTGGATATCAGTAAGAGCAAATTTGATTGTGATGACATTGGAGACAATTTAGTGACATTGACCGTTTTTGACGAAAGTGGTAATAGTTCCTCTTGTGAAGCCATCATTACTGTAGTTGATACCATTGCACCTATTTGTGTTGTAAGAGACATTACTATTAATGTGGATACTTCTGGGATTACTGTGATTACTCCTGAAATGATTAATGACGGCAGCTTTGACCCTTGTGGTTTAATTGTAGATTTCTCTTTGGACCGTGATACCTTTGACTGTACAGACAGCGGTAATACAATTGAGGTAGTATTAACCTTGACAGATAATAGCGGAAACACAACTGACTGTGAAGCAATGGTCACTGTAGTAGATAACATAGCGCCTATTTGTGAAGTGATGGATATTACTATCACAATAGCAGAGAACAATGAGGTTATTATTTCTCCATTGGATATTGATGCGGGCAGCTTTGACCCATGCGGATTTATTGTGGATAGTACATTGAGCAAAATACTGTTTACTTGCGATGATCTGGGTGAAAACACTGTAATTTACACTGTGACTGACAACTCAGGCAATACATCCACCTGTGAAGTGAGTGTGTTTGTAGAAGATGGAACTATGCTTATGTGTGTACCAATGGATATAACTATTTACCTGGATGAGGATGGCATGGCTTCTATTATTGCTGAAGATGTTGATGGCGGAAGTGCGGGAGGATGCTTTAATGACATATCTCTTAGTATTGACAAAGATACATTTGACTGTGATGATGTAGGAACTCCTGTGGTAGTTATTCTTACAGTCACAGATTCCAATTCCAATCAATCGACGTGTGAAGCTAATGTAACCGTTTTAGATTCATTTCCACCTATGATAGAATGTGAAAATATTACACTTTCATGTCTTGATTTTGATGGAAATTTCAATGATCTCGTTGGATATACAGTTTCTGACAATTGTGGGATGGGGGCAGGTATGATTGCTATCACTGTACTGGTTGACGCAACCAATGAATGTGGGATTGGTATTCTTACAAGAAGGATTACTGTGACAGATGCCTTTGGAAATAGTGATTTCTGTGACCAGATCATCACAATAGAAGGACCACCCAACCCATTCGGTGAAAGTAATATTACTCCTCCCACCCCGCAGATTATTTTAACCAATTGTCAGACTCCAGGCAATCTGGGTAATATTGGAGGAGCTCCGGTTGTGGATGTTAGTAATGTGGATTGCGCTGATGTTGAGGTTACCTTTACAGATCAACTTCTTACTGCAGGTAACGGATGTAATGACACGATCCGACGCACATATACTATTGTGGATCTGTGTCAGTTTGATGGTGTAACGATGGCAGGTATGTGGGTTTACATACAGGAAATTATAATTCAGGATCTGATAGCACCCGTTGTGGTACCTCCTGCTGATATTACTTTGGAGGGAGTTTTTAATTCAACCACATGTGAATTTGAATTTACTATTCCACAGTTTTCAGCAACTGATAATTGTACGCCATTCAATCAACTGGTCTTTACCAACAATTCTCCACATGCCAATAACAATAATTCGATTGATATATCAGGAGATTATCCTCCGGGTATTTATAATATTACTGTGACAGCAACTGATTTATGCGGAAATGTTGGAATGGGGTCGTTTATGTTGACAGTTGAAGATCCCGGAGAATTCGGACTTCCTTGCGCAAAAATATTTACTTCTATCAATGATAACATGATGGCAATAGTGAATGTAAATGATTATATTGATTTCACCCAGGATGATTGTTATGAATTTGGTGGCCTGGTCTTCTCCTGGAGCAGAACCAGCCAGAATGTAGCGAATATTACATTTGATTGTGATGATGTGGGTGTTACCAACGATCCTGCAGGATTAGGTATAATTACTCCAATTTATGCCTGGATGGGAGGAATGGTAGTGGATTCATGTGTAGATGTGATCCGGGTTACTGATCCATTAGACATCTGTCCGGATGGTTTAGTCATGGGGGGAGTAGTAACCAATGCTTTGGGAGAGAATGTAGAAGGAGTAAAAGTGATAATAACCGGGGATCTGGAAGCGGAGAGGGTGACCAATTCTTCCGGATTTTTTATGGTTGATGATCTTGACATGGGTTCCAGGGTAACTATTCAACCTTATAAGAATGATGATGTATTGAATGGAGTTTCTACTTTGGATCTCGTAAGAATACAAAGACACGTGTTAGGACAAGAACCTTTCACCTCATCGTATGAACTCATAGCAGCGGATGTTGACAATAATAAGGGGGTTTCATCATCAGATTTGATTGCCCTGCGAAGGGTATTGTTGGGTATTCAACCCGGGTTTCCTAACAATACCAGTTGGAGAATGATTGAGAACTCTTTCCGGTTTTCTTCTGTTGAAGAAACGTTTGCAGATCAATGGCCTGAGACCTATACAGTTGATCATTTTGACAGACCAATGACCATCATGTTTACAGGAGTCAAGGTTGGAGACGTCGACCATTCAGCTAAAGTAAATTCACGGCAAATCAATACCAGGAGTAATAGAGAAGCTATCATGTTTGAATTGAAAACGGAAGGGGATAGATACCTTGTTACTTCCACCCGGGATTGTAAAATGACTGGTTTCCAAATGTCATTGAATAATAAGACCGGAGTAAGTGGATTGGAATCCGGATTGTCTGGATTCACCGCATCGAACTTCAGAATTGATCCCATCGGCAACTTACACATCAGTTGGAATTCACCCGATGAATATGTAAATGTAAAGAAAGGAGATGCATTGTTTTCATGGGATTATGCTGCCGGAGCGATGGATATCAGAAAAGATGGACGACTATATCCTGAGGTTTATTTAATACAGAATGAGGAGATAGAATCTTTTGATCTGAAATGGGAAAGGATAAGCTCAGATGATGACTTTTTTATAAGCAGTGCCTCTCCCAATCCGTGGTCCGTTCATACAGATATTGCATTCTATATGTCTTATGAAGATAGAGTTACCATAAATTTCTATGATTCAGGGGGGCGGTTTTTACACCAAAGGATTGTGGACTCAGTAAACGGAAGAAATGAATTAAGGATAGAGCGGAGTGAATTGCCTGCATCGGGTCTTATAATTTATGAGATTGCCAGCAGTAAAGAAGTACAAAAAGGCAAAATGATACTTCTTCGATAAATGATTTGGGATTGATACTTAATACATCTATAAGGGGGTAGCAAGCAATTGCTGCCTCTTTTTTTTCATTTTACTGAATGATTCTCTGGATTCCACAATTTCATTTCGAATATTTGGGTCATTAACCAATGGGATTAAAGCTTTTACAGGATTGGTAGAGTTTTTCAATGGTCAGCCTAAATCTTTTCAGGTGGTAATGTTTTAATCAATAGTAAAGCTAAAGGTGAAAGTTTTATATGGAAAATAGCAGTCTTTGTATTAATGAAAATGAATAATTTCAACTATTTATCTGCAATAAGTATGTCTCATTTTAACTTACAGTTTGAGGAATAATATTTTTAATCAATGTGACAAATTTTTATTATTGAATTCGGGATACCCTCAGATCATCTTGCCCCCAACCACCAAAGCTCCCAAAGTTTTTGTGGGGTGGGGAGATTACTTGCCTCATAACTTTTAAAGGACAGTGCCATTATTGCACAATATGCAATTTAGGGAATTCTGTGATTGGCACTCGCGACCATTCATTTCATCTGAGACTTAATATCGATAAAACAAATCATTGACCAATCACTCTCTATGTACTCATGCTTTCCCATTCTGAGGTAATAACAGAGTATTTCATACAGATTTTGCCAGAAATCATATGATGCAATTGTTAAAATTGTTTCGTTGAAATTGTATTTCTTGATTTATGAAAATTTATTCAATAGGAACATAAATTATCGGTCATATGGAATGACTGAATGGATTGATTATATGTTTTGAATACATTTACAGCGCATTAAACATTAAATAAAATAAATATTTATAAATTGTTGATATAAATTATTATATATATTATAATTTATTTACATTTGTAAAATTGTTTTAATTTACCCATCTGAGAATGCTTTAAGTGGCCTCTCCGGTTATAGCATTTTTCATAGCAGGATGAGTTCCATTTCCAAACCAAAATTGTGATTTGCCCAAAAGAATTTGATAATTCCGATAGGAAATACAGATGCTTTGATTAGATAATTACTCTTCAATCCCGGTTTTGGTTGGATTTATCTATCACTATTATTTGATTTAAAACTTATGAATCATGGCACGGAATTCATTACTTATCAATTTGATTCAGAATAGCAGGGTTGGATCGGATCTATTTACTATTTTGATGTTTTTACTCTTGAATAGTTTCTATATATCAGGGCAATGCCCTTTAACCACTCCCCCAGAGCCCGATATAATGAGTCAATCAGCATGTGAGGGAGTTTCAGGAAATGACAGGCCACAGGTCACGGTCCAATTACCCGGCAGTTCGGATGATTATGAAGCGGTTTGGATCATTAATAATAATCCTGCCGGAATCACACCGGGTACAGAATTTGCTCCCGGGGACCATATATCGGGGCTGGTATCATTTCCGGAAGGAGATAGAAGGACTGCACGTTTGGAAGGCACTGCACCCACAGGCGTTTACGAATTGTGTGTCTATATCATTGACCGTAGTGATGCAACTTGTTTCAGTCCGGTATTATGTGGATTTGAATTAACGCTATTTGACCAGATTGAGGTGACAATTATGGCTGATCCGGATGGGGATATATGTGAAGGCATGAGTGTGCTTTATAGTGCGGATATAACCAATCCAGTAACCAGTATGTTTACCTATGCATGGTGTGCCTATGAAAATAATATGGGTATAGACCCGTGTGAGGACATTTTTGACGACAACACCGCTCAATCACCCACCGGTACCTGGAATTTAGGCATTGGGCCAGGTTCAATAGGAGTGACCGTTACAGGGAACATCCCGGGTTGTGTAACATCTTACTTTACAGGTTTTAATGTTTTGCCATTACCAGAGATCGAATGTCCTGCTGATCCGGTTCCCATATGCTCCAATGAAACGTTGGATTTATCCTCAATTGATTTTAATCCAATGCCAGCAGGAGGTGATTTTGTATTTACTGGAGATGGTGTTTCAGGTACAACTTTTGACCCTTCCGGTTTGGCTTTAGGGAATCACACTATAACTGTAGAATATACTGATCTCAACGGGTGTGCCACTGAATGCCATTTTGATATTGATATTTTAGGCATACCTGACAATTCATTTCGCGATGAAGGGTTATTAACTTCGGAGGACCATATGGCCTGTCCGGGTGAAATTTTTGAATATGGTGCTGAGGTAGATCCCACGGATGGATTTATAGTACAATGGTCGATTTCAGGAGGTGGTGTGATCCAGGGAGATGATGATGAAAGAGAAGTTGAAATACAATGGGAAAATTCAGGGGTACATACTGTAACACTCACTGTTACAGATAACAGTACCGGATGTACTAATTCCAGTTCTTTGGAAGTAACTGTTCTTTCGCCGGTTATTATCTGTCCGGATGACATTATGATCACCATGGTTCCACTGGCATGTGATACCATGGTCATGTATGCAGACCCTACCGACGGTAGTACCTGTAATATAATGGATCCAATCTTTAACAGGATATCTGGCCCTTCCTCCGGAGATGTATTGCCTGCGGGTACTCATGAAGTCATGTATGAATTGGTGGATGATTACAACAATAGGGATACTTGTTCATTTTATATAATCATCAATGAATTTCAGCCGGATTATTTACTTTGTATGGATTACAATATTTCTCTGGGCGAAACATGTGGTGCTGAAGAATTGACACCTGCTCTTTTACTTAAAGGAGACCAGTATGGGTGTTTGGATAGTTGTACATTATTGGTAACCGATAAGCATGGAAATATTCATTCCAATACTTTCAATGTAGATGATATAGGAATAACCTATCATTATTTGATCATGTGCGGCACTCTCCCCTGCTCAGGAAAGATCACTATAGAGGATAAAATACGTCCTCAGATTGTTTGTCTGGATGATACGATTTCTTGCACCCAGGTGAATGATTATCCCATTGTTCCGAATGTAATGGATAACTGCGGAGCTACTGTTGTATTGATAGGGGAAATTGTAGAAACCTTTCAATGTAACTCTGAATTGACAGGACGACTGATCAGAACCTGGTTAGCTACCGATGCAGGTGGGAATAAAGATACCTGTATTCAGTATGTAGGATTGAGAAGAAGTGACCTGAACGCCATTGAATGGCCGGACAACTTTACCGAGGCTAACGGCAATCCCCTCATTTGCGGAACTGGTTTTGCACTGGACGATGATGGCCATCCCCATCCTTCAGTAACCGGTTCGCCGAAATTGGATGGCATGGACCTCTATCCTGATCTGATGGGAGCAATATGCAATGGATTTATCCGATATCGAGATACGGTGGTAATAAATACAGATTGTAAAAAGAGAATTAGGAGGCACTGGGAGGTTGGAGAATGGTGGTGCAGTGAATTAGTAAAAAGTGAATGGTTGCAAATGATTGAGATCATCGACACATTACCACCTATGCTTAGTTCTCTGCCTTTCAATATGACATTGACCACAGGAATCCACGATTGCTATGCTACAGTCGTTTTGCCACCCATAGGTTTTATTGACCTGTGCGTCACTGAAGTAAAAGTAAATATTGATTATCCTTTTGGGTTTTTGCAGAACAGCAACGGGGGGATAATTAAATTGCCGGAAGGCGTACATACCATCACCTATGAAGTGATTGACAAATGTAAACAAGCTGCCTATCATGAAATTATTATTACTGTTATGGACATGAGTCCACCCACCCCCATTTGCCGTCAGAACCTCGTGGTTGGACTGAATCATTTGGGTAGTGCCAGTTTGTTGGCAAATGCGCTCAACAATGGAAGTTTTGATGCCTGTACCGAAGAGGTAACCTTTTTAGCCAAAAGATTGGATGATGGATGCAGTGATGAGGAAGAGGAATGGGCGGAATGGATTTATTTTTGTTGTGCAGATGCAGGGAAATCCATCATGGTAGCATTATTGGTTACTGACGGCAATGGGAATACCAATATTTGCATGGTAAATGTAGAAGTTCAGGATAAGCTGGAACCCAAAATGGAATGTCTTCCTGATGCTACTGTCGATTGCAGGGAAAACTTTGGTCTTAATAATCTGGCATTTCATTTTGGATTTCCGGAGATCACTGACAACTGTCCTGACAATAATGATATAATTGAAAGGGTGCTTACAGATTTTAATCAATGCGGAATAGGTGTGATCACTCGTATTTTTGATTTGGTCAATGCATCAGGCATGGTAGTACAGACATGTGAACAAAATATATTTTTTGAAGTCAATGATACTTTATCCTATGAAGATATTATTTGGCCCAAGGACTCTCTTTTTGAAAATATTTGTGAATACCATATGGATCTCTTACCGGAGAATCTTCCGGAAGGATACGGCTACCCTGTCGTCCCTGATACCTTTTGCAATCTATCGGCATTCAACTATTGGGAAGAAATTTTTGATGCAACAGAGGGTGAGGAGGCATGTTTTAAAATCGTTAGAACGTGGAGGGTAATCGACTGGTGTACACAGGTGGAGAACGGTACTGGACTGGAATTCCTGTCTTTCGAATACCAGCAATATATAAAGGTTATTAATACCATTGAACCTGAAATTACTGATGGGTGCGAAGATGTGGTTGTAGCCAATACTTCCCCTGTTTGTGGAAAGATTGAAATCAACTTAAGTATCGAAGCAATGGACGATTGTACTCCGGAGGAACTATTGGTTTATCTGTATTCCATTGATATGGATGATGATGGGATCATTAATGTATCCGGTACCGGTAAAGTGGCTACTGATTCCTTTGCAGTGGGAATACACAGAATTTATTGGGAGGTATTGGATCGATGTGGAAATATTGCCCTTTGTGATTATTTGGTTGAAGTAGTTCATGGAAAGCCACCTACTCCGATTGCTTTTGATTCATTGAGTGTGCCTTTAATACCTATGGCTTTTGGAGGAGGTCCGGGTGATGATACTGCAATGGTCACCATTTCAGCAGATATTTTTGATAATAAAAGTTTTCACCCTTGTGGCTTTGATCTTTCTTTCAGTTTTTCAAATGATGTAGATGATACAACCATGACATTCGGATGTGAAGATATAGGAATTCAATCTATCCAATTTTGGGTAACTGATGAAAATGGAACTCAGGCTTTTGTCAATGTCGGCATTATTATCCTTCCTGATTCGTTGGGAATATGTCCGGTGAATTCACCTCGTGTGGGGATTTCAGGCAAGCTTTATACTGAAGAAAATCAATTTGTGGAAAAAGCTGAAGTATTCCTGATTGGCTCAGAATTGCCTTCATTTTCCACTGATTTACAAGGGACCTACGACTTTGGCTTTATGGATAAAGGAGGTAAGTATATTGTCAAAGCTGCTAAAGATGATGATGTACTCAATGGAGTCAGTACATTGGATTTGGTGATGATACAACGTCATATTTTGGGTGTTCAGCCCATCCGGTCCCCCTATAAACAAATAGCAGCAGATATCAATAGTGATGGAAGAATTTCAGTAGCTGATATTATGGAACTGAGAAGGGTTATTTTAGGACACCGGGATTACTTCTCAAACAGTCAAAGCTGGAAATTTGCAGATGCATCTTTTGATGTAACCGATCCGAATATATGGATTGAGGATATACCTCTTGAATATAACATAGACCTTTTGGACAGGGATATGGAAGTTGACTTTATTGGTATCAAGGTGGGGGATATTAATGGAGATGCTCGACCCAACCAGCGTATGAACCTGGATCCTTACAGGTCAGGAAAAACTGCATACATTCACGCTGCTGACCGTTTGGTGGAATTTGGAGAGGAAATACATATAACCATGGCTGTATACGAAAAAAATCTTTTGGGAATGCAATGGTCTTTATCAGGAAAGGATGTTCGATGGACGGGCCTAGAGAAAGGGTCCTTTGACATTGACATGCAGAATTATATGCTTCAAGAAGATATAATCAGATTTAGCTATAATTGGGATAATCATGAACCCGGAGGGTTTGACGAGCCCATATATCTTACATTGAGAGGGGTAGCTCTTTCGGATGGAGTGCTCAGTGAAATGATATTCTTTGATGAAAGCTTTATGAAAGCTGAATTGTACAAAGGTGGAGGAACTCCTGAAGCGATACGATTGAGTCTGGATTGGAAAAAAGAGAATATTGATCCATTTCAGGTGTACCAAAACTTTCCCAATCCTTGGAGGGATCAAACGGTGATTCGATTTGATGTACCCAGACCAGGCCGGGTGCAATTTATTGTTCGGGATATTTCGGGAAGAGAATTAATGAATTTCACTGAGTATTATCCCCAGGGTACTCACCAGAGAGAAGTTTCAAACCATGAAATTTCATCAGGAAGAGTTTTGATTTATGAAATGAAATATGAAGACGTTTCCATTAGTAAGCGGATGATTAAGATTGAATAGTCCGTGATTTTAGTGATATTGCTTTTGTAAAGGCCTTCCAATTGGAGGGCCTTTTATTTTGAATCATTTCGATTATTATAGCTAAGCGATTACTGCTAATATATTTTTAAACAATTTACCATTGCTGATTTGCCAGCCTTTCTCAGTGTATTCAAATATAACGGATTCGCGCGGAGCGGAATAGGCTTGCTCCGATGTATAAGCTTTATAGCCGGCAGAACGATTAATATTATCGAATTGTTTTTTTTCATCAGCCTGTAATTGCTCAAAAGGTTTATTGCTCTCAATAACAGCCAGAATCATTCTGTCATTCTGAAATTGAATAGATGCCTTTTTACCTGATGTATGAATCTCTAAATATTGGATTTTCCGGAGAGTCTTTTCCAGAATGAAGTTACTAAATTGATTAATATAGTCATTGGCAAGATCCCGGTCAGACTCATTTATACATTGCCATTTTTGGGCATCTATACCCTGAGAGGATAAGAAAAGAATGAATTCAGATTCCAATAACTTTAACTCTTCAAGACTTAATCGCCGGTTTAATAACATATGAAAAAATATTTGTTTGGAGCAAAGTAATTATTCTATTCTTTCAAATTCCATCAATAATGGTTCCATCCCCAATTTAGGTACTTCTTCTAACTTGCACTTTTTCCAGTAGATCAATGCAGATTATTTTAATTTTTCTTCGACGAAAATCTACATGTACTGGGAAAACCATGAAGGATGATGATCCATTATTGAGGAGATGTATCAATACAAATTAGTATTTGCATTTGCTGTAATATGTGTTTCATGTTGATGTTTAAAGCCAGCTCAAGGCCATACCCATAGGCTTTCCAATCAATTTGCTATTAATCCATGTCAGCATATCCAGATATAGAAAAGCTTTGCTTTCATATTTGTTGTGGTAAAGGAGGATGAGTTCTTTTTGAAAAGACTCAAGTACAATTAATTTGTTCCTGGATGTTCCTTCACTTACTTTTTTAAAAAAGTGAAGAGATTTCTTTTGCAATTGATTAATTGATTTACCTTTTTTGAAAAAATGCTCAGCATTTGAAATCAAATAAGGTATGATGTCAAAGTTTTCAAGATCATAATGAGCCATAATGATCATAAGCCTTGTGTACCCCTGGATGTCCTCACGTAGAAACCCTACTTCCATGGTTAAAATTTTATTGAGGTATTTCAAAGCAATGGAAGGTTTTCCTGCACCGAGGTGCATCCAGGCAATTTTGAAATGAAGTACCATAATCCGGTGAGCATCCAGTTTGTCTCCATATTTATTGATCCTTCTTAAAGTACTTGGAAGGATCAATAGACCTTGTTCATATTTTCCGGTAAGAAAATAGGAGTTTAATCTCCCGTTATGGACATATAGAAAGGATACAATTTGGGTATTTGTATTGAATTTTTTATAATTCAATTTTCTGTAAGACTCCAACTCTTCCAAATATTGGTTATATGCTGTGATGTCTCGTATATTGTATGCTGAGGTTAAAAGATAGTGATATCCACGCATGAGCAGATTGGGATCACGTTCGGCATGATCGGGAGCATTTTTAAGCAGATTGACCCAAAGAAGTGCATATCGGTAGCATTGAGCAAAATCGATAAGAATATAATAATACCACACAAAGGATTGATATAGATACACTTGCTCAATAGTGTTCAGTTTGTCTAATGGAATTTGATTTATATTTTCTTCAAAGACGGATGTAATTTCATTTTCGTCATTTCTTGATTTTACATGTCCATTCTGAATGTACAGCCCGTGCAAATATATTTTCAGATTTGATAAACGAATGGTAATCGATATATTAGTCAGTTTTTTTCCGGAACTGTAAAAAAGGTCTTTGGATTTTAGGGAGCCCGATCTAGTTATGTGACGGGATTCTATTAATTTTTCAAATTCAAGAATTTGGAGTACAGACATTTCGTCATTTAGTTTTTCAGATGAAGTCTTTGCTTTATCGAGGAGTTTGAGTGCCTGAAGGTATAATCCTTTACCGTACAGTATGTCAGCGAAATCCAGCAGTTCTCTGATTTCTATATTTGCATGTTTGTTTTTATGGATCAACCTCAAGGAAATCAAAATTTGACTGTATAAGTGCCTCTTTAAATTAGGTAATTGGGTCTTTGGAAATCTCTTTTGAATCGCTTTTTCATCCATTGTCTCCTGCTTTTCAAGGAGATCAAAAAGTTGGATGTACTTCATTGTCTCGCTATCCTGAATTCGTGAAGCATAAATTCGAAAATTTCGTTTTTCGGCCTTTGTTAAGGATTTGACCAGTTTATGTAGTTGATCAGAATGCGATATAGGCATAACAAAATTGGGTGTTATAAATTACTTAAAATCAGATATATATCTCAATTAATTTATCCTTTGTCAATCACAATATAACTATAAATTGACTGGTCAGGTAGTTTATAATTCTTTAATATTGAATTAAAAATAGTAAGAATAAGTGTGATAAGGATTAGAATCAATTCATGAAAATTATAAGTATTTAAACAGCTTCTCCATGGTTATAAATTCATACATGAAAATCTGGTGCAATGAAAAAAATAGAAGCGATCATTCGTTCGTCCCGATTTGAAGAAGTGAAGTCTGCCCTCAGTGAAGCTGACATAAATTTCTTCACATTTACAGAAGTTAAAGGTTTTGGAAAGCAAAAGGGAGATCATGTGGTATACAGAGGTGCAATATATGATATAGGTTACATTGCACGTCTTTCGCTACAGATCATCATTTCAAATGACCGGTTGGAGGAAGCGCTTAATGTAATAAGAAATGCTGCATATACAGGAGAGATTGGTGACGGCAAAATTATTGTCACACATATTGATGATGTCATTAGTATTCGCACAGGAAAAAGAAATGAAGAAGCTTTGTAAAACAGCTGAAAATTTAAAAATGGTTACTCATGGATGAAGCATTATTTGCAGTTCATAATTTGTGGATATTGATAGCAACTGTATTGGTTTTTGTCATGCATTTAGGCTTTTCAACACTGGAAGCAGGTTTTGTCAGACAAAAGAATGCGGTAAACATTTTGTTTAAAAACTGTATGATTATAGCCATAGGTTTGCTAACCTATTGGTTTTGCGGTTTTAATTTGATGTATCCGGAAGACAGTTTTTCCGGAATGATCGCACAATTCGGATTTAGTGACTTTGGATTGACTATGCCGGAAGGAGATTCCGGGTTGGTTGCCTATGCGGAGGGACAATATACATATTATACGGATTTTATATTTCAGGCAATGTTTGCTGCCACATGTTGCACAATCGTTTCCGGTGCGGTGGCTGAAAGAATCAAGTTAATGCCTTTCTTAGTGTTTTGTACATTTTTTGTAGCCATGAGTTATCCAATAACTGGTATGTGGAAATGGGGAGGTGGCTGGTTGGATGGAATAGGTTTTTATGATTTTGCCGGCTCCACAGTAGTTCATTCAGTAGGGGGTTGGGGGGCATTGGCGGGAATATTATTGTTAGGGGCCAGAAGGGGTAAGTTTCGCAAAGATGGCACTATTGTGCCTATTCCGGGACACAGCATGCCTTTTGCTACTTTAGGTGTATTTCTGCTTTGGTTTGGTTGGTTTGGTTTTAACGGCGGTTCTGTGCTGTCTGCTGATCCAGGCGCTGTTTCATTGGTTTTTGTTACAACGGCGTTGGCTGGAGCGGCAGGTGCGATTGGTGCTTTTGTGATTTCCAGGGTCATATTCAAATCTTATGATTTATCTATGGTATTAAATGGAATATTGGGGGGACTGGTTGGGATAACCGCAGGTGCGAATCTTATGACACCAGGTCAAGCCATCTGTATAGGCACTGTTGCCGGAGCCATCATTCCTGTATCCGTAGTGTTTTTTGATCGAATGAAGATTGACGATCCGGTAGGAGCCACCTCCGTACACCTGGTATGCGGTATCTGGGGAACACTGGCTGTTGGACTCCTGGGTGTTCAGGCAGGAATTCAGCAATTGCTGGCTCAACTGATGGGTATTATATCTATAGGAGTATTTACATTTTCATTTGCATTTATTCTTTTTTACATCATTAAGAGGGTATCAGGTATTCGTGTCACCGAAGAAGAGGAAATGAGAGGATTGGATATCACTGAACATGAAATGGAAGCTTATACAGTCAAATCAGGTGCTACTTATGAAATGGCCGTTGATTAAATGAATATATGTGAGATGCGTTTTGAACTAAATGAAAGATGAGCGTCGATGATTTTGTACACATCGCGTGAGTTTATATAGAACTGAACAAAGTGTATGATGATGAATGGAGGACTTTATGTCCCGCAGATGGAAAAGTCTTCGTGCGGGATTGGTATGATCGCACATTTGGCTGGTGTAAAAAGTCACCAATTGGTTGCTGATGCTTTGACCATTCTGGAAAATATGGTACACCGGGGAGCATGCGGTTATGAAGAAAATTCCGGAGACGGAGCGGGAATTCTTACACAAATCCCCCATGAATTGTTTTTCAATGAATTGTCAAGTAGTAACATTGATCTAGGCCAGGAAGGCACCTATGGAATAGGGTTCCTTTTTCTGCCCAAAAATGAAACAGATAAAAAAGCATGTAAGGAGATTATCTCCTCTACTGCAGAAGAATATGGCTTTAATGTGATTATTTACAGATGTGTCCCAACGGACCATTCTGAGCTGGGGCTTTCTGCGCGTCAGGTTGAACCTGACATGGAACAGGTTTTTTTGAAGTCTAAAGAGCATTTCATTCAACCGGTTTCAGACAGAAAGCTTTACCTGCTCAGAAATGTTATCTCGAACAGGGTTTACACTTCCTTTCCACATTTAAGGGATGATTTTTATATCTGCTCATTATCGTCCAAGACCATTGTATATAAAGGGCAGCTTACTGCTCTGCAATTGAGGAACTACTATCCTGACTTGAGCAATGAGGAATATAGATCCTCAGTGGCGCTTATTCATTCCAGGTTTTCGACCAATACGATACCAAAATGGAAACTGGCTCAACCTTTCAGAATGATTGCGCATAATGGTGAAATCAATACAATCCGCTCCAACACCAATAATTGGCGTGCCAGAGAAAAAACAATCTATTCCAATGTTTTTGGTGAAGAAGAATTAAAGTCAATCACTCCAATTTGTGATCCCCATCTGTCAGACAGCGGAAATTTTGATAATGTATTGGAATTTCTGGTAATGAATGGAAGATCCATTCCGCATAGTATTATGATGATGATTCCGGAGGCATGGCATGAAGATCCTCTTGCTTCTGAAGAGAAGAAAATGTTTTACCGTTTTCACGAAATGATCATGGAGCCCTGGGATGGTCCGGCTTCCATTTGCTTTACGGATGGACAGATCATAGGAGCTACCTTAGACAGAAATGGACTGAGACCTTCAAGATATTGTTTAACATCCGATGGATTATTGATATTAGCCTCTGAAAGCGGAGTTTTTCCCATTCCTCCGGAAAAAGTAGTTAAAAAAGGACGATTACAACCGGGAAAAATATTGCTAGCGAATCTGGGTGAAGGTCATATCATAATGGATGATTTAGTAAAAGATCAGGTTATTAGTCAGGAATCCTATAGAAACTGGATTGAGAAAAATACATTACATTTGGATGATACCTTAAACCATGATTTAAACAGTAATGGTCAGAAGACCGGAAAAGAAGTAAAGTTAGATTATAAATTAGCATTTGGGTTTTCACGTGAGGATGAGGAAATCATTTTGCAATCAATGGGAAAGTATGGGGAAGAACCGGTTGGATCAATGGGTGCAGATATTCCTTTGCCAATTTTATCCACCACTGCCCAGCATGTTTCCAACTATTTTAAACAGGAATTTGCACAGGTTACCAATCCTCCTATCGATCCCTTACGCGAAAGAGTGTATATGTCATTGCACACATTTCTTGGACCTGCCATTAAATTGCATCGGAGTATAGAAAGCCGTGGAATCCGCTTGCTTATGGCTTCACCGGTATTATCAAAATCACAATTTACATCCTTAATTAATCATACTTCTGCAGTCCTTGATTTTTCAGTTTTGGAAAGTGTTTTTCCTTGCAATGAAGACAATGGAATTTTAGAACAAAGCATTGATCTTTTGTGCATTAAAGCATTGAAAAGCATTGAAAGCAATCGCAGACTCCTGATACTTGATAATACACAAATCGATGAAAAGAAAGTAGCCATTCCATCACTTATCGCTTGTGGAGCATTGCATCAATTTTTGATCAATGAAGGCAAAAGAAAGGAGGTATCTATTGTCGTAAAAGGAGCTGATGTGTGGGAAACTCACCATTTTGCCACCTTATTATCTTTTGGAGCCGATGCCATTTACCCTGAAATGGCATTGAATATAATTTCCGGTATTTCTGAAGATAATTCTTCCGTGAATCCTGAAAAGAAGTACATAAAAGCGGTAGAAAAGGGATTACTGAAGGTCATGTCTAAACTAGGAATTTCTACTATGGCTTCATATAAAGGATCTCAAACTTTCGAAGCATTAGGTATTCACCCTGATGTAATGAAGAAATGCTTTACCTATACGGTGAGCCGCATAGGGGGAATGACTTTTGATATGTTAGCCCGGGAGCAATGGGTCAAGCATCGTGCCGCTTTTTTTGCTCACGTTGAAAATCTTCCCGATTTAGGTGTATATCAATGGAAAGTAAATGGTGAATATCATCTGTTTAACCCAAAATCAATACACCTGTTGCAATACTCTACCGCCTGCAATGACTATAAAATGTTCAGACAATATTCCACAGCCATTGACGAGCAGGAAAAAAAGGCATGCACATTGCGATCTTTTTTTACTTATAAAAAGGATATCAATCCCATACCTTTAAGTGAAGTAGAGCCGGCTGAAAATATTTTGAAGAGATTTGCTACAGGAGCAATGTCTTTTGGCTCTATCAGCTATGAAGCCCACACTACTTTGGCTATAGCAATGAATAGAATTGGTGGGAAATCCAACAGTGGTGAAGGGGGGGAAGATGAAATCAGATATCAACCGGATGCTAATGGAGAAAATTTATCATCAGCAATCAAGCAAGTCGCATCGGGTCGTTTCGGAGTTACCATCCAGTATCTGGCCCAAGCACGTGAGATACAAATTAAAATGGCACAAGGTGCAAAACCAGGGGAGGGTGGTCAATTACCCGGGCATAAAGTTGACGATTGGATTGGCAGGGTCAGGCATAGCACTCCTGGTGTGGGATTGATTTCCCCACCCCCCCATCATGACATTTATTCTATTGAAGATCTGGCTCAATTGATTTTTGACCTGAAAAATGCCAATCCCAATGCACGCATTAGTGTTAAACTGGTATCTAAAGCAGGGGTAGGTATCATCGCTTCTGGTGTAGCAAAAGCTCATGCTGACCACATTCTGATCTCTGGTGCTGATGGAGGTACCGGCGCTTCTCCCTTGAGCAGTATACGACATGCGGGATTGCCCCTGGAATTGGGATTGGCAGAAACCCACCAAACACTCGTAAAAAATAATCTGAGAAACCGTGTGACTCTTCAGGCAGATGGCCAGATCCGCACAGGACGGGATTTGGCCATAGCCACCATGTTGGGTGCTGAAGAATGGGGAATTGCAACTGCAGCTCTCGTGGTTGAAGGTTGTATTCTAATGAGAAAATGTCATCTCAATACTTGTCCGGTGGGGATTGCAACTCAGGATACAGATTTAAGAAAAAAATTTTCCGGTAAGGCGGAAAACCTGGTTAACTTTTTCCACTTTCTTGCACATGAACTCCGCGAAATAATGGCATCTCTGGGTATCCGAACTGTTAATGAATTGGTAGGGCGTTCAGATTTATTACAGATAAGGAAAGATTTAAATCATTGGAAATGGAGAAGTGTTGATTTACAGAAAGTTTTGTACAGAGAGAAAAATCCGCTGGAAATAAGTGAATATAAGTCCATTGATCAGGAACATGGTCTAAATAGAGTATTGGATAAGGAACTTATCAGGTATGCTGGACTTGCTCTACAGGACAAAATCAGTATCAATAGTGTATTTTCAATCAGAAGTACAGATCGCGCTGTAGGAACTATGCTTTCTCATGAAATTGTAAAAAGATATGGTAAGGAAGGTTTGGAGCCTGATTCTATATCTTTCCGTTTCAGAGGGTCTGCCGGCCAGAGTTTCGGAGCTTTTGCAATTCGTGGATTGAAACTGATTCTCGAAGGGGATGCAAATGATTATCTGGGTAAAGGTTTGAGTGGTGCAAAAATGGTCATTGTCCCAGATCGCAATGCAACTTTAGATCCTTCAGAGAATATTATCATTGGAAATGTAGCATTCTATGGAGCCACTTCAGGGGAAGCATATGTCAGGGGTATGGCTGGCGATAGGTTTTGCGTACGCAATAGTGGCGCTCATGTGGTGGTGGAAGGTATTGGTGATAATGGATGCGAGTATATGACGGGAGGTAGCGTAGTAATCCTTGGTAGAGTGGGGCGAAATTTTTCTGCGGGAATGAGTGGTGGTGTGGCTTTTATTTATGATCCAGACCCAGCTTTTTATGCATTGTGCAACCGGGATATGGTCGTTTTAGAAAATCCGAGTCGGAGTGATATGGAGTCAATTCGAAGCAGAATTCGCAATCACTTTCAATATACCGGTAGTGTTTCTGCGCTGGAAATTCTAGGCGATTGGGAAACCAAAATGAAATTATTCCTGAAAGTTATTCCGACAGATTACAAGAAGATTCTGGAGAGAATCCATGAAAAGCCAGGTGAGATTTTAGAAAAATTAAAGGTAAATTCATAAATCATGGGAGACATCAGGGGTTTTATAAAGTACAAACGTGAATTGCCTTCCAATCGGAAAGTGGAAGAGAGAGTACTGGACTGGAATGAAATTCCTGAAAATCATCCTGAAGATGCTGTGTTTAAACAATCTGCGCGATGTATGGATTGTGGAGTACCTTTCTGCCATTCTGGATGTCCTTTAGGTAATCTCATACCACAATTCAATGAAGCAGTATTCAATGACCAATGGTATACAGCATATCAAATATTGAGCAGTACAAACAATTTTCCTGAATTTACCGGAAGAATTTGCCCAGCACCCTGTGAAGGTTCATGTGTATTAGGCATTAATCAAGATCCGGTTACAATAGAATGGATTGAAAAGAAGATTGCAGAAAAAGCTTTTGAGTCTGGATGGATCCGACCCATACAAACAGAGCGAAATGGCAAAAAGGTAGCTATTATTGGATCAGGACCTGCCGGTCTGGCTGCAGCGGATGAATTGAATAAATCGGGGTACCAAGTTTCGGTGTATGAGCGAAATGATCGTCCCGGCGGATTGTTAAGATATGGAATTCCTGATTTCAAATTAAGAAAATCAATAGTGGAACGACGAATTCAAATCATGGAAGAATCAGGTATTATATTCCATACCCGGGCATATGTGGGGGTCAATGTAGATGCCACTGATCTATTGAATGAAAATGATGCACTATTATTGGCAGGAGGGAGCACAGTTGCTCGAGATATGAATGTTGAAGGCAGAGAAGGAGAAGGAATATATTTTGCCATGGAATTTTTAGAGGAGAACAACAGATGGGTTGCCGGTGATCCTATTGAGAGAAAAATATTGATAGCTAATAAAAAAGTAGTCGTCATCGGTGGCGGAGATACCGGTTCTGATTGTATTGGAACTTCCAACCGTTTAGGTGCTGCTGATGTGGTTCAGTTGGAAATTATGCCTCAACCTTCTATTGACAGAAGAGAGGACAATCCCTGGCCTCAATGGCCATTAATATTGAGAACGTCCACTTCTCATGAAGAAGGATGTCAAAGAGAATGGAATGTTGTTACCAGACGATTTATCAGAGATATGCAGGGTAAGTTAAGAGGAATAGAAGTGGCAGAGGTTCAGTGGAATTATGATGTTCATACGGGAAGATCAAAATTTGTGGAAGTTGAAGGTACAATCCGAATTCTGGAATGCGACATAGTTTTTCTTGCTATAGGTTTTCTTCATACGGAGCATGGTAAAATTCTTTCAGATCTGGGTGTGGAATGGGATCAAGCTGGAAATATCAGGACTAATCATTTTGTTACATCCAATCCTAAGGTTTTTGCTGCAGGAGATGCGCGTCGTGGTCAGTCTTTGGTAGTTTGGGCCATTCGGGAAGGAAGAGAGGCTGCCTATACAATGGATAGGTTTATAAGTAATGATTTAAAAAATGGAATGACCGGGAAATCAACGCTTCAGGGAGACAATATATTCAGCGTTTAATGTAAAAGCATTTGCCCGGAGGCAAATGCTTTTATTGATGGCTTTAATGTTTATTGTGAATCGTGAAAGTTTTTCAAACCAATCATGGTATCTATCACGGTTTGAGTACAATGATATCTAAATTTTTTGACTTAATCAAATGATTTAATTCTGGAACCATTTCTTCTTTCACTTTTTTAAAGACTTCAAGTTCTTTGTTAATTTTTAAGGTCATTTCATTTTTCACTTCTATTGCCGCTGCGGTGGGAGGAAAATCTCCGGTTCTCATCTGTGTCAATGAATTAAGCCCAGCCAACTTATTGGTCAGTTTGATAGGGTAATTCAACGGATCCTGATTGCTTCTGTTTTTGGTTTGATATAGTGACTCTTCTACTGTTGTCATCAAACTATCCATTTTTGCTGTAAATTGATTGATTTCACTGTCTTTTATTCTTTCATTAAAAGATTTGATTTGATTTCGAAGCGAGCGAATATCTATTATGGCCTGGTGTGCTTCACTTACTTTATCATTGACACTTTTGATAAAATCAAATTGGGCTCTGATCTCTTCAGGCGTAGATTCGGAGTTAGGATTTTGCAGAATTTTAAAATCCTGACTCCATCGGTTTTGATTGCGTTTTAATGAAACGGAATACGTCCCTGGCACTGCTTTGGGGCCTGCCATAGAACCTGCCCAAAGAATCATGCCATCGAATCGGGTGGCATCCGGATAAGACATGTTCCAGACAAACATATTTGATCCTTCTTTCAATTCAAGTTTTTCATTCCGCTCTTTGGCATGTGTAGAATATGACCTGATGACATCCCCATTGTCATCATGATAAGAAAGTGTAATGGTGTCGGCTTTTTCATCGTAATTTTTCAGATAGAAATAAGTCATTACCCCACCCGGATGATTTAATCCTGCCCCTTTTACATTTTTATTTTGAGCGCCGGCCATTCTGTAGGAGTCCATGGGTTTAAACAGGTATGTATTCACATTCCTGATCTCATCACTGATTTGATGGAGTAATGTGAGATCATCGATGAGCCAAATACTTCTTCCCTGCGTGGCAGCAATAAGATTATTATCTTTAATGGTTAAGTCCGTAATCGGAACAATGGGAAGGTTCATCTGCAATGGATACCACTGTTGTCCGCCATTGTAAGAAATATACATACCATTTTCTGTTCCTGCGTACAATAAGTTTTTTTTCACAGGATCTTCCCTGACTACTCTTGTAAAATGTTCATCAGCAATCCCGTTCACAATACGAGTCCAGGTTTTACCGAGATCGGTAGTTTTGTATATGTATGGTTTGAAGTCACCATGTTTGTACATGGTTGCAGCGATGTAGCATGTATTGGCATCATGGGGTGAGGGTTCCAGAGAATTGATCATTATCCACTCCGGCATGTTTTTAGGCGTTACATTGCTCCAGGCATTGCCTCCATCCGATGTAACATGCACGAGTCCGTCATCACTACCTGCCCAGATTAGACCTTCTTTCAGCGGTGATTCATCTGCTGCAAAAATGGTACAGTAATACTCAACACTGGTATTATCTTTGGTGACCGGACCTCCGGAGGGTCCCATTTTCGACTTGTCATTTCTGGTCAGATCAGGACTTATTAGGGTCCATGTATGTCCTTCATCTGTAGAAACATGCACATGGTTGGAGGTCGTAAATAATTTATTAGGATCATGCCTGGAAAAGAAGATAGGAAAATTCCACTGAAACCGGTACTTCATACCTTCGGCACCATATCCCATGGGATTATCCGGCCACACATTGATGGCGCGAACGGTTCCGCGTGAATGGTTTACTCTTGTCAGAAAACCACCATAACTTCCTCCATAAACAATATCCGGGTTTTTAGGATCAGGGGCAATGTGTGCGGATTCACCTCCAGCTGTGGGTTCCCAGTCATTTTCTGTGATCGCCCATCCTTCTGATCGATGTTTGATTCGCAGGGTGGAGTTGTCTTGTTGTGCTACATAAATCCTGTAAGGAAAGTGATTGTCTGTTGTCACTCTGTAAAATTGAGCAGTAGCTTGGTTGTGATATGTTGACCAGTTTTCACCTCCGTCAAAGCTGACCTGAGCCCCACCATCATCCCCGATAATCATCCGTTTAGGATCTTCAGGGGCAATCCATAAATCATGGTGATCTCCATGGGGTGCATTATAGGACTTGAATGTCTTTCCACCATTCGTCGATTTGTGGTAAGAAACGTTGAGAACATAAACCACTTCTTTGTCTTTAGTATCTGCATAAATCCGGGTATAATACCAGGCTCTTTGTCTGAGTGCCCTGTCATCATTATGTTTTGTCCAGGTTTCTCCTCCATCATCTGACCGGAAAACTCCACCATTTTCATTTTCTATGATTGCCCAGACTCTTTCACTATCAGCATATGAAACGGCTACACCCGATATACCCCAAACCCCTTTAGGAAGCCCCTTATTTCCTGTGATCTCTTTCCAGCTTTCACCTCCGTCTGTACTCTTGAAAATTCCGGATCCAGGACCACCACTGGACAGGTTGTAGGGATTTCTGCGAACATTCCAGGAGGTAGCATACATGATCCGGTGATTGTTAGGATCCAGACATAGATCCACCACGCCTACATCTTCATTGATGAACAAAGTCTTTTTCCAGGTTTTGCCTCCATCGACAGTCTTAAAAACACCTCTTTCCTGGTTGGCTTTATATAAATTACCCATTGATGCTACCCACACTATGTCCGGATTGTTGGGATGAATTCTTACACGGCCAATATGCCTGGAATCAGCCAGTCCTGCAAAGATCCACGTCTTGCCGGCATCCACACTCTTCCACACTCCGTTGCCGGAGGAAACATTTCCTCTTACGGTTTTTTCTCCTGTTCCTACATAAATCACATTAGGATCCGACTCAGAAACGGCAAGGTGACCAATGGTTCCCCCAAAATATCCGTCTGAAATATTTTCGTATGAATTTCCACCATCAGTGGTTCTCCAAACACCACCCCCGGTCGCCCCAAAATAATATAAAAGAGGATTATTGGGAACCCCCGCAACTGCACAGGAGCGACCACCGCGGAAAGGACCAATGTGACGCCATTCCAAAGCTTTGTAATAGGATGCCATTGGGTCTTCAGAAATTTTGATGTTTTGAGAAGTCAACGGGATGAATAGCAGCATAAAAAAGAAAAAAGTTAAGTACTTTACCATAGTCTGATTAATAATTTATGATTTAGGTAATTCAATTTTACATTTTATACATTCAGGTTTTGAATGTTATCTGAATACACTTAAAAGTGTATACAAATGATATTGTGGTAATGTCTGTGGATTATGTCAGCAATATATTGCTTTCTAAATTTTTATAGATTAAAAGAAGGTGATAATTTCAAAAATAAGTTAAAATTATTATAGTGGAAACCCAATCTGTCTGATGGATTAAAAACAGAATAAACCATTTCCAAAGAGTACCAGCAAATTGTCAAACAGATACAGTCGCCTTTATGTGTGGATGGGGATGGTAATGTAATAAAGTAAAATCATCAAAATGAAAATCAAATATGGACTTTACATTGGGATTGATTTGCATTTGAGGCAAAGGTCTGATGTCTCTTTCCAATTGCAGATATGCCTGCTCCACATGATTAGAATATAAATGCACATCCCCGAATGAATGAATAAATTCTCCGGGTTCTAATCCACACACCTGAGCCATCATCAAAGTGAGCAAAGAATAAGAAGCTATATTGAATGGTACTCCCAGAAATACATCTGCCGATCGTTGATATAAAAGACATGAAAGTCGTCCATTTTCTATATAAAACTGAAACAAGCAATGGCAAGGGGTTAATGCCATTTCTTCCAGTTCTCCGGTATTCCAGGCATTGACTATGATCCGTCTTGAATCCGGATTGTTTTTAACCAATTCTACAGCTTTGCTAATCTGGTCGATGGTTGTACCATCAGGTTTTGTCCAGCTTCTCCATTGCTTGCCATACACGGGCCCAAGATTGCCTTTATCGTCAGCCCAATCATTCCAGATTCTTACACCATGTTGATTAAGATATCCAATATTTGTATCACCTTTCAAAAACCACAACAATTCATAGATGATAGATTTGAGATGCAATTTTTTTGTGGTCAATAAAGGAAAACCATGGCTCAGATCAAAACGCATCATATAACCAAAACAACTGATAGTACCTGTTCCGGTTCGGTCAGATTTTTGTACCCCGTTTTCTAATATATGCCTAAGCAATGTATGGTATTGTTTCATGATATGTGTGTGTTATGTGTTGAATGAGCAACATGAATAATAACTGTGTTATTTGAACAACAAGATACAAATATGTAAATAATCCTGTATATGAAGTCAGGATTTTTCATGGATATGCCGATGGGTGAACAAAGTATTTGATTATGATTTTATATATTGTCATTGCATTGATTTAAGAAAAAGATAAATGAAGTATGTATAAAAGTCTGTCAGATTGTATAATTGATCTTGAGAAGAATGATATGATCATTCGAATAAGTACGGAAGTTGATCCCAATCTGGAGATGGCGGAAATACACAGAAGGATTTATAATGCAGGTGGGCCGGCAATCTTATTTGAAAAAGTAAAAGGGAGTCCTTTCAAAGCGGTAAGTAATATTTACGGGACATTTGAAAGAACGGAATTCATATTTCGAAATACCTTGTCCAAGGTAAAGAAAGTCATTGAACTTAAAGCGGATCCTTCACGATTGATTAAAAGGCCATTGCATTATTTAGGCGCTGGTTTGACGGCAATCACTGCTTTGCCTTTAAAATCTTTAGTATCCAGGCCGGTAAAATATGGTCAAACTACCATCGACCAATTGCCATTGATCAAATCATGGCCCTCGGATGGAGGAGCCTTTATTACACTTCCTCAGGTATTAACCCTTCCTCCTTATACATCATCAATTATGCAATCTAATGTCGGAATGTACCGGGTTCAACTTAATGGCAATGAATATGATATAAATGAGGAAGTTGGCATGCATTATCAAATTCACCGGGGCATTGGGGTTCACCATACTATGTACAACCGTAGCGATCAACCATTCCGGTGCAGTATCTTTGTAGGAGGCCCGCCCTCTCATGCATTTGCTGCCATTATGCCGATGCCGGAAGGCATAAGTGAGCTTACTTTTGCCGGAATGTTGGCAGGACGTCGGTTCAGGTATTTCTTTGATGATATGGGGCATGTAGTTTCGTCCGATGCTGATTTTGTCATTACGGGTACTATATTAAAAAATGTGATGAAACCTGAGGGGCCATTTGGTGATCACCTGGGTTATTATAGCCTACAGCATGATTTTCCGGTTATGAAAATAGATCGTGTATATCACCGGAAAAATCCGCTTTGGCACTTTACTGTGGTGGGGAGACCACCACAGGAAGACAGTAGTTTTGGCCATTTAATCCATTTATTGGTGAAAGAATTGACTCCGCAGGAATTTCCAGGACTGGTTTCTTTAAATGCCGTAGATGCTGCCGGTGTACATCCACTACTCATTGCCATTGGCAAGGAAAGATACATGCCCTTTAGAGAACGGAAGCCTGAAGAAATCCTAACCATAGCCAATAGGATATTAGGTTCAGGACAAACTTCCCTGGCAAAGTATTTGTGGATTGCAGCCGAAGGGGATGATCCTCAGCTCAATACCCATGATATCCGGCATTTTTTCCATCATATGCTGGAGAGAGTAGACTGGAAAAAGGATCTTCATTTTTATACCTGTACGACCATTGACACATTAGATTATTCCGGAACGGGCTGGAATGCAGGCAGCAAAGTGGTGGTAGCAGCCTGCGGGAAGGTAATAAGAACCCTGGAATCCAGGGTTCCTGAAGGATTGAAATTGCCACAGAGGTTTGGAAAAGTGGAGCTCATACAACCGGGAATTCTCGCAATGGAAGGCCCCTCTTATACAGGGGGGGAAACTGCCTTTTTAGAAATGGAAAAACTTACGGCTGTGCTCAAGTCTCAAGAACTGGAAGGATTCCCCTTGATTATTTTATGCGATGATAGCCGGTTCATTTCTTCCACACTGAATAATTTTCTATGGGTAACTTTTACCCGGAGCAACCCTTCTCATGATATCTATGGAATTGGTGCATTTGTCGAACATAAACACTGGGGCTGCCATGGTTCTCTCATCATTGATGCACGGATCAAATCTCATCATGCTCCTTTACTTGAAACGGATCCTGCGATCTCAAAAAAGGTGGATCAGATTTTTAGTAAAGAACCGAATCTGAGAGAATTGAATATTTAATAGAATGGATTTTTATGTGCTCTAAGATTGTCCTGAAAAAATTTCAATCTTATCTCTTCCAAGACAAGTTATTTATTTGTTGATTCTGATTGAACTTTTCAGAAACCAGTCGAATGTATTTGGGTATGAAAAGAATTTTGATACTTGCTAAATTATAAATACCTTTCCCTTTCTTAAATCAATTTATTTTATTAAAACAAAAAATCAAACCCTGAAATTGAAATGACAAGGATTAAAAAAAGTGCTATTAGTATGCTCATGATTACAGGCTTGCCTCTCTGGATCTTTGCACAAACTTCTCAAAATCGCAGTCTTGATGAAAGAATTGATGACGCTTTCATGCCGGTAGCAAACTGGTTTGAAAATTTGATATTTACTTCTATTCCATTCACCAATGAGTTTAGGATTCCCATTGTTCTCATCCTTTTGATCGGTGGGGCTTTTTTCTTTACTGTTGCATTTTCTTTTCCAAATATCAGAAGGTTTTGGTTGGCCATTAATGTGGTCAGAGGAAAATATAAGGATATTGACAAGCCCGAAGCCATTCAAAGCGCAGAGGTTAATATAGTTGATGGAGATGTCATAGGTACTATAGCCGATGAAAGTAAAGAAGGGGAAGTAAGTCATTTTCAGGCATTGGCTACCGCAGTTTCTGGTACAGTGGGATTGGGTAATATTGCGGGAGTAGCCTTGGCCATCGCTATAGGGGGTCCAGGTGCAACATTCTGGATGATCATCGCAGGATTATTAGGAATGTCATCAAAGTTTGTAGAATGTACATTGGGGGTAAAATACAGGGATATAGGGCCGGATGGCACGGTGTATGGTGGTCCTATGTATTATTTGTCCAAAGGGTTAAGTGAAATGGGATGGGTGAATCTTGGCAAAGTTCTGGCTGTAATTTTTGCTATATTTTGCGTTGGAGGATCCTTTGGAGGAGGAAATGCTTTCCAGGCTAATCAGGCCACTCAGCAAATTGTTACTTCTTTGGGATTGTCTGGGGGATTCATTGGTACACTTATAGGGGTGATTTTTGCAGTAGTTGTCGGACTGGTCATCATAGGGGGCATCAAACGAATTGGGGCGGTTACAGAAAAAGTGGTACCATTTATGGCTATCATGTACGTGCTGGCATGTTTGATTATTATTTTTTCCCACTTTTCCTATTTGGGTACAGCCATTGGATTAATTATTTCTCAGGCTTTTACCCCAGTGGCGGGTTTAGGAGGATTAGTGGGTGTATTGATTACAGGCTTTAGAAGAGCCGCTTTTTCTAATGAAGCAGGAGCAGGTTCTGCCGCTATTGCACACTCCGCTGTAAAAACCAATTACCCGGCATCAGAAGGAATTGTAGCCTTATTGGAGCCTTTTATTGATACAGTTGTGATTTGTACCATGACGGCTTTGGTCATAATTATGTTTAATCAGGGAGATATTTTTACTTATGGGGGTGATGGAAGTGGAAACGTATTGATTAATGGACAAAATGTTGGAGGTGTGGATCTTACATCTATGGCTTTTGCTGATGTATTACCCTGGTTTCCCAACGTATTAACTTTGGCTATTGTATTGTTTGCATTTTCAACCATGATTTCATGGTCTTATTATGGACTGCAATCCTGGAAATTTTTATTTGGCAGAAGCAAATGGTCTGATTATTCATATAAAATACTTTTTTTGGTCTTTATTGTTGTAGGTTCAGCTTCATCGATGGATGCGGTATTCAGATTTTCTGATGCCATGATCCTGGCTTTGGTATTTCCTAATATGATCGGGTTAATACTATTATATCCTAAGGTCAGAAATGAAATGAAGAAATATTTAAGTGCAATAAACCATTTCAATCTGAAGTGATGGATGTACATTCCTGATCCATTTATGTAAATACAAAATGGTATTTTAAATGGGGGGGAATGGACACTATCAAGGTAATTTTCCGACAAGAATAATGAATGATAAGATTTAGGAATTCTGGTTAGCCATAATATGTTTCTACTATCATATCACTATTGGATGAAGGATGTAATAAATTTAGCTTTCCTACACCTGGGCTCCAATAAGGGAGACAGGTTGCTCAATTTGAATCAGGCTATATCATTACTGGAAGAACATGGTTTTTCATTAATTAAGACTTCATCTGTCTATAATACTCAAGCATGGGGCATAGCATCGCAACCTGATTTTTTGAACATCGTCATAAAGATCAAAACAGAAGTGAATGCGAAAATTTTATTAAAGAACATTCATAAAATTGAAAATATCATTGGTAAAGAAAAGGATTATTACTGGGGACCTCGTAAGATAGATATAGATATTCTTCTTTTCAACCAGGAAATCATCCATAGCAAAAAGCTCATTATCCCACATGCTCATATGGAAAGCCGTAAATTTGTTTTGATACCATTGTCTGAAATTGCCGGAGATTTAGTTCATCCGGTTTTGGGAAAAACCATCACTGAATTGAAAGAGTTATGTATGGACAACAGTGCAGTGGAATTGATAAACTAATAAATCTTCCTTGACAATAAAATTTCCATATCGATATGTTTGTATTGAAGGTAATATAGGTGCAGGGAAAACTTCCTTCTGTGAACTTATGCAAAAGGAATATAACTGCAAGTTGATTTTGGAGGAGTTTGATGACAATCCATTCTTGCCCTACTTTTATAATGATCCTGATAGATTTGCCCTTACCGTAGAATTGTTCTTTATGACGGAAAGACATAAACAACTGGAAAAGAATTTGCTCAATCAGGATTTGTTTTACGACTTTACAATAGCAGACTATTTTTTTAGCAAAACATTATTATTTGCCAGAAATAATCTCAATAATGAAGAGTTTAAATTATTTAATCGCCTTTATAGAGTTATGGCTCAAACCTTTCCAAAGCCAGATCTCATCGTTTATTTTCATCGCGACGTAGAAATATTACTTGAAAATATCAAAAAAAGAGGACGAGAATATGAAAAGGCTATCACTGCAGATTATTTAATGAGTATTCAAAATACTTATTTTGAATATTTAAGGAGTATTGTTTCGTTTCCAGTACTGATTATGGACTTGAATACTCTTGATTTTGTTTCAAATGAGAAGCATTTCAATGAGTTAAACTATCTCGTAGCCAGAACCTACCAGCCCGGAGTGCATAGAATGAGTCTTAGTTTGTATTGATATCATTTGTTTTTCGATTTATTCACACTTGTCTGATAATTGTCAAATTTCATAGAAATAATGCCATTTCCATTAACATGTATAGTATTTTTGTGTTACAAATATGTGAGTAACAATATTATCGCAAAATTCCGCTAATCACTTAAGTATAAAATTTCATGAGAGGCTTTTTTAAAGCATTATTTGCGTCATGTTTAGGTACTATCCTTGCATTTGCAAGTTTATTATTTATTTTTCTCGGTATATTCAGCGTGGCGGGTATACAAAAGGATAAAGCTGAACCGAAATCTGTTCTTTTGCTTGATTTTAAAGATTATATCCCCGAGAAAACCGGCAATATCAGGGATGAATTTTCTTTTGTGAGCAGTGGTGATTTTATTGGACTGAATGAAATGATCAAAGCCATTCAATATGCCGCTGAAGACCCAAATATTGAAGGGATATCGATAGTGGCTCCAGTATTTATGGGAGGACAGGCTACACTGCAGGCTGTCCGGAGAGAACTTGAAAATTTTAAAGACAGTGGAAAATTTGTTTATTCTTATAGTGATTTTTATACTCAGGGCACTTATTGGTTGTCTACCATCTCAGATTCATTATTTCTTAACCCTAATGGATTGATTGATTTAAAAGGAATGGGGGTCTCTCTGATCTATTTTAAAAATCTATTGGAGAAGACAGGCATAGATATGGAAGTATTCTTTGCGGGTAAATTTAAAAGTGCCACAGAACCTTTCCGGCGGGACCATTCCAGCCCGGAGAATAAAATACAGTTAAAAGAATTTCTTTATGATCTTGAAGAGGTAATGGTAAGAGATATCACTGCTGGAAGAGGGTTGGATGAGAGCACGGTAAAATCCCTGATCAGGGGTTATCAGGGTGGTGTTGCTATTAAAGCAGTTGATAACCGATTAGCAGATGGCTTACTCCATCTGGAAGAATATCACGATAAAATACGTAGTAGAATTGGAATATCTTCAGGGAGGAAAGTCAATTTTGTTCGACTGCCGGTATATAGGCAATTTGTGAAAACAAAATTTAATCCAAAGGTAAAAGATAAAATTGCCATCATCTATGCCGAAGGGGAGATAGTCATGTTTGAAAATAAAAAAGGGTCTATTTCGGATGTCAGGTATCGTAGAGTCTTTGAAAGGATTCTGAAGGATTCACAAATTAAAGGTGTTGTTCTCAGGGTGAACAGTCCCGGAGGTAACGCTTTGGTCTCTGACAATCTTCATGCAATGATTGAGAAGCTTAAAATAAAAGGAATACCAGTAATTGCTTCATTTGGGGATTATGCTGCATCCGGTGGCTACTATCTCAGTGCAGGGGCTGATCTGATTGTTGCCGAAGAAAATACATTGACCGGGTCTATTGGAGTGTTTGTTATGCTTCCATATTTGGGTAAAATGATGAGGGATAAACTGGGTATCACTTATGATTCTGTAAAAACAGCCCCTTTAGCCGTTAGCTTTAACCCAATGTTTTCACTATCCAATCAGGAAATTGCTCACATGCAAGCATCAACACAACAGGTATACAACCGGTTTCTTGAAAAAGTAGCTACCGGCCGTTCAATGACTTTGGAAGAAGTTGAGGAGGTGGCGCAAGGAAGAGTGTGGTCTGGTAAAAAGGCTTTGGAATTAGGACTTGTAGATGCTATTGGAGGTCTGAGTAAAGCCCTAGAACTGGCTGCTGATAAGGCAGGTATTGACGAATACAAGGTTGTAGAGTATCCATTTATAAAAGAGAATCCTTTAAAAATGATTGTGGAAAGCCTTTTGTCTGAAGATGATGTTGCCACCATTCAGAGCAAAACCGGGAAAGACCTCTTATTACAGTGGTTTGAGTTGGATCAGGTATTAAAACAAGAAAAGCCTCAGGCACGATTGCCATTTATTATACAATGGAACTAGGCTTATACGCTTAAATTCCAATCTAAAAACAGTGTAGCTATTATAATACAAGGAATCACTTAAATTTTTCAATCTGCCTATGCTCCTTCAGATTGATTTTTTACCACAAAAATGTTTAAAAATCATAGCTCAAAGATCGCAAAGAGCTTCTCTACACCGCTTCGGAATGTTTTTCAATTAGGCAAGTATCAATAAAAAATTTCAAAAACTGCCGATTGCTTGCTGCCCACTGATAACAGGAAACTGCCAACTAAATGATAAATGACTCAACACTTTGATACCTCCAAAACGCAACACTTTCATTAATTTATTTAAAAATATACTAACCCAATTAAACTTTTCTATTCTAAAGTAGTTATAAAGATGTTCAGCAGTTGTTGCAACAAATATTAATTAACTTAATAACAAAGAAAATGAAAGTAATGATTTTGGCTGGTTTAGTGAGCATGGTTGCTGTTAATGCAGCGATTGCAAGTGATATCATCACGAAAAGTGTAAATATTTCGAGTAGTAAAGTAGCATGGAAAGGACACAAAGTTTTAGGTTCTCACCATGGTTCGATTTCCATTCAAAGTGGAGACTTACAATTCAGCGAAGACGGGATGCTGGTAGGGGGTCATTTTTCCATAGACATGAACAGCATCACTTGTGAAGATTTAACAGGAAATTCCAATGCTAAGCTGGTAGCGCATTTAAAGTCTGATGATTTTTTTAGTTCAAGTACTTACCCAGAGGCAAAATTTCAAATTACACGCGTGGTTCCAAAAGGCACTCCGGGTGATTTTAAAATTGTCGGTGATCTTACCATTAAAAATATCACCAAAGAGATAAAATTTGAAGCTAAGATTACAGATACACAGGCATTTGCAGCCGTGAAAGTGGACAGATCTGATTTTAATGTCCGCTTTGGTTCAGGCAGCTTTTTCTCAAATTTGGGAGATAAGACCATCTATGATGAGTTTGACCTGGACATCACATTAGTTTTCTAATTGAAATTATTTGATTAAAAGGATACGTTAAGGGGGGTATTTTCTACCCCCCTTTTGTTTCTCCAAACAATACTTATACACTACTTCAGGCAGTTGCTTCCTGCTTTCTGGATTTTACAGATACTTTTTTTTTGGAATTTTACACCCATGAGATCACGCAGCATCTGCTAAGATCTCAATGATTTGGATTTTATGACAATTGTTGATACATTATAACTAAGCATACATTGAACTTCTGTGATTTCAACCGGTTGATGTAGATTTGTGTCATGAATCGGGAAGTGGAAATCAAGGTTGAACCGGTTAACAGCAAGAATGCAGCGTATTGCAGACAACAGGTATTTAGAAAATTGAAGGAGAAGGATGATGGCTCCTTTCAATTGGTTCTTATCAAGCGATCCATCGATTCCAGGGGGAAGAAGCCATTAATTGTCCTCCGTTATCATGTAAGTAAAGACCATAGTGGAGATCCCGATGAAAATCCGATCATGAATTTTCCGCCGGTGAACCATCCTCGCCGAAAGGTTATCATTATAGGAGCAGGTCCGGCTGGTTATTTTGCAGCTTTGAGTCTGTTACGACAAGATATGCAACCTATTGTAATTGACAGGGGGAAAGATGTCAGAACCAGAAGACGTGATTTGAAAGCCATACAACAGATGGGTGTGGTCAATCCGCATTCTAACTATTGCTTTGGGGAGGGAGGAGCGGGAACATATTCTGATGGTAAGCTTTATACCCGATCTCATAAGAGAGGGAATATTATTCAGATTCTGAAATTATTGATAGAGCATGGTGCACATGAGGATATCCTTGTGGATGCGCATCCTCATATCGGTTCCAATAAATTACCAGTCATTGTCGAAAATATAAGAAATACTATCCTTCAATTGGGGGGCGAAGTACATTTTAATACCTATGTAACGGATTTTAACATCCAAAATGAATACCTTTCATCTGTAATGGATTCGAACGGTAAGGAATGGATTGGAGACGCCTTTATTCTGGCTACCGGGCACTCAGCACGTGATATTTTTTATTTGCTTCATTCTAAAGGATTGCTGATTGAAAGGAAACCTTTTGCATTGGGGGTCCGTATTGAACATCCACAGGGATTGATCGATAAAATCCAGTATGGGGTAGAAGATCGAGGGGAATATTTGCCTGCCTCCAGCTATCGATTGGCCTGTCAGGTAGACGACAAAGGGGTGTTTTCTTTTTGCATGTGCCCCGGGGGATTGATCGTTCCGGCAGCTACTGCTCCCGGAGAAATTGTTGTTAATGGAATGAGTCTTTCCCGTCGCGATTCTCCTTTTGCCAATGCCGGTTTTGTTACTTCCATCGACAATGATGAGATGGAACGATACGGTTATGGAGATGTGTTTGGCCATTTGCGGTTTCAATCTGAAGTTGAACAAACAATGTTTCAGTATGGTGATGGATCCCAAAAGGCCCCCGCTCAGATACTTACTGATTTTTTAAAGGGCAATATCAGTAATCAATTACCGGCAACTTCCTATATCCCCGGCATTTATCCAGCTCCTTTACAAGATTTACTGCCTCCTTATGTATATCAAAGGTTACGTAAGGGATTATTAGCGTTTGACCAAACCATGAAGGGTTTTCTGACCAGTGAGGCCATTGCAGTGGGGGTAGAATCCAGGACGTCCTCTCCAATACGGATTCCTCGTCACCCTGCCGGTTATTATCATCCCCAGGTTAAAAATTTATTTCCTTGTGGGGAAGGTGCCGGTTATGCCGGAGGAATACTTTCCGCTGCTATGGATGGGGAGAATGTAGCCAGAGCTCTGCAAACTAAGGTTTAAGCTTACTCCTTTTGTTAAGAATTGAAGTGCTGTCAAAGAGTAATATCCATTAAAAGTAAATATTGGATCATTAAGAGTCGCTGACTACTTTATCCGGTTGACATTTTTATCCTACGAAATTCCAATATCCGCCCTTTTAGTACCAAAAAACCCAATATGGCAAACAACAGCCCCAGGATCAGAATGCCCCAGGTTTGTAATGCAGGTATATTAGCTGGAGGCTGTGCCATTAAAGTGGTTGGAAATGTGCAACCTTCATCAGGAAGAGGAAAACCATCAATTCGTGCCCAATGAATTTCAATATCTAATGGTGCACATCCGGGAGATGGAACGTTAATTGTTGCAGGAAGAGTAAGAGAATTAACATTTATGTCGCATGTTGCAGCAAAACAATCAAAATCTGAAAAATATTCTGGATTCAATTCGTCATCATGAACCCCCAGGGGTAAATTCGAAATTACTGAGTTAGATGAAACATTTTCACCTGTTACCGTAAAGCTGAGATAATCATCAGAAGGGTCGTCAGGCGTTCCATTGTCATTGCAAACTACATTTGAAATAGTAATTCTTTCATTTGATTCTCCACATTCAAAAGATTGTCCTGTTGCAACAAAAGATAAAAAAGGAACTACAATAATCACGGTGAGAAATTTTTTCATCATTGGTTTATTTTAATGGGTTGGGTACAATAAGTGTATCAATCATTGGATAAAATCCACAGATTTCAATTACTTTTTTAAAAGAATATACTAAAGTATATAAATATTACGAATTTATTGATTATTCCAATGTAAATTATTGTATTAAATTTTGAAAAGATAATTAGGAACAGGTGTTTACTTACTGAATCCAAAACTTTATAAGAATGTATTGAAACTTAGTTTTATTCCAAACCCCATACTCCACCCACTTCATCAAAGGGAATACAGCCGTGAAACACACCGGGAATGGGATCGTATTTCAGCACTTCCCGGTTAACTATTTCACTGGTGAAATAAGCCAGTACCGTCAACCCTTTAATAAAAGGATAAATGTGTTTTTGTAATGGATCTTTGATCTGGCGGGATTCTTTAGCCAGGTGTAGTAAGGTTTGATTTTTTTCTTCCGCACTTAAATTCACAAAGTCCTTTTTCCATTGTTCCTGGGATGCGACATCGATTCTCTGTAAACCCTCTTTAAACATTCTTTGATCCTCTGGTTCATAGTTAAAGTACATCGCTTCATCAATACGATATCCTACGCCAGCGTCTTTGGCACCCGGAGTATCAGTTCGGGGAATAATAATTTCTGCTACTTCAACAACTAAACGTGCTTCCTTCTCACTAAAGAATCGGAGTTTATGTGCTTTGTTTTCTGACTGGCAAGATTGCATGAAAGCAACCAAAGAGCCAGAGAAGATTATACCTCCCAAGGCAAAACTACTGTTTTTTAAATAGGTACGTCGATCCATTTTACAATTCATTTTTCTTTAACTGTTCGAAAGCATAACCGACAGCCCTTGCGGTCAATGCCATATAGGTCAAAGATGGGTTCTGACATGCTGAAGATGTCATACAAGCTCCGTCAGTGACAAAAACGTTTTTTACAGCATGAATTTGATTCCACCGGTTAAGTACAGAATCTTTTGGGTCGTAACCCATTCTGGCTGTTCCCATTTCGTGAATGCCTCCTCCGGGGTTGTTGACATGATCAAATGGTACTATATTTTTAAAACCAGCGTTTTCAAGCATTTCAGCCGCATCATTTTGCATGTCTTTGCGCATAGCCAGTTCATTTTTCTTCCATTCTGCTTTAAGTGCCAATTGAGGCAATCCCCACATATCTTTCTTGGAAGGGTGCAGGTATGTCTTATTGTCGTGATAGGGAAGGCATTCACCAAATGAAATCAATCCCAATTTCCATAGCCCGGGGCGAAAAGATGCTTCTTTAAAAACAGCGCCAAATTCAGCCTCCCTGATCCCCCTCCACCAGGATTCCCGGCCACAACTTCCCTGGTAGGCAAAACCGCGGATGTAATGACTGCGACGAGTTTTTTCATTGATATTTTGATATCTTGGAATATAAATACCATTAGGTCTTCGGCCTTTATAGTATAAATCTAAAAATAAATCAGAGCTGCCGCTTGCGCCAGCGTAACAGTGATGATCCATCAGATTACACCCCAGCTCTCCACTGTCATTACCCATTCCATTGGGAAACCTTTCTGACGAGGATTGCAATAGGATCTGTGTACTGCCTAATGTGGAAGCACATAGAAAAATGATCCGGGCCCCATATTCTGTCACCTCATGTGTCTCGGAATCGATGACTTCAACTCCTGTGGCTTTTTGTGTGAGCTGATTAAAAAGGATTCGTTTTACTATGGATAAAGGGCGTAATTCCATTTTCCCAGTGGCCATGGCTGCAGGTAATGTCGATGATTGGCTGGAAAAATATGCTCCATATGGACAGCCGCGAATGCAGCGATTTCTGAACTGGCACCGTGTTCTCCCTGGCAGATCGCGAGTGAGATTTGCCACTCTGCCCATAGTGACGATACGATCATTGTATTTATCACGTATCCGGTCGACAAAATGCTCTTCTATGCAAAAATAATCCATTGGGGGTAAAAATTGTCCATCCGGCAAGTGAGGGATACCTTCTGCCTTGCCACTCACTCCAATATACTTTTCAACATAATCATACCATGGGGCGATTTCGTTATAACGTATAGGCCAATCCACTCCAACACCCTCTTTGGCATTGGCTTCAAAATCCAGATCACTCCACCGGTATACCTGCCTTCCCCACATCAATGAACGACCTCCTACATGATTGCCTCTGATCCAATCAAAAGGATGATCTTCATGGTAAGGATGTTCCTTGTCTCTGACCCATAAGTGTTGGGTAGCGTGATCAATATAGCCGGCTCTTCTTTGTACAGGATATTCCAGCAGCTCTTCTCTTGAAAGTTTTCCATTGTTAGGAAGATCCCAGGAATCCATGTTGGCTGTCGGGTATTCTCCATGTTGAATATTACGGCCTCTGTCCAGAACCAATGTATGCAATCCTTTTTCGCACAATTCTTTGGCTGCCCAGCCTCCTGTGATTCCGGTACCAATGACTATTGCATCGTACATTTTCATAAATTGAAAATAAATGAATTAACGATTTTTCAAAAAGAAATGAGGAAATTATTATCCTTTCTTACCGGAAAACAAAATACCTGTTGACAAAAAAATTGAACAATATACCCACAAGAATGGCTACTATGAAACGACTTTCTATAAAGGTCACATTAAAATTTTCCTTAAAAAGAAACACGCCGGCAGTATTGGCAAACAGACTAAATGAATTGGTCAATACAAATTTAATGGCTTGCCTTGAAAGATTTCCCTGTTTATTTAAAAAAGCCCAGTTTCTTCCCAATGTAAAAGATGTATATGCTCCCAACAATGCACCTAAAAAGGTAGAGGTGACGTAATAAACACCTAATAACTGATAGAGTAATATCGATGCGATAAAATCGGATGTGGTTGCAGCCATGCTCACAATTTGTGCTCTAACAAAGGATTTTCTCAACGAAGGTCTTTGATGAGCTACGATGTTTTGTGTATAGCCTTTTTTCATGTCATCAGATAAAACCAGGTTTGGAGAATTATATTTGTATACACGCCGGCGAGAAAATCGTCCAGCATAACCGAATGACTGGTCTTCATCCGATCCAAAATTTTGATTCCCAAAGGCTTTACAATATCAAAAAACCTGAATAATACGAATGCAGCCAATAGATAGTATAAGTTTAAAACCGGCAGGAATAATATAGCAACCCAGATGCCCATCACCTCATCGATTACAATTTTTGAAGAATCATGTCCCCACACCTCTTCAAGGCGTTCGGAGACGTAAACCCCGATGCCATATGAAATAATAATCAGGAATAAGTGGATGTAATGAATATCCCACAATTCAAATTTCATCAAAATGAATAAGCAAGAGATAACCATTCCACCTATTGTGCCCCAGGTACCAGGCGCATAAGGCAAAAATCCCAATCCGAAAAAGGATGCCAGTGTTTTTTCAAGTTTATAATTCTTTACCTTGTTCATTTAGATAATTATTCATAATCTTGCCCAAGATGAGTGATGAGATCCTCACCGGCAATATAGCGTAAGGTATTTTCCAGTTTGTGCAGTTGTTTGAAAATATCGTGGATCGGTGGTACATTGTTCAGAGGCTGCGGAGACTTAAGGTAAAATGATAACCACTCCTGCACTCCACCCATTCCTGCTCTTTTGGCTAAATCCAAAAATAATGCGAGATCCAATACAATGGGGGCTGCAAGGATTGAGTCACGGCACAAAAAGTCTACTTTGATTTGCATTGGATAATTGAGCCATCCTCTGATATCAATATTGTCCCATCCCTCTTTATTGTCTCCCCGGGGAGGGTAATAGTTGATTCTGACTTTATGATAGAGATTACCATATAACTCAGGATAAAGTCCGGGTTCAAATATTTGCTCCAAAACACCTAATTTGGATACCTCTTTGGTTTTAAAGTTTTCAGGGTCATCCAGTACTTCACCATCCCGGTTGCCTAAAATATTGGTAGAAAACCATCCTTCCACCCCCAATGCTCGCGATTTAAGACCTGGCGCAATGATGGTTTTCATAAGCGTCTGGCCTGTTTTAAAATCTTTCCCTGCAATGGGTGTATTGGTCATTTTTGCAAGCTCAACCAGTGCAGGGATATCGCATGACAGGTTTGGAGCTCCATTCGCATAGGGGACTCCTGATTTAATGGCGGCATATGCATAGATCATACTTGGAGGGATGTCCGGATGATTATTTCTCAGTCCGTTTTCCAATAATTCCAGGGATCTGTGTACTTCGCTTTCTTTAATATATATTTCAGTGGAGCCACACCAGACCATTACGATCCGGTCGCATTGGTTTTCATTCTTAAAAGTTTTGATGTCTTCCATCAAAGCCTCTGCGAGTTCCATTTTATTTTTTCCTTCTTTAATAAAGTGACCATTTAATCGTTTCACATAGTTGTGATCAAATACGGCTTTCATTGGTCTGATATTTTCCAGTGGTTTCCTGATTTTTCGCAGCAGATCCATTTCTAGAACCTGTGCGTGCACTGCAGATTCATACACATTGTCCTCATATAGATCCCACCCACCAAAAACAATCTTATTCAGGGGTTGAAGAGGAACTAACTCATGAATGAAAGGTTGTTTTTTCTCAGTTCTTTTTCCTAATCTGATTCGACCCATTTGAGTCAATGATCCGATGGGTAGAGCTAACCCTTTGTTGATTGCAATAGTTCCGGCTATAGTAGTAGTTGCCACTGCGCCCAATCCTGGCAACAGAATCCCCAGTTTGCCTTGAGTTTTTTTTAATTTTTTCATCTTTTAATTATGGTTTTATTTTAATCCAACAGAGTACTCCAATAATGCTGTTGATCAGCGATGCTACATAATGCGATTTGCCATTAAATCATTGCATCAAATGTCAAATTATTTTTTTTATTTATTCATGTTCATTCTTTAAGAATAAATTGCAGGTATTTATCGTACAAATGAGTAAGTATTTTTGGATATAGCCATTTTTCATAAATTAATATGGCCATCAAAGCACAACCTAAACCTATAAGAATATCAATCAGATAGTGGTGAAAAGTGTAAACAGCTGCAAACCATATTCCGAACACATTAAAAGCCAGCAGTATGGAAGTCCATTTCATTTTTTTAATACCTGAATAATACAGTGCAACGACCGGATAGGCAGCATGTAATGAGGGTATGGCAGCAAATATGTTTGAATTTTTAGTATACATGTCTGTAAATAATGGCCATCCTATCCAGTGATCAAATCGATTGAGTAAAGCCGGATCTCCGGGAAGATTCAAAATCAATTCCGTTCCGTAGCGATCAAAATACCAGGGGGGGGCTGCCGGATACGAATAATATATGATAAATCCAATGATGTTGGTAAATAGATAAGCACCACTATATCGCAATAAATGTTTTTTATCAGTAAGGAAAAAATAAAATGCCAATAGCATTGGTATAGGTACCCAGGTTAGATAGAAGAGCCCACTGATGATATCCAAAAATTTATTGGAGTTTATCCGGAAATATTCATTCAAAGTAAGTACGTCATCACCCGAGGGAATACCAAATAGAAATTTTTCCAAATTATAAGGCGGTGCAATATGTACATCTCCAAATGAGTAGTTTGGATAAACTCGTAGAGAATCATAAATTATCCAGAAAATGGCAAAGAATATAAAACAATAAAAGAAGTAACGGGTTTGACGATGAAAAATGACTAAAAAAATAATCAGAATAAGAAAAAATGCATGATCAGCACGGAAACCTACTATCATTCCGGTCCATAAGGCATACAGGAGACTGAAAAGAAAGATAAAAATAAAATGCTTCTTTCCAGGGCTAAAAAAGTGGGTTTTCAATGGCAGTCAAAGCTTTGGTTAGTTAGATATTTGTGGTTAATGAAAGGGTTTGTATAGTTGTTTTTTGGCATTTACCAATCGATTGATTGCGGTAATATTGGCCATAATAGCCAATATGAAAATAGGTAAGGAAAAGAAAGTAATGTTCTCTATTAACGGAAATGAAAATCCAGGAAATGTAATTTTAAATTCCTGACCCAATATTTCAGACATGATTCCACAAAGAATCGCACTCATACCTATGAGCAAAATTCTTTCAGGTCTTTGCATAAATCCCACATCAGCCATTTTCAAACCAAGACCTTCAGCTCTGGCTCTCGTATATGAAACCATGACAGAACCTATCAAGGCTATAAATGCAAAAATTGAACTCAAAAGATAGCCATGAGCGACCAAATAGTAACATATGCCAAGAAACATGACCATCTCACTATACCTGTCAATGACAGAATCGAATAGCGCGCCGTATTTAGAGGACATATTACCTACCCTGGCCATGCGTCCATCGATCATGTCCATCAAACCAGCCAATAGTATGACTATGCCTGCTAAGCCGACCGTATTGTGGTCATTCCTGTGCCCGGTTTCAGCACCATATATCAATATAACTGTGGCGATTATATTGATAAATAATCCTGCAAAAGTTATATGATTTGGGGTAACACCAATTTTTATTCCCCAACGCACCGCAGGATCAACCCATTGATAGACAAGTGCCTGACCGGAGCTTTTCCAATCCCAATTTAAATTCATTGTTTGCTTAAAGTTAAAGCAAAGTTAACCAATATTGAATACAATAGGAAATTATTAATAAATGCTTTTTTTAAGGAATGGAATAAAATAAGATGGGAACGTGAATTGCATTTATAAGCAATAAAGGAGAGTCGCAAGCATCTTTTGATCTTTAAATATAAAAGCCATTCAAAAAATCCTGAAATTTCTCCATGGATTCGAAATTTTTTGATCGATTTGATTCACAAATTCTGTTGTATAGGAAGGCCTTGCTATGTGTGAATAAATTTCATGTTTAATTTCCCTTTACTTTTTAGGTGTTGCTTGATTTTTTGTATGAAAACAGGGATAGTGGCTACCCACCACACTAAACCTACTATGACTTAGTTTTTTGGCAAAATAAATAAAGGGTAGTGGGTTCCCCGCAAACCTAAAAATCACTGACTTGCTTTTTTGGCAAAATAAAAAAAGGGTAGCGGGTTCCCCGCAAACCTAAAAATCACTGACTTACTTTTTTGGCTTTTTCCAGTTTGAACATCAAGGAATTGATATCATCTGCATTCAGGTAAAGAATACCGGTAAGCACCACGGGATCAGCAGTATATTTTACTGGTTCAGAAGCAACCACTTCCATGACAGTTTCAGGACCTGCGCCTCCACAAAAAAAGCACATATTATAGGGATAGGCAGAAAAGATAAACTCATGATGTGATTTATAACCTTCAACAGGAATAATATACCCTTTCACACTGACTTCTTTCCCTTCCAGTTCTTTAATGGCGTTGCTGAAAACGGGTTTATCTATTTTAAATCCTAAAAATTCATCAAACTCTTTTTTGTAGGTAATTTTCGCCAAAGTTTTCCATAAGTTTTGTTCTCCACCATTTTGAGCATAGGATATGGAGGTAAGTAATATCAGAGAAAATGCAGCAATCAGTCCTTTTTTTAAGTTATAGTTCATCCTTTCCTTTTTCATATTAAAAATTGCTTCTTAAACAAATGTTGAAGCATATGAGTTGCATTTTTTGCAAGTATAATTATTCCTTCCATATAAAAATGGCGCTTTTTCAAGCGCAAAGATGAGAAAGACAAGGACAAAGATCGCAAACCGAACAATTTTTTTAAAATTAATTAAGCAAGAAAATCAATTGGGTACCGGTTTGTTTACCTATTGGCCTGACAATGTTTCATGAATATCTGTGCGGTATGCACCCACTGCAGGAATGAGTGCAGCAATAAAACCTATAAGTAATGAAAGAAGGAGCAGTCCCCATTCTTCGCGAAGCCAGGTCCATCCTGTCAACACATATCGAAAATCTGCTTTGAGATAATTGGCGAGGATTTCCATAGAACCATGACTTAAAAGGGTACCTGTAACAAAACCAATGACAGCGAGAATCAATCCTTCTAATATTACCAATAAAAACAATTGATTTTTGCTTCCACCCAAAACTCTGATTAATGCAAGTTCGTACTTTCTTTCCCGAAGACTTTTGAGTAGAAAAATAAAAATGCTGATGGCAGAAACAAATGCGATTAAAATGGCGAGGCTTCTCAATGCATTGGTTCCGGTACCCATCATGGCGTATAACCGGTTGATCTCATATGCCGGATTGGCAGCTTGCATATCTGTATTTTCATTGATATTTCTTGGAAGATTCAATGCCTGAAAATTGGTTCTGTTTCTGTATTTTACCAAAATAGATGTAATGTCCAGATCTTGATATGACAGTAAAATTTCACGTTGATTGGTGTCTTCATAATGATAATGTACTGTATCGCTGCTGTGAGGTAGGTGACGATGTTCGTCCGTGGATGCTGAGTCATCGCCATTATGATCATGAGATAACCAAACACTACTGTTTGCGGTAAGAATCAATTGATCAACTACATTGCCGGAAGGTTTCAGTATACCTGTAACCCGAAAGGCGTGATGATCATGGGTCATATCTTCTGCATCAATAAATCCATGAGAGCTGAAAAAGGTATCGCCAATTTTTAATTCTGTCTGATCAGCCACTCTTTTTCCCAGGGTTACTTCCATTTCTCTTCCCCACAATTCACCTTCCCATATTTCTGCATTATATAATTCCAAAAATCTGTGATCGGTACCTACAATTCGAAATCCTTTGTAATTATCCCCAAGTGAAAGGGGTATAGCCTGTGCGATGAGGGGGTGACCGTCCCTGAGAAAAGGGGTAGCTGATTGAATAGAAATATTTCCCGTTGGGGCGTCAATGTGGTACATGTTGCACAAAATCATTTGGAGCGGACTTCCTTTGGCACCGATCACCAGGTCTATGCCAGCCAGGTTGGCATCAAATTGTTCTTTGATTTGGGTATTGACAAGCAGTAAAAAACTAATTAGCCCTATTCCCAAAGCAAATAAAATAACACTAAGCAGGAGGTTTAGAGGTTTCGAAACAATATTTTTATATGCCAGTTTGAAGATATTCATATCAATGGTTTAACATGATTTGATTGGAAATGGAATTTTTAACTCTGGAATCATGGGTTACCACAATGAGAGCTGCATTAACCAAAGCTGCCTGCTCCTTGAGTAATGCAATTACCTGTTCTGTATGGTGATCGTCGAGAGCAGCGGTGGGTTCATCCGCAAGAATTACAGCGGGTTGATTCACTATAGCCCGGGCAATGGATAGTCGTTGCTTTTCACCTTGACTAAGCCTGTTAGGATTGGAGTGTGCTTTTTCAGCAATTCCAAGGTTTTGCAGGATTTGCATTGCCTGTTCTGAATCAAAATGTAAACCTGCCAAAGTCCTTGCCAAACTTAAATTCTCCAGGACTGATATAGATTCTATAAAGTGTGGTTGCTGAAAAACGATACCTATCATCCTGCCCCTGAATTGGTCCAAACGGCTTCCTTTCATCAAATGAAGATCATGACCCTGAATGGAAATGCGTCCTTCTTTTACAGGCATCAGACCTCCTATCAAATGAAGCAAGGTAGTCTTCCCTACTCCTGAACGACCTAATACGAGCAGGATATCATTTGCATCACAATAAATATCCGGAAAATGAAAAGAATTATCCGAATCATAAGAATATTTTAACCCTTCTGTAGCAATCATAGTTAATTATTTCTATAAAAGTGCTGCGCCAAATACGCCGGCACTATCTCCTAATTTTGGTTTGAGTAATGTAGTAAACATACTATGATTAAATACATGTTTTTTTAGTTCTTGTTTTCCCAAAGTATATAATTCATCAATATTTCCTACACCACCACCGATGACGATGGCATCCGGATCGAGAATATTGATTACATAAGATAAAGAAAATCCAAAAAAATGAATTAGACGAAGGATGGTCTCTTCAGCAATAGGGTCAATTCCAAGACGATTGGCAGTTACTATGTCCTTCAATGATTTATTGACTCCTGAACGACTGTAATAAAATCTCTCCAATGCAGGCCCTGAAATCACAGTTTCCACACAGCCGGTTTTACCACAATAGCACAAGCCTCCACTTTCATCCAAAAAATTATGCCCCCATTCTCCTCCAATCCCCTGCAAACCGGTTAGAGGTTTTCCATCGATCACTATACCCCCGCCTACACCTGTACCTAAAATAACACCAAATACTACGTGAGCGTCAGGTAATTCATCCCTCACTATCCCCAGATTGGTCTCGGCAATAGCAAAACAATTGGCATCATTGCTCATTTTTACTTTAATACCCAATAATTTTTCCAAATCCTTGTGCATGGGTTTTCCATTCAATGCAGTTGAATTGCAATTTTTCAATGTGCCCAATCCCGGATCTATGGTTCCGGGAGTTCCTATTCCCACTTCAGTCGGAAATATGCCATTTCTTTCTGAAAGTAAGTCAATCACTTTTTTTATGTTTCCTAAAATGACATCATAACCCTTTGCAGATTGAGTAGGTATTCGTAATCGGTCTACTATTTTCAACCCTTCTCCCGCCTGGAGGATTACTCCTTCTATTTTTGTGCCGCCCAAATCAATGCCCCAGTGATAATTCATGGCTTTAATAATTATGTGGAGCAATATAGAAAAAAGGTATATTTTCTGTGAAAAAACAATTATTGATTTGTAATTTTGTTCTTCAAATCATATCTAAATGATCATGAAGCACAGATAGTTGGTGAGAGGATGTCTCTCAAATGATGGGCATTCTGTCTTTATAGTGACCTGGTTGGCAAACCGGGGTATTGTATTCATTTTAAAATATCTGTGGTGATCAAAAAAAGTATTGCTTTATTTAAAGAAGCTCTCCGGAGTGAAGAACGAGATTATACACGAGGTAGTTTACGTGTATCTCTTTTCCTATTAGCCATACCTATGATCTTTGAAATGGTTATGGAATCACTTTTTGCAATTGTGGATACTTTTTTTGTGTCCCGGATCAGTACCGAAGCAGTTGCAACTATTGGCATTACAGAATCCATATTGATGATTATTGAATCGGTGGCTATTGGTATATCCATTGCAGGAACCGCGTTGATTGCAAGGAGAGTTGGGGAGAAGAAAATAGAAGAGGCAAGGAAGGTGGTTTTCAATGTCATCGTTGTTGGGATTGTTTTTGCCGTTATAGTGGGTGTTTTTTGCTTTGTGTATGCTTCTGACATACTTAGATGGATGGGAAGTGAGCCCGAGTTAATTGCACAAGGTAAAGGATATACTTCCATCATTCTTGGCTTTAATATTTTCTTGGTTATGCTTTTTGTTATCAATGGGGTATTCAGAGGAGCGGGGAATGCTGCCATTGCTATGCGAACTTTATGGCTTGCCAATGGATTGAATATTGTTTTGGATCCACTGTTGATTTTTGGGTTAGGTCCGATACCCGGTATGGGATTGGAAGGTGCGGCTATAGCTACTTGTATAGGTAGAGGATCAGGCGTAGTGTATCAATGGCTACACCTATATGGTGGAAAATCCGGTATCAGTATTACCTTGAAAGATTTCAAATTGTCGGGAATAACTATCCGTAAGATTATTAGTCTCACTTCCGGAGCAGCAGGTCAATTTTTAATTTCCACAGCAAGCTGGATATTTTTAGTTCGTATTATCAATTACTTTGGAAGCGCTGCTGTAGCTGGTTATACGATTGCTATACGGATTATCATATTTTCCATTCTGCCTTCCTGGGGCTTATCCAATGCTGTAGCAACCCTTACCGGTCAGAATTTAGGGGCGGGAAAACCTGATAGAGCAGAACGCACTGTATGGATGGCAGGTAGGTACAATATGTATTTCCTGATTGTTATGGGAATAGTATTTTTTATTTTTGCATACAGTCTAACAGGCGTATTTACCCAGGACAAAGAAGTGATGAAATATGGTGCACAGGCACTTAAAATACTTTGTACCGGATATATATTCTATGCATACCAGATGGTAATCGGGCAGGCATTCAATGGGGCGGGAGATACAAGAACTCCAGCCTTATTAAATGTGATTGCATTGTGGTGTATTCAAATACCGATGGCGTACTTTCTTTCAGTAGTTTGGCAGTGGGGCCCTAATGGAGTGTTCGTTTCCATTGCCTTTAGTAATGCCATTTTAGCTGCTTTGGGAATTTGGGTATTTACAATGGGAATGTGGAAAAATAAAATAGTGTAGGGAATATCATTGTTACTTTATTTTTCCTATAAATAAAGAATGCAGGTATTCAATTCAAAGAAGACCTGCATTCTTCATCAGGGTAAAGTCAATGCCAGCATGTTTAGTTTGTACCTGAACGCAAATCTAAATCCAAAGGTTTTCTTGGGAGTTTTTCATCCATCATAGCGGTGTTCCAAACAAAAGCTGCAATAATCGTAGCCGCTTGTTTCAGATCATCTTCAATCAAATGGTCGTAATTGTCCATATTGGAATGATGAGTTCGGTTAAAGTAAGCTATTGGATCCTGAATAAATTGAAACCCTGGGATACCAACCCCATCAAACGGTAAATGGTCGGTACCTCCTGTATTGGATAAAGTGAGAGTTCCTGCCTCTAGGTCTTTAAATGGTTCAAACCATTTGCGAAAGATAGGAGCCACTTTCTCATTTCCCTGCATATAAATTCCCCGGATTTTTCCGGTACCATTGTCCAGATTATAATATGCTGAAATTTTTGACTGAGCAGGCTTTATTGACTGTGGTGTCCAGCCGCCTTCACCAAATTCAGCAAAATGTTTTCCAACATAATTTCTGGAGCCAAAGAGTCCCTGCTCTTCTCCAGACCATAGTGCAATTCGCAAGGTGCGCCTTGGTTGTATTCCTGACTCTTTGATGGTTTCCATGAGTATCCTGGCAGCTTCCATCATTACTGAGGAACCGGCGGCATTGTCTGTAGCTCCGGTACCAGTATGCCAAGAATCAATGTGTGCACCAAACATCACCACTTCATCGCTAAGATCGGTTCCTGGAATTTCTCCTATGACATTATATTGCATCTGATCTTCTTCAATGAAGGAAGCACTCAAATCAATATGGAGTTCAACAGGAATATTTTTTTGCATTAGCCTGATGATGCGATTATAATGCTCAACGGATACAGTGACCTGAGGAACAATTGATTTTCCCACTTCCTGAGGTCTCCCTTCGGCGCTTCTTGCACCGGATACAAACACTGTTCCTAAGTCACCTTTAAAACTCCTGTCCAAAACCGCCAAAGGTTTCTCTTCTTCTATAAATTTCCACATGGCCTGGTTGAAGGAAAAACTTCCGAATCCACCCTGCCTTCTGGGTCTCGGTGTGGGCGCGGCTGCGTTGGCCATCCTTAACAATTCTTCACTTTCATATCTCGCAGCAGGGGCTGTAAACCACTCACTGACTTCCCGGATATCGTCAATCATTACAAATTTTCCTGTAAGTTTGCCTTTGTATTTATTGAGATCTTCTTCATTCTTCGGGTCAAAAAATATAACCTCTCCTTTCCCCTGAACAGAAGGTGACCATGCTTTTGGATAGGCAATCAGTGGAAAATAACTGGGTGAAGTAGCATGAATGTGAAACATTTCCAATTGCCAGCCCCTACCAAAAGGTCCCCATTCATCCAGATGAACATTCTTCAATCCAAATTCTTTCAGTTTCTCCATACTCCAGGCAGATGCTTTGTTTAGCATGGGTGATCCGGTGAGTCTGGGGCCATGTACATCAGTTAACCAGGATGCAATATCCATAACCTGACTATTTTCAAGTCCATGTTTCCTTATTGACTGGATGACCTGTGATTGATCAGTTTCCTGAGCAATGGAAGAAGAATACATGATGAAGCAAGCAAATAAGATAAAAACCCAATTTTTCATTTAGAAGATTTTAAGTTGTTGAAATCCATTTAGTAATAATCATCTTTGTAACAGATGATTGGTTTGAAAATTTTTAAGCAAAGCAAAATTATAACATTTATACTATAATACACATGAAAGTTTGATTCGATCTTTATAAGACATAAACAAACTGCAAATACCTCTGAATATTTTCAATTGAACACTACCAAAGCCTGTAAAGTTATTATTTTTGCGGCCTTGCAATGGATTTCAACACAAAGGATATGGATAAATCTTCAAATTACAGAGAGATAAAAAGCCTCAATCTTCCGGAAATAGACTCTGAAATACTTGAGTTTTGGAAAAATGAGGAGATTTTTAAAAAAAGTATTGAGAATAAACCTTCCAATAAAACCTTCGTTTTTTATGAAGGACCACCTTCGGCCAATGGTATTCCGGGAATTCACCACGTAATGGCTCGAACGATTAAAGATATTTTTTGTCGTTACCGCACCATGAAAGGATTCAGAGTAGAGCGTAAAGGGGGCTGGGACACGCATGGTCTTCCAATAGAATTGAGTGTAGAGAAAGAACTCAACATCACTAAAGAAGATATTGGAGTAAGTATTTCTATTGAGGATTATAACGCGAAATGCAGGGAAACGGTAATGCGTTATAAGGATTTATGGGATGACCTTACCGTAAAAATGGGTTATTGGGTTGACCTTGACAATCCATACATTACTTTTGATAATGAATTTATTGAGTCGGTTTGGTGGCTTTTAAAACAACTCTACACCAAAGGCTTTTTATATAAGGGATATACTATACAACCTTATTCTCCTGCAGCAGGAACAGGTCTTTCTTCTCATGAGCTCAATCAACCTGGGTGTTACAGAGAAGTAAAGGACACCAGTGTTGTGGCACAGTTTAAAGTGGTCAGAAATGAAAAGTCTGAATTTCTTTTTGATGAGGAGGGTAGGGGAGATGTGTACTTCCTGGCATGGACCACTACACCATGGACACTTCCTTCCAATACAGCCCTCGCCTTAGGAGAAGCCATTCATTATATAAAAGTTCAGACATATAATCCATATACTAAACTTCCCGCCCAGGTCATTCTGGCAAAAGATTTAATGGCTTCATGGTTTAAGAAGGAATATAAGGGTTTGTCATTAGAGTCATTTGATCCGGATGGGAAAGCAATGCCTTACAAAATTACGGGTACATATACAGGTTCAGAAATGGAAGGCATTCGATATGAGCAATTATTACCATATGCACAACCTGAAGAGGGTGATGCTTTTAAAGTGGTGATTGGAGATTTTGTTTCTACAGATGAAGGTACTGGTATTGTACATGTGGCACCTTCATTTGGAGCAGATGATTTAAAAGTGGCCAGAAAATATGGCATAGGTTCGCTGACTTTGGTTGATCCTCACGGCAAATTTCTAAATGTCGTTACTGATTTTGCCGGCAGGTATGTAAAAGACTATAAAGATGAAGGCGAAGCCTACAGAAATGTAGATGTTGACATTGCAATTAAGTTGAAACAAGAAAATAAGGCATTCCATGTACAAAAATACAGTCACAACTACCCCCACTGCTGGCGCACAGATAAGCCGATATTGTACTATCCTTTGGACAGTTGGTTTGTTAAAACTACTGCTGTAAAAGATAAAATGATTGCCCTGAACAATACCATTAACTGGAAACCTGCGCATACCGGAGAAAAAAGATTTGGTAACTGGCTTGAGAACCTGCAGGATTGGAATCTTTCCAGATCCAGGTTTTGGGGTATACCCCTCCCTATTTGGCGTACAGAGGACCAGGAAGAAGAGATATGCATTGGTTCAATAGAAGAGTTGCAAAAAGAGATCAAAAAATCCAATCTCCAACTGGGATTGGATCAGCCTGTACCTGTTGATTTGCACAGGCCTTTTATCGATGAGGTCATTTTGGTGTCTGCAAATGGAAAAAGGATGAAGCGAGAGATTGATCTGATTGATGTTTGGTTTGACAGTGGTTCAATGCCCTATGCACAGCACCATTACCCTTTTCAGAACCAGGAGAAAATTGAAAACAAAACCCATTTTCCGGCAGATTTTATCAGTGAGGGTGTTGATCAGACCCGTGGTTGGTTTTATACATTACATGCCATTGCTTCTATGTTGTTTAATTCTGTAGCATATAAAAATGTAGTATCAACCGGTCTCGTATTGGATAAAGATGGAGTGAAAATGTCTAAAAGATTAGGCAATGTGGTCAACCCTTTTGAAACACTTGAACTGTATGGCGCAGATTCTACCCGGTGGTATATGGTATCCAATGCACCACCCTGGGACAATCTTAAATTTGATCTGGCCGGAGTAGATGAAGTCAGGAAAAAATTTTTTGGAACATTATTCAATACGTATACATTTTTTGCCTTATATGCCAATATCGATCAATTCAGATTCATAGAAACATATATTCCTATCGATAAAAGACCTGAAATCGACCGTTGGATCATTTCATTGATGAATAGTTTAATTCAGGATGTTGATGCCTATTATGCCGATTATGATCCCACCCCTGCAGTCCGCAAAATTTATACATTCCTGGATGAGCATTTGAGTAATTGGTATGTTCGATTATGCAGAAGACGCTTCTGGAAGGGAGAGTACACTCATGACAAGATAGCAGCTTATCAAACCCTGTATGAGTGCCTGATCACTATTGCCAAACTCATTGCTCCCGTGGCGCCATTTTTTGCAGAGTGGGTTTTCAGAAACCTGAATACCATAACTTCGTTGGATAAAAATCAATCAGTGCATCTGGCTGATTTTCCGGTGGAGGATACGAATATCATAGACAAGGAGTTGGAGCAGCGGATGGAATATGCTCAGCGTATTTCCTCTCTTGTACTCTCATTAAGGAAAAAAGCAAAAATACGTGTACGTCAGCCGTTACAAAGGATATTGGTGCCAATATTGGATCCTTCATTTCAGGATCGAATCGAATGGGTTAGGGAGCTTATTCTGGCCGAAGTTAATGTCAAAGACATCGAATACATTACCGATACTTCCGGTATCATCAAAAAGAAAGCCAAACCCAATTACAAAACTTTAGGGAAATTGCTGGGGAAGCATATGAAAGAAGCTTCCCTGAAGATACAATCTTGGGATCAGCATACAATTTCTGAAATCGAAAATAATGGATATGTTGACCTTGTACTGGAAGGAGAAATTTTCAGAATAACCCTTGGCGATCTTGAAATTCTTTCAGAAGATATCCCAGGTTGGGAAGTAGCTCATGATGGAAAACTAACCGTAGCGTTGGATACAACTTTGAATGAACATTTGATTGCTGAAGGCACTGCCCGTGAATTGGTGAATCGCATCCAAAACCTGCGTAAGAACAAAGATTTTGAAGTAACTGACCGGATTAAACTTATTATTTCCAATCATCAAAGCATTCAGCCGGCCATAGATTATTTTGGTGGCTTTATTAAAGATGAAGTATTGGCCGACAATATATTCATAGGAGAAAACGACGGAGATCCTGTCGAGTTGTTTGAAGATGTTACTATCAGAATTCATGCAGATGTAGTTCAATAAAGCAATCAATGGGAGTAAGTTTGCAGAATTTCTGCGAATCCATTTCGATGATTTTCAAAGTCTTCAGATAAACGGCCTTTTTGCACATACTGATTTGCTTTTTGTCTTTGTCCTGTTTTGTGGTGTAAGGATGCCAGCAAAAGATACGTTTCTGCCTGAGATTTTAGTTCAGCGCTGAATTCGAGCCAATGAATTGCCCAGCCCAGCCTTTCGGAGTCATCGTACTTTCTAAAAAAAGCATTTCCTAAATGTGTGATGCGAGCAGTAATTTTATCCGATTGTGAAGAACTTTGTCGGTTTGTAAACCTGGAAGTTCTTTCATCAGCCTTCTTTATATCTTCAGGACTATATATAAGAATATATTCTTCCATCAACTCCTTAGCTAATTCTGCATATGAAGTGTCATCCGTATAGTAAAAGATGTCTAATAAATGAGTTTTGTATTCTTTTTCGGCATTCTCGCTCACTGTAATTATTTTACTGTAGAGAATTTTTTGCAATTCATAGATATGATATAACAAGGATTGATCAAGTAGGGCAGTAGCATTTCGTGCTTCCCGTTTCAGCCGGTCACTCATGGTAATGCCACTTTGGATCTGATTCATATCAAAACGACTCATTCGAATGTTTCTGACTAAAGTATCAAGGATGTGCAGGGGCAGATTCATGGCTGAATGCTGTATTAAAAATAGTGTTGAATCGGCAATTTTTTCTGCTGTGGTCAGTTGATTCCAAAATTGGAGTATAATATCTGTCTTTAATGAAGCTTGGATGGAAGGGTAGGATTGTAATATTTTCAGCAATTCTTCTTTTTGAAATTCGTTGATGTTGACCTCAAAATATTGGAAAAAAGAGAAAACAGATTGAGCGGATTCAATCAGATTATCGCCGGTTGTAAAGCCAATCATTTTGTAAATGATCTGACCATTGGAATCCAGAAACAACAGTGTGGGATAGGAATGTACAGACCATTGCTCTGAAAGTGGTATTCCCTGGGTTTCTTCTTCAGCGTCGAGTTTATAACTAATAAAGGAAGCATTGAAGAATTCACCGACCTCCGGTATAGTAAACACCTCAGCATCCAGTTTTTTGCATGGAGCACACCATTCGGTGTACACATCGACAAAGATGAGTTTATTTTCATCTCTTGCCATTTGGAGCACCTGCTGGAAATCTCCCTGAACGAATTGAATTCCTGCATGGAGTAGTATCCCTGATAAGGTAAATAAGATTGTAAGTAATGATTTCATCATATTGAAGCTTTATGAATGAAAGGTGAATGGAATCTTCCCAAAAAAATGTCACTTCTTTGTAAATAGGCTAATTGTAACATAAGGCCTTACCTTACCTGAAATGAATTCTGTTTAACAATAAAAAAGAACTGCTTTTGCAAAATTGTCGGTTATTCTGTAAAGCATATATGTAAATATAATCACAATTTAAAAATATAAAGTTTATCTTCTTTAAGATTTCTATTGTTAAATAATAACTTGTAATTCTTTTAAGTTTCAATTTTTGTATTGTTGGATAATCGGTTCAAGAAAAGTAAATAAAATAAATGAAAATAAATAGAGTGGGTTTCAATTTTTGTATTTGTGGGAAAACGCTATATATAAGTTGAACAACATGAAAAAACAGGTAATTTTAAATCTTTTAACTGAAAATCACAGTGCTTTTATTGATTTCATTGATGATTTGACTTTTGATGAATTTTTAGTGAGTAATCGTGGTAAATGGACACCGGGACAACAGCTTGATCATATTTTACTTAGTGTCAGACCGGTTAGAATGGTAATAAGTCTGCCAAAAATTTTATTGAAATTTTTATGGGGTAAAGCAAACAGGAAAAGCAGAACTTATGATGAATTAGTCAAAAAATACCAGTATAAACTAGAAATGGGGGGTCGTGCTTCCGGAAGATTTATACCTAAAAAGGTGACTTTTGAAAAAAAGCACTATGTGATTAAAAAATTAAAGAAAGAAATTGTCACATTGCGCACAAAATTGGAAAGGTTTTCTGAAGATGAACTTGATTATTATGTAATTCCCCACCCTCTTTTAGGAAAATTGACAGCGAGGGAAATGTTGTATTTTACCATTTATCACGTTGAACACCATAACAAGTTAACGGAACGAGATTTAAAAAATAATTAGTCTATACCCAATCAGAAGTTTTGTTTTTGTATAGGATGCTTTTTCAAATGGTCTACATATAGCTCATAAAATTTGTTACCTCGATACTTTAGATAATTTGAAACCAGTATTTTATTTTCGGAGAATTTAGATGGATTCTTTTAGGTTTTCACTAAAAAAAACCAGTAATCTTAAGTCCTGCAAATACAGCGAAAATACCTGTAAGAACTGAAATAACAATATATAACACCATCATTGCAGGCTGCTGTCTTTCCAATAAAGTTATGCATTCAGCGCTAAAGGTAGAAAATGTACTAAACCCTCCACAAAATCCGGCCATTAACAGCCATTTGTATTCATCATTGATATTATATTTAAATGAGAAACCTAATAATAGGCCCAAAATCAGACTGGCAAGAATATTTGCAATCAAGGTAGCAAATGGGAAATGGCCATGATAAAATGGAATCCATTTGCTCAGACTATAACGGAAAACACTTCCAATACCACCTCCAATAAAAACATATAAAAACTGCATAGATCAGGATTGTGAGGGTATTTTTCTTTTTTTATAAAAATAAGACAAAACCAGGCTAAGTGCAAAAGCAATGATCCCTATAAGAATTAAAAGATTGAGACTGCCAATTTTATGGAATCGCATGACCATCACTATAAATAAGAAGTTAATAACAATGAGCAGACTGGTCGCCTGCATATGTGAAAGCCCGGTATCAATCAATACGTGGTGGATATGATTCCTGTCGGGATGAAAAGGGGATTTGCCATTGGCAATCCGCAAAATAAATACACGCAATGTGTCAAAGAGGGGAAGAATAAGAATTCCAACAGCTACCGATGGGGCTGATTTGAAAGCATAGGGATGGTCAACCAGAACTCTATGGGATTCAATAAATTGTATGGTTAAAATGGAACAAACCATTCCCAAAAGCAGGGATCCGGTATCTCCCATGAAAATTTTGGCAGGAGTAACATTGTATTTTAAAAATGCAATGGTCGACCCAGCCAAAGCAAAAGCAATGATAGCCAGATCGATTCGGTCTATTAAAAAAAACCAATATCCAACTGTTATTGAAATTAAAATGCCAATACCGGCTGATAGACCATTGATTCCGTCGATTAAATTAAATGCATTGATGATCACTATGATAGTAAATACCGATAAAACGATACTTACTGGATTTGAAAGATCGTAGATGCCAAAAATACCATACATGCTGGTCAGCTTAATATTCGCCTTCGAGACTACAATTAATGCTGCAAATAGTTGACCCAAAAACTTTTTGGATGGAGAAATGGGATCAATATCATCTTTGGCACCGATGAGGAATATGATGATAAAAGCACAAAGTATATATTGCAAATCTTTAAAAACATAAAATGGTGTCCAAAGTATAATAGAAAAAATCATACCAGCAAAAATGGCAATTCCACCCAATGAAGGTGTTACGGTTTTGTGTGCTCTTCTAGAGTCAGGAACATCTACCAGGTTCTTTTTTCTGGCTATTCGTATAATGGACGGTATCGCCAGAAAAGTAAGAGAAAAAGCAGTTATAAACGCCAGTATTATATCGAACATTTACCCAAATTATTGGATCAAATATACTAAAAACAAAACTGGTTTTGTTTGAAACGATCCATCAAATTAACCTTTAAAATTTTTATTTGCTGACATATTGTCTACCTTCATACCATTTGAGGAAGTATGCAATGCCTTAATGAACCATTTTTTTTACGTTTGTGATGGATAAAAAAATGTTCGGTGAGTTGTGTAAGTTTTTATTAATTTTGCATACTTTTTTTCCTGACAAATAGCATTATGTCTGAATTTCTACATTTAATCGATAGAGAAAAGTTGCCGAGGCACATTGCTGTCATCATGGATGGAAATGGCAGATGGGCAAAAAAATATGGAAAATCGAGAATTTTTGGACATAAAAACGGAGTTCAAGCGGTAAAAAATACTACAGAATCCTGTGCAGAATTGGGTATTGAGTACCTGACTTTATTTGCTTTTTCTACTGAAAACTGGCAAAGACCAGAATTTGAAGTCAATGCATTGATGGCATTACTGGTCGATTCCTTAAACAAGGAAATAAAAACTCTTAATGAGAACGATATACGCCTAAAAGCGATAGGTGATGTGGAGAAACTACCCAGAAAGACTTACCTGAGCTTGATGGAAGGAATAGAGAATACTCGAAATAATCAAAGGATGACACTGACATTGGCACTGAATTACAGTGCCCGATGGGAAATCACCAAAGCTCTTAAGACTATTTCGAAATTAGTCGAATTGGGAACTATTGATCCGGGTATGATTCATGAGAAATTTATAGAGAAACACTTAGAGACAAATGGTATTCCGGATCCTGAACTTCTTATCCGCACTAGCGGTGAAAGAAGAATAAGTAATTTTCTGCTTTGGCAAATTGCATATACAGAATTGTATTTCACTGAAAAATTCTGGCCTGATTTTAAAAAAGAAGATTTGTATGAGGCGATAGTAGACTTTCAACACAGAGAAAGGCGTTTTGGAAAGATCAGCGAACAAATCAGAGTATAGAATAGGCTAATTAAGTAAACTTTAACAGCGGGCATTGGAATTCACACGTTTACCCAGTATACAAAAAATTACCTTTGGAAAAATTATCCTGAGTATTTTGGTCAACCTGTCAGGTATATGGAGCCATTTAATAGGTAAGTCGCTCCTTGCGCTTTCCTTTACAGTGATTATATGTTTCCCTGTATCCAGTCAGCAGGATACATTGCCACTGAATATAGATGATATCCCTGTCTTGCAGTATACCGAAAAGAAAATATATGAAATAGCCGAGGTAAATATCATTGGAGCTGAAGGAAGAGATAGAAATGCCATACGATCTATTGCCGGTTTGAGGATTGGGGATAAAATAACCATACCGGGAGAGAAAATCAGCACTGGATTGAAAGCACTATGGAAACTCAGGCTGTTTGAAGATGTAAAGATCATCCAGGAAAAGACAGAAGGGGACCTGGTTTGGTTGACCATTTATTTAAAGGACAGGCCTACCCTGAGCCGGTTTACACTTGAAGGAATTAAGCAATCGCATCAGACCAATCTCATTGAAACACTGAAAGGAGTTTTAAACGTTGGTAGCATTGTCACTGATGAGCAAAAGAATATAGCTTCCAAAAAAATCAAAGAGTATTTTGTTGAAAAAGGTCGCTTGAATGTAAAAGTTGATATCGAAGAAGTGGTTGATGAAGGCCGGGATAACAGTATACGGCTCATTTTTCAGGTGGATACAGGTGACAAAATAAAGATTAAGGAAATTTCTATTGAAGGAAATTCCTTCGCCTCAGACAAAAAAATACGCTCTCAACTTAAAAAAACCAAAAAGAAAGGAACATTTCTGAAATCTTCAAAATATGTTCCTGCAGAATATGAAAATGATAAAAAGAAGATCATTGCATATTACAATAAGGAGGGGTATCGGGATGCAATCATTGTAAAAGACAGTCTTTGGCGTAATGAGGATGACCTGCTCATGATTAAGATTTGGATAGAGGAGGGACAGCGATATTATTTCAGAAATATATATTGGAAAGGAAATACAAAGTACACTGATGAGCAACTCACTTTGGTGTTGGGTATACAGAAAGGAGATGTGTTTAATCCCGAAATCTTGGAAAAAAGGCTCAGTTTCAGTATGGATGGCAGGGATGTCAGTTCATTATATATGGATTTTGGTCATTTGGCCTTTAATGTGGATCCGGTGGTAGTTTCGGTTGTGAAAGACAGTATTGATATTGAAATGAGAGTAACTGAAGGACCGGAATTTACGATAGGCGCCATCCATATTGAAGGAAATACCAAAACCAATGAACATGTGGTTCGACGTGAAATCCGAACCCGGCCGGGACAAAAGTTCCGCCGTTCAGATATTATTCGTACGCAAAGAGAAATCATAAATCTTGGGTTCTTTAATCAGGAGAATATTGAAATTGACCCTATTGTCAATCCGGACAGGGGCACAGTGGATGTTCTTTACAAAGTAGAGGAACGCCCAGCCGATCAATTAGAATTATCTGCAGGATATGGCGGGTTCAGCGGATTGATAGGAACTTTGGGAGTTGTATTCAATAATTTTTCCGTAAGGAATATAAGGGATCGAAGCACATGGTCTCCCTTGCCCCAGGGCGACGGTCAGAAATTATCCTTGAGAGCTCAGGCAAACAGTAGGTTTTTTCGTTCCTTTAACGCTTCATTTACCGAACCTTGGTTGGGTGGGAAAAAACCAAACTCTTTTACGATAGGTGCGGTAACTTCTACCTTTGATAATCGTATTCTTGACGCCGGATTACTGAGCATTCGCCGGGCTTTTGTAGGGTTAGGAACTCAGGTGAAGTGGCCCGATGATTTTTTTGCAGTCAACTTTACACTTAATCTTGAGAATATCATTTTATCTGATTATGTACAGAGAGGCCTTCAGGGTAATTTCGCAGTGGAAGAGAATGGAAGAATTGTCAACATAAACAATGGAAATTTTAAAAATTTCAGCCTTCGCGGAACCGTAACCCGTAGTTCTATCAGTGATCCATTGTATCCCAGGTCAGGTTCACGGGTATCGCTTACTTTACAGGCTACCCCTCTTTATAATGTATTCAGAAGAGATAATTTTTGGATTTTGGGAGATGAAGATCGTGCACAAATAGAACAAAGATTACGTGAAGAAGCGGGACCCAGGAATCCGCCAACACAACAAGAAATAGATGCTGAAATTGCTTCAGAGGAAAATGCCAGAAAGTTTGAATGGTTAGAATATCATAAGTGGCGTTTCAATGCAGAATGGTACTTCAGTCTTGCAGGCAACCTGGTCATGGCAGCAAGCGCTAAAATTGGTGTTTTGGGAGCTTATGACAACAGTATCGGTATTTCACCTTTTGAAAGATTCGAGGTGGGAGGGGATGGTTTATCCAATCAGAATATAGGCATTTTAGGTCGTGATATTATAGCTCTCAGAGGATATGATGTCAATGATTTACCTCAAAATGCACGAGGTGGTGGGGCTGTTTTCAATAAATTTACCCTGGAATTGCGGTATCCGTTGTCGCTTAATCCTAACAGTACTATATTTGGCGCTTTATTTTACCAGGGTGGAAATTCCTGGGGAAGTTTCAGTCAAATGAATCCATTTGATTTACGAAGATCTTTCGGATTTGGTATGAGAGTATTCCTGCCCATGTTTGGATTATTGGGATTTGACTATGGCTTTGGTATTGATAAAACCATAACGGATGACAGGGGGTATGGGAAGTTCAATATTATCCTTGGTTTCGAGCCGGATTAATTAAAATCCTGTTAAATAACCGACGCGCGAATGACATTTTATATACATTAGCGTCTAATAATTCAAAAGTTAATTTATCTATTAGTAAAATGATTAGAAAAACTATGAAAATTTCAATATTCACATTTTTGTTTTTCAGTTTAAGTCTTTCTGTATGCTTGTCCCAAAAATTCGGTCATATGAATTCACAACTGTTGTTGATGGAAATGCCCGAAATCAAAAAGGCAGATGCAGAACTTCAGAATTATCAAAAGCAACTGATCAGTAAAGGACAGGATATGGTTAAAAAGTTTGAAGCCAATTATACCAAATATGTCAATGAAGCTCAAACCGGAGACCTTTCAACACTTGAAATGCAAAACAGGGAATCACAATTGCAGGCAGAAAGGAACGCTATTCAGGAATACGAATTGGAAATCCAGGAAAAAATTGGATTGAAAAGAGAGGAACTTTATAAACCTCTCTTTGATCGTGTGAAAGAAGTTATAACAAAATACGGCAAACAAAACGGTTATACAATGATCTTCGATACAGCTATAACCGGCGCTCTTGTCCATGCTGCTACATCGGACGATATTACTGCAGTGATAAAAAAGGAATTAGGACTTTAATTTTTTAAAGGGAGTGTGGATGCACTCCCTTTTTAATTTTGATATCAGTCATCAAAAATGAATAGAGTTTTAGCTATTAAAAAATAGCGGGATCCCTGCTTCTTTTAATGAAAGAAGAAAGCTAAAGGGATTAAGTTTTTGATCTTGCACACCTGCAATGTCAGCCTATATTTTATCCAGAGAACGATAGATCTTTAAAACCTGGTGAATTAAACGCCGCAATTCATCCAGAGGCAACATATTGGCACCATCTGACAATGCCTTTGCAGGTTCAGGATGTGTTTCAATAAACAATCCATTAGCGCCAGCAGCAGTACCTGCAAAAGCAAGATGCGGAATGAATCGGGGATTTCCTCCGGTAATTCCTGCAGGTTGATTGGGTTTTTGCAAAGAATGTGTACAATCTAACACCACAGGCACTTCAAAAGACTGCATTAAAGGAATAGATCGAACATCCAAAATAAGGTCTGTGTAACCGAAGCATGTTCCTCTTTCCGTCAATAAAACTTTATGATTGCCTTTTTCTTTGATCTTTTTAATGACAAATTCCATAGATTCTGGACTGAGAAATTGTCCTTTTTTTACATTGACAATTTTTCCTGTCAGGGATGCAGCATAAAGAATATCAGTTTGTCTGCAAAGAAAAGCAGGTACCTGAATGATGTCTGCTACTTCTGCGGCGATAGAAGCTTCTTCCGGCAAATGAATATCTGTCAAAACAGGCAATCCGAAATGGTATTTGACCCATTCGAGGATCTTAAGCGCTTCTTTGTCTCCGATACCTGTAAAAGAGGCAGGTGATGTACGGTTTGCTTTTCTATAAGAACTTTTAAAAATAACTGGGATGGAAAAGAGAGATTCTATTTCTTTTAACTCTTTAGCCACCTGAAAACAAATTTCTTTGCTTTCAACAACACAAGGGCCGGCGATCAAAAAAAAATCTGATTTCAGACGAGAATACAGGGATTGCAACATTTCCATAGGGTTGTCCCTCTTCGACATTAAGTCAACTAAGAATCAATTAAATAACTAATCAATGATAATGAGTTCAGCGTTGTGGCCGATCCGTCCGTAAAGAATAGCTTTTTGCCCGTATTTGATGGCCAATTCCGATCCTTTTTTCATATCGAGCCCAAGAACCAGAAATCCATCTTCATACCATGAATGGTCGGGTGATTCTCCTCTTGCATCCAATATCTTATAGTCTTCAAGATCCTGGAGTAATTCAATTTGTCTGTTTTGATTGTTATCGACGGTTATTCGGAATCCACCCGGGTTCCATGCAGTAATTAATACCCATTCAGAAACATTGTATTCATCGAGTATATCATCTAATTCAGCATTCACATCGTCAAGAACAATATAAATTCCGCTATTTTGTATAAAATACCTTGCTTCTCTAAATGCATTGATTAATTCATTGTTTGTCATAGAGTCATATTAAAGTAATCAATGGGAAATTTTCCCATTGGTTAAAGTTTCTTAATCTTATAAAAAATGATCAGCAAGAAAACTATAAATATTACCTTTGCGCCTGATTTTTAAAACCAATGTGGAAATGAAATGATTCTCATAATTGGTCACAAAGATATTTACTGTTCTCAGAAAGATATGAACAGGGAGAAATATTATTTAAAAATAATGCACTTTTTACAAAGAACAAACATAAATGGATAAAAATCAAATTATAGGTTTTATTTTAATTTTCGCTGTACTTATGATTTGGTCCATTTGGACTGCTCCGAGCGAAGAAGAAAGAAAAAAACTGATCGAACAAAAGAGGATTCAGGATTCTATTGAATGGGTTATGGCACAGAAGGATACGGTAATTCCCCCACCTTCTGGTCAGGCTGATGTCCAACACGCACGAACCGAAGATTCAATATTGATTGAAGAATTGCGATATGGTTATGGAAGTTTCGCTGAATATGCCAGTGGGAGGGAAGAATTATTAACTTTAGAGAATGATGATGTAATCATTACCTTTTCATCATTAGGGGGTGTAGTAAAATCCGTTCAATTAAAAAATTATCTGCAATATCTTCAGGGTGAGAAAGGACGTGAAGATAAAGGGGATTTAATATTATTGGGCAATGAGAAGAACATCTTTTCGTATACACTTCCTGTATTGCTGGGACGTATTAAAAATGTGGAAACGAAAGATCTTTATTTCACCAGTTCAAAGGAAGGAAATTCACTTGCATTTTCCGTAAACACCAGAACTGGGCAATCGTTTATCCAAAAATATGTTCTTGCTGACAAAGGTTTTCATATTGATTATTCCATATCTTTTGAAGGGTTAGATACTCAGGCCCCCTTGCAACTCAATTGGATCAATTATCTGAATAAATTGGAGCGAAATGTTAGTTTTGAGAGGAATTACTCAACTGTATATTTTAAGAAGACGACGAAAGACCGCATTGATTATTGCAGTTGTACCGGCAACGATACGGAAGATCTGAAAGATAAATATGTCGATTGGGTTTCACATTCCAACCAATTTTTCAATACATCTTTGATTGCTGCAAATCAACCTTTTTCCAATGCTTTCTTACAAACTCAGCTGCTCGATGAAGAAGAAAAGGCACTGAAGTTGACTGCATCAAAACTTGACATCCCCTTTGATAGTCCCAATGGCCAGTTTGATATGTATATGTATTTAGGACCTAATGAATTTACTGAGCTGGTCGTCTACAATAATAAGCTGGAGCAGGTGATTCCGTTTGGGAGGAGTATTTTTGGTTCTATAAACCGCCATTTTATCAGACCTTTTTTCGATTGGTTGAGTCAATACATATCTTCCAAAGGAATTGTCATCATAGTGTTGATATTTATAGTAAAAATGGCATTATATCCATTGATGTATAAGATGCTGTATTCACAATCGAAAATGGGTGCATTAAAACCTGAACTGGCCTCTCTCAAAGAGAAATTTAAAGATGATCCGCAGAAACAGCAGTTAGAGACCATGAAGATTTACAGGGAATATGGTGTAAGTCCATTCGGGGGTTGTATGCCCATGTTGCTCCAGATGCCAATATGGTATGCTATGTTTCGTTTTTTCCCGGCATCCATCACATTCCGGCAGGAATCCTTTCTATGGGCAGATGATCTTTCATCCTATGATTCCATAGCAAGTCTGCCTTTTGAAATACCTATGTTTGGAGCCCATCTCAGTTTATTTACAATACTTTGGGCAATCACCACCATCATTTATACTTATTACAATACCAAACATATGGATCTTTCTGCCAATCCGGCAATGAAATATGTGCAATATTTTATGCCGGTTGGATTTCTTGTGTTTTTTAATTCTTATGCCTCCGGTCTGACTATTTATATGTTTTTCAGCAATTTGATTAATATCTTGCAGACCATAATCACCAAAAATTTTGTATTTGATGAAGAAAAAATCAGACAACAGCTTTTAAAGAATAAATCGAAACCTAAAAAGAAATCCGGATTTCAGGCTCGTCTGGAGGAAGCCATGAAGAAACAACAGACGTTGGCTGCTCAAAATCAGAAAAAAAAGAATAAAAAGTAGTAAGAATGCTTTATCACCTATACTTCTTTTTTATAGATTGAATGCTCTGTAAAATCATTATCTTGCTTTCCTATTGGAATCAATTATGGCAGTAGGAATTATAGGTGCAGGTAGCTTTGGGATAACTCTCGCTACATTGATATCAGAAAATCAACCGGTGCTTGTGTATACAAGATCTAAAGACAAGCTGGATACAATCAACCGGGAAAGAAAAAGTCATGGCGTTTCATTATCTGAGAAAATCAAGGCTACTGACGATGTGGAAGAAGTAGCAGCATGCAAACTGCTTTTTCCTGTTGTCCCCTCTTCGTCTTTCAGGGAAGTCATACAATTATTTCAACCTTATTTAAATCCGGAACATATTATATTACATGGAACCAAAGGGCTGGATGTTGAAGGAATCAGGGATGAAGAACTACTCAATGTATATTTTCAAAGAAAGCAGGTACATACGATGAGCGAAGTGGTAAGGAAGGAAAGCACAGTGATCCGGGTGGGAACAGTAGCGGGACCTAATCTTGCCCGCGAAATTCTGGATGGTCAGCCCGCAGCAGCTGTAATAGCGTCAGAATTCAATGAAGTCATACGCATAGGATCTTCTATATTGAGCAGCCGGCGATTCTTTACTTTTGGCAATCATGATTTGAAGGGTACTGAGCTGGCCGGAGCCTACAAAAACATTATAGCGCTGGGGTCAGGCATGCTGGCCGGTCTCGATATGGGTAAAAACATGCAAGCTATACTGATCAACAGAGGTCTGCATGAAATGATAAAATTCGGGCTTGCTTTTGGAGCAACAACAAAACCTTTTTTTGGTGCAGCTGGAATTGGTGACCTCGTAGCGACAGCAACCAGTGAAAATTCCAGGAATTTTACTTTTGGAAAGCGTTTGGCGCGTGGTGAAACTTTGGAGCACATCCTCCAAAGCAGCGAGGAAATCGTTGAAGGGGTAAGAACTTTAAGAATCGTAAGGCAATTGGCCAGGAATGAAGAATTGTTTCTTCCCATCACAGAAATAATATACAAAGTGGTTTTTGATCAAATGGATACAGATAAGGCCATATCTCTTTTGATGCGATATAATTACGCGGAAGATGTTGATTTCATATAATTTGATCGGCCTGGACTTTCTCCAATAAATACACGAGCTATCGAAATTAAGGAATAAAACCGATCTTTGACTTTGGTAATATTAAATTGTTTGATATATTTCATGCAAGGAAAAAATTGGCTCTTTGACCGTCGAATGAGAAATGTTGGTATAATTAATTTTAATATTACTATGTAAAGCGATAAAATAGTCTTTTGAAATTCTATTTAAGAAGTTGTTATAATATAGAGAAGTGTATAATTTTTATTTGTAATTATTACCTATAAAAACCAACGTAATTTACCTTCCTCTTTTCAGGGTATGCATTCTTGATTAAATTTTATTGATATAAAACATAAAGTAGTCGAGATATACGAAAATGTTGAATGCAATCTGAAGGTAGAGAACGAACTTTTTTATTTCGGCTTCACTTAGAAGGAGATATATATGTGTTTGATAAATGGAATGAGATTTCTATAGTGAACAAATCAGATTACATACTTCGGAACCAACTGGCGTAATTTGAGCTGTTGAAAAGCCCTTGTGAATCAGTAATGAATACTAAAAGTAAAGGAAAAGGATGAATATAGATTTGAAACAACTGTTTGTCAGTGATCAGGAATTGGATCAAAAAACTTTTAATACCCTATTGAAGGCCATTAAAGATAAGCATCAGGAGGGTTTTGATTATTTGCGGTTCAGACAATCCGTAAAAAATCTTGAGAGAATCAATTCGGATGAAGAAATGGCTATTAAATCAGCATATCTGACGGCTGCGACCATGGGACTAACCAAAGATAAATTATTGGCCAGTTCACGGTATTACCGGACCATATTGGAAAAAGAAAGAGAATCATTTGCGGAAGCGATGAGAAATCATTTCAATCAAAGAGTGGAATCCAGAAAACAAGAGGCACAGAAACTCAAAGAAAAGATTGAGGAATACCAACGAAAAATTGAGCGCATGCAGGAAGAAATGGCATTATATAAAAAGAAAATTGACAGCGTGGATGAAGACATCCAGGAAGCACAACACCGGATTGAAGCAACCAGGGAAAAGTTTGAAACTTCATATCATGCTCTGACAGAAATCATAGAAAAGGATATTCGTAAAATTGATGCTATTCTGAGCTAATCATTCAATTGATTTTTGCATTTATGCAATTGTATAATATATTTATGTAATAATCCTTTATATACTTTATATTCACTAAAAAAAAATTGATTATGTCCACTTTTGATAATACTCAACTTCAACCTAAGTCCTTTTGGAGCAGACCTGAAGGCAAAACCGGAGCATTTGTTTTAATTGGAGGAATAGCCATTGGTGCCTTTGTTTTGTTTAAATACAGTGCCGCCATTCTGGCTTTTTTAACTAATACCATAGGCATTGTAGTATCATTATTGGTATTGGGCGCCATCATATACATGGTATTGGATCCAAAGATGAGGACGCTGGTTTCTTATATGTACCGGAGTATGATGAGATGGATTACCGGTCTTTTCATTACTATTGATCCCATAGGCATACTTAAGAATTATATAGGGGACATGGAAAAAAATCTCCAGAATATGAGTAAGCAGATCGGAAATTTAAGAGGACAAATGCGCAGATTAAAAACCATAGTGGAAGAAAATAATAAATCGATTGAAAATAGCATGGCTATCGCCAGACAAGCGAAACAACAAAACAATGAACGAGCGCTGATGCTTGAGAGCAGGAAAGCCGCAAGATTGCAGGAAAGTAATCAAAAGTATATGGAGCTTCACAACAGAATGACCATCCTGTACAGAGTTCTTTCAAAAATGTACAGTAATTCTGAGATTCTGTTAGAAGATACCAAAGATCAGGTGAAAGTAAAGGAACAGGAAAGAAAAGCCATCAGAGCGAGCCATTCAGCTATGAGGTCTGCTATGTCCATTATAAAAGGAGATACGGATAAACGAGCCATGTTTGATCAGGCGATGGAAGTTATTGCTGATGATGTAGCAAATAAAGTGGGTGAAATGGAAAGGTTTATGGAATTGTCTGCTGATTTTATGAATTCAGTTGATCTGCAAAATGGTGTTTTTGAAGAGCAGGGTTTGAAAATGTTGGAGGAATATGAAAAGCAATCTACATTGCTTTTGTTGGGGGGTAAAGAGAAAATGGATGATATGGAGACGCTGCAGCTCAAGCAACCCATTGTACAAACCCGTAAAAGTAAAGGCTCCAATGATTACGAAGGTCTTTTTGATTGAAAGCATTTAATTGTCGGGCCATTCAGAGTCCAAGTTATGATATATTGAATTAAGCACGGACCATTCCATTGATCTTCATTCACGGATTGAGGGTTCAATGCCCATCTCTTTTGCATAGCGAATCATAAAGTCATAGGCTTCGTGGTAGTCATTACGGATGTGGCCGTCTAATATGGCCTCCCGAATGGCGTTTTTTAGGGTGCCTACCTGACGGGAAGGAGGAATATTAAAAGTCTCCATAATCAATTCACCTGAAATCGGAGGTTGCCAGTTGCGAAGACGGTCACTTTCTTCGATTTCTTTTAATTTGGTGGAGACCAATTCGTAATTATCTCTGAATTCTTTCTGTTTATTTGGATTTTTTGTAGTGATGTCTGCATTGCACAAAACCATCAGATCGTCAATATCATCTCCGGCTTCAAACAGTAGTCTTCGTATGGCAGCATCTGTAATATCTTCATGAGTTAAACTGATCGGGCGGAGGTGCAATCGGACTAATTTTTGGACGAATTTCATTTTGTGATCCATTGGTAATTTCAATCTTGTAAAAATCCTTGGTACCATAGCTGCACCAAGAGCATCATGTCCATGGAATGTCCAGCCGGCATTCTTATCCCATCGTTTTGTCGGGGGCTTGGCAATGTCATGAAGCAAAGCAGCCCATCTCAACCACTCATTGTCACTGACCTTACATACATTGTCTAATACCTGTAGTGTGTGATAAAAATTATCCTTATGACCCTGGCCTTCTTTTACATCGACACCTTTCAAAGCCGATAACTCTGGAAAAATAATAGGAAGTAATCCTGTGTCCATTAGTAGTTTAAATCCTATAGACGGCCTGGGAGTCATCAGGATTTTTTGCAGTTCCGTTGTAATTCTTTCTCTTGAGACTATATTGATCCTGTTACGGTAGATAGCAATGGAATGAAATGTATTTTTTTCAATTTGAAAATCAAGTTGATTGGCAAAACGAATGGCTCTCATCATACGCAGAGGATCATCAGAAAAAGTTTTGCCGGGTTCCAGCGGGGTTTTGATCAGCTTAAATTCAAGGTGTTGCAAGCCATTGAAAGGATCAATAATTTCACCATAATCAGATTCGTTCAGACTGACAGCCAATGCATTAATAGTGAAGTCTCTCCTTAGCTGGTCATCCTCAAGTGTTCCGTCTTCCACGGAGGGCTTCCGGGAATGCAAAAGATAAGATTCCCTGCGGGCACCTACAAATTCAATCTCTAGATCCTTATGTTTGATCATTGCTGTACCAAATCGTCTGAATATACTCACAGGAAGGTCCGGATCCAATATTTTTGCTACAGCATGTGCAAGCTCTATTCCATTGCCCACACATACAATATCCATATCTTTAGAAGGCCTGTCCAGAATCCGGTCTCTAACGTAGCCACCCACTACATATACGGGATATTGAAGGTTGCGAGCCGCAGATCGGATCAGGTCAAATATTTGTTGTTCTTCCGGTTTGATATCGAATACCATGGACTTATTTATGCATACACTTCATGGTGTATATATTCGTCTAAAATGTCTTGTAAAATACCAAAAATGATTTCAGGCTGGTCTTCTGTTACTAATTTTTTTCTGAATTCCTTTATACCATGTAAGCCTCTGAAGTAATTGGAATAGTGCCTTCTCATCTCCAGGACTCCCAATTTTTCACCTTTCCATTGCATACTTTTTGTTAAATGTTGAACAGCCGCATCTACCCGTTCTGTTAATGTGGGTGGGGGCAATTTTACACCGGTTTTCATAAAATGATGAATTTCCCTGAAAATCCATGGATATCCTATACTGGCTCTGCCTATCATAATCCCATCCACTCCATAACGATTGCGATATTCAAGCGCTTTCTCAGGACTGTCAATATCCCCGTTGCCAAAAACGGGGATATTCATCCTTGGATTATTTTTTACTTCTCCAATCAAAGTCCAATCGGCTTCTCCCTGGTACATCTGTTTGCGAGTACGCCCATGTATGGAAATGGCTTTGATCCCAACATCCTGAAGACGTTCAGCTACTTCTACAATCATTCGACTGCTATCATCCCACCCCAATCGTGTTTTTACCGTTACCGGTAAATGGGTACGGTCAACAATCGCTTTTGTCAACGATACCATCCTGGGAATATCCTGGAGGATTCCAGCCCCGGCCATTTTGCAGACCACTTTTTTAACAGGACATCCAAAATTAATATCTAAAACTTCAGGTTGGGCCTCTTCAACAATCTTTGCAGCCTTTACCATGGATTCCAGCTCCGCACCAAAAATTTGAATTCCAATCGGCCTCTCTTCATCGTAGATGTCTAGCTTTTGCACACTTTTGGCTGCATCTCTGATCAAACCTTCTACCGAGATAAATTCGGTATACATCATGTTACATCCATGTAGTTTGCATAATGCCCTGAAAGGTGGATCACTAACGTCTTCCATTGGTGCCAGTAAAAGAGGGAAATCCCCTAAATCAATATGAGAAATCTTTACCATAAATTAAAAATTGCAAAAATAATGAGATTAAAGCATAAAAGCTTTTTTTACACAGGACTTCGTAAAAATGACTGAAGAATGAAGAGCAACTGTAAAAATATTTCTGTCTGCTATCCATGAGGTATCGTTATTTCTTTGATAAAAATTATATGAACACTGGACTGGGATAAGTCATTTATTATTTTAATTTTGCTCATAATGGTATAATCGGTTATTGATCATTCCAATCGAAGTTTTTTTATATCTTATGATGTACCAATTCAGAAATTCATTGACAAGGGTCGATTAATTGGATTGGATTGTTAATTAATCATTGAAAAACTGACTTAAAATCCGGGATTATGTTTGCAGCTGTCATAGTCATTTTTGTTTTGGGTTACATGACCATTGTATTTGAGCATCCATTAAAGTTAGATAAAACCGTACCGGCACTCATCATGGGCGCGCTTTGTTGGGCATTGTTAGCCATTGGGTTCAATACAGGGATATTGTCTATAGTTGATAGTCATGACCATTTGTTTTCTATGGCAGATGGATACTCAGAAGAAAGTGAAGATGGATTTGTCAATGCACTGATTCATCATTTGGGTAAAACTGCTGAAATATTGGTTTTTTTAATTGGCGCGATGACCATTGTTGAAATAATCGACCTGCATAAAGGATTTCAAATCCTCAAAAGATGGGTGAAAACAAGAAGTAAAAAGAAATTGCTATGGATTATTGGCGCTTTAGCTTTCGTGTTATCGGCCATTATTGATAATCTCACAGCGACTATAGTTCTTGTGACCCTGATGCGCAAAATTATCCCCAATAAATTGGAAAGATTGTGGTTTGCGGGTATGGTCATTATAGCTGCCAATGCCGGAGGAGCCTGGTCACCTATAGGAGATGTCACCACTACCATGTTGTGGATTGGTAAAAAAGTAAGTACTTTAGGCTTGATAGAATGGTTGGTTATCCCTTCTATAGCTTGTTTTGTAGTTCCTGTATTTATAGCTACATTTCTACCCCCGTTTCGCGGAGAGATTGACAGAGATGATACTGCAGATGAAAGCGGAGAAGAATTATTATCGTCACGGTTTATGTTGTTTTTTGGTCTAAGTTCCATTGTTTTTGTTCCCGTTTTCAAAACTATAACCCATTTACCCCCATATCTTGGAATGATGTTGTCTCTGGGAACCGTTTGGTTGGTATCGGAATATATTAAACCAGAGAGGAATTTTTCTTCAGAAAGAAGACATTTATATTCAGCACATAAAGCGCTGGCTAAAATTGAAATGTCCTCTATACTCTTTTTTCTAGGAATTCTGATGGCTGTGGCCTCATTAGAAACCATGGTCGTAGGAACGGTGGGTACATTGCGTTATGTTGCTGAAATGCTGGAAGCTGCTGTACCTAATCAGGATATTGTGGTTATGCTATTAGGAGTAGGTTCTGCTATCATTGATAATGTGCCGTTGGTTGCTGCTTCTATGGGGATGTATGACCATACTATTGATGCTAAAATCTGGCATTTTATTGCCTATTGTGCCGGAACCGGAGGCAGTATGCTCATCATTGGCAGTGCAGCAGGAGTAGCTGCTATGGGGATGGAAAATATTGACTTTATTTGGTATTTGAGAAAAATAGCCTGGCTTGCTGTGCTGGGATTTTTGGCAGGGGCTTTTGTCTTCTTAGGAATGTATAGTCTCCTGGGTTAAGACTTATTGACTTTATTTGTTTTCTGTCTCTACCACTATAATTTCTAAAGATTTACAGATCATATTCATTTCCAAATATCCTTTATGTGGCCGGATACGCTCAATTTGCGGATTCAATGGATGTAAATTTACTTTGAGTTCATTATAGGAAATAGTCTGTGGAAATTCAGATTTGATGTTGTCAATATATGCCTGAATATTTCCGGATGTCCATTCCGCCATTTTATTTTTAATCAGTTTTTTAACCACAGGCCCAATCAACCTATATATCCATTTATGTGGCCGTACAGTCAATGCATTTTCATCCCATCTCAATTCGGAGTGATCATGGTTATTTACAACTTCAAATTGAAGGTCAATGGTCATAGGAACGGGTTCTTTTACAGAAGTAGTCAGGCGGATATCTTCTCCAACTTGCCATTGAATACTTTCCAGGGAGAGTATCTTGCTTCCCAATTGCATGTTTTTAGATTCTTTTTTGAGTTGTTGCGCCAAAATGAATTCTGAAAGAAATAAAGTGGCTCCGGCAGGGAAAATGGGTTGACTTACTTTAGTGTCTTCATGTACAAAGATCAAAGGATACTCACTTTCTGTGACTTTTTTGTCTGAAATAACCAATTGGTATGAAACCAATACATTCCATTCCAAATCATCGCCCGGAGTCATTGCGTTTACGATATCAATCCTTTTGATCTTCAAGTCAGGGTACAATGAATGTTCGACAAAAATATTTAATTGTGAAAATGGTTTGTAAATCCATGCATCCATTAGTTCGCGTACATTTACTTTCTCTTTTAACACAGAATCCATTTTTCCCGTAATGATACTGGAAGCATGACTTATTATCAGTTTGATCAATGTAGTTAATGGGATTTGAAGGACACCCATTTGAAATGTGGGTTTTTCTATCCAGTCATAATGAGTGAGCTTCATTTCAGTAAGCAGTCTCAGGTTGTGGTCAAAAGCGAAGGGTGTTTGCAAATGCATGACCACACTTCCCCCAGCTTCCACTGTAAACAGGCCCGAAGGTCGCTTCAAATGAACATCCAGTGGAACGGATAACCAGATAACATTCTTGATAATTCTGGCTTCAAGATTCCCCTTCTTTTGGAGATGTACTTCTACTCCGTTGACTTCCAGATCCCATTCTTCCAGATAATGATCCATGAGGGAAGCCAATATCCCAGAAAGATATGAAGAGCTGATATTTATTTTGAGAGGTACCTGATAATCTCGGTGCATAGAATGCTTCATTTCAAATGTAATATAGGCCTTTGATAAATGTTTCGTCTGCCTGTAAGAATGTAAAACCAGGGTAACAAATATGTTTTAGAGCAACAAGATATAAATAATTAAATACAAATTACATTTAATTGTAATGTATTTTTGCTTTAAAATTAGTTTGATAAAATTAATTTTGAAAAAGGTGAAATGTAAAATGAATGGAATATTTAAAAATGGATGGCTTGGACCATACGTTGCGGAATCCGGTTATTTCAGTATTTTGCAATATAAAGCTAACCAGTACGATAGAGAGTAGTATAAAAAGGATTTATTATAGAAAAGTGAAATATGCAAAAGAAGTATTTTTTTATTCTTATAGGCGGTATTGTGATCATTTTGGTATTTATCAGCCATCGACCCAAGGATGATATCAAAGATTTAATCTTGAATGCATCTGAACTGGTTGGACTGTCATTTTCATTAGAAAAAATTGACATGATGGTGCCGGGGGTTTTAAGTCATAAACAATCTTATTTGAATAACAGGTTAAAAACAATTGACAACAGTGTTCCACCTGCCTTGCATTTTTATCCCTTTCCTTCTGAATACACATTGCCAGAATACACTGGTTTTATATTATCGAATTATGAAGAAGAAAAATTAACTGGGTCTATCGATTCACTGGCATTTTTTACGATAGCACAGCTAAGTAGTTTGATCCGCACGCGTCAAATCACATCTGTGGAGTTGACGGATTTTTACATTAAGCGATTAAAAAGACTGGACAGTACTTTGATGTGTGTCATTTCATTTACAGAAGATCGTGCAATGAGGCAAGCCTTGAAAATGGATGAAGAGCTTCTTTCAGGATTGTACAGAGGCCCTTTGCATGGAATACCCTGTGGAATAAAAGACCTGCTGGCCACAAAGGATTACAAAACCACATGGGGAGCCCGTCCATTCCAGGATCAACATATTGACTATGATGCAGAAGTGGTAAAACGATTGGAGGAGGCTGGAGCAGTAATTGTAGCAAAATTAACTTTAGGCGCATTGGCGTGGGGTGATGTTTGGTTTGGTGGTATGACAAGGAACCCATGGGATATTTCAAAAGGGAGTAGTGGATCATCTGCAGGTAGTGCCAGTGCCGTAGCAGCCGGAGGAATACCATTTGCTATTGGATCTGAAACTTTAGGTTCTATTATTTCACCCTCTACAGTATGTGGAACCACCGGCTTACGTCCAACTTATGGCAGGGTAAGCAGATATGGTGCCATGGCTTTGTCCTGGAGTATGGATAAACTTGGTCCAATAGGCAGAAGCGCCGAAGATTGTCTCATGGTTTTACGCGCTATAGAAGGCAAAGACGAGAAAGATCCTATGACGTATGATGTGCCTTTGAATTATAATGCTGAAGTGCCTCTTTCTTCATTAAGAATTGGGTATATAAAAAAAGATTTTGATCAGGATTATCCTTTTCGTGAAAATGATTTGGCAACCCTCGAAATACTGAGGCTTGCTGGTGCAGATTTGATTGCTGTAGAATTACCAGAATATCCTGATATAGGATTTATACTTCAGGCTGAAGCTGCAGCTGCATTTGATGAATTGACAACAACCGGAAAAGATGACTCAATGGTTCGACAGATCAGATTTGCCTGGCCCAATACATTTCGGGAAGCCAGACTAATACCTGCCGTAGAGTATATCAAAGCTAATCGATTGCGAACAAGTCTGATTCAGGATATGGATGTCCTGATGAAGCAATTAGATGCCTATATTCACCCTTCATGGGCTTCTTCAAGCTTAAGAATTACTAATCTTACCGGTCACCCATGCATAGTTATTCCCAATGGATTTAAAGATGGGCTACCTACCAGTATTTCAATTACAGGCAGATTGTTTGAGGAGGGGACTATTGTAAGGATAGCCCAGGAATATCAGCATTTGACTAATTATCATTTACGACACCCTCGATTGTAATCATAAAAGATTGATGAAGCCCAATCGAGATGTTCAGGGGAGCGGATGAGAAAAAAGATGTTTAGCTGAATGAAAAAAGACCTTGGCAGGAAGGTCTTAGGAAGTGATCGGTCTGGGATTCGAACCCAGGACCCACGCCTTAAAAGGGCGTTGCTCTACCAGCTGAGCTAACCGATCAATACGGTCTTCAAATAGAGGTGCAAATATACGTTTACTATTTTAAAAACAAAGTGAATCAATCAAGAATTTCTAAATATTATAAGTCATACTGTCCATTCCAATGATTACTTCCAAAGAAGATTTGGCAGCTGCCGCTTCAAAGCCAACAAGATCTTTGTATCTGCTACTGTAATGACCAGTGAGGAGTTTAGCGGCATTGGCTTTTTCAGCGATTTTTATAGCCTGACCTAAAGTAGAATGTTTCCGTTCTTTTGCTTCATTTTCCATATCATCCAAATAGGTGGTTTCATGATAAAGTAAATTCACTCCCTTTATAAATGGGACAATACATTCATCGTACAAAGTATCGCTGCAATAAGCATAAGATACCGGCGCATATTCACGGCTTAATTGTTCATGCGATACCATTCCATGTCCCTTAATGTAAAGATCTGCTCCTTGTTTTGCCTGAATAATCTGCTCTGTTGAAAGATTATATTTCTGAAGGACATCGGGCAACATTTTACGTTCCTTCCTGATATAGTCAAAGCGAAACCCAAAAGTTGTAATACGGTGGTGGAGGGGAAAATACCGGATTTGCAGATCGCCGATTTCTAACAGCATTCCATATGTTTCATCTTTGAGTTCATTGATTTTTAACTCAAATTGATAATGTGAATCTGTGAGGTGAGTGTAGGTTTCGAGTAGGCTTTTCATTCCAATGGGCCCATGAATGGTCAGGCTTGCAGAGCGATTGAAGTGCATGTAAGATCCCAGGAGACCAAATAAACCATTGATATGATCACCATGAAGATGGCTGATAAGAATGTGATCAATTTTATTGCGTTTGATACCCAATTCAGACATTCTGATCTGTGTACCTTCACCACAATCAATCAATACATGGATATTTTCAAAGATAACCAGTTGTGCACTTGTAAGTCTGCCATGTCCAGGCATGGAAGCATTTGTGCCTAAAAGTGTGACATTCGCATTCAATCCATTTACTCCTCCTCTGAAGATATTTCTCGCTCGATTTCTTCCATAAATACATAATCTATGGACTCTTCTACAGTGGGTACTATGTTCAGAATATTTTCAAGTCGGGAAATTTCAATAAGTTTTCTTATGGATTCAGAGAGGATGCCAGTTACGACAAATGATCCATAATCTTTCCATAACCGGTTGGCTGTCAAAATAGAACTTAACCCTGACGAGTCCACATACTTTACTTTTGACAAATCAAAAATCAGATTTTTAACCCCTTCATTTCTGAGAAAAATAAACTCGGATTTCAGGTTAGGCGCAATCAATGAATTGAGATACTCCTCATCCAATTGGAAAACCGAGTATTTTTCTTTTTTATCCAATGCGAACTTCATATCAAATTGATTATTTTATTGTTAATACAGCATGGTGATTTTTCAATTCATTGATCAGATCATTGTGATAGATATGCCACCATACATTTCCATAAACAAAGAATTTCTATCAGGTCGCAAATCTATGACAATTCCCTTAAATGGCAGAAAAAAATCCAATAAGAGTGAAACCCGGCTTCCGCCCCAAAATATAAGAATAAAATTGTTAAAACGCCTAAATCTTTCGATTTTGTCTAATGGTTTAAACTTTTTATTTTCAATGTGTTGATGTTAAACAAAATGTTTATATTGGGTAAAAATCGGTTCTAGCTATTAATTCGTATATATTTTGAGGAAATTTTCTGGCAATATGGCAGTAGAGTAGAGTTGTAACGCTTTTTAGTAAATCCGGGGGAATGGGCCGTCGATTAGTAAATTCTGTTGGATTCATCTTTTGAAAATGATTGATTTGCTTGTTATTCACATTATTTTTGCATCTGTTAGCTAAAGTTAAGTTAAATATACGTTTTAAGTAAACGAACTCTGGATCAATTTGTAAGAAGAATATGGGGAAATGGGAATTGCGGACATGACAAAAGTGCAGGTTTAATGATTTGGCACTATTTTTTGAGCAAAATATAATTAATCCTGTTAAAAGTAAGGAAATTAATAATTATCATTGTTTACAGAATTTTGGAGGAAAATAATGAACAGAAAATTTTCACCGGTTGTAAAGAAAATCATTCAGCAAAGTAAGAAGGAGGCGATACGTTTAGGCAATGATTTTATCGGAGCTGAACACCTTCTTTTAGGAATGATCCATGAAAAGGATACTATTGCTGTAAAGGTATTGGATTCTTTGGAACTGGATTTGGATGAATTGAGGTTTAAAATTGAAGATTCGATCAAAAGAAACCATAAATCACTTCCACAGGTCAAAGAAGATGATATTAAATGGAGCAAGCTGGCCGAAAAAGTATTGAAAGTTACTTTCCTTGAAGCGAAAAGCTATAGAAACGATGAAATCAGACCCGAACACCTGATGCTATCTATTTTAAAGCATTCAGAAAACGAAGCAGCCAGGATTCTATATGAATTTGATGTGGACTATGAAAGTTACAGGGCGGAGTTGGAATACGTAAAACAAGAACAAGACCCCGGATTTTCTGATATATATGCCCGTTCTGCTTCTGAATCAGAAGCGCCCATGGACGATGATGATACCGGAGAATATACCAAGAAAGCTACAGGTAAGTCACGTACACCGGTGCTGGATAATTTTGGACGTGATGTGACCCGTCTGGCTGAGGAAGGAAAACTGGATCCTATTATTGGGAGAGAAACAGAAATAGAGAGGGTATCTCAGATTTTGAGCAGAAGGAAGAAAAACAATCCTATTTTGATAGGCGAAGCTGGTGTTGGTAAGACTGCCATTGTTGAGGGCTTGGCGCTCAGGATCATTCAACGTAAAGTTTCCAGAACATTGTTTGATAAAAGAATAGTGATGTTGGATCTTGCAGCCTTGGTAGCAGGCACCAAGTACAGAGGGCAATTTGAAGAGCGGATGAAAGCCATCATGAATGAGTTGGAAAAAGCTTCGGATGTTATTCTCTTCATTGATGAAATACATACCATAGTAGGAGCAGGAGGCGCAACAGGATCATTAGATGCATCCAATATTTTCAAACCTGCATTAGCCCGTGGTGAACTGCAATGTATTGGTGCTTCTACCCTTGATGAGTACAGGCAACATATTGAGAAAGATGGTGCTTTGGATCGGCGATTCCAAAAAGTAATGGTTGATCCTCCTTCAGCAGAAGAGACCATTCACATTTTGGAGAATATCAAATCAAAATATGAAGATTTTCATAATGTGTTATATTCAGACGATGCCATCAAAGCTTGTGTGCGTCTTAGTGATCGATATATCAGTGATCGGTTCCTTCCTGATAAAGCGATTGATGTATTGGACGAAGTGGGAGCCCGCACACATTTGAAAAATATACATGTTCCCAAGTATATTGAAGAACTGGAACAAAAGATTGAAGAAATAAAGGATTTGAAAAATCAGGCTGTTAAAAATCAGCAATATGAAAAGGCTGCTGAATACAGGGACAATGAATCTAAACTTATCCGAAGACTTGAGCAGGCCAAAGAAGAATGGGAACAGGAATCCAAATCCAAAAGGTATCCAGTAAATGAAGAGAACATTGCTGAAGTAGTCAGTATGATGACGGGTATTCCTGTAAGGAGGGTTGCCCAGAGCGAAAGCAATAAACTGGTGAATATGTCTGATGATCTGAAAAAGATGATCATTGGTCAGGATGAAGCCATCGAAAAAATCACTAAAGCTATTCAAAGGAACAGGGTAGGGTTGAAAGACCCTAAAAAACCTATTGGTTCCTTGATTTTCCTTGGACCGACTGGTGTAGGAAAAACAGAATTGGCAAAAGCACTAGCCAGGTATCTCTTTGACACTGAAGATTCTCTTGTCCGATTGGATATGAGTGAATATATGGAAAAATTTTCCGTTAGCCGCTTGATTGGTGCTCCGCCCGGATATGTGGGCTATGAAGAGGGAGGACAGCTTACTGAAAAAGTAAGGCGTAAACCATACTCTGTAATATTATTTGATGAAATCGAAAAGGCTCATCCCGATGTATACAATATCCTGTTACAAGTGTTGGATGATGGGCAATTGACTGATGGTTTGGGAAGAAAAGTCGATTTCAAGAATACTTTAATTATCATGACTTCCAATATCGGTGTACGCAAGTTAAAGGACTTTGGACAAGGAGTTGGCTTTGCTACTCAATCCAGAATGAAATCTGTGGAGGATGATTCAAAATCCATCATACAAAACGCATTGAAAAGAACTTTTTCTCCTGAGTTTTTAAACAGGATTGATGATGTTGTTATTTTCAATAGTCTGGATCAGGAACACATGTTTCAGATCATTGATATAAATTTAAATCATCTGTACAAACGCCTGGAGGGCATGGGTTACCATTTGTCGCTTTCAGAAGGAGCTAAGAAGTTTGTAGCTGAGAAGGGGTTTGATCCACAATTTGGTGCCAGACCACTCAACAGAGCCATACAAAAATATGTGGAAGACCCTTTGGCTGAGTTTTTGCTATCAGAAAATCCACCACAAGGTTCCAAATTGAAAGCAGTCATTAACAAAGGGGAAGAGGGAGGAGTTAAAATTACACTGGCCACAAAAATCAGTAAAGAAGAAGATATTACAGAATAGAGTATTTTTTATTTTGTATATTTCTGCTGCAATGATTGACCACATTATAACTTTTAAAAGTTGTCCAATAAACTTTAGTGTGAAACTATTCTGATAAAATCAGATAATGAAAGGACTATATTTTTATCTTTACATTCTTTTTCAAAAAAATCACTTTAATATTTTTTAATTAAAAACATAAATTTGGCAAAACAGAAAAAACAAAACTCAACCGAAGAGCCATCATTCCGAATCAATTACAAAATAAAAATACCGAGGATCAGGCTGGTTGGGGACAATCTCGATGAAATCAGCGAAATCGCTGGAAGGAAAATTGAACCGGAGATTTATAATACTCAACAAGCTTTAATGTGGGCGCAACAGATGGGGCTGGATCTTGTCGAGATAAGTCCTAAAGCTGACCCCCCCGTGTGTCGGATAACTGACTATAATAAGTTTCTATACAACAGGAAAAAGAAAGAAAAAGAATTAAAGGCAAAGTCAGCAAAAACAGTGGTGAAGGAAATCCGGTTTGGCCCAAATACCGATGATCACGATTTTGACTTCAAATTGAAGCATGCTCAGAAATTCCTTGACGAAGGCGCTAAGGTTAAAGCATACGTGCATTTCAGGGGCAGGACAATTGTTTTCAAAGACAGGGGTGAATTACTTTTATTGCGATTCCTTAAAGAACTTGAAGAATATGGAACACCGGAAGCCTTACCCAAATTGGAAGGCAGAAGGATGATTGTCATTGTTGCTCCAAAAAAGAAAACAAAAAAATAAAGTTTTTTAAATCATTTATTTTTTTGCCTGATTTTACTCTTTTATTTTCAAAGTATATTACTATCTTTGCAATCTTTTAAAAAAATAAAATAAAGTACATTTGCGATGCCTAAGATGAAAACTCACTCCAGTGCCAAGAAGAGGTTCAGTATGACCGGATCTGGGAAGATAAAGCGTTTTCAAGCCAACACTTCTCACTTGATGAGAAAAAAATCAAACAAAGCTAAAACTCGGCTCTCCGGATCAACTCTGGTATCTGAAGCAGATGAAAAAAGAGTAAAAAGATTATTAGTAAAGTAAATTAATTTTTTAACGAGAATACAGGCTAAAAGAATCACAATGAGATCCCTGTATTGGACTAAAATATTTAAATATGCCCAGGTCAGTAAATTCAGTTGCTTCAAAACAGAGAAGAAAGAAAATCTTAAAGCTTGCCAAAGGTTATTTTGGCGCCCGTAAAAATGTGTACACGGTAGCAAAAAATGCAGTCGAAAAAGCTTTGCAATATGCATACCGGGACCGAAGAAACAAAAAAAGAGTATTCAGGAGATTATGGATTGCAAGGATTAATGCTGCAGTAAGAGAGCATGGGTTGTCTTATTCCAAATTCATTAATCAGCTAAAAAAGTCCGATATTGTACTTAACAGGAAAGTACTTGCAGATCTTGCTTTAAATCATCCTGATACTTTCAAAGCGGTTGTTGAGAAAGTGAACAACTAACAGCAATTTAAAAAGAGGTTTTTTATACCTCTTTTTTTATGCCCTGATCGCTTCTACCGGGTCCATTGAAGATGCAATCGAAGCCGGTATAATACCTGCCAATACACCTACAACCACCGATACACTAAATCCAAGAATTATATTCGTTACTGACAAATGCATCTGAAAGGGAGACACCTCTGAAATCACAAGTATTCCAAACCAGACAAATAGAAGTCCTGCAAATCCTCCCATTAAACACAGAATAACCGCCTCTACCAAAAATTCCAAAAGGATGACGTATCTTTTGGCTCCAATGGCTTTTTTTATACCAATGATATTCGTCCTTTCTTTGACAGAAACAAACATGATGTTAGCAACACTAAACATTCCAACAACTAAAGAAAATCCACCAATTAAAAAACCTACTCCATTGATAACACTAAATAGATTTTCCAAAATATTGGTAATGGTGGTCACCTCATTTATAGCAAAATTGTCTTCTTCTGCAGGTTTTAATCTACGGTAGGCACGTAAAATCCCTGTCAGCTCGCCTCGTAATTCATCCAGATCAACGCCGTTTTTAGCTTTTACGGCAAAAGTCCTTCCGAGTGACCGATTATCTTCAATTTGGATATACTTCCTGAAGGCGTTATAACTAATCCAAATCGCATTATCGTAATTAATAAAAGAAAGAAGATTCTCCCCTTCCTCTTCAAGAACACCTATCACTTGAAAACGTTGGCCAAAAAGTGTTACGTTTCTATCCAATGGATCGAGCTCCTCGAATAATTCTTTCATGATTTTATGCCCAAGAATTACACGATTGGCACCGGTTTCCATTTCATAAGGAGTAAAGTATCGACCTTGATCAATATTGAAATTGTGTACCTTTAAATGTTCTGGTGTGCTTCCGAATATAAATGCATTGCCAATACTGTTCCCCCGATATTTTATTGTACGACCTTGAGTGAATACAGCAAAAGCAATTTCATCAGCGAGATCTGAACGGGATTTTACAAACTGGTACTCTTTATAAGACATTTCCGGCCTTCGGGCATATTTCCAATAATTACTTCCAGGATCTTCATTCCATGGCATTTTATCTATGTAGAGGACATCACTACCCAATTTTTTAAATTCTGATACAATACTGTCTTGTAGAGAATCTACTGCCGACTTAACTCCGATGATGCAAAAAATTCCTATCATGATGCCCAGTAAAGAAAGAAAAGTCCTTAATTTATTAACAACCAAAGATTGATAGGCTAAACGGGCACTTTCATAAAAAATACGCAGCATACAATATTATTGAATCATTGTAAAGTTAATCATTGTTGCATAAAATGATGCAACCTATTCGATCAATAGGGTTTTATTATAGCTGTACCGATATGATTGGGTGTTGAAAATGTCAAATGAATGAACAATAAAAAGAAAATCTTTCATTGAATTGATCCTTAGTGAACTAAGAATTAAAAGAATATATTACTAATTTTGCACGCTAAAAAATTGAAAGGAAATTCATGAGGACAAAATTATCCCAGTTTAATTTTGAGCTACCTGAAGAGCTCATTGCTCAATATCCATCAGAAGAGAGAGACCAATCCCGGTTGATGGTGATTGACCGTAAAAAAGGTACCATTGAACATAAAGTATTTAAAGACATGCTTCAGTATTTTGATGATGGCGACACTTTTATTTTCAACAACACTAAAGTGTTTCCGGCAAGGATGTATGGAAGGAAGGAGAAAACAGGCGCTAAAATTGAAGTTTTTCTTTTACGTGAATTAAATGAGTCAGCAAAACTCTGGGATGTACTGGTCGATCCGGCCCGCAAAATCAGAGTGGGAAATAAACTGTATTTTTCTGATGAAAATGATAATGAGATTTTGGTGGCAGAAGTGGTAGATAATACTACTTCAAGAGGCAGGACCATACGGTTTTTCTTTGACGGAAACGATGAAGAATTCAGGAATGCTTTGAAGTCGCTTGGGAATACTCCATTGCCGAAATATATTAAGCGTAAGCCCGAACAGTTAGATTTGGAAAGATATCAAACCATTTATGCAAAAGAAACCGGAGCAGTCGCAGCTCCAACTGCCGGACTTCATTTTAGCAGGGAGCTCATGAAGAGGATGGAAATCCTAGGTATTCAATTTGCAGAAATCACTCTCCATGTTGGACTGGGTACATTCAGAAGTATTGATGTTGAGGATTTATCCAAACATAAAATGGATGCTGAGTATTTTAGAATTCCTGAGGTATCAGCAGAATTAGTAAATACAACCAAACGAAAGGGTGGAAAAATTTGTGCCGTTGGAACAACCTGTATGAGAACTATCGAATCGGCTGTATCTGCCACGGGTTTTTTAAAACCTGCGGAAGGATGGACCAACCTGTTTATCTATCCGCCTTATGATTTTAGTATTGCTAATAGCATGATAACCAATTTTCACCTGCCTAAGTCGAGTTTATTGATTATGGTCGCTGCTTTCGGCGGTCACGATCTGGTCATGAAGGGTTATGAAGAAGCTATAAAGGAAAAGTACCGGTTTTACAGCTATGGAGACGCAATGCTGATTTTATAATTTTTTTAACTAAAGTATAGGAATTAATATACCCTTGATCCATGTATTTGATGGATAGTATTTACACACAGCAGGTATAAGACAAGCCTGAGTCAATGGATTGCGTTACAGATGAATATAAAATGAAACAGATTTGGACAAAATGATTTTTATTCATGGGCAGCGATAGGATCATTTCAGTTGTCTAAGATTCCTTATGTCTGCTGAAAATACTATTAAAAACAACTATATGAATTATTTGGATCAAATTGAGAATTTAATACATTTGCGTGATTTTTCACGTGATATTTAATTAATCACCTTTATCAAGAATTATTATGTATTGGACTTTAGAGTTAGCCCATCAACTTGAAGATGCACCCTGGCCGGCTACCCGGGATGAACTCATTGATTATGCCATCAGATCTGGTGCATCATTAGAGGTTATTGAAAATCTTCAGGAATTGGAAGATGAAGGAGAGATTTATGAAACTATGGAGGATATTTGGCCAGATTATCCGAGGAAGGATGACTTCCTGTTTAATGAAGATGAATATTGAATTATTACAAATACAATTTCATAAAGACTTATACTACCTAAGTGAGTATAAGTCTTTTTTGTTTATTTTTCACCAGTGAATGATGTACGAAAAATTATCATTGCCATAGATGGGTATTCATCATGTGGCAAATCCACCCTGGCAAAAGATCTTGCGAAGCACCTGCATTATAAATATATCGATTCCGGAGCAATGTACAGAGCTGTAAGTTTGTATTGTCATGAAAATCACATTGATATCCTGAACCAGGATCAAATAGTCAGGAGCCTTGATCAGATTAATATTGATTTCAATAGTGAAAATGGAGTGAATACTACCTATTTGAATGGACAAAATGTTGAAGATAAAATTCGTTCATTGCTCGTGTCTTCAATGGTAAGTGAAGTGGCGGCAATACCTGAGGTTCGTCATAAATTAGTTGAAATTCAAAAATCTCTAGGCGTCGATAAAGGGATTGTAATGGATGGGAGAGATATTACCACGGTCGTCTTTCCTCAGGCTGAACTTAAGCTTTTTCTTACAGCGGATATCAATGTAAGGATTGAAAGAAGATTTCAGGAATTGATTCAACAAGGGAAAACAGTCAGTAGAGAGATGGTCGAAGGAGATTTAAAGCACAGAGATCATATCGATACGACCCGACAACACAGCCCACTAATCAGAACTGAAAGCTCTTTTCTGATTGATAATACCTACCTTAACCGTTCTGAACAACTGGAAGTAGCCCTGTTTTTCAAAGACTATGTTTGCAGATAGAAGATTAGTTTATTTTAAAAATACTATACTTTTCTCCTGATCCGGTGTTATGGTAATCACGTAATGAAGAATTTGTAACGGAACCCCTCTGTCCCAAAGGGACACCCTGGGCAAGGACTTCCATTTTTGTAAGCCAAGGGGAACACAAAGGCAAAGCAATTTTATACTTAGCTCAATACTTATTGCTCCATCACTAAAAGTATACCATACGATTTGGCTGCCTTCAATAGATAGTAATTCATAACAATTGTTAACGGCTTTGCATCAAAGGTGGGACTAACTGAATGGAGATTAATCCATGTAAATTAAATTTTATGCAAATTATATTTTGAAAAAATAAAAATATTACATTTGTGCAAAATTATATTATGATGTTATTTGTGGCTTGTCTGGCATCCCTCATTTCAGTGGTAAATCCTATTGGAGCGGTTCCGGTATTTTTGGCATTGACACCGGATCATACTGCAAGGGAAAGAAATGTTACAGCCAGACTTACATCGCTATACTTTGCCTTGATTTTAACAGCTTTTTTTCTTGGAGGCGCATACATATTGAGTTTTTTTGGTATCAGTATCAATGCGATCAGAATCGCCGGAGGGTTGGTCATTCTCTCATCAGGCTATTCGCTACTCAATGGAAAATTTTCTCAAAGCAGAGCCATAAATGATAAGGTAAAAAAGGAAGCGCTGGAAAAAGAAGATATATCATTTGCCCCCATGGCTATGCCGATGCTTTCAGGTCCCGGTTCGATTTCTTTGCTTATTGGTTACTATGCAGAATATGAGGAGTGGAGTACGCGTATGGTCATTATGGGAGTGATCATGGCTACAGCGTTGTTGATATATGTTGTTCTCAGAGCCAGTCCTTATTTATTCAAATTATTGGGATATGCGGGTTTAAAAGCTATTAGCCGCATCATGGGGTTTATTGTAATGGCTATTGGAATTCAATACATCATTACCGGAGTTGTCAGCCTGGTCAATTCTTTAATTAACGTATAAGAGTGAGGTCTCCGGTGACAAACAAAGTTTGACCTTCTTCATTTGTATACTCAATCAGGTAAATATATACACCGGGACTGGCCGGTTGGTTCCCTTGCATTCCATCCCATATAATCAATTCTTCTTCCATTTGGACATTGTTCATACGGTGAACAATACCGCCCCACCGGTTGTATATTACCGCTTTCCGGATCAGCATGGTCGGATCATTGCTCCCTATGGTAAAAAAGTCATTATATCCATCCCTGTTAGGAGAAAATACGTTGGGAATAAATAATTGAGTATTCCGGAGGACTGAAAAGTTACTACAAATCAATTGTGAACATCCATCATCGTATATAATATTGATGCATAGTTCACCCTGGCCGGCCGGAGGTAGCCAATCTATTCCGGAACAATCATCTAATGTGCCGGAACATAATATGTGACCGGCTCCGGGTATAAACCATTCCACCGAATCAATCCTTTGAATATCATGGGGTTGAGTGGTCAAAAGAAGGCTTAGCATTTCCCCTTCTTCAATGACCCGTCTTCCTTCCAAATGAATGACAGGCGCTTCATCAGGAGGTAAGATGCTAAAAGGTATGTCTGTAGAACATCCCTCATTACTTGTAGCTCTTAATACATAGTTGTCGGGGGAGAGTATTAATGGATCTTCATTAACTATGACGCCATCCAGCAGGTAAGTAAATAAATCTGTAGAAAATGGAGGGTTAGCATTAACAATTCCTGAAACATCATCCGGGCACATTGGTTGAGATATACTCAGTTCAAAATGTGGATTTTCATTGATCTCTATGACAGTTGAGTCAGTATATTCACAACCATCGATATCAACAAATGCTCTCAAAACATAAATTCCGTGGCTTAATTGTGAAGGGTTAAAAGTGCCCTGTTCATCCAAGCCACTTCCTTCATATCGTATGGAATGATCGACTGTAATTTGAGTAGTTATCAAAGCAAATGGATTGGCTTCTTCACTTTCACAGATACGATTAACCGGGCTTTCAATCTGGAAAAGGAATTCTTCACAAGAAGCAATGCAGGATAATATAATAGGTTCCGAAGACGCGCAGGAGACATCAGACAAAGCTCTAATGCTAATGGTTACCTCTTCATCCCTATTCAGGCCACTCACTCTATACCGGTTACCGGTTTGGATCCCACCTTGACCGGTCAATACTTCTACGGAATATCCCGTTGCACCGCTTACTTCATTCCACATAAATTCTATACTTTCCAAAGTAGACCTGCATTCTGATTCTCCCATTTCCAAACGATCCATTATGGAGATGAATCCTTCAATTTCATCGGATTGGCACTCTCCGTCGAAAGCGCTCATCCGGATTGATTTTTCACCTGATGAGGCAAACCTAAGACTATGTGGTCCGGCTTCGGTTGAATCTGTCGGTAATAACCACTCTCCATCACCAAAATCCCACGTGTATAACCAGCCGGAATTACCAACAGCTGATACTATAACAATTTCATTTGTACAAGCAATATCAACCAAATCAATAGCCGATTCAGGGACGGCCAGCCTGGAAATTGTCATACAAAATGGATTACTTACTCCACAAGAATTAACAGCACTTACACAGATTTCGCCTTCTGTAATTGAACCCCAATCCACAATTAAAGAATCCGATAGATTATCAAAAACAGCGAATAAGTCATTTGGATAAGTCCACGCATATTCGAGGTTTGAACCTTGCGTATGAGCCACTCTGTACGCTTGGAGGGTTTCATTGGCACAGAAACTTGCGTTCCAGAAAAGGGGTTGTGGGGTATCAGGTCGGAGTGCGTTTCGTTGTATGGGATTTGATTCTACAACTTGTGCACAGGTTATTGATTGGAATGAAAGCTGTAATTCAGCTGAAAATATTCCTTCTAATGAAGTTTCAATGGTCATACTGTTAGTAGAATGAGCATCGATTACATTTCCAAAAGGATCACGCCAAATAACCTGATCAATCACTAAACCGGGAGGTTGTGTTTGAGAAATAACAAGTTGGATAATCAAATTTTCATCATCTATACAATCAGATACTATGATATTTCCATCTACCTGTAAGGTCGTGATGGAAAGTGACACTAAACTATCGCAACCGGATGCAGCGGCATTTTCTAGGGATACATTTAAATCCCGGACAGGTTGTGTAATAAGGATTCCATGATAAGTGACGGGAAATTCTTCTTCACAAACATAAAGGGCTACATTTTGTCTGGGGCCCAATGGTATAATTTGAATATTTACTTCCTGAAAATAAGAACATCCTAAGGAGTTGGTAACTTCTATGCTATTGATCCCTGGAAAAAACACTGTATTTCCAATCCACCCTTCCGGACCCCTGTAGGTACTTAAATCGTCAAGGCATAATTGTACATTTCCATAGTTTACATCCGGAATCCTGCCTACAATAATCTCCTTAGTAAAAACATCTGTTATATCACATCCGTTGGTTGCCTGCACAGATATAGTAAAATGGCCTTCCTGGTTAAAAAACCATTCAGATACAGGTCTTGCACTTTCAGGATGAACTCCTGTTGGATACTCGGTTGTTGCAGGACTGATAGTGTAAGTATATTGAATACCTTCCTGAGTGAGACCTTCCAATTGGAACTGAATTGAAGCGCCGAGGCAAATGGTGTCACTTTCTAATTCTGATGTGGCCTCCATTCCTGTAATTTCGGGCAACTGAAAAGGTTGTTCACCTTCCAGAACATCCACCCGGTAATCACATATACTCCCGTTACATCCATCCAAAAAGAAATAATAGGTTTCTCCAATGATGAAACCGGGACCACCAATTTCAAAGGCTCCGGTCTGGCAGTCTCCTACACAATACAAATCATTCCAATCATAGCACCGGGTATAAATTCCGGCCTGGATACCTGTCAGATTATTCCCCTCTACGGTGCAATTGGAAGGAGTGATCAAAAAGCGAATGGTTTCTGAACCGGCAATAAAAGCAAACCACGACATGTTGTTGGGATCTCCCTGATTGCCCATTCCCGAACTGCATAACCTTGGAGGCTGGCCCATTAAAATATCCGGGTCTTCTACAGGAAGCCTGTCTGTAAATCCATTTAAGCAATCCAGATTACACAATAATGGTGCACCGAGTGGCAGATCAGGGTCGCAGTAAAGCCCGGCCTGCGGGGTACCATTGCATTGACTATTAATTGATGTGATGGGAAAGGATATAGTTAAAATCAATAGGGCAACCTGATAAATCTTCCTCTGCATATTTTTTATCCTACAATTTTTTCAGGCGAAGAATCAAGCGCCTGATGATTTCAATAAAACAAATGTAATAAATTAATAACAACACTTTACATTTTATTGTAATATGTTATCGTACAAGAGTGAGGTCAGAAGTGACTTTTACTACTCTGCCGTCATTCATTAAAAATTCAGCTATAACAACGAAGACGGAGGGATTGCTTTTTTGACCTCTGAAATTCCCATCCCAACCAAAATCAGGATCACCCGCTGGAAAATTTTTATGATGATATACACGGTTTCCCCACCGGTCATAGATACTTAAAAAATTAATTCTTTCAATTCCATGAGAATGGTTGATGTAAAAAGTTTGATTTCCCTGATTACCTTCCGGAGCGAATACGTTGGGAATGTCGATAACCGCCTCAAGTTCAACCCTTATCCATATTTCATCTGATGCTGTGCATCCATTAGTATCTGTGACCTGTAACCTATATTCGGTACTTCTGTCGGGCGAAGCTTCCGGACTCAGGCAATCATTGCAACTCAGGCTTTCAGGAGGAGACCAGGAAAGGACTGATACTCCATCCAATCCTATATTAAATTCCGGGTTTAATATAATACTTTCGCCATATCGTATAGAACGATCTTCTCCCAGATTTACAGTTACACCCTGGGCTTCCGGGACAATAATCTGTTCAAATAATTCACATCCAAATCCATCTTTTACCGTTAAGGTATATAGGCCGGGAGGCAAAAAATTTAAGTTTATTCTTTCCCTGAAAGGCCCTTCATTGAGTGAAACCAGATATGGAGGTTGCCCACCGGTGAAACCCGTCAATCTGATTGACCCATTTTCATAACCGGGGCAGGATGGGGGGATGATTTCCAATTGGAAATTTTCAAACTCCTGAAGTGTCTCTGCAACAGAAATCGTTGTATCAGACTGGCAACCATTGCCACTATCCCGGATAACCAGATGGTATTCGCCGGTTCCTTCAATTTCTATGGCAGGGGAGGAAAGTGGAGATAAAATCAGTCCGTTTTCAGTATTCCATAAAAATGACAAATATTGAGAACCAGTACTTGCAGAGGCATCAATTCTTAAGTTTGTTTGATCACATTGGATAAGACCTTGCAGTTCTACATTGATCTGTGGACTAATAATATCTTCACTTACATCAATATATATAGAGTCTATGCACAAATTCAATCCGGTTACTATGACTTTATATAAGCCAGGTTCAGAGACAGTCTGCTCGGAATTTGTGCCCAGATTGAAGTCTTCATTCTTCCATTGATACGCATGAACCGGACGAGTGCTTTCAGCGACGAGTGTGGCTTCTGTCTGATCACAAGTCAATACCTTTGGCTCAGCAAATATTTCAGGCAACAAAGTGTCGAGTATCACCATAGTAGAATCAATAGATAGACATCCATTACTTCCCAAAAGATAAAGAACATAAGTTCCCTGAATATCAACGAATGGTGAAGGGTCATTGCTAAAGAACATTTCAGGACCAAACCAACTATATGTAGATTGGGAATCACTCACTTCCAAAGTAATGTTAACGCCTGACCCGTCACAAAACAATAAAGTGGTTTCATTAAGATCAATGGATGGGGGGATGACATTATCAATCACATCTGCAAATGCGATAGATTCACAACCGTTTTGAGCATGTACCCGCACCTCATACCGGCCTGGCAGCAAAACTAAAGGATGATCAGAAGCCGACACAAAATCGCCCGGTCCATTCCATTGAATGGATTCAACAGGCAGGTCGGATTCAACGCCAATTCTGATCCTGGTCATATTACAATCGATAACACCACCTGTCGTGTTGAGTATAGGGGGTTCAAAGTCTTCTTCCAGAATGAGTTCACTGTTGGAAATACATCCGTTGGCCCCCACTATGGAGACAGTATATCGGCCACTTTGGTTTGTGTGAATGACAGAGTCGGTTTGCATAGTACCATCAGGCAAAGTCCAGTGAAACTGTGATCCGGATCTATGGGTAATCAACGCCACATCAGTGGAAGGATGATTGCAATTCAAAGGATTATATATCATGGAATCGATAGAAGGAGGAATCGTATCTTCCTGTATTTCAAATGAATACAAACTGTCGCAACCATTGATGCCTAAAATGTTAGCGCTATATAAGCCCGTTTGATTGGTAAAGAATGAATTTGTATTCTCAGGTATTGAAATTGGTCCGGTCCATGTAATTCTTTCTATGTCGCCTGAGGATTGTATTTCCACCCTTGCCTGAGCAGAATCACAATCAATATCTGAAAAACTAAGTTGGACATCAGCAGGTAATGTGTCACCAATGACACCTATAAATCCCAGAGTACTGCAACCATTAGGAAGTATTGCCATAACCTGATATTCTGCTCCTTTATTCACCTGGATTGAGGCACCGGTTCCAATGGTTTGTTGCTGTGGATCGGTCCAAATGAACTCTACATCATGATCATTGGAAAATGCAGTCAATGTGACAATGTTATTGGAGCAGGATATCACACCATCGGATTCAATACCGGTTAATGTAGGTGCCAGGGTATCCGGCATGACCTGAACTTCGATATCAAAAGTACAACCATTATCTCCTGTGACTATACCTGTATAAATACCAGATAAGGCTACAGGTGGATTGATCAGATCGGACATGAAGCCACCTGGACCTGTCCATTCTACAGACAGATTAGGGTCAGTACTTGCAAACCCTAAAAGAACTTCTCCACTTTCGCACGTTAAGAATAGTGGAATCACTTCTACCGTTGGTGAATCAAAGTTGTCAATCACTTCCAGTTCAAATTGGTTGGTGCAACCATTTTCTCCTGTAACCCGGAGGAAATATAACCCGGTTTGTGACACTAGCGGATATTCAATATCTGATGAAAATCCTCCCGGTCCCGTCCATTCAAAAGTGCTCAGGTTAATATTGGAGCCAAATTGAAGCCGGACAGAGCTTTGTGAACAATTGATTTCATACTGTCCGAAGGTGAGTTCCGGTGTAATAGTGTCTATGACTACTTCATGCGTGTAGCGGGCGAAACAACCATTTGTGGAATCCTCTACTCTGATGATATATTCTCCCAATTCTTCTACCAATGGACTGGGTTCCATGTAAATAATACCGGAAGGCGAAGTATAATGGTAAGAAAGATTCAAATTATTGGGGCGTATACGAACCATTGAAGAGTCACAACTGATCGGGTTGGAGCGAATGGTCACATTAGGGGTATTTGAACCAGGGCGAACATCGAAAAAGGATGCACTTTGACAGCCATTGCTCCCCGTGACGGTAACTGAATAGGTGCCAATGGTTTGTGCTATAGGCTCCGGTCCTGTAGCAATATAATTGGCCGGTCCTGCCCATTCATAGGTAGGATTGATTGCATTGGTTTCTACCCTTAATCTGACTTCGCCATTATCAGCACAGCGGATTAAAATATCCTCAGCTGTGATTTCCGGACGGTCACCATCTACTTCAATAATAATAGTATCCATAGTTACACATCCTTGTTGTGTTCTTACACTAACAATGTAGGTGCCTCCGGTACTTACAGAAGGATTTTGCAATACACTACTGAATCCTTCTGGTCCGGACCATTGGTAGTTTACGTTTTGGATATCAGACGTTGTTTGGATGTTTCTGATGGGAAATAAACAATTGATTGGTTCTGCACTGGTAGAAACATCAGCGAAAATCCTATCGTCAAAAATGGTAACCAAATGTTGACGAGTGCAACCATTTTCACCCATTATATCCAGAAAATAAAATCCGGGCTTGTCTATGTTCGGGTTTAAATGAGTTGATGAAAATCCTAAAGTGCTCGACCACATAAATTGAAGCCCTGAAGTATCTGATAAACTTACATTCGGCTTGACGATCTCATTATTGCATGTGATGTTTTGAGGGTTAATTACCGGAGTCTCCAGAAATGTATTGGAAGTAATGTCAATCGTTTCAAAAGTGATACATCCATCCTCATCGGTAATGCTCACTTGATAAGTTCCTGGTGAATTGGCAGTGATGTTGATTTCATTGGAAGTAAAGCCATTGGGCCCCGTCCAGGAAATTGAAGTAATTCCTTTTGAAGGGTGCACAAGTACATCAGTCGACAATATCTCACAGGTTAACATTTCGTATTCAAATTCTACATGAAAAAGAGTGCCGTCTTCCATCACTTCTACCGAATCGATTTGTGAACAATTTTGACTATTGATCTCCAAAATATAAATGCCAGGTTCAGTTACATTTATCTGACTTTCAGTAGAAAGGGAAACTCTTTCATGGTTTGATTCGCTGAACCATTCATAAGTTATGAGGGCATCAGCACTACTTTGAAGTCCAGACAATGTGATCGTTGTATTTTGGCAGGACAATAATTGATCATTTCCAGTAATTATAGCGTTGATTTCAAATACTTTTAAATGCAGCAATGTGATGGTTTGACAAGAATCACCAGTAAAATCAACAACATAAACACCGGGTTCAGAGAAAGTTGACCCATTCATATTCAAAATGTCACCTCGGCAAATCAAGGTATCTATTGTCACTGTATCAGTTGCTTCAACTATGTAGAGTGTCATGCATTGTGCAGACAGATCAAAGCACCCCAATTGGTCAATCAGCGAGGAATGCAATTGAGATTTTGGCAAGCCTTCCTGGAGGGACAAAGCTGATTGATCTTCACTACGGAAGGATAAGCCACAGATTTGGTATTCGGCAGCAGCATATTCTCTGAGGTCAATGTTCTGGTCTGTAAAAAGAAGAGAATCATTTCTGAATACCAGGTACCGGTAATCATAATCATTGGCCGGAGGTAAAGACTCAAAATCAATTTCCGGGGTAAAAAGTAGTGCATTGCTACCCATACAAACACTCAAAGTATCTGTTACAAAATTGCCACCGGAAGCCAAACAAGGTGAGCAATCAAAACCAGAAGGATTACAAAACAATAAAGTAAAGCTTTCTATCAATCCGGCCCCGAATTCTACCACATCTTCAACAATTATTGTCCAAACCCCATTGACAGGTCCGGTATTAAAATCTTCCAGACAACCGTTAAACGGAAAATATGATCCTGTGTAGGTTCTAAACTGAAACCATGAATTCAGATTATTCCAAACGGGAGGAAGACCCTGGTCAGGTGTAGCGGTGAATGCGCATGGGACAATGGTCACATCCCATCTTACAAATTGTGTGTTAGGTGCGGCTTCAATAGCAGGTCCTATGAGATGCACTTCCTGCCCGGACGGTGAACGGAGTCTAATGTTAATATCACCAATAAATTCATGCCTGAAACGCAACCGCACTCCACATATTCCGTTAGTCACGAGACTGTTATCAATAGCACCGTCAACTACAAATGAAAAAACTGTCGTATCAAAATCTGCAATTTCAACCTGAGACGAAAGATCGCATTGTGCAAAACCTGGTGTTTTCCAAAGAATAAATAAGGTGGCAAAATAGAACAGGGCGATCCTTATTTTCAAAATGTAAAAATATTTTATAAATAAATTTTTTAATATATAACTGACTGTTTCGATACCCTGCGAAGGTATATAAATTTCATTTTTAAATAGAAAAATGGGTTTTCATAATCTTCACTTTATAAAAGAAAATAAATGATTTTTATTATACAATTCCTTAATGCATTTTTTTTAAATTTCATTTTGTATATAGTAAGAGACGTTATTTTAATTCTATTCGTGTAAGTTTTATCATTATTGCTTTATTCAATCTATGGCGATCGGATGAAAGAACTCTGTTTTCATACTGATTGTCGATGACTTGATCAAATTGGAAGATTTTTTTTTACCAATGATAATTTCTTTAGGTTAATAAGAATAATAAATGACTTCAATTCAATTGGGTTGATTACTTTTGAAAGTCAGAATATAATATAAATTCCAAACCTTTGAAAAATCTGTATATGAAGGGGGCGCTAAAAATTGTATTTCCACTTTTACTTATTTTATGCTTACAAGAATTGGCTGAAGGGCAAACCAGACGCCCAACTACCAGAACAGGAAGAGGCAGTAGTAGGGCTCCCGTGCAGACAGAATCTTTTACTGATAAATTAAATTATGAAATCCGAATAGGTAATTTAGGTTTGTTTAGTGGTTTTGCCATTGATTTAAAACCTTCCATTGGGTATAAGGTGACTGATTTTATGACCTTAGGTGCTGGCTATAGGGGAAGTTACAGTTATGTCAACCCATTTGGATTTCAGGGTTTCTCTCTTTTCAGTCATGGCCCGGTCTTAATGGGGCGAATAAAAGCATTCAGGAGCTTTTATTTACAAGGAGAGTATACATTTATGAATTTTCGGGAAGCACCCAATCAAAGTAGAAACCAGAGGGATTATCCTTCTGCAGGGGTAGGCTACGTTCAGGGAGATGGCGATTGGAGATTCAGCCTGGAGGGAATGATTCCTTTTAATGATTTTGCACGGGATTATTTTAATGTTGTTGAGGTTTGGATCAATTTCAGTTACAATTTCTAAAACTCTACCCCAATGGTTAACATGAAGTTTCTACCCGCTTGAGGGTAAAGAAAGTTTTCTGTGATAAGTTGCCCAAAGATATAACTGTAGCTATAGCCATTTGATGCATATTGGGTATTCAGAAAGTTTCTGATTTCTCCTTTTATTGAAAATTGTTTGATTTTATCAAACTGAGGTCTGAATTCCACCAATAAATCCGATGTTTGGTAAGGAGCAAGGCTTCTTTTGATGTTGCTGGTATTGTCTAGATATTGTCTGCCTACATATTGATTGAGCATTAAAAACTCCCAGGTTTTTGATGGGCGGTATTGGATAATGGCAGTATGGAGCATCCCCGGAGAAAAGGATATATTTGAATTCCCATGATCTATTTCTACAATTTCAAAACCGGAAGAATAATCATATAACACTTCTTTGAAATCTTTAATTTGGTTTTGGCTGAATGAACTTTGCCACTGAAGGTTTAATTTTCTTGAAAAAGTGTGTTGAATAGATAATTCTATACCTCTGCGAAAGCTTGTAGAAACATTCGTGCGCAGTGGGCTGCCTATATCGTTAAGGGCACCTGTAAGTACAAGTTGATCCTGGTAATGCATATAATACAGGGTCAATTCTCCTGTCCACAGTCCTTTTTCTTTTCGCCATCCTAATTCTGTATTAAATAATTTTTCCGGCTTTGGAATAGATCCTTGCTGATGATCTACAAAATCAGATCGGTTGGGTTCCTTTTGTGCTACTGCAAAAGATCCGTATGCAGACCAGCCCTCATTGATTTTGTAATGAATGCCTGCTTTGGGATTGAAAAACCAATAAGCTTCATTGATATTATGTTGGATTAATTCATTATCGTCACCTTCAGCAGTATATATAACATTTCGCAATTGCAAATCGCTAAAGAGGGTCCACTGTGATGAAAGGCTATGTTCAGTTTTTATAAAGCCACTGATATCGTCTTTGATTGCATCACTGAAATAATAATTATTGGAAGGGTTAAATGTAATTGTGGTGCCAGGGATGCTGACAATCCTTCCAAAGTGATCTCCTAAATAGCGGAAAGCCGAAATACCTGCGGAGTAATTACTTTTTTGGGTAGCTTTGAAGTGAAGATTGAAGTTTCCGCCAAAAAAGTCATTGTCCAGCCATCTCCTTCTGATAATATCTGAAAAACCCTCATCGAGACCGTAGCGGGATAAGGCATCTTCATGTACATATTCTTCAAAAAAGCCGCGACCCTTGGTATAATTGAATGAAGAATTGAAGAGCATACGGTCATTGATCCTTCTGAAATCATGAAGCTGGAGGTGGGTTTGTCTGTAATCATCAACCTGGTTTTCATATTGATAATAGTTGTATGTTCTACCCGATTGAAATAAATTGACTGAATCTGAAGGTGTGAAGTACAGGATGCCTCTGTTATTTTCAAAGTGTTCAATGAGAGCATTATTATCTCCTGAGATTTTAGCCTCTGGTGTGCCAAACCAACTCTGATAAGTGATTTCACGACCTGAAAAAGCAATCAGACGGGTAGAGGATTTTTCTGTAACTCTTGAAGAGGAAAAATATAAACTTTGCAGATTGGAGGAAGCTCTGTCAATATACCCCTCAGAGCGCAAAATGGAATAGCGTACATCCACACTGTATTTATTCTGCATTAAACCCGTACCTGCCTCGGCAATCAATCTTTGAGTTTGAAAAGAACCCATTCCCGCAGTTGCCCTGACATATGGATTGACGTGGGTGTGCATAGTGTTGATACTTACCGTTCCACCAAAAGCTCCCGGACCCAATGTGGATGTACCTACTCCTCTTTGAATTTGAACATTAGAGGTGCTGGAAGCCAGATCGGGCATATTGACCCAAAATACTCCCTGAGATTCTGCATCGTTTAATGGAATGCCATTGATGGTAACATTGATGCGTGTGGCATCTGTTCCTCTGATTCTTAAGCCTGTATAACCGACTCCGTTCCCTGCATCCGAAGTTACAACTGCTGAAGGGGTCATTCTCAGCAAGTAGGGCATGTCCTGACCTGTATTCCACTTGCGTAATTGTTCACGGGGTATATTGATGAAAGTAAAGGAAGCTTCACCAGCGACCCTGTTGGATATAACTTCAATCTGATCAAGATTGTAAATGCTTCCTTTTAATGTTATGTCATGGTAAACATCCTCATTGGTTATGATAAAGGAAATGGTGTCATTGGCATATCCCAAATAAGATGCAATCAGGTAGTAAGAACCGCGGGGAATGGAATCCCAGCGAAAACGACCTTTGGCATCAGTAACAGCCGCATAAGAAGTTGATTCCAAATAAACGCTGGAACCGGTAAGCATTTCACCATTTTCATTACTCACTTTTCCTGAAAGTGAATACTGTGAATAAAGAAAGATTGGTAATACTAATAAAATGAAAATGAGTCGTAAATGTATCATATCCTTAGATTGCATGGTTACAAGCATAAAGGATATCAGTAACGGTAGTTCCGCATAATCCCTTCCCGGTATTACCCGCGCAGGTTCAAAGGGTATAATCTCAGCCTACCGAACGATAAGCACCCCTTATGCCATATCAAAATTAATATATTTTGATCATATATGTATTAATTCAGGTGGTTGAACTGGAAAAAATATTTATCTGACATTTCGGTTTCATTTTGCATCGGTTCAAATTAACTAGAGTAAGTAAGGATTCTTTTTTACTTTTGGGATTTGACTTGAATGAATGATGTGAAGATTCAGCATAGTCTGTTTTTCAAGTTTTAAGATAGAATCTTATGTATTATTATAAATAAACATCAACAGGTTGATCAGGAATAAAGGGTAGTTGTTTACAGTAAACTATGCAAAAAAGAATTAAAACAGAGGAGGAGCAACGGGATCTTTTTGAAAGTTTTTTAGAAAAGTACCTGAAGGCATCGAAAAAATGCGGAGAAATCGAAAAGCATTATCGGATTGCCAATACAATAGTGTGCCTGACTTTTGCCGGAGAATCTATGATCCCCATTGTAACAAAGGCATTGGAACATCTTCGGTTGCATAATTATTATGGAAAATCTGACATAAAAATCCATATATGGGATAGCGTTTCTTCTGGCTTGCCTGCACCACAGGCACCATGCAGTGTTTTTGATTATTCTGACCGTGGCGACATCTGGGGGTTCAATAGTAAAATAATAAAAACAGCATTTCATTGGAGTGAATATTCTGTCAATATTTATAATGTTGAGACGCAAACCGGAATCTATTGGGTCAGAAACCCTTTAGATTTGGACTATTGGGTAAAATCATCTCCATTGAGAACACTATTTCATTGGTGGATGGAAGGTAGAGGAATGCATCTTCTCCATGCTGCGGCTATTGGAACAGACGAAGGAGTCGTACTGATTACCGGAAAAGGAGGAATGGGGAAGTCTACCACTGCGCTGGCCTGCATGGTCAACGGAATGAATTACATAGGAGATGACTATATCATCATCAATAATAATCCGAAACCTGAAGCCTACTCACTTTATTGCACAGCTAAAATTAATACGAATGATTGGTTCCGGTTTCCTGAATTGAGATCAAATGTCTTTGAGCGAGACAGGCCGGATCAGGAGAAAGATGTGTTGATGTTATATCCTGAGCGGGCAGATCAGATCAGGGAGAGTCTTCATGTGTTGGCAATCATGACACCTGAAATACACTATCACAAACATACGGGTATTGAAAGTGCTGAATTTTGGCCGGTTCAACGCGCTTTAGCTTTTACTACCATGGCACAGTTGCCGGGAGCCGGAGCATATTCCCATCAATACATGTATGATTTGGCGTCAAAAACACCTGTTTACAAGTTAATGCCCGGTAATGATTTGATCGCTTTAGCCGATAGAGTATTGACATTTATTCAAAACAAAGAATATATACATCAGCAAAGTATGAAAACAATCCATGTTGAGCAACTACCATTGATCAGCGTCATTGTACCTGTATATAATGGGGCAAAATTTATTGAACGAGCCATACTGAATATTTTGTCGCAAAATTATCCGGTTTTGGAGATCATTGTTGTAGATGATGGGTCAACCGATGAAACCCGGGAGATTATAGAAAGAATGGATACAGATATCAGGTATATATACCATGATAATGCTGGCCCTGCATTGGCAAGGAATACAGGTATTAAAGATGCTTCAGGAGAATTTATAGCTTTCCTGGATGTTGATGATTTATGGCCTGAAGACAATTTGAAGAATTTATTAAAAATAATGCTAAATGAACCGAAATGGGAGGTGGTCAGAGGCTATGGTCAACCATTCATAGTACATGATGATGGAAGTAAAGAGTTTTTAGGATTCTCTAAAGATTCGTTTCCTAATTATATTGGAGCTGCTTTGTTTAGAAAGTCGGCATTTAATAAAGTAGGATTGTTCGATCCTCACCTTCGATTTGGAGAAGACTCGGATTGGTTTATCCGGGCACATGAAATAAACATTAGAATAATGAGAATTGACGAAACAACTTTATTTACTCAACGACATGATTCGAATATGACTAAAGAGAAAGATTTGGTAGAGTTAAATGTTTTAAAAGTATTTAAACTAAAATTAGATCGTATAAGAAATTCAAATAAAGACAGATGAAGAATAAATTAGTTTTTATGTCATGACAAATGTGATCATCTAAAGATCAATATCAATAAAAAGGCTATGAAGGACGATAGGACAGGTAAAGAAAATTTTATGGAAAAGCCCTCTTTGAGTGTCATAATGCCGGTAAAAAACGGCGAAAGATATCTTGAAGAAGCGATAAGAAGTATACTTGTCCAGGATATAAAACCTTATGAAATTTTATTGGTTGACGGAGATTCTACCGATCGAACCCTCCATATTGCTTCTGAATTTAAAGAGATAACCATTGTAAGCCAACATGGAAAAGGCATTTCAAACGCCTATAATCAGGGGATTCAAGCTTCCTCGGGTGAATACATAGCTTTCATTTCGAGTGATGATATCTGGTTGCCGGACAAGTTAACCATTCAAATGAAATATATGATGTCGAACCCGGATGTATGGTATACAAATGGCCACATCACCTATAAGGTTGAATCACAATTGCCTTCAGTTCATACTTACCGAAAAGAATGGTTGCAAGGGAGCCTGCCTGCAAAAATTATGGAGACTTTGGTTGCAAAAAGAAGTGTGTTTGAAAGGGTAGGCGCATTTGATGAAAACCTATCCACAGCAGAAGATGTAGATTGGTACACCAGAGCACAAAGGATGGAATTAAAATCTGCTATGTTACCCCATAATTTATTAATTAAAAGAATTCATGATCAAAACCATTCACTGAATGTAGAAATGAATAACATGAATTTGTTAAAGACTATTAGAAAAAACTTACTTCATAAATGTTACAGCCCTGATGGAAAGTAGAATCAGTGTGATTATACCGGTTTACAACGCTGAAAGATATATTGAAGAGTGTATTCGAAGCGTGGTTAATCAGACCTTTACTCCATGGGAAATCATTGTAATTGATGATGGCAGCAATGATAAAAGTGTGGAAAAAGTAAAATCTCACAATAGACAAATCACTATAATTTCTCAGGAAAACCGCGGTGCCGGATCAGCAAGGAATGCAGGAATACGGATTGCCAAGGGCGACTTTCTGGCTTTTTTGGATGCTGACGATGTCTGGCTGCCTGATACATTGGAAAATCAAATAAACAGATTAATAGAAAATACATCTTTGGACATGGTTTTTGGAGCCGTTGAGCAGTTTTATAGTCCGGATGTATATCCTCATGAGAAGCCGGGAATTCATCATGAAATGTATCCGCCTCGGGGATTTGTTCCGGGTGCTATGCTGATCAATCGAGAATCATTTTTAAGAGTAGGTTTATTTAATGAATCTTTAGTATTGGGAGAATTTATTGATTGGTTTGCAAAAGCCCGGGAAGTGGGTTTGCGGTTTACCGTCTCATCTCATATAGTAATGAGGCGAAGGATTCATGATAAGAATACCGGAATTCTTCATAAAATGAATAGAAAAGATTATACTTCCATCATACGGGAAAAATTATTACGGAACAAAGGTGGAAAAGATGAAACTGTTTAAGTATAAACCGGGATTTATAATTTTCGGACTGGGGAGGAGTGGAAGCAATTTGTTAAGATCCCTTTTAAATTCCCATCCAAAATTGTATTGTGATGTCGAGCTATTTAATCCTAGAAGCCACCCTGTAAATAATCCATGGAAGATAAAACTAATATATAAATTACCCTTATTGTTTATAATGGGTAAAAACTTGATACATTATAATGAAATGTATGGTTTCAAAATGTTTGTTTGGCAACATCATAAAGTAGAATTTATTCTCAAGACTTTGGTTAGAAAAGGATGGAAAATTCTCCACCTCAAAAGGATCAATGTATTGAAACAGGTTTTTTCTTTGCTAATTGCAAAACAAGTGCAAAGATGGGTAAATACCGAGCCTGATTATAATCCAAATGAAATATATGAAATGGATCCTGAAATGGTATTGAAAACTTTAAGAAATTACAAAAGCAATCATATCCAATCAGAAACATTGATGAAAGTTATAGATCATTTAGAAGTGATATATGAGTATGATTTAAAAAAAGAGGGATCTTGGCAGAAAACGGCAATCAAAATATTTGATTTTTTAGAAATTGAAAATACGGAAGTGATAGCCGGCACTTACCTAACTGATCAAAGATCAGACCAGGAGAGAATTGCAAATTTTGACGAGATTATCACTCATTTAATTCAAAATGGATTTAAAGAGGAAGTTGATATATATTACAGGTGTGAGAACCAAAAAGTATAGGATATGAAAAGTGAGAACAACAAAGTGACTTTTGTTGTATAGTTTGACTTAAATAATCGGTCTTGGGTTCATTTTCTTAAATTGGAAAGAGTATTACCGAAATCCCTCAGAAATATTTTTATTCTTAGTAAATATGGTTTACCTCTACTGATATTTATTGAATAAATGACTGAATTTTTTAAAATTTGATAATAAAATTTTAACTTTTTGCCTCTATATATCGAAAATTGTTCTACAGCTTTCCAGTCAATATCGAAATCCTTAAGAGAATGATGTATGTCACATTTGATTCTTTCATCTTCACTTTCCAATAGTCTCGTAAACTGTTTGTTCTGCCAATGATTGACGACCAAAGCCTGTTGATGGTTGCTTCGTATATAATCCACATGGATGTTCTTTTCTATTTCTCCATCCCAGTGTACATCAGCATTTTCTGCCACCTGTTTTATAACATTCCGTGCATTTTTCAGTATCGTCCGGATAGAGTCGTTTGTTTCAAATTGTTCGTCATTTTCGTGGTAAAGAAATCCTGGTAACCTGTGGCCTAAACTGTATACTATAAAATCCACTTCAGGAAATTGACAGCATACTGTATATCCTGTAGAAACAGAAATGGTACCTTTTCGGGTCCATGGTTTTATATATCCAAATGGTGCGTCTTTGCTTTGAATTAAATCCCATTGTATTATATTTCCTGCATAAAGAAAGTGTAAGGGTTGAATTTTGTTTTTTTTAATCAATGAATAAAAGTAATCATGAATATATAGAGTAAACCCTCTGAATACTGCATCATCAGCATCCAGATTGGAAGTGATCAGATACTGTGTGTCCGTGTTTATAAATGGTAGCAACCAGGACGTCTTTTTTTTATGACTTGCTTCCATATATTCGCTAATATAAATTTTTGCTCCTGGCAATTGAAAATTTTCAATTGCTTTCCTTTTGTCGTCAGGCAGTCCGGGGTCGATGATGATGATCCAGGAAAAGTCCTGATGAGTCTGAGATTTCAAACATGGGTAGGTAATGCTCTTGAGCATATGCATGCGGTGAACTAAAACTGAAGGGGAAAGAGGGTCAATAGACTTTCCTTTATTCCATCCTGGAAACCGGTAACTGAATTTTGTTAAAATCAGATGTTGAAGCATGCTACATGTATTCAATGTCTAATTCAATATGAAAGGGCCTCAATTCTGAAAGATCAATCACTGTCATATTTTTTTTCTGAAAACAGTTTTGAACTTATTTTCCTAACCACTTTGCCTGGAAAGCCTTTGCCGGGTTTCACTTGATAAAGGTATTGAATAAAACCTAATTGAGTTGCTATAAACCCCTCATGTCTCGAAATTCGGAGATAATGGGAATATATATGTCTGAATTTTTGAGCAATGGTCACCGGTTTTAAATCACCATACAGGATAGCTTGATTATAGATGAACCGGTCTCCAAACTCAGGTTTTAACTTGCTTATTTCATTCAGAAAACCATTGGGGATAGGCACTTTAAAATGCTTAACCAAGTATTTCAGACTATGTTTCATGGGTAACCCTGCTTTGTAGTTTATTGTCAATTGGTATATCCGGTTCCAGTCAATCTGAATTTTTGGATGATTTAGTATAGTGAAAGCATCTGAAATCCAGCGAATAGGTGGCGCAGGATTGGCTCTCATGCCATGGACGAGTGTATGGAAGAGAGTATCGGTAGGACACAGGGTAAGTACTGAGGTATTGTTCATTTGAAAAGCCATGGCATTCTCCCAAAAGGTTTGCTCAACTCCTGCTACCGGAATATCCCAGAATAGTCGCCAATGCAAATCCAGTTCGGTGTCATCGTCAAGGAATAAAGCTATACTGTTACCGTATTTCATTAAATGGTCAAAATGTTGGGGTTCCTTTAATTTCCATCCTTCCTTAAATAAACTTTGGAGGGTATCATTTATTTTATCCACCGGAACCATCAGATCGATATCTGACATGGGTCTCAATCCCACATGATTATAATATAGTTGCAGAAGCGGGACTCCTTTTAAAACCATTACAGGAATATTTAATTTTTCCATGAATAGGATTAATTGCTCCGTTTTATGGAGCAGAATATGGTTGGAAGACCAGGTTTTTCGATAAATTCCCTTCAACACCTGAAATATAGGATCACTGGAAAATTTATCTTTCAGATTGTGATAAACAAGGGGCAAAAGACGATAAGATCCCCAATCGACATCTGTCTGGAAATCAACATTTTTTCTCCATTCTATCCAGGCTTGCTCACTTTGAATATTTCCTTTGAGCGCAGTGTACAGGAGCAATTTCTGGTTTTTATCGGGAAAAGGACCATAAATCATTCTTTCAGACCCTCTTCTTTAGGTTTGGATTGGGGCCAGCCGGATTCATCCACATCATGAATGGGGTCTAACAGGAAAAGGTCCTTCATGTCTGAATATTGATACAATTCCGGTTCCTGTAATTTCTGGTTCAATTGAAGGAGAATCTGTTTGGCCGGTTCAAGATCAATTTCTGAATGGGTTGAAGGATCTGATGTGGTTTTCAGAATATTTTCATCAACCATTTTCTTTACAAATACTTCGACGGTGGTATGAATGTCAGCCTTTGAGATGGGTACATATTTGTGTATTTCATTTACAACATCCGACAATCTTCCCGTAGAAATCAAAATTTCCCATATAGCAGAGCCTATTGGGTTAAGGCTGTAATAAACACCAGTTTCAAGGTTCAGAAGAATGCTTTCCCCATCAATGGTTTCATGGACCAGATTGGGGCCTGCAACTTGATAAAATGTCATATTCGAAATCATTTATATATAAAAAACAAAAATTGGATTCTGATAAAGAGTCAGGTCGTAAAAGTATAAAAAAAAAAAGAGGGGCGACCCTGCTTGCACCCCTCTTTTTAAATAGAAATGGTTGCTATTTTATTACATAGACCATTCTTTGATTGACTTTTCATTCATGCGGATGTAATCATCATTACCCGCTTTCTTAGCTAATTCCAACGCCCATTTGGCTGCTTCAATGGCTTCACTTTTTTTACCCATATCCGCCAGAATCAACGCCTTTTTTCTCACCTGCCAAAATGCGGGGTTGTCTCCTGATGTGGCTTTGTTAATCCACTCAAGCGCCTTATTCAAATCTTTTCCTTCATCATGATAGTAGGAAGCAGCAGTAAAATAATCATTGCTGCTTGGGCCGGCCATAACTCTGTCTATGGAAGCCATCACTTCTTTATCAGTCCACACACTGATATTGAAAGGAACCATTGTGTTTTCCCAAGCTATTTGTATGGTTGCTCCATCATTCCTCAGATTATCGAAGTTAAAAGTAAAAGTTTCGAGTGTAAACGGAATTTGAGAAGGTGTAGCATTAACCACTGCTGCCGGTGTCTTATCTAAATAATATCCGAAACTGTTGGATTCGTGGTTATAAAAATGTATGGCCCATTGTGTTGCTCCTGGTTTGGTGAGAATTGCATATGAGCCTGCTTTCAAATCCTTGCCTTCAATTTGAACATCTTTACTGAAGCTTATTTTTGTGGCAAGATTGGCTCCGGTTCTCCAAATATTTCCGAAAGGAACCAAACCATCGGCACCAAATATGCTTCGTCCTCTCATGGAAGGACGGGAATATTCAATGGTCACATCAGTCAACCCAACTGTTTGTACCAATTTGCTTGCAGGGCTGGAAGCAGGAGCAGACATCTGCGCTTCAATGAATAATACACCCATCAGGATGAACATGGCTGCTAATAGTAAATTCTTTTTCATGTGATTCTTTTTAGATTTGAATGGTTAGATGATTAATAAAAATAAATTCAAAAGGTTTTGAAATTGAATTTCATTGATTAAGTATTTTTTTGCACGATTGACTTACTGTGTCTGTAACAGAATAGTTCAAATTCATACACAAAACACAAAAAAATGTTGCCAAATATAGTGAAATGGAAAAGCCGGTGTATCCTGTGGAGAAAGTTTAACGAAGTTTTATGATTTTCATAATGTGATTAGGAAGAATGGAGGGATGTTCTGATACGTTCGTTGGCGGTTGTATATCAATTTCAATTGTATTATAACCAATCTTATTTATTTGTTTGAATAGTTATTAATAATTGTTTTATAATATGAGGAAATGTTTTTTTTCCATCAAATATAAAAAACGGTTCATGATTCCCTGTGGTCTGTTAATACCTGTTTTTTTCAGCTTACTCCCCAAATAGAAATCGTTTATTTTAGTTCATTTTGAATCAAAACAGATCATTTAATTCATTATTTTTCTCTGCTTTTAAGTAAGTTATACATATAAAAATATTGATTAAATTTGTATTAAGTACTTAGTAGTTATATGAATATTTTGTGACTTAAAGAAAATGCTTATGAAAAAATTCCTAATGTTTTTATTGTCATTTGCTTTTACTGCTCTCCTGATGGGACTGCCAGAAGAAGCTAATGGGTCCTGTATAGCCTGTACTATTTATGATGAAGGGAGGTGTGCCCCTTGGGGAATCAAAAATCCAACCACTAAATGTTTTAAAGGTATGGATTCTTCAACACAGTATCCTACCTGTGCTTATGGTAAAAGTAGTGTAAAAGAATGTCCGGTGTTTGCAGGTCCTGATTAATTAAAAATTTAAAAAATTAAGACTTATGAAAAAAGTATTATTAACTGTTGTATTGTTTTTGAGTGTCTTTATTTGGTTTCTAACACCTTTAAATGGGGGATGTGTACTATGTGATAACAATGGTAATGATGGTTATTGTGTGCCCGATAAGAGAGGTAATTTATATTGTATTTGTAATTCTTCTTATGGTGGATCGAGATGCAATACTATCATCAACCATGTAAACGAATGTCATCACATGGCAGGAATTACATAATGATGAGAATTTTTACTGCATTCACTGTCCTTTTTTCTTTGGAACTGTACATTTGAAAAAGAGCATACCCTTGCGAGTCTGCCCGTGATTCCTATGGCAGACTCTCTCGTTATTTATTTGGATCATGAAACCCCCAATCAATTTACATCTTCACAAATCCTGAAGGTCGGAGACAAGCCCCATTTGGTCAACACATTTTTCCATTTCAATTTTATTAAATTTTATGATCTGAGTACAGGACAATGTACAAAAACCATCAGGATCGATGAAGAAGGGCCGGACAAATTAAGGAATTTGGATGGAGGTACATATTTCATAGATTCCACCCAATTTTTTGCTATAGGCAGTTTGAAAAGCATATATTATGTAAAAAATACTGATAAACTCTACATCAAGGAAATTATTGAACAGGTCAAATATAGGAATCCAAATTATCTTCCTGTAATCTATAATGATTTTCATCCGGTGATTTCTATGGGAAACCATAAATTTTTTCTCACCAATTCATTCCAATTTCGTAAAGGAGGGTTTGCTTTTAATATCATTGACACCAGTACTTTAACTCTGACCCAAAAAGTTATACTTCCCGATGCATTTCTGGACGGATTTTACGGTCCTGAAGATTTCAGGGAATGGAATTTCATCTTTGACCCCAAGAGGCAAATCTTAGTAGCCAATTTTCCAAATATTGAAACTTTATATGTCTACGATATGAATTTCCAATCCTTGGGGAAGTATTATGCTGAAAGTTCGATCAAAAATAGCCCGTTCAAATGGATTATTCGTAATAATGATTCTGAAGAAGATGCAGTAGAAGAAATCAGGAGTTTGAGTCCAAAAGAGCTGCATAACAGAATTAAATCCAACTGGGTATATTATGCTCTTTTGTTCGATGAAAAGCATGACTTGTATTATAGAATAGTAGGACTTCCTATTAGTCAGAATGATCTGGAAAGCGAAGATCCCGTTAAAAGCAGGATCAGAAACTACTCGATTATGGTAATGGATTCTGAATTTAAGCTGATAAAAGAATGGGCAATTCCGTACAACACTTATGGGATTGAAAATTTATGTCTTGTACAATATGATGGATATTTATATCTTCAAAGAAAGATTGAGGAAGAAGATATAGTAATATTTGACAAATTCAATCTGGCAGAAATTTAATCAGGATAATTTATTTTTTACTATTTATATTTTCTGGAATAGAGTGGGCATGTCATTCTTCCCAGGTCAACAGAGATTTGATTTCTATACTATCAGAATTGAAAATAGATAGTACTTCTGACCATGATATTTATGTTTTCTATGGGTTATCCTGCGAGAGTTGTACAAGGCCCGTTATTGAATTTGTAAAGAGAGGTTTATCCAACGAGGATAATTCATCTCATTATATATTTACCGATGTTCAATCCAGAAAACACATTGATCACCTGTATGGTAAAATTTCTGATCACCCCAGAGTAACCATAGATTTGCATTCAAAGTTTTACCGGTTCAGTTATAGTGAAGATTTTACCTTTCCTGCTAAACTCATCTTAAAGCAAGGAAAGATTTAGAAGATACAAACACTCAATTCGGAATACTTTATCAATAATACATTTTGAAATATATGAAAACCAAGATTGTTAACAAATTACATAGAGGATTTTTATCCCTCCCGGCGCATGCCTTTATATTATTGGTTATTTTAAGTGCATGCAATTTATCCGATCCCATTAAAGGAATACATGGCCAATTGGGTAGGATGAAAACACTGAAGCCAGTAGATTCTCTCGTGTTAACGTTGGATTATGAATCCATGCCTGATTTAATGGTTGTGGAAATTATGACTTCACACAATGAATCATATTTATATACTTTACTATATAAAAAGAATTTACTTAAAAAATATAGCTTGGCGGATGGAAGATTAGTCTCTACGATTGATCTCACATTGGATGAGCGCTACAAGTTTAATGAAATAATTGGATTTCAACATATCTCGGAAGATACGTTACTTTGTTTTGATAAAATTGACATATTGTCAATTATTCCCTATAACAATATGAAGGAGGGAGTGTAACAAATCGGAATTTTAGATTTGGCACCCGAAAGCAGATTGTATTTTGATCCTGTACTTATGCCGGCTATTCGAATGGATAAAAACACTTTTGTTTTTTCAAGTTTATATCAGCAAGATTATAATCACATGTTATTGGAGAAAATCAATTTTGAAAAAAAGGAATTTAGTTTTCATATCAATGTTCCCAAAGAATATGTATCCGGGTACTTTGGATATAAGCGCTTTGCTTATTGGAATTATGCGTATCTTAAAGATCAGCAGCTCATTTATTTTAGTTTTCCCAATCTGGATTCTATCTATGTATACGGACTGGATTTTGAATTGAAAGAAAAGTTTGAATTGAAGTCCAGGTTGAAGACAATTTCTATTATCACCTTGATGACAGTGGATGATCCTAAAACAGCTATGAAAGAAGGGTTGAACTGGAATGAAATCGACAAGAAGACCAAGATGCAGTTTTATTATGAGGGTCTGGTATTTGATCAGGATAAAAGCCGGTTTTACCGTTTTTCAGGGTTACCCATCCCCGAATATAAAATTGATGAGAAAGATCCGGTCAAAAGTGAGATAAGACAATATACTCTGTTAGTCACTCAGCCGGATTTTAAAACTATTGAGGAGTGGGCTGTTCCATTCAACCGGTATAAGATGGAATCCAGATCCTATTTTGTCCATGATGGGAAGCTGTATATGGAGCGTAAGCTGGACACAGAAGATATGATTATATTGGATATATTTGATTTGTAAGATTCTTGGTTGTTTTGTTTGACCTGTGTACAATTTTTATTGTAATAAGGAATTGTGGCAGAAGTAATCAATCTTTATGTGAATGTACCAGATGTACTCCTAAGCCTGCGCCAAAAACGAATTGTCGAAATGACAATGACGTTTCTTCATTGACTACGGTTGGATGAAAAGAAGCGGATGAATATTGAGCAAATAATTTAAAATCAACCGTCCGGTTCCAGTGATATATAGTCGAAAAGCTCATTTGGTAAATAAAACTTTGACTTCTCCCAGAGCCCAACGTGATTACAGTAAGGGGTTGGGTAATGATGTTCATCACAATATCCGGAGTTTGGAGGATTGCCATTCCTGCAGCAGGAGAAACCGACAATGAAAACTTTTGTGAGAGACTTATATGCTTTGCTGGACCGGCAATAAAGGAGAGCATACGATAGGGCGACGCGGTCATATCAGTGGAAACGGCCAAAGGGTATCTGCTGAAAACACTGTGAGCAGCCTCATTGAAATCAAAAGATTGCTGTGATAGACCCACGACTGCTCTGATGTCCCAGGTATCGAAAAGTCCGTATTGAATTGTCAATTGGGCAGCATGTCCATTTCCTGCATAACCCAGGGGAAAGGCGCCATTGGAAATTTGTCCTGAGGGTATAGAAAATCCGGCATCCCATCCCAAAGTTATGTTTCCCCTGGAAAATTGGCCATTCCCTTGCATACAAGAGAAAATCAATAAAAGGAAGATCAAAAAATAGGTGCATTTATTACCATTCATCTTCCTCAGGGTTTTTCAAGAATTATCCTGTTGTTCAAAGGTTGTATGACCCTGTAATTATCATCGTAGAAAGAAGCAAATTTTGATATCTGCTGTGGTGAAGCGGTTATATACTCTTTGAGAATGATGAATTGAACTGTTGCGGAACAAGGTGGAGTAGTCAGTGAACCATAATAAGTAAAATAACCCTGATGAAAGGGAAGTAAATCACTGATATTCAGTTGGATCTGCGTACTAATTTCCATATTTTGAATATTGGGAATATTGTCAAATACCAAATCGAAAAATGAATGTGATTCGCCAATGTCAACCATAAATGTAAGTACCAGCAAATTGCCCGCTTGATCTCTATGTACACAATGAAGTTCAAGAGGATGGTATTGACCATCAATTTGATGTTCGCTGTGATGATGAAAATGGAATTGCACAAAAGTGTAACGAACCTGATTAAAAACAAGGGCATTATCCGGTTGAGGTGGGTTGACCTGAATGGTATGTCCATTGTCGACAATTTTCATGGCAAATGGACGGTAATCAAACTCCAGCGTAGGTAATTGATCAACCACCAATGTTGAAGTAGTATTGACGTCAACGGGTGATTGTGCATTCCCTCCACAGCTGATATAACCGATTTGCTGCCAGTCCGGATTTTCATAGTCCCAATGTGCTTCCTCTTTTTCTATGGTTACCACTTTTTCGCAGGAAAGCAGAATTACAAGAAAAAACACAAGACATGGGACAGATAAAAATTTCATTCCCTGGTCAATTTTTAATAGGTTAAAAATGAGACATTCTACAGTTCACCGAGGATCAAATTTACATTCAAGTTGATCCATTCAGAAAAACTGTAGAATGTTTGAATAGCTGGTATATTCGAAACTTATTACAGTTTGTTGGCAGTGCCCGCAATACTTAAAGTCAAGCCAGGACCAGAAGCTGTATAGGAATAAGTCAGTCGATTGCCGTCAATAGTTCCTGAACCGGAAACCCCCACATTGGTACCGTCTATGACAATCGTCTGCTGCGGAATAGTCATGCCTCGTCCACTTACGGTCGCTTCAACTGTTGTACCTGGCGTTCCTGCAAATCCATTCATCAGAATTCGGTCTTCGGAATTAGAGGATTTGGTAATGGTGAAAGAATAAGTATCTGTAAATTGCTGACCACCAACAGAATACTTATCCTCTGCATTATAAGTTCCAACAAAATCATCTCTGTCATCGCCTTTTGAACAAGATGATATTCCCGCGATTAGAAGGATAGCGGATAAAAATAAAATACTTATTTGTTTCATATGAAAAATGATTTTTAAAAGTGATTGATAAATTGTTTAGTGTTTTAAAAATAGTTTGGCATTCATTTTTTCTCCCTGACTTAATTTCAGAACATATGTTCCGGGTGGAAAATTACGCACTTCTGCAGTATGTTGTGTGTCTCCTGCTGCATTTTTAATTACTTGGCGGTAAATCGTTTTACCCATCAGGTTTATAATTTCAATGACCATGTCAGTTGTATTTATATTGGCCTCTATATTATTAGAATATATGTGCAAATAATCTGCGGTTGGATTGGGATAAATCTCAAACAAAACCAGATTTGAATGGCTGGAAAAGGGTACTGAAGTCAATGTTCGTTCACCATTGGCAAACCAAACACCCCATTTCCCATTGTCAAATGCAAGAGAGGGGTTACCTTTTCCGTGGATCCTGTCTTCTTCTAATGAAATTTGGGCCAATACCGGTGAACCCTGGGTAGTTAATGCGTCATATACTATAGTGGCGTCTTCAATGTCGTATGAAGGATAACCTAAAGTGCTGTTTTCTACGATCAATCCTACATCATTTCTTTCCAGGTTGAGCCCTAATATAGCATAATCTGTAGTGAAAAGACCAGTATTGTCAATATAGTCAAATGCGATGATATGCGGAGCGTTTTTCGCAAAGGTTGGATTGCCAATGTCTATGCCATTGGGAATGTTTTGAAACATTTTTATAATACTTCCATCTCCAAACTGGTTCCCGGCTTTATCCCAGGCCTGTAAAAAACTAATATCCCAGGCCTCTCTGGTCAAAGTCAGTTGATTCAGGGCATCATACATCAATACTGTCCCATCATGAGACCATTCAATAGCGTCAGCATATTGAACATTGAAAATTGGAGGTGCATCGGGTCCTGTGGTTTGATTAAACAATCTAAACTCTTTCCACTCTTCTTTATCAAAAGAATAAATGAGAATTTTATCTGAGAGGGGCTCTGTCAGAGCAGCAATCAATGAGCCGTCTTTGGAGACAGCTACGTTTCTCCATACCGGATCGCTTTGGAGTATTTCAATATCGGCAGTACCTTTTTCAAAATCAAATACAATGAGGTGCAACTTTTTATCAGCGCCAACAAATAATACAAACTGTCCATCATCGGTAATGGAAGGTTTGGATTTGATTTCAATATCAAATAAAGGATTGGCGATCAGACTGAGATTGGCATCGGCAAGATACAAAGCTGACAGATCTGAGTCAGATAATAGTAAAAAGGCATTGCCCGGATTGGGTTCAAGTTCTTCTTCAAAATTTCCCCCTGCACCGGGGCCAATTCCTACTTCACTGAAAGCATTCATAGCTGCCTGTACTTCATTGCCATTACCAAACAGATCCATTGCTGCCTGAATGACAGCATTTCGGCAGTCGACAAATTGTGATGATTTAACAAGATACTGTGATAAAGCCTGGTAATAAATTTGTTCGGCTTTCTCAAGTCCTATGGTGGTAGCAAATTTATAATAGGCATGATTGACAATTCCGCTATTGATATGTACCCCTCCATTGTTATCGGTGCCTGTAAATTTCTCATTCATGTGTTTGGGTTGGAATCCAATATCTCCCAATTTATTTCCACCATTATGAGGGTTTGACATGTCACGCATCGCCCCTGAAGTAAAAAACTGAGGATTAACAACTCGTTCACCTATCTGCCAGTTTTCTCTTTCTATCATAGCTCCAAAAATATCGCAAAATGATTCATTCAATGCTCCGGATTCATCTCTGTATATCAATCCTGCCGTATGCTGTACTACTCCGTGAGACATTTCGTGTCCTGCGACATCCAATCCTCCTGCCAGATCGGTAAAGGCAAAATCTCCATTACCATAATAGATATGGTACCCGTTCCAAAAAGCATTATCCATATCATTTCCCTCTTCATCCGTGATGTTGATAAATGAAAGGATGTTTCCCCCGCTTCCATTGATCGAATTCCTTTGGTGAACGTCTTTATAATATAAATAAGATTGGGTTGCATTGAAATGGGCGGAAACTGCATTGCGTGCATTCCAGGTATTGTTGGCACTGGTGATATCAACGGGATCAAAGTTGTTTTTATAAGGGGTGTTTTTCTTGCCGTCAGCGGTCAAAATGATGCCTCTCGGAGTATTGGGAAGGGATCCATGGATGTACATAGGTTGGGAGGCATCGATTAAATAAAACAAACCTCCCAATCTGAATGTATTGATAGTTCGGTTTATACCCAGGAGGTCAACACCCTGAGCCTGAAAAGGACCATCGTTGAAGTGATAGCTATTTTTCATTTCAACTGTACCCTTTGCTTGATTTCTTGATGATTCGGATTCACTGTCTTCCACTTCTTTACCATGTGGATGTAATCGACATATATTATTGATTTTATCCACTATTTCACCCGTTTGAAGATCAATAAAATAATCCCAGTTTTCTCCCGGATTAGGCATGGCAGAAATATGCAAACATAACCTGAGTTCATTCTCCCCTGGTGCCTTATACCATACTTTGGAGGTTATAAAAGATGGTCTGTCAATATACTCTTTCATATAGGCAGGCCATGGTATCACTTTGATATCCATTTGCTCCATATCGTCAATCACACTTTCTACAAGGACACGTTCATTGGTTATATGTGAAGGTATTTCGAAATGTCCAGGGTGCTTTTCAACTCTTCCGTTCATAATCCATTTTCTGCGATCAGGATATACATGTGCTAAAAATTCGGAACCAAAAACCGGAATTCCAAGAGCTTCTTGTTGAAAGCGGTAATGAATAATACCCACATGATCTTCATCTTGGTCGGTAAGTAAGAAGACATTGTTTATTTCTTCATGTCCTTTGACGGCTTTCATTGCCTGATCCAATAGATTATAAATAAAAACAGGTAACTCAGACCGGGTGTGTATTTTATCTAAAGAACCTTCAATCCAGGTCGGCAGAAAATCATCATCCCACTGAATGATATTATATGAGGTAAGTATAGGAATGGAAAAGGGTTGACTAACGGGATGAAATGGCCTGGAGAATAAATTTCTGGCAGAGGGTATAGCTGTTCGAAAATCCCGGGGTTTTTTTAAATCATGTGTTTGTAGGGAAGTGCTCTGACCCTGTTGGGTCAAAGTTTTCATTTGTCCGACTAAACTGTATGAACTTAAAGAAAGCGTCAGGAGAAAAACCAGGTGGAACACAAAGGTTTTTACGGTAAGATTTTTCTTCTTCAAAGTGATATTAATTGTGATCATTGCATGGAGTATTAGATTGTGATCAATTAAATGAACTATGCCACATTCTTTGTTTTTGCGAATATCGTGAAAATAAATTACACCCAATATAATAACAGACTGATGATAAAATCTAGTTTTTATGAAGGATTTTTAATGGTAAAATTTAAAAGTTGGATAGAAAATAGGTCAATATTTCATATTCAGAAAGTCTGGATTCAATAATGAAAATACATTATCTGCAAAATTTGAGATAATGGTAAAAGGGTTTAGAATTTAAGTTTTTTTAAAAAAGTAGTAATTTGAGAATGAGCTTATCTTTGAAAACTATTTTAAACTTTGAGCAAAATAAAAAAGAATATACCTTTGTGCTGCTTATAAATTTTCGGGATGTAGCTCAGCCAGGTTAGAGTACACGTCTGGGGGGCGTGGGGCCGGTGGTTCGAATCCACTCATCCCGACTTAATTAAAATTATAGGGGAGAGACAAATGACTTTCCCCTTTTTGTCTGAAAGTGGGTGAAGAACGGCTTTCAGTCATAAAGTTGCAAGGTAAAATCGAATCCGGTAGTTGTGAAATAAGAAAAATAGAAAGGGGAGGCGAGATAACCTTTTGACCCTTATATTCAACAATAAAGGTGTAAATGGATCCCGGATTTTCCTCATTCGCTTCTCAAAGAATGAACGGGATTTTGCAAAGCGGCTTTCACTGATTGAAATCCCATGGTAAGCCAGGCAATCAGAATGGCAAGCAAACCCGACATTACATATAAAGTCCAGGAAATCTCAGCACGGTATTGATAATCTTTCAGCCATTCCCTGACAATCCACCACGCTATAGGTGCAGCTAAAATAAAAGCAATAAGCACCAGGCGTGTAAACTCTTTTGAAAGCAAGACAACAATGCTGGCTGTATTGGCACCTAAAACTTTTCGTATGCCGATTTCACGCGATCGTTGCTCTGATGTAAATGCAGTCAGTGCAAACAATCCGAGACAAGCAATAAAAATAGCAAAACCAGTAAAGATGGCAAAAATTCTCCCAAGCCTAACTTCAGATGTATACATTTTACCAAATCGATCGTCTAAAAAATAATAGGAAAATGGGTGATTGGGTGCCATTTCCTTCCAGGTGCTTTCCAGCAAAGAGATGATAGACTTTACATCGCTTGAATGAAAGCGAAAAGATGCGTAGCCCTGAGGGCGCCTACTCAACCTGATCATAACGGGGGCAATATTTTTTTTGAGCGATTCAAAATGAAAGTTTTCCACAATTCCTATCACTGACAGATATTCAAGATTATCTGAGAACGAATCATCAGAAGGATCACCTGCAAAAGTAGCAATCCGTTGACCTAATGGATCCCCATCAAATTGAAAACTCCTGATGGCTGTTTCATTTAATAGTACTGCATTTGAATCGGAAGGAAAAGTGATGGAAAAGTCTCTTCCATCTTTTATAGTCATACCGAGTGTTTTGATATAATCGTGATCAGCATACCAGTTTTGTATACTGACCATGTTAGCCTGATCACGCGGATCTCTTCCTTCTACCCACCATGGGTTATCACTCCTCCAGGTTCCAGAAACCGGTAAGTATCCACTGTAGGTACTACTGATAATATTTTCATTTTTCAATACTTCATTTTTATAAGCTTCTCTTTGATCTCCCAATCCATAGGTGTCATCCACCATAATGACCTGTTCTTTATTAAAACCAATTTTTTTGTTTTGAATATAATTGAGCTGTTTGTAAACCCCAATGGTAGCAATGATAAGAACGATGGATATAGCAAATTGAAAGACTACTAAAGTCGCTCTGATTATACCACTTTTTAAACTTAAGGTCAGATTTCCCTTTAATACGGTTACAGGTTTGAATGCTGACAGGAAAAACGCAGGGTACGTGCCTGCCAATATTCCGGTCAATAATGCGGCGGTAATCAGAAAACTATAAAAGGTAAAATTAGAAAAAGGTAAAGAGAGTTGTCTGTCGGCCAGAGTGTTAAAAAGTGGCATCAATATCCAGGCTAAGCCTATGGCCATGATAAATGCAAAAATTGTCATCAGGACAGATTCCAGCATAAATTGACGTACCAAATGGCTTCGGTAAGATCCCATGACCTTTCGTATGCCAACTTCCCTTGCTCTGTTGGCTGAGCGGGCAGTAGATAAATTCATGAAATTAATGCAGGCAATCAGTAAAATGAACAAAGCAATGGCTCCAAACATGTAAATGTATGTCATATTGAAATTTGGTTCGAACTCACCCATCAAATCACTTTTTAAATGAATATCAAGAAGGGGTTGTAATTTGTATTCGATCTTGTTGCCTGTAGCCGTAAAGTTTTCAAGAGTAAAATCACTTCCCAATACCTGTTGTAAAGCGGGTGCAATATGCTTCTCTACCAGGCCGGGAAATTTTGCTTCCAACCCCTTAGGGTCAGCACCCTCCTGAAGTATAAAATAGGTTTGAAAATTATTACTCAACCAAAAAGTATTTTTAGCTTCATCCAGACCTTCAGCTGCCAGCAAAAAATCAAAGTGAAAATGGCTATTGACTGGTAGATCTTCATATATGACTGTGATTTTAAATTCCCATTGATTATCTAAAATAAGACTCTGTCCCATGGCGCTTTCGCCCGGGAAATATTTGTCAGCCACCCTTTTACTCACTGCCATCGTTTTGGGCATGTTCAATGCATGTTCCGTATTTCCCTCAATAATTGGAATATTAAAAACTTTAAAGAAATCTTTTCCTGCCCATATGACATTTTCCTCCCTGATGTTATCCATCTCTCTTTTCACAAGGTAAGACCCTCGTTCACGGAAATGTACAGCCGCCTCAATTTCTTGAAATTCTAAAGGTAAAGCATCCGCCATAGGTGCAGGAGAATAGGTCATTTGGAAATGGTTGCCACCAAACATGATGTCAGACTCTATACGATAGATTCGGTGAGCATTTTCAAAATGCCGGTCATAGGATAATTCATTGACAATAAATAATGCTATGATCAGGCAAACTGCTACCCCTACTGACAAGCCCAGAATGTTTACAATTGAGTAAAAGGAATGTTTCCTGATATTTCGAAATGCAATGGTGATGTAATTTTTTATCATGTTTTTTGTTTTTTCATTTTCTGCAAAAAAAGTTTCCATTTGGATATTGAGTAGTCCGGTAGACTCACCAAATTCACGGATTACTTCGGTGTAAGCATCAATAAATCTTTTACCTGATTTCATCTTTATTTCAGTGGATGCACATATATGATCCAAAATTTCTTCCTGTAGACCTTGATGAATCATTCCCCTGTACTGCATATCCTGGAGTATGTAATCTATATGTTGTCGGTTGAGCAGCATTCCTGAGTTAATATTTTATCCCCATTGGATGTTAAGAACCTGTCCCATAGTTAGAATGAAATCTATAAACTCCTTAAGTCTGTTGCCGGCTTCTACGTTACCTTTCCGGGTCAGTGAGTAGTATTTGCGTGTACGGTTGTCTACTTTGACGGTTTTCGTTATTAGCATGCCTTCAGCTTCCATTTTATGCAGTGCGGGGTACAAAGCGCCTTCAGTGATGATGATCCGTTCTTCTGACAATGCTTTTACTTTTTGAGTGATTTCGTATCCATACATTTTTTCATTATCTTTCAAAACTTTCAAAATGATGGTTTGAAGAGTTCCTTTCAATAGCTCAGAAGAATGAGGAATTCCTTGATGCATAAGACTTTTAGGCATGAGACGATAAAAAGAGACAAACAGTTGCAATTTCTATCCCATTTTATTTTAAAATGGATTCCCTGAAATGATATGGAAGGATAAATGGATTGAATTAATGTACTATTATATTCAAATAGAACTTTGGTTTAGGGGGATAAAATACCTCTATGGCTTGTAATCAGTCATTTTTTCTGAAAAGATGGATGGGTGACAGCTACTGAAGGCGTTATTCAGGTGTTTGTATTCTTTTCGTGAATATTTCTTTTCAGCGGTATATCATGCTTTCAAAGATACTATGCCTCGTTTTGCTCTTTATGGATTCATCATAGCAGTTTATTCCAGTAGGGGATGAGTGCCTTTTGGCGTTGATGGTGTCGCATCGCCGTCACGGCCAGAATCAACATCGACAAGGAGAGAATCAGCAATGCCCAGGTACCCATCGCAGGTATCGCTATCAGTGGACAATCGTCAGGGCATGATTCTTCTGACATAAAAGTGGTCTCATCTCCCCCATCAAATAATACCGATATACTAAATATCGTACCCGGAGGACGGTAAAATTCCAACTTATATATGCCGGGGCTTGTCTCAGGGATGTCTGTGCCTATCATGATCTCATTTCCCATCGCATCAGCAAAGTAAGTATCTATAGCATCCAGTGTTACCATACCTCCTGTAGGAGCCATCACCGTCAGAATATCGTGAAACAATGACACGGCAAAACTATTGGATCCAGATGCCTCTCTTATATTCTGTGGATTGTCGCAGTGACAAGGGTCTGAGAGGCTGATCTCTATCAGGGAAAGCATGCCACTGTTTACATTGTCGCCTTTGCCATCGCCTCCTGTGTATTGGGAAGATAATACACTCTGTATCGAAAATGTAATCAGTGCACTTAAAAGTAGATAATTTGTTTTCATCATTGATTCTCTTTTTTTCCAGCTTTCGCCTATTACTTTTATTTGTCGCTTTTTGAGTCCATTCCTGTTTTGAAATATTTCTCTCGTGCTTTTGCATTGTTTTGACTTGTACAAGCTTCGTATTACATCATCTCTTATGGTATTCGCAAACGTGTAGAAGCTACTTTGCCTTCACTGTGCTCTTTCAAGTGATTTTCAATATCGGCAGTATAGCCCATGTAGTTCTTTTTATCCTTTAAACTTCTTTAAACATTAGTGTAGAACATAAATCTATTTTTTTATTGGGGCTTTGCCCCAAACCCATAGAGTTAAAAAACCAATACCTCTGCCTGCGCCGAGCTTCGGCAGGCAGGCCCCAACGCTAACCCGCAGACCGAACCAGGCGAAGTCCAGTATCGTTGAACCGATTGGTAATAGAAGTGGCAGCAAAATTACGGAACGATACCTTTAGATCAAGTGCAACACTGAGATAACCACCGCCGCGAAAGCCCGACCCGGTTGATCCTGTGACCACTCCACTTACTAAGCCAGGCCAGGTCAATTCATTCGAATGTCCAGCAACACTGAGTACACCATCGCCGTGTTCACCTGTATATGACCGGCCATCTGCATTGCCTATCGTAACCGCGCGCTCCCATAAATTGCCACTTAACTCCATCATTCCGTAATAGCCCGATCCGGATAGTTCGCGCGTAGTACTCATCTGAGCAAATGAGCCCACTCTCAATGGTCCTTGTACATTGGTTTGATTACCAAAAACAACATTCGATCCCATATTGTCAGCTTTTTCTCCCGCTTCACCCCCATCACTGATAGACGTGGCAGCCGTAGTGCTCGTCGTACCCCAGGCGTATTCATCCTCCACAGGAGGCTGATCCCCACGGCAAGCCTTCTCATACTCCAGCTCCGTCATCGGGCGTAATCCCGACCAGTCCGCATACGCCATTCCATCACCCCAACTTAACCAGTTACAAGCTATCCATTCTCCGTCGTCAGACTGGTTTACATCCGAGTCCGTATATGGAGAAACCGAAGGATTCAGATCGCATGCGTATACTCTCGGTGAAATGCCTCCGGGATCACTCACCAGGCGTACTCCATTGCGATACATCGGTGTGGTTTGGCCGGTTAAGGAATGCATATAATTACCTACAGTGATGGATGCAAAACGAGTCTCCTGCTGATTTCGCGTCAACGTATTCAGAAAATCTCGGTACTGTCCCTGGCTGATCTCATATTTCATACCGTAAAAAGCACCATAACCCGTAGGGAATCCACTGGCTAAGGTCGCTGTTCCTATTCCAGTACCCAGGTCTAAATTATTTCCAGATCGGGCACTAAGGTTGGAAGTACTAGAGGTGGCATTATTACCCTGGATCACCGGAGGAGTAGATGTGATCTCAAATGTAGCGACCGTTCCTGAAATAGCGGTCACATTGGCAGGACGGAATTCTCCAATATTCTGACCACCGCTGCCCACCTGGAAGTTGCCCTCAGGTACATATACCATCTCTATGGCAAATACTTTGACCTCTACATTGTCACTATCAGCCACTCCATTGTCTCCATAATTCCACCGAAGATGTACATCTTCGGCAGTAAAAGTTCCCGTTCCATTCGCAGAGCGATAGATAAAAACCCCCAGGCCGGGATTGGTCATAGCATGAAATCCACTACCTGGTGTGCGGAGGCCCACATCGATCGTGCTTCCCGAGGGCGCCGTATGGCCGCTTCCATTCAGCCAGGCATGCTGCCATTCTCCTCCCGCTACACGGTATTTGATAAATACCCATGCCGCATCCCAGTTCGCTGGTCCCGAAGAAGTACGCCAGGAGTTCTCCCAGCTCAAATCGAACTGTACCATTACATATTGTTCTGTGGTATTCTGAAGACCTCTGCTCACATTACTCACCGTAATGCTGTTGGCATATAATACACCCGAGATTAATATAAAACTTAGAACAAGTGTAGTGTATGCAGTGGTGTTTTTCATTTTATGTCGTTTTCGTTTAATTAAATTCTCAAACGGTTATTTATAAAAGCGTGACACTATGTTTTCTTTAACATCTTCAAAGTTTGCTGCTTTTGTATTCCAATATATCTTTTAATTTCATTTTTTTAAAGGGTATGTGGGAATTGTTTGGGAGAGGGAAAGAGTTGGAAGGTCTCAAGACCTGAAGGTCGAAGGTCGGAAGGTCTGCAACTCAGTAGAAAGTTGACACTTAATGTTGAGGGTTGGCTATACCGTCATTGGTTTCGCTTTCATTGGCTGCGCGTCATTTGTCAGCGGCTTCAATTAAAAAGATAGCGATATATATAATAAATAGGCGTTTTCCATTTTTTTATATTACATAAAATTTCAATTGAAATAATTCCAGTCATGAAGGATCTCTAATTGACTTTTTTTGTCAGAAGGACAGTGCCGGTCATTTCTTTGGGCATATCTATTCCCATAATCGATAAAATGGTGGGAGCGATATCAGCCAATTTCCCATTGACCAGTTGATGGGTAGAGGAATGAATTTCTGATCCACCTGCAAATATAGGAACCGGGTTAGTAGTATGTGCAGTGTTCGGCGATCCATCATCATTGATCATCATATCGGCATTTCCATGATCAGCAATGATCAAATAATTGTAATGGTTTTCCTCCAGAACGCCTATCAATCGCTCCAGACACGCATCCACTGTTTCTGCAGCCTTCACTGCTGCCTCCAAAACACCGGTATGACCCACCATATCGGTATTGGCATAATTAATACAAATAAAATCGGGAAGTTCATTTTTAATATGACTAATCAAAGCTTCTGTTACCCCTAAAGCACTCATTTCAGGCATAAGATCATAAGTGGCTACCTTTGGAGAGTCAACCAGAATTCTTGTTTCACCTTCAAACTCCTTCTCTCTTCCCCCTGAAAAGAAGAATGTTACATGGGGATACTTTTCTGTTTCTGCTAATCGTACCTGTCTGAGTCCATTCCGGGATATCACTTCTCCTAAAGTATTTTTGAGGTCCTCCTTTTCAAAAAGTACCTCAATATCATTGAGATTTTTATCATAGCGGGTCATGGTACAAAATTTCAATTTCATGGGATACATATCCAAATATTCAAATTTTGTCTTAATCAGGACTTCACTCAACTGTCTGGGCCGATCCGTTCTGAAATTGAAGAACAGAACGGCATCTCCATTTTTTATTCTGTTTTCTCCACCTTCATCCACTACCATAATGGGCTCCATAAATTCATCAGTCTTGTTTTTACTATAATACTCCCTGACGGCTTTTATGGGATCGTCTGTCACCATTCCGTTACCATTAACAAGCAGGTGATAGGCTCTTGCTACTCTTTCCCATCTTTTATCCCTGTCCATTGCAAAGTATCTGCCTATAATACTGGCTATGGTGGCATTACTGCCATAAATATGTTGTTGAATATCCTCCAAAAAAACAGCTCCACTCATAGGGTCTGTATCTCTCCCATCCAAAAATGCATGGATATATACTCTGATGGAAGGCTCATTCTTTAATAAAGCGCACAGTGCTTTAGCATGTTCTATATGAGAATGCACACCTCCGTCTGAAAGTAATCCTATTAAGTGAATGGGTTTATTAAAATTTTTTGCATATGAGATTAACTCCAGGAAAACCGGATTATTATAAAATTCCTTTTCTCTCAGACTTTTATTGATTCGGGCCAATTCCTGATATACGACCCTTCCCGCTCCAATATTCAAATGGCCAACCTCGGAATTGCCCATTTGACCATCAGGAAGTCCCACCTCTTCGCCATGAGTAATTAATTCTGCATTAGGCAGTCGATGATACAATCCGTCTACAAATGGTGTCCTGGCCAATGCTATAGCCGATCTTTCCGGTTCCTTTCCATGACCCCATCCATCAAGGATAATCAGTGCTAATCTTTTAATTTTCTGCATATTTTAAGACTGAAAAAGTTTTATTATTAATTAAAGCCGATTTGTTAAATTACGAAATACAATTTTCATTCAGGAACAAAAATATAATTTGATAGCCGGTTTCACTATAACTGATGGTCCATTTCTGCCAATCGTATTTGATTAATATAAATCACTGAATATTCATATTTGTATGAAATGATAACATGCAAATAATGATAATTATCATAGATATATGTAGATGGTAATCATTATTTCAAAATGAAATAAGGTCCAAATTTGCTTAGGTATTATTTTTATTTATTTAAATCCATTGACAATGCAAAGTGAATCACTGAAATTGAGAACAGGCATAGGATTGACAACCATGATATTGATTCTTATCGCCTTTATGAGCTTACAATCGTGTAATACTGAGCCTCCAAAAAATTCCAGAATAGCTCAGGCTAAACTGGGTAAGGAGCATTACATGAATTATTGCAGTTCATGTCATGGAGAGGATGGCAAGGGCAAGAAAGTAGAAGGATTGACAAAACAACCCCTTGATCTAACCACCATAGTGGTAGATCGGCGAGTTTCTAATTTCCCTATTCTGGAAATTGCTAATATTATTGACGGGAGGAAAATGGTTGAAGCGCACGGCACCAGAGAGATGCCCATTTGGGGGGAGGTTTTTTCAACAGGAGAATATCTCAATGAAAATGAAATAAAGGGCAGACTTGCAGAATTGATCGCATACTTGATGAGTATTCAGGAAAGTAGAATTTAAGTTTCTCTATCACAATTTTTCTTATCCACCGGCTATCCAGTACAACTCCTGGCATGAAAAGGGTATTTATTAAGAAAAAATCCCGGGCATGCACCCAGGATCTCATCAATAAACCACTATTGAGTAAGGATAATTAAAAAGTATATATAAATTACATCTAATCGATATTGTCGTGCAGGTATGAGTTATTGCTGTTCATGAAAGGAGCTTCATCATCAACAGAAATTTTGGTTCTTGAATAGCCTCCGGTTCTTTCCAATTCATTCTTTTCAAGTTCTACCTTTCTCCTCTGATATGCCGGTGTGTTTTCCATTTCAGCAATGACCTGGGCATTATCCAAAGGCTTAGTAGTGTTAGACCGGTGATAAGCTCTTCTTTCAAACTCTTTTTCAATTTTTTCAGGATTAAGTTTAGGGTTTGTTTCCTTTAGATTCACAACTTCCTTTTCTACTTCCCTTTCTTCGGGCCGTATTTTGCCACCGATTGTATCTATGGTTTTGCGTACATCCTCCTCTTCAAAATCGATGGTCATTACTTTATCACCCTTTGAATATCCTTTTGCAAAAATTGCGTCTTCATCATCCTGAAAATTACCATCCAAAGGGACAATGATGCGCTCTTTTACAGGTGCTTGCACCTTCTTTTTCCCTTCACCAAAGCCTGTTGCAATGATAGTGACACTGATTTTTGAACCTAAAGATTCATCTCTGCAATTACCCCAGACGAGATCGGTTCCAAATCCTGCTTCTTCCTGAACATAATCAGTAATTTCTCCTATTTCATCCATGGTCACCTCTTCAGTTCCGGAAGTAATATTGAGGAGGATATGTCTGGCACCACGGATGTCATTATCCTCTAAAAGCGGTGAATTTAATGCCTGAGATACAGCTTTCCTGGCTCTGTCCTCACCTTCAGCAACTGAATTGCCCATGATAGCCACTCCGCTCTGGCGCATAACGGTATTGACATCTTCAAAATCCACATTCACATATCCGGGAACGGTGATGATTTCTGCAATGCCTTTTACAGCTGTGGTAAGGATTTCATCTGCCTGGGCAAATGCCTGTGATAGGGTTAAGTTTCCATGGATTTCTCTGAGTTTATCATTAGAGATGACCAGAATGGCATCGACATTGGACTTCAATTGTTCCAAGCCCTCAAGCGCCTGACGATGTCTGGGAAGGCCTTCAAACTTGAATGGAAGTGTGACCACCCCCACGGTCAAAATGCCTTCTTCTCTTGCAGCTTTGGCAATGATGGGCGCAGCTCCTGTACCGGTACCTCCACCCATTCCTGCGGTTACAAATAGCATTTTTGTGCCATGATTGATGAACGTCTTGATTTCATCAATGGACTCAATACATGCCTCTTTTCCTACATTGGGTTTCGTTCCGGCTCCGCGGCCTTCTGTCAATTTTGGCCCCAGTTGTATTTTGAATCCTACTGGACTATTTTCCATTGCCTGATGATCAGTATTACAAATGGCAAAGTCAACACCTTTAATGCCCTGAAGGTACATATGTCCCACTGCATTTCCTCCTCCACCACCAACGCCGATTACTTTGATGATTGAGTTTTCATGGTTTGGTAAATCGAATAACATAGTATATGGGTTTTTAAGTTTGATCGAATAAGTTTAGAAATCTGAATCCGGTTTAGGATCAAAAAAATCCTTTGTCATATCAAAGAGCTTTTTTATCCACTTTTCCTCTTTTCGTCCGTTTTCAAAGCCTGTATCTCCAGAAATGGCCTCCACCAATTCACCTCTTTCGATGGAAGGAACTCCTTCCATTTCAACATATTCAGAAGTCGTATCGTTGTCGATGCTGTTTTTAAGCAATCCTACCGCTGTAGCATATTTGGGGCTGGCTAACTGTTTGGTATAGCCATGAGCAAGATGCTCGATAGGCTGTCCTATACGCGTGTGCATAGTTGTGTGGTAATTGCTGAGCAAGTCAATATGTCTCAGCATCGACCCTCCACCTGTAAGCACCATGCCGGCCAATAACTTGTCTTCATATCCTGATCTTTTAATTTCAAACATGACCTGATCAAAGATTTCCTCTACCCTGGCTTGAATAATTCTTGCCAGATTCTTTTCAGAGATTTCAGAGGGCTCTCGTCCATTGATACCCGGAATGGTAATAATGCGGTTATCAAAAATTTCATCTGCGAGCGCTGATCCAAATTTTACTTTCAATTTTTCAGCCTGGTTAATCAATACACTGCAACCCGCCTGAATATCCTTGGTGATCACATGACCTCCAAATGGAATAACTCCGGTATGCCTGATGATGCCATCTTTAAATACTGTAACATCAGTGGTGCCTCCTCCAATATCCACCAGGGCTACACCTGCTTCCATCTCTTCACTATTCAGGACTGCTGATGAAGAAGCGATAGGCTCCAAAGTCAGGTTGGCAATACCCAGCCCCGCTTTTTCCACACATTTGGCTAAATTGCGGGAAGCTGTAATTTGCCCGGTAATGATGTGGAAGTTAGCCTCTAACCGTATCCCTGACATACCTACCGGATCCATAATGTCCCTTTCGTCATCTACTGTAAACTCCTGGGGGATAACATGTAAAATTGCCACTCCTGGAGGAAGTACCAGTTTATGCATATCTTTGATCAGCTTGTCTACATCTGCCTGGCTGATTTCTGTCAATGCGTTATCCCGGGTCAGCAGACCATGATGGTGCAAACTTTTAATGTGCTGGCCTGCAATACCCACATGCACTTTTTTGATTTTCAAACCGGCATTTCTTTCTGCAATTTCCACTGCATCCCGGATAGACCGGACGGTTTTATCAATGTTGATGACCACTCCTCTGGACACTCCTTCAGATTTCACAGTGCCAACTCCCAGGATCTCGATTTTGCCGTATTCGTTGAGCCTGCCGGCTATGGCACATATCTTTGTGGTGCCAATATCCAGAGCTACGGCCACTTTGCTGTTCTGTATATGCATATCCTTCATAGTAAAAAATATTATGGTTTATTAATTGCTGTTTCTAAGCTCAGCCACTACCTGATTTTCAAAGTCAAGATTGAGTGTGGAGTATTTATTCCATCCCTCTTTTGGCAAGCCATCTTTGTACATATATTTAAGTTTAAAAAATTTTTCATCCAGGTCGCCGGCATACAGCGTGATCCTTTCTCTTCCAATTTTGGGAATCAAGGTGATTCTGCCATCCTGATCAATTTCTATTTGCTCAATCAAAGCCGATAAAAATGCATCATCCATCAATTTTCTGGCAACTTCATACACATCCTTCAGATTATTCCTTTCATCAGATTCGATCTGTGCTAAACTATATAAACCGGTATATCCTGTAATGACAGGTACCCTGACCGCCCTTCCATTTGTCACCGGCACTTTATTCCCATGGATATCCAGATAATAAGATGATTCGGATGATTGTACCCTACCTATGATCAACTTTTCCCAAATCCGTATAACAAGATTGTTTCTCGAATCCAGATACACTTCGGCCCGGTCAATTCTTTCATCCTGATGAATCAAGTCTTCAATTTCCATCAAATTTATATCCTGAATGGTAGCGTGAATTACATCATATCCCAGATAGATCATTAACTTTCTGGTTATTTCTTCTTCTGAGATTAATGTCCTGTCCTTATTTGGAGAGTCAATAATCACCTGCAGGCTTTTTACCTGGCTACCGGCTTTTCGCAATGAACTAAAATATACACCGAATCCTATGATCAATAGAATCATGGACCACATTGCTGTAGTTTTTATCCGGCTCCATTTATGTTCATATGCAATCATATTTGTTTTATTTATTTATTTCCTTTAAAATTATTGTCAGGGGCTCACGCAATAAATCAATATTACCGGCGCCTAATGTTAAAATGACCCCTTTTACGTCTCTTTCTGCCCATTTTAATACTTCCTCATGATTATAAATGGGAGGGGGCTCTTTCATTTTCTCCCCAATCATCTTTGAAGTCACTCCTGGAATTGGCAATTCCCGCGCTGGATATATAGGCATCAATATGACTTTGTCAAGTAAATCCAACGCCGATGCAAATCCTGTGGCAAAATCTCTTGTTCTGCTATAGAGATGGGGTTGAAAAATCCCGGTAATTATTTTGCCTGGATACAATTCCCTGGTGGTCTGTATTGCTGCCTCCAATTCCCTTGGATGATGGGCATAATCATCGATATAGACCACATCCTCTGAATCCCAGAGTTTTTCAAATCGACGGAATATTCCTTTGAATGTTCCGAGGGCATTTCTAATCTTTTCCTTTGAAATACCAATATGCAATGCTACTTCAATGGCTGCCGTTGCATTCTCAATATTGTGTCGGCCGGGCAGTGATACACGCAAATCATCCATCCGGTCAGCTTCATTGTTGAATGTGAAAACATACATTTTATCCCGGATTTCGATACTATTACTATGAACAATACCTGCATCAACTCCGAAAGACCGGCACGTAATCTTCCTCTTTTCCAGCTGTTTCTGCCAATCTGGTGGAAAATGAACTTCGAGACCCGTGCGAAATAACAGCAATCCTCCGTTTCTGATCCTACACACAAATTCCCAAAAGGCAGCTTTTACACTATTGTCCATGCCGTAAATATCCAGGTGGTCAGAATCCATGGAGATTAAAACAGCAATGTCCGGATGAAGCTGTAAAAATGACCGGTCATACTCATCTGCTTCCACTATTACCCACTCTGTACCTTGACCGATATAATTTCTGTATTCTGGCAAAAGTAGTCCGCCGATGAAAGCCGAAAAATGCAAGCCAGAATTCTCCAGCAAATGGGTGATCAATGCAGAGGTAGTGGTCTTTCCATGGGTACCCCCTACGGCAATACACCGGCTGGAGCGGCTAATGGCTCCCAATACTTCTGACCTCTTCATCATGGTTATTCCCTTGTTACGGAAGTATAGTAAACCCTTATGATAGGACGGAATAGCAGGTGTATAAATTACAAGATCCACTTCCTTAGGAAGAAGATCTACCCTGTCTTCATACATGATTTCAATACCTTCACTTTCCAACTTTTTGGTCAGTGTTGTAACCGTTTTGTCATAACCGGATACCTTTTGTCCCTGCCTTTTAAAAAAGCGGGCGAGGGCACTCATGCCAATTCCTCCAATACCAATGAAATAGATATTTTTAAAGTCTTTCATTTGCATTCAGGAATCCTTTTTTAATTTCAAAATCTCACCGGCAATCATCTCACCTGCATGAGCGGCACCTAATTTTGCTGCTGCTTCTGCAATCGTTTTAAGTTTTACCCGGTTGTTCAGCAAAGAATTCACTACCCGAAGCAATTCACTAACTGCTTCGTCATCACTGATCATAATGGCAGCCTTCTCCTTCACCAAAGCTAAGGCATTGACAGTTTGATGATCCTCCGCCACATTAGGAGAAGGGATCAGAATGGCCGGTTTGCCTGTCAATGTTATCTCTGATAATGTCAAAGCACCTGCCCTGCATACTACCAAATCAGCCATACTGTAAGCTGCTGCCATATCTTCAATAAAAGCCACAACTTTGATATTGGACTGCCCCGCTATGGACAGGCTGCTAAATTCATCAATATATAGCTGACCTGCCTGCCAAAGTATGCTGTATCCTGTAACCCATTCCGGGAATTTCTCCCCCTGAGCTATAGCATGGTTTATGGTTCTGGCTCCCAAACTCCCCCCTACTACCAATACTAATGGAAGCTCAGGATCAAAGCCCATTTTCAACTTTTCCTCCTTCCCATTCATCATTGCGACTTTGATCAATTCCTTTCTGACCGGATTGCCAGTAAGTACAATCTTGTCTTTACTGAAAAATGCTTCCATTCCCTTATAAGCCACACATATCTTCTTTGCTCTTCTGCCAAGAATCTTATTCGTCAGACCTGCATAGGAATTTTGCTCCTGGATCAATGTAGGGATTCCTAACAGAGATGAAATAAATAAGACAGGGCCACTGGCATATCCACCTACACCCACAGATACATCCGGTTTGAATCTGAGGATGATCCAAAAAGCATGAATCAAACTGAATGCAAGTTTAAAGGGCACCCATACGTTTTTAATTGTCAAAGATCTTTGCAGGCCTGCTATCCATAGGCCTTTTATAGTGTATCCCGCTTTCGGGACTTTTTCCATTTCCATTTTTCCGCGAGCACCTACAAATAATATGTCGATGCCGGGATTTTTTTCCTTCAGTGCATCAGCAATGGCCAGAGCCGGAAATATGTGTCCGCCGGTACCCCCTCCGCTAATCAGCACCTTCATTGATAATCTCCATTTCATTCAAGGCCAACCTTTGTTCCTTTGCTTCATCGACATATCTGCTGACACTCAATATGATGCCGATGGAAATACATGTAAAAATGATGGAAGTACCTCCCATACTTACCAATGGCAATGTGACTCCGGTTACCGGAAGCAAGTGGACTGATACTGCTATATTGGCAAATGCCTGAATAACAATATTCAAACATAAGCCCATAGCCAAAATGGCTCCAAATGCTTTTGGACATTGTGTAACGATTGCAACGCATCTGAAAAGTAGTCCCAAATACAATCCAAGCAGAAGCAATCCGCCAATCAAACCATATTCTTCGCAAATGATTGCATAGATGAAATCAGCATACGCATAGGGCAAAAAGTTCCTTTGAACACTATTGCCGGGACCTAAACCAAAAAATCCTCCTTCGGCAATCGCTTTTTTGGAATACATCACCTGGTAAGCCCCATCATCAAAAGCCATAAACTGATTCAACCGGGAAACCCATGTCTCCAACCGAACCCATTCGGGGAAGGCTTTTCCAACCACAATGAGAAATAATATCAAAAGTACTCCGGCCAGCACAAGCACAAATACATACCGAAGTGAAACTCTGCCAATGAACATCATCATCAAACAAGTGACGAATAACAATGCTGCAGTAGATAGGTCGGCAGGCGCTATCAGCCCACACACTATAATGACCGGTACGATAATGGGCAGAAAAGCACTCCTGAAATCTTTAATATACTCCTGCTTAACTGCCAATGATCTCGCGATATAAATGATTAAGGCCAGTTTAGCAAAATCAGAAGTCTGGAACGATTTATCGATCCAGGGAATAGTAATCCATCGCCTGGCACTGTTTAGCTCTGTTCCATATCCCAAAGTGTACAGCAATAACGGGACACTCAATATCAGCAACAAGGGAGCTAAGCGTGAGTATTGCATATAGTGAAGCTGGTAAGAAAGGTAAGCTGCAGCTACTCCCAAACATACGTAAACCATATGCTGAATGAGAAAATATTCAGTATTTCCTCCTCTCAATTTGTAAGCCATACTTCCCACTGAACTGTATACTGCCAGAACAGATATGATGGAAAGCAGAGCTACGATCATCCAGATGATCTTATCCCCTTTGAGGTTTTGATATGTTTTTACAATTTGCAATATTTAATCTGTTTTATTCATTCTGAATACTCTTCCTTTTCACTTTTTAATTTTTCAACTGCGTTTTTGAACTGCCGGCCCCGGTCTTCATAATTTTCAAAAAGGTCAAAACTGGCACAAGCAGGGGACAATAGTACAACAGCTCCTTTTTCAGCATGCCTGAATGCCTTCTTGACGGCATCCTCCATACTTTGAGTTTCTTCAATGACATCCACCACGCTCGCAAAAACACTTTTTAGTTTGGTATTGTCCAGACCCAAACAAATCAAAGTCTTTACCCTGGCACTCACTTTGGGAATTAACAGGCTGTAGTCATTCCCTTTGTCTGTACCACCTGCTATCCAAACAATCGACTCCTTAAAAGCTTCTAAAGCAAACTGAACCGCATCTACATTGGTGGCTTTACTGTCATTGTAAAACCGGACATCATCAATTTCACCACAATACTCCATCCTGTGCGCTTGATTTCTGAATGTTTTCAAGGCCGATTGGATGACAATGTCCGGTACCTCTAAATTCCGGGCTGCGCTGATCGCACAATAAGCATTGAAAAGATTATGCTTTCCAGGAAGTCCAATGTCAAAATATGTATCCAGATCCTTTGACCAGATACCGTTTTCATAATTTTCTGCTCGGACAGGCAACTTTTCACAACTGATGTTCCACTCACCGGTCATTTCCATAATCAAAGGATCATCCGCATTGTAAATGAACAGGTCGCTTTCGCGTAAATTGCGGGTGATTTGAAATTTTGCACCGGCATAACTTCTGATATTATTACCATATCTGTCCAGATGATCAGCGGTAACATTCAATATCATGGCAACAGAAGGCCGGAAATCCTTGATGTCTTCCAACTGGAAGGAACTCAATTCAAGCACCATTACAGGTTTGTCACTTCGCTCAGCCAGAATACGGCAAAAAGAAGTACCAAAATTTCCACCCACTGACACCGGTATACCAGCTTCAGAAAGGATGTGGTAAGTCAAACCTGTTGTGGTGGTCTTCCCGTTACTCCCTGTTATGCCAATGATATATCCACTGTAATGCCTGTAACCGAATTCAATCTCAGATATGACCGGGATATTTAACTCGACCGAAGCAACGAGTACCGGAACATTACCAGGGACACCGGGACTGCGAACAATAAAATCCGCTCCAACAAACTTTTCAAGTGTATGTCCCCTTTCTTCAAAGGGGATATTTTGATCAATCAGTAGATTCTTTATTTCTTTATCTATTACTCCTGCATCAGAAAGAAAAACATCATAGCCTTTTTGTGATGCCAGAAGTGCAGCTCCCAGACCGCTTTCCCCTCCACCTATAATGATCATTCTTTGCATTGTTTTTTACCTAACTTTTAAGGTAATGATTGTAATGACAGCCAGTATAATACCCACTATCCAAAACCGGGTGGCAATGGTAGATTCATGCATACCCAATTTTTGGTAATGGTGGTGCAAAGGAGACATTTTAAATATCCGTCTCCCTTCTCCAAATTTTCTTCGTGTATATTTAAAATATCCTACCTGCAACATCACCGAGAGATTTTCTACAAGAAAAATTCCACACAAGATGGGAATGAGCCATTCTTTTCTTAACAATAATGCCAGGCAGGCAATCACTCCCCCAATAGTTAGACTTCCGGTATCTCCCATAAATACCCTGGCTGGATAACAGTTGTACCACAAAAATCCAATACATCCTCCCAGAAAACAAGCAGCATAGATTACTAACTCCTCAGAATGGGGTATGAAAAGTATATTCAAATAGGAAGCGATGATTGTATTACTGGAAACATATGCGAGAACACCCAATGTTGCGCCTACAATTGCAGAAACTCCCGCCGCCAGTCCATCAATTCCATCCGTGAGATTGGCAGCATTGGATACTGCAGTAACGACAATTATACAAATTGGAACAAATACCAACCATGCCCATTTGCCCGGATTTTCAGTAAACAAACTGAGCAATATGTCATATTCAAGTAAATTTCCTTTAATGAAAGGAAGATTTGTAAGCGTCGTTTTAACATATGCCAGATGCGTAACGGTAGGTTCCACATTGACTCCCGGAAGGGTAGTTTGAAATCTTTCAATAATCTCATACCCTTTTGCAGTGGCTACCTCCAAAGGTACTCTTACTACAACATCTTCATGAAGCAGCATGACCAGCGCTATAAATAGTCCCAAACCTATCTGCCCGACCACTTTAAAAACGCCCTTCAGCCCTTGCTTATCTTTCTTGAAAACCTTGATGTAATCATCTGCAAATCCAATGGCAGTCATCCAAACTGTGGTGATAAGCATAACAATAATGTAAATATTATCCAACTTTGCAAACAGTAAGCAAGGAATTACCGTAGACAGGATAATAATAAATCCCCCCATGGTAGGCGTTCCTGCTTTTTGCATTTGGCCCGTCAAACCCAAATCCCTAATGGTCTCTCCGACCTGCAGTTTTTTCAAAGAACGTATGATCCGGCCGCCAAAAACCATTGATATAATCAATGACAAAATGATGGAGGCACCAGATCTGAATGATATATATTGAAATAGACCTGCTCCCGGCAAATCGTAGTTTTCTTTTAAGAATTTAAACAAATAGTATAGCATTCTATTTCAATATTTTTTACCTTTTAAATCTGTGTCCTTAAGACAACAATTCAAAGTTTTTGGCATTATAATTGCCATCTAAAATATAACAGCGCAGCAGATTTGCCAAGTCTTTACCCGCAGGGATCTGCCGCAACTGTTAAAACCAACCTGAGAATGATAATAGATCCTTTGTCTCTTATCCGGAAGTCAAATACTCCCTTAATATTTCTTTATCATCAAAGGGATGCTTCACCCCGTTGATTTCCTGATATTTTTCATGACCTTTACCTGCAACAAGGACTATATCCTTTGGAAGAGCCAGAGCACAAGCCGTATGTATAGCCTCCTTTCTGTCCGTGATGCGTATCAGTTTACCAAGATCCTCGAAGGACAAACCCACAACCATGTCATCCAGAATAGAATCCGGATTTTCTGACCTGGGATTATCGCTGGTAATCACTACCCAATCTGCATATTCCAAGGCTATCTTAGTCATCAAGGGACGTTTTGCTTTATCTCTGTCTCCTCCACACCCTATAACCGCAATAACCCTTCTTCCCGGAGTCAATACTTCGCGGATGGTATCCAACACCTTTTCAAGTGCATCGGGAGTATGTGCATAATCCACAATTCCGATCATCCCTTTGTCCGTATCCATCACTTTGTCAAATCTCCCTTCAACTCCTCGTAACATACTCATATTCAAAAGTATATCTTCTTCCTTGAATCCGCTAAGATGCCCTACGCCATATACTGCTGAAAGATTGCTGGCATTGAAAGCTCCGGAAAGATTGCAATGCACCTGCTGGCTGTTAATCTCTAACAATAAACCATCGATGGTATTTTCGAGGATACGTGACTTGTAATCACAAAATGTGTGCAATCCATAATAAAACTTTCTTGCTCTGGTATTTTGCAACATAACTTTTCCATTTTTATCATCGACATTGGACAATGCAAATGCTTCTTCAGGCAAGTCATCAAAGAAGCTTTTTTTCACTTCAAGATACTCCCGGAATGTGGGGTGATAGTCTAAATGATCGTGAGTAATGTTGGTAAATACTCCTCCGGTAAAATTCAAACCGGCAATTCTTCCCTGATCAATGGCATGTGAGCTGACCTCCATAAAAACATATTCACAGCCCTCATTAACCATTTGGGAAAGCAATCGATTGAGTGATATAGCATCCGGTGTGGTATACTTCGAAGGCAGAACATAGTCACCAATCCGGTTTTCAATGGTAGACAACAACCCTGCTTTCACCCCTAATGTCATGAACATGTGATAAAGCAAAGTAACTGTACTGCTTTTGCCATTTGTACCTGTCACTCCTATGAGCTTAATTCTATTGCTGGGGAGTCCAAAAAAACGATGGGCTAACTCACCCAGGAACCTATTGGCATTCTGATAATACACATAAGTTACCCCGGACAAGTGGGTTTGAGGTATATCATATTCTGTAAATATGGCTATAGCCCCGCCTTCAATCGCCTTATCAGTAAAGCGATGTCCATCCGTCACCCAACCTTTCCTGGCAAAGAAAGCACCTCCGCCAACCACTTCTCTGGAATCCAAATGTAAATCTTTAATCAATACATAAGGATCTCCAACGATCTTAGCAACTCCTTGCTTAGGTAATATGTCAAATAACTTTTTCGTACTCACTGGTACTATGCGTTTATTTTAATTCAAATAAATCCTGATCTTTTGTCCTCTGTTTTCGATACCGGGAGGCAAAGATTGTTTATACACTTTTCCTGCTCCCTCCATCGCAACCTGGTAACCCAGGTTTTCAAGGACATAAATCGCATCTCTAGCTCCCATTCCACGGACATCTGGCAGAATCGCTTTCTGAATACGCTTATTTTCAACCAGCATCCTGGACTCGAATGGATCCAATTCAACCCAATGGCTCCTGCTTTTATCTTTGTAGCCAATCTGAACGTATTCCATAATTTCAATTAAATCTTTTTTATTTCCCACCACCTTGCCTGGCAAATGAATCATTTCTTCAGGGTGTACAGCCGCTGCCAACGTATGCATATTCTGATCGATGATGGTAATTCTTTCTGCAATCTCCCTGAATACCGGGGCTGCAACACTGCTTCCATAATAGGCACCCTTAGGCTCATAAACTACGATCATCATACTGTATTTAGGCTGTTCTGAAGGGAAATATCCTGCAAATGATGCATTGTATTTCCTAACTTCTTCTTCCTGATTATAATCAATCCTTGTGGTACCTGTTTTACCCGCCATTGTAATGATGTTGGAGCGAATATTCCTGGCTGTCCCTCTTGTTACTACCCCTTCGAGTAACTCTTTGATTGCCTTGATGGAGCTTTCAGAAGCTATTTTCTCATTGGCCACGATAGGCTTAAACTTTTTAATGGTCCCTGTCTTATTTCTGATCTCGCTGACAAGATAAGGTTTCATCCATTTTCCATTGTTAGCAATGGCATTATAAAATGACAGTTGCTGCAAAGGAGTCAGGTGCATTTCATATCCATGAGACATCCAGGGAATTGTTGTTCCATACCAGATCTTCTTATCCTTTTCAGGATCCTTAATATAAGGCTTGGGTTCACCCAACAAATCAATACCGGATATGTCGCATAAACCGAAAGAACACAATCGGGTGTAAAATTTCGTACGCATTCCGGCATTGGCATTGTAGTATTTATGAGCAAGACCAGCTATTCCCACATTGGATGAAATTTCGAATGCTTCTCTCAGATCAGATGTAAGAATGCCATGTTGCTTACTGTCATACATCATTCTGTCAAAAAATTTCTTTTTCCCTCCACCGAGATCAACACCAGAGTTTAACCCTGCCACACCGTCCTCCAACATGGCTAAAACCGATGCTGTTTTGAAAGTTGAACCAGGCTCTGAACTTTTAGCGACAGCACAATTATATATTTCCTCATAACGCCCGCTTTTTGAGCGATTCAAATTCACCATTGCCTTGATAGCGCCGGTTTCAACTTCCATGGCAATGACTGTCCCTTCTTTGGCATCGTATTTCTTTAGTACCTCCAATAATGCATTGTGAGCAACATCCTGCAATACGATATTGATTGTGGTATAAATATCATCGCCCTTCTCTGCTTCATGTTCATCCAGATCATGGAGGGGAACCCATATACCAGCACTGATTTCCTTCATAAGCTTTTCTTCCACAGGCCCTGCTAAAAACTTTTCATAATAGGCTTCCAGTCCGACTTTGTCTGAGTTCTCCCTGTATTCACCCAAAGTGCGTCCAGCTAAATTCCCGTAGGGCTTTTCACGAATGCTTTTTCTTTCTATGATCAACCCTCCTCCAAACCGGCCTTTCTTCAATAATGGTAAAGATCTGAAAAGGTCCAGGTCATCTGCGGTGATATTTTTTGCCAGCAGAAAATACCGGTTTCCCTTTCTTCTTGCCATGGTCAATACCTGCTTCCACTCGCCCGGACTATATTGCCGGTTGAGCTTATACAATCCCTGTGACAGAGAGTCGATATGTCTGAAAAACTCGTAATCACTGGCTACCTTGGTATCCATTCGAATGTCAAAGAACGGTAGTGTGGTGACCAGAAGACTGTGATCATCGGCATAAATGCTTCCACGATCGGCTTCCTGTGTTCTCCACTGGATGTGATGAGCGCCTTTGCTTCTCCACTTTTCTCCCTCCAGAACAGAAATAGTAAATACTCTGAAGGCAATGATTCCGGCAAATCCTATAAAAAAGAACATTACCAGATAAGCCCGAATGAGTAATTCCCTCTTTTTGTCCATGGCAATGAGATTCTAGGGTTTTTCCGCCCGAATCACTTTAGGTAACTTCTTACCTACTTTCAAATTTTTTGCGGCCACATCATTTTCAACCTGGGATTGAATGCTGCCGGACATAATTTCTTTCTGGATGCTCATATACTTCCATTCCGCTTCTTTGACTTCTTTTTTCAAAGTGTCAATACGTCTTAAATTATGCTCGGCAGCATGGGCATTTGCTATATAAAGCAATGCTAAAATCCCTACAAAAAATACGAAGGGTAAATTGACAAATATCCATTCGATCCCTTTAGACCACACCAAATTGTTTTTCTTATTTTGAGCCTTAGTCACCATATATTTTAATTTTAGTTTTTTTCTGCGATTCTCAATTTTGCACTTCGGGAACGGGGATTATTTTTCAACTCTTCTTCTCCAGGTAAAATAGGTTTTTTATTGACCGATTTCAGAGGCTTATACCCATGACCAAAAAAATCCTTTTCCAAATGCCCCTCTGCATTGCCACTCCGGATGAAATTCTTAACCATTCTGTCTTCAAGAGAATGATAGGAAATAACAACCAAGCGCCCACCATTCGTCAATACTTTAATCGATGCTTCCATAGCCTCTTTTAATGCTCCTTCTTCGTCATTGACTTCCATCCGGATGGCCTGGTATACTTTGGAATAGTACTTCACTTCCGGGCCAATGGCAAGAGATTTCAATATTGAATTCAATTGACCGGTGGTGACCAGCTTTTGATGCATTCTCTGATTTGCCAAAGTTCTTGCCAACATTTTTGCATTCCGAATTTCCCCATATCTGCTGAATATCTCCTGTAAACGGTACTCAGGATAATTATTCAAAATATGGACAGCACTCAAGGGTTGTCTGATATTCATCCTCATATCCAAATTGGCTTCAAAGCGATATGAAAATCCTCTTTCCGCCCAATTGATCTGATGAGATGAAACACCAAGGTCCATGAGTACTCCATCCACATGCTTCTCACCATAGAATCGCATAAACCGATGAATATGACGAAAATTGGCTTTGACCAAAATAAATCTGGGATCACCCAGTGCATTCTTCCATGCATCTTCATCCTGGTCAAATCCATACAATTTACCCTGGTTGCCCAAAAGCTCAAGTATGGCACGGGAATGTCCGCCGGCTCCAAAAGTCAGGTCGACATAAACTCCTCCTTCCCTAATGTTTAAGCCTTTCAAAGATTCGCTCAATAATACCGGAACATGATATTCTTGCATGTGCCACCGGATTAATCGCTACCAAAAACTTCATCCGCCAGATCACTAAAATCTTCCGGTTCATTGTTGAGCGCATTCAGATATTGATCCTTTGACCATATCTCTATTTGATGCTGGTAGGCAAAGAGAATGATCTCTTTATCCAGGCCTGCATGCTCCATCAAACTTTTAGGTAATAATATTCTGTCAGCACCATCGGGTATTACTTCCGTTGCACCTCTATAAAAATACCTGATAAATTGACGGTGTTTTTTATTGTAGTTGTTAAGTCGCTGATTGATTTCCCTTGTCTTCTCTTCCCATATGTTTTTTGGATATAACATCAGGTTTTTTTCAAATCCCCTGTTGACTGTAAAAGAAAAATCATTTTCTGATTCCAATTGTCGAAGGAGAGCAGCGGGCAATTTTAGCCTGCCTTTCGGATCCAGTTTACACTCGAATTCTCCTTTCAGTTGGTTCATAAGATCTTGTTCTGTCAATAAAACAAGTCAAAACTACATATTTTTCCCACATTTTTCCACTTTTTCCCATTTTTATTTAAAAATATGTAAAATAAAGTTAATTTGATGAACCAGAAAGTTCTCGTAGTCCCCTCAGAGAAATAGAAAAGTGAATAACAATCGAAAAATTAATCATCACAACAATCTGTGATCTCAGGCTGGAATCAGGCATACAGAATGTCTATACCTGTGTCAAATATAAAATAAATATACATATGAAAATAAATTTTATATGTATTTGTATGTATTTTATTAATATATCTATATATTATTTTTTGTATATTTTGAAGTAGCTTTTAATTGGAAATCCAAACCGGTATTGTTCAATGGGGGGCAATACAGATTATACATTCTTTGAAGTGTCAGATTTTATGACTGTAATCGTCTTAAAGGTTGATGACCGTCATCGTTTATAATTTTTATACTAAATATTTTTGCTGTGAACGGGAAACCTTTTATTGATTATAATAGGAAGGTTCGTATTCATTAATTGATATAAAGTATTATAGGAATGAATCATGTATGGAAGGGAAAAACGGTAATTGTTACTGGAGGAAGTTTTGGAATAGGAAAAGCTACAGCGTTATCCTTCGCTACCGGGGGAGCTCAGGTCGTCATAGCTGACCGGGTTAACAATGAAGAAACTTTAAAGGCCATCAAAGATGCCGGTGGTAAGGCTATTTTTACACAGTGCGATGTGTCTGATGAAACCGCTGTAAAAAATATGGTGGAAATGACAGTAAACACGTTTGGTGGGCTTGATTATGCTGTCAATAATGCCGGAATTGAAGGGGAACAATACCTGTGTCATGAATTGGATTCTAAAGCATGGGATCGTATGATCAGTGTGAACTTAAAGGGGGTATGGTTATGTATGAAATATCAAATTCCTGAAATTTTAAAAATAGGTAAAGGAGCTATTGTCAATGTAGCATCGATTGCTGGTTTGGTTGGATTTCCGGCAGCCTCCCATTATGTAGCCTCCAAGCACGGAGTGATTGGCCTAACTAAGGCATCCGCCCTGGAAAATACCAAAACCGGCATAAGAATTAATGCACTTTGCCCGGGAGTTATAAAAACACCCATGATCGATAGGGCATTAGGGCAGGATCAGGCTGTGGAAGAAGGGTACAGAAATGCGGTTCCCATGGGCCGTTTTGGTAGTGCTGAAGAAATGGCTGATGCCATTTTGTATTTGTGTTCTGATGCTTCCTCCTACATGACCGGCCAATGTTTGGTAGCGGATGGTGGTTGGACTGTACAATGATTCATACTATACCAAAGTCCAGTGCATAAGGGTTTCACACTTTTCTCATAAAAAAAAGGGAACCCGGAAAGAACTTCATCTTTCCGGTTCCTGGATAAATATTTAAAAACTAACCTCTATTTGTAAACAAGATCTTCAGGAAGCAGCAGGGATATTTTATACTTTGCAATTCATTAAAACTGCTGCTCTATCAATGGTCCACAGGATACATCCTGAACACCTGACCATAAAATCCACTGCCTGAATATGCATAATCTCCTGCCTCAATACTTCCTTGATTTTGTTTGTAGTCATAACCCTTTGACCTGCAAGCATCTCAGGGTATTTTTCAAGTGTAAATTTAATTATAAAAATGGAAATTAAACAGACCAATATGTGTTAAAATGGATCAAGATGGATCATCATAGGTGCAAATTAATATCAGTGTACGAAATCGGACGAAATATTCCAGAAACGGACAAAGATCAGAATAAATATTTAAGAAAATCTCCTATTACTATATATAATATGAAATGGCACATGATTTGCCTTTCTGGAGCAGATTCACCAATTGTTTTCTGATATGCTTTTCAACTATTTAAAAGTTGCCATAAGAAACCTGACTAAGAATCCGGTAATTTCAGGTATTAATTTTACAGGCCTTGCATTAGGTCTTGCATGTTGTCTCTTACTGGTTTTATATACACAGCACGAAACCAGTTATGATCAATTTCATACCAGGGCGGACCGGATAGTGCGTGTTATCATGAAATACACCATTGGAGGAAGTGGGTCAGAGGGTAATTTTACAAGCACAAAAGTACTTCCTGAATTTCAGAGGAAATTTCCTGAAGTAGTGAGCGGAGTTCGTTTTAGTAGTAGTAGCGCATTAATCACCAAAGATGAAACTGCATCGGAAGAGACCGGTTTCCTTTTTGTAGATTCTTCGTTTTTCAATGTATTTGATTTCAATCTGGTTAACGGAAATCCTGACTTTGTACTCAATGAGCCCAATAGTCTGGTGTTGACAGAGCGTATCGCACGAAAGTATTTTGGCGAGGAAGACCCCATTGGTGAGTCTCTGTTCATTGGATCAGCACAAACCCCCTATAAAATTACCGGTATTTGTGCAGACAGTCCTCCCAACTCACAAATTCAATTTAATTTACTTGCTTCCATCACTTCAATAGGGCCATTACAGGAAACCACTTATAGTGACGCCAATTATACCACTTATTTGCTATTGGATGAAAATATTAACCTGCCGGAATTCCAGAAAAAGGTAGATGCTTTTATGGAATCTGAAAATGAAGACTCCGATTTCAAAGTTTATTTTACATTAGAACCCTTTACAAAAATTCATCTTCATTCCCCTTATGACGCATTGGTTCCTAATATCAGTATACGCTATATCTATATTGTATTGGCTGTGGCACTTCTCATTTTGATCATCGCTTGTTTTACGTATATCAATCTAAGTACTGCCAGAAGCATTGAGCGTGCCCGGGAAGTAGGCATCCGGAAAGTAGCCGGAGCGGCAAAAGGTAATGTATTCTGGCAATTTATAGCCGAATCTTTATTGTTGACAGTTTTATCACTGGGATTAGGGTTGATCCTGATGTATTACATGATTCCTTACTTCAACAAACTGGCACAGTCTCATCTGGAATTCCGTCAAATTTTTCAACCCCAAATTGTAAGTGTTGTTCTGCTGTTGACCGGTTTGATTGCATTTCTTGCAGGCAGCTATCCCGCCATGATGCTTGCGGGGTTTCATCCGGTCAAAATATTGAAAGGGGCATTTAAAAATACGGGATCAGGGACTACTTTAAGGAAAAGTTTGATAGTATTTCAGTTTGCCATTTCAGGTTTTTTAATCATCTCAACGCTTATCATAAAAGCCCAACTCGATTATATACAGGAGAAAGAACTGGGTTATAATAAGGAAAATATTTTGATGCTTCCGGCAGATCCCATTATTAGGGGCCGGATGGATATGATAAAGTCTGAATTACTGTCAGTACATCATGTAAAGGGCGTCTCTCTGGCTTATGAGTCACCTGTCAATATCAAAGGAGGGTACAACATGAGTGGTCTGGATATAAGCCAGTCGATGGCGGTTACAGCCAATCCGATTGATGAAGCATATATTGAAGTCATGGAGTTGGAATTGATTTCAGGGCAAAATATTACAACGGAGGAAGTGAAAAGAGCTATGCAAGAGGATTATACTCAGAACTATTTTCATTTTATCCTCAATGAATTGGCAGCACAAGCTTTGGGTTGGACTCCGGAAGAAGCGGTGGGACAGAAAATGTATCTGGATGAGTCCCGGCCCGGGGAGGTGAAAGGAGTAGTTAAAAATTTTCACTTTAAATCCCTGCATTCAGAAATCAAACCATTAGTACTCTTTCCCGGAGGTTGGTGGGGAAAAATTTTTATTAAAGTGAATGGAGAGGATATTCAAAACACAATTTCTGCTTTGGATAAAAAATGGAAGGAAATAATACCCCATCGTCCTTTCTCCTATCGATTTGTTGATGAAGAATATCAAATCATGTACGATACTGAAGTAAGGATGAGCAAAGTATTTAACATATTTTCTCTGTTAGCAGTGTTATTGGCGAGCCTTGGGCTATTTGGGCTTTCATCGTTTACAGCCAAACAAAGAGAAAAAGAAATGGGCGTACGAAAAGTGTTAGGTGCATCCATTTTCCAAACCAGTATTTTGTTAGCATCGGGATTCCTAAGATTAGTATTCTTCTCGTGTTTAATCGCTTTTCCGATTGCATGGTTTGTGATGTTGAAATGGTTACAACAATTTACTTACAGAGTGAGTATTGACTGGCAAATTTTTGTGTGGGCTGTGATCATCTCAATATCTGTCGCTTTCCTGACCGTTTTGTATCAATGTTTGAAAATTTCATTCATTAACCCGGTGCATAGTCTAAAAAACGAATAATAAAAAATACATATGATCCAGAATTATTTGAAACTCGCCCTGAGGAAAATTGCAGCCAACAAAATCTATTCCTCCATCCATATTCTTGGACTTACTGTAGGGATAACCGTATGCATGGTCATATTTCTGATCATCCGGCATGAATACAGTTATGACCGGTTTCACAAGGATGGAGAGAGAATTTTCAGAATGTATACAGAATTTACAGGGATATTCAGCGGCTATAACCGGGGTGTACCGGATCCTGTGCCTGTTTTTGTCATGGATCATTTTCATGGTATTGAAACGGGTACACATTTTCATACCTGGCATGCAGGGGTTACCATACCTGTAGAATTTGAAGAACCTACTTACTTTTCTGCAAAGTCGGATAAAATCATTTGCGGACCCGAATATTTTGAAGTATTCAATGATTACAAATGGTTGGCCGGCAATCCCCAAACCAGCCTGGGAGAGCCCTTTAGAGTGGTATTAGCAGAATCCAAAGCGGAAATTTACTTTGGTAAAAAATCATCCCCTGATGAATTCCTTGGTAAAGAGGTTATCTACAATGACTCACTTACACTGATCATCAGTGGAATAGTGCAGAACTTTAGTAAAAATTCAGACCTGTTTTTTCAGGACTTCATTTCATTTGCTACTACTCAACATTCCTGGCTGAATAAAACATTTCAATTGGATCAATGGGGAAATACAAGTAGCTCTACACAGTTTTTTGTCAAATTGGATAAAAATGTATCAATTTCTACTATTGAGGAACAACTTCCATTATTGCAGCAGAAAAGTGAGGAGATGAACCCTGCTTTGGATTATAGAGGTCAATATAAACTCCAGCCCTTCCATGATATACACTTTAATAAAAATCTGGGAATCTTTAATGGCAGCAGATCTCCTGCTGATAAAAAATCTTTAAGAAGTATGGGGTTGGTTGCATTATTACTATTGTTGCTGGCATCCATTAATTTCATTAACCTTTCAACGGTACAGGCTACGAAAAGGGCCAAAGAAATTGGTTTGAGAAAAGTATTGGGAGGTTCCAGAAAGATGCTGATTTTTCAATTCTTAGGGGAAAGTACGGTACTATCGCTTTTTTCTGTATTACTGTCCATTCCTTTGGGTCATTACGCCATAAAATTGTATAAAGAATTTATTCCTGAAGGGATGCAATTTGATTGGAGAGATCCATATCTTATTGGCTTTTTAATCCTTATGGTCATATTTGCCGGTATACTTTCCGGATTATATCCGGCTGTATATTTAAGCGCTCATCAACCTGTAAAAGCACTGAAAGCCAATATGTACAGCGGGGAGTCGGGTAGCCAGACCCCATGGCTGAGAAAGGTACTTACCATTTTTCAATTTTCATTATCATATGTTCTCATTGGTTGCTCCCTGGTTATTGCTTTTCAAATCAATCATATGTTGAAAAAAGATCCGGGTTTCAACAAAGATGCCATAGTGAATATCTACACACCCTGGTGGGAAAGCCCCTCAAAAACCAAAATTTTTGCTGAGGAAATCGAACGTATAACCGGGGTAGAAGCCATCACTATCCATGAAAACCCTCCTGCTTTTCAGGGATACAATACCAGCACATTAAACTATAAAAATGAAGAAGGTGAACTGAAACACAACGTACATCGAAGAAGTGGTGATGAAAATTTTATTCCATTTTATGGGATGGAAGTATTGGCAGGCAGAAATTTCTTCCCTGAGACCGGACATAAAGAGATCATTATTAATGAAACCTATGCCAAAGCTTTAGGTTTTGATCCATTATTGGATGCGCTGGGGCATCAATTATATATGTCAGAAGATCATCTTTATGACATTGTGGGTGTCATCAGGGATATTCACTTTCAATCCTTACATCACGCCATACAACCGATGTTTATTACATATTCCACCGAAAGATCGTGCGTTGGAATAAAATTCCATTCCTCCCTGTTGACCGGCAATCACCCGCAATTGCCATTGGATAATATCAATAACGTCTGGAAGACCCTATATCCCAACCAGACATTTCAATACCATTTTCTTGATGAATCTGTAAAAAATTTTTACAAGTCGGAAGTAAGGACTGTAAAATTAGTGGGAACAGCCACCATGATCGCCATTATCATATCCTGTTTGGGTTTATTCAGTCTGGTATCCTTTTCTACATCACAGCGTACCCGAGAAATCGGAGTAAGAAAAGTATTAGGAGCAACCATCATGCAAATCGTTGTTTTAATTTCGAAAGATTTTATAAAACTGGTGGTTATATCCTTTTTAATTGCTTTACCTTTTGCATGGTGGCTCTCTCATCAATGGATTGATGATTTTGCTTATAAAATACCTATCAGTATTTGGATTTTTATTCTGTCCGGCCTGACCGGCATTCTGATCGCTCTGGTTACTTTGGGGTATAAATCATTCATGTCAGCCTTGGCTAACCCTGTAGAATCACTCAGGGTGGAATGAGTCAGTTCTTTCAAAAAGACTGGATTCATAATAATGATAAAGATTCTCAGGTACTTTGAGGTCAATGCATTTACTTAAAAAAGAATTGATTTTGACAACCAACGGTTTTACCCCCTAAACAAGACAAATAAACGACTGAACATTTCTGTCCACTACTTACTGTATAGTAAAATGTATGCAACTCAACCCCTTGGCAATTCCAGGACGGACAATTTCTTCCGACGGTCTGGTGTCAATAATATTAACAGGCACTTAATATTATATCCCTAAACAAAACAAAAAGGCAGGAATAATGATTTTTTTATTATATTGACCATGTTGAAATTTAAATCTGGATTAGTATATATTTTAAGATATTAAATTAAATGGGTTTAATCTTTTCCATTCAAAAAAGATTGAATTGATCGATTTGTTCGTTTTATAATATTGCCAGAACGACAAAGTGTAATTCATGATGAATACAATAAATGATACAAACAGGTTAAAAACGCTCCTGGCACACAATATCATAGACACACCTCAAGAAAGAGAGTTTGATCAACTTGCTGAGATCATTTCCATGATATGTAAAATGCCAATTGCCATCATATCTTTAATAGACGACAAAAGGCAATGGTATAAAGCCAATATAGGAATGGGAATAAACGAAGTACCTATTGAAGATACCATATGTCAACATACTCTGGTTGAAGAAGACCTCCTGGAAATTGAAAATACATCCATCGACCCAAGAGTTAGTTCCAGCCCTCATGTCAATGTATCTAATGGGATTCGATACTATGCCGGAGTGCCTTTGACTGCGGACAATGGATATCATATCGGTACGGTGTGTGTATTGGATTATAAGCCCAGACATCTTACTGTAGCACAAAAGAAAATACTCAAAATGTTGGCTGAGCTGGCGATGAAGCTGATAAAAGCCCGCTCACAAAATAAAAAACTGGAAACCGAGCTGGAGTCTATCCTTCGATCCAATATTGAAGAAAAAGCTCAAAAAATAAAGTTAAGAGAATCTGAGTATAAACAATTGTTTGATGCCATAAATCTTTCCAGTGGCATTATGGAATTTAATCCGGAAGGGATAATTCTAAGTGTAAATAACAATTTTCTTAAAATGTCAGGATATGAATTTGATGATCTGATGGGAAAGCACCATAATATACTGTTACCTGAAAAAGATAAGGAACTTAACCTTTTATTCTGGACTATGCTCCAATCAGGAAAATTCCAGACAGGTCGTTATCAAAGGTTGAGTAAAGATAACACCCCCTTTTGGATACAGGCTTCATATAATCCGGTTATGGACCTGAATAAGAAAATAAAAAAAATCATTAAGATAGCTCAAGACATATCATTAGAAATTAAAGCAGAAAAATCTTTACAAGAAGCAAAAGATCTCGCAGTAGAACTCAATATGCAAAAGGATCAATTTATAGCCAATATAAGTCATGAACTCAGAACACCCATTACAAGCATTTTAGGATTTACGGAGCTACTTTTAGAAGAGGAAAAAGATAAAGTCAAATTTCATCATCTCCACACCATAAAAGAAGCCAGCGAAACATTACTTCATCTTATTAGCGACATTTTAGATCTTTCAAAAATTGAGTCGGGTCAATTTATTATAGAATTGATACCTTTCCAACTCCGCGAAAGCATCCTCAATATAATTTCTATGATGCAGGAAAAAGCCAAAAGAAAAGGACTACAACTTAGGTACAAGGTGGATAAAAATGTCCCTAACAAATTAATTGGTGATAAACATAAGCTTTCACAAATTTTATTGAACTTAATCGGAAATGCAATTAAATTTTCCAATCAGGGTTCTATAGAAATCAGTGTGGGAACTGACAGTGAAAGTAGCAATGATCCCATCCATCTCAAATTCTCAGTTTCTGACACAGGTATTGGAATTGACCCTAATAATCTGGACTTAATATTTGAAAGATTTGTACAGGCGGAAGTACATACCACAAGGCAGTTTGGTGGTACGGGATTAGGGCTTAATATATGCAAACATTTGGTTGAAATGCAGGGAGGGTCTATTTCAGTACAAAGCACTTTAGGTAAAGGGTCAACCTTTACATTTATTATACCATACTCGCTGGATCGAAGAAAAAACATAAAAAAAATCTCTGCACCGCAACCCGAAATCCAAACCATTAAACCTGGAAAAATTCTGGTGTGTGAAGATAACGCAATGAATCAACGCCTGGTTAATCATATTTTAGCTAAAGAAGGTTTTGAAGTCACCATTGCTTCTAATGGCACGGAAGGAATTAATTTATTCAAAAAAAATTCATTTGATGTTATTTTAATGGATTTACAAATGCCTGAAAAAGATGGATATGCAACTACATTTGAACTCCGCAATCAACTAAGAAGCAATGTGCCGATTATTGCCCTGACTGCTAATGGGATGGATGCTGAATATGAAAAATGCATCAAGGCAGGAATGAATGATTTCCTTTCAAAACCTTTTACCAAAAAGGACCTGCTTTCAAAAATTAACAAATGGATGCTGTATACTGTTACAAAAAAATCAGAACCTAAAGCATTTTCTGAATTGCCAGAAACTGGTGAATTTTCAATTGATATCAACACACTTTCTGAATTTGCAGGTGGAGATCAATCATTCATGATTGAAATGTTGCAACTATTTTATGACAATAGCCAATTAGAAATGCAGGAATTAAAAACAAAATGTATTGACATGGATCTTGAAGGTATTTCAAAAATATCTCACAAACTAAAATCTTCATTTTCACTTCTTGGAGCAGACCCCCTCTTCCTTGAACAATTAGAAATAGCAGATCAGATGAAGCCATCCCTGGAAGAATTGAAAGAAATTTTGGCTGCGCTCGAAAATCAACACTTATATATATTGGAATCTGTTCAAAATTTGATTTCAAGTTTAAAAACACATAACTAAAAGATATTATATATTATGCTTTATTTAAAAATATTATATCTTTGAAAACAAGCTCTACATCCTCTGAAAGGGACTTTGTAATATGCTGATCAATAATTTTAGTATATACCAGTTCAGTACAAGACGTAAAAATTATTGTAAAAATATAACCCATAAATTTTACAATATGGATAGAAAAAAAATACTAATTGTGGAAGATGATGATATGCTAAGGAAATCACTGACATTCTTTCTCACGAAAAGTGGATATGATATTACCGAGATTGACAACGGCATGGATGCTATTGAATGCATACAATCTAATCAGTTTGAGGCGGATGTCGTCATTACGGACTTAAACCTTCCATTTGCAGGAGGCAAGCAGATTATTAAAGTATTAAAGGAAAATTTTGGTGACAAAATCCCTTTGATTGTATTGACATCATCAGGCATTGAATCGACTGAATTGGAAATTCTTTCTTTAGGCGCTGATGATTTTGTTTCGAAACCTTTTAGTCCTGCAGTTTTGTTAAAAAGAATTGAAAAACAGCTGATTTGAGCCGATTTCATTTTTATGATCTCATCCATTTACAACTTCAGGGATTTCATTGTCCTTCTGAATTTTTATACTCATTTTGTTGTCAGAAATTTGATTCTTATACAATGATCACTAAGGTTCAATAAATGAATATGAGAAAAATATTATTCTTTCTCTGGATTGTGATTGGTTTTTTGAGCCAGGCATCATATGTATATGCACAAAAGATAAATTATGACTCAATTTTTCAATTAGTCATAGAAAAAACCAGAAAAAATGAATTGGATTCAGCTTTGACAATCATTCAAAAACTGGTAATGGATCAACCGGACAACCAGGATTATTCTATTTATTTAACCAGGATTTACTATTGGCAGCAAAAGTACACTCTGGCTTTGGAAACCATTAGCAAATGGGGCGATATCGAAAGCTACACTGAAGAGATGATCGATATTGCATTCAGGGTGAATCTGGCAAATAAAGATCCCATTGCCGCTTTTGCGCTGAGCAATATTGGTTTGGAAAATCATGAGCGTCAAAGGTACAAATACCGGTTTTTAGGTGCTCAGTCTTTAGAAATTCAGGATAAAAACATTGAAGCTCTGGAATGGTTGGATGAAATTCCCTCTAATTCAGAGTTTTATGTTGATGCTCAATATTTAAAAACCAATATCCTTAGAAAAAGAAGCCACCAGATGTCTACTGGTTGGCTCTACACTTTTTTTGATGAAGAATTACAGGATCCATGGTTGTTTTACCATGCCGAATATTTAAAAAAGTTCAGGTCGAATGCTATAGCTGGTCGCATCACCAGAGGCTCAATCGGAAATATCATTGGGCATTTATTTGAAGTGGATATGTATCCCCGCCTTACTGAAAAGTCTTATCTGTATATAAATGCTGGTTTTTCAGGTGAAAAAACCATATTCCCGTCTTTCAAACTGGGAGGAGAATTATATTACGGGCACAAAAAAATTTCTGCTTCTCTGGGTATAAGGCACTTAAGTTTTTCAGAATTTTCAATTAATATGTTCACCGGTCATGTGGGCATTCCCATGGGATATTATTTTATAGAATACAGGCCTTTTTTGTTTACTCAGGATGGCACCTGGTTCCCATCTCATGTATTAAATTTTAGAAAATTTGCCTCGAACAGGGAATCCTTTGTTCAATTGGATCTCCAATATGGCACCATTCCTTTTTCTTACTTTATCACCGATGAGTTTTCCAGAGTAGCTTCCTACAGAGCGGGCATTCAATGTAAATTGAGAATAGCCAGTCATTTTTTCATTCACCCATTTTTTATGTATGAAAGGGAAGAATTTAACCCGAATCAATTCAGGAATCGCTATAATTTACAATTCATTCTTTCAAAGCGATTTTAGAAGCTAAAACAAATATGGTTGATCTGGTGCAAATAGATATTTTGACAAAAATCCTCCTCTCTGCCATTCTCATTATGGCAGGATTGATCATATTTTTAATACTTATAATTCTTTTTAAAAAATATAGAAGAAATAGAAAAGAAAGGGTCAGGAAAATATTCCAATCCATCATAGATCAGACACTTTTTAATTATTTATTTGATGATGATGAGACGGATTATATAAAGGAGTCTAAATTATTTGACCAGTATTTTTCAACCTCTCTATTTTTTAAAAAACTTACATTAAAGTCCCTGGTCACTTTGCAAAATAACTATACAGGGGGGTACAAAAAAAAATTGGAGCATTTCTTTGTGGAAAAGAATTTACATCAGTATGCCATGAATAAATTAAATTCTGTTCGTTGGCCTCATATCGTGGAAGGCATCCGGGATTTGTCCAGCATGAACTACACATCTGCAGCTCCACAAATTAACCGGTTGTTAAATCATTCCCATTCTATGGTGAGATCAGAAGCCCTGTTGGGCATGATCAAACTCAATGGTATATCAGAATTGTATCTAATGAAAAATTCTGATATGAACCTGAATGACTGGCTACAATGTAATATCATGTTTGTTATCATTCAACAAAAACTGGAAGATCCCGGAAACCTTGACATTTTGCTCGATAGCAGTATTCCATCCTGGAGAATATTTGCATTGAGACTAATGCAATATTACAAGTCATCACCATACCTATTGACAATAAAGAGCCTGAATGACCAAAATGCTGACCCCTTGTTGAAAATTGAAATTGAAAAATGGAAACATCAGATCTGAAATTATATTATTAATACAGGATAAAAACTATGATAACTGGAAACCAAACCATAGATGTCTTCATTTTCATTTTCAACTATTTTATACTGTTCTTTGCAGTTTCCATTATGATCTCCTATTTGGTGCTAGCACTCATATCCTCCATTTCTCTTACCCAATATCTAAGAAGAAACCGATTTATCAATTATGAAGTGTTATTGTCATTTGACCACACACCATGGGTTTCACTGATTGCCCCAGCTTATAATGAAGGCCGCACCATTGAAGAAAATGTACATTCACTGCTTTCCATAAAATATAATCACTTTGATGTTATCGTGGTCAATGATGGGAGCAAGGATAACTCAATGGATATTTTAGTTCGGGCTTTTGACCTTGTCCGTTCAGATATTCTTTACCTGCCGGTTATCCCCACAAAAGAAGTTAAGGGAATTTACAAATCCAGCAATTCAGCTTATTCTAAACTCATTGTGGTTGATAAATTCAATGGTGGAAAAGCCGATGCATTGAATACGGGCATCAATATATCCGGTAACCCCTACATAGTATGCATTGATGTTGACTGCATTATGGATAGGGATGTGCTTTTAAAGCTGGCAAAACCATTTCTGGAAAAGTCTGAAAAAAGGATCATCGCCACGGGTGGGGTAGTACGGATAGCCAATTCATGCACCATAAAATCCGGTAAGCTCATTGATGTGAAAGCCCCCGATAATTTAATTGCCAGGATACAGGTCATTGAATATTTAAGGGCATTTATTTTAGGAAGAATGGCCTGGGCTAAAATGGATGGATTGTTGATTATAAGCGGCGCTTTTGGCATGTTTGACAGGGAAATAGTAATGAAATGCGGTGGATACAATACTCAAACCGTGGGAGAGGATATGGAATTGGTAGTGAGAATGCGAAAATATATGATTTTGAATAAACAGCCATATCAGGTTCAGTACATTCCTGATCCTTTATGCTGGACAGAGGCACCGGAATCCTATAAAATTCTGGGAAAACAAAGAAGCCGCTGGACCCGGGGAACGATGGAAACACTTTGGATGCATAAAGGAATGATGCTCAATCCAAGGTACAAAATTTTGGGTTTGTTGAGTGTGCCTTATTGGTTTTTATATGAATATCTTGCCCCATGGATAGAATTTACAGGCATATTTATTAGTATAATCCTCATTATCTTTAATGTTATCAGTTGGAAGTACTTCTTAATGTTCATCCTGTTTGTTTATGTTTTTGCAGTGCTTTTTACAACCCTGGCTTTGTTGGCAGAAGAAATGACATTCAAAAGATACCGGAGATATAGAGATTTATTCAAATTGATCTATGCTGGAATGTTAGAACCATTTATTTTTCATCCTTTTACAGTCTACGCATCATTAAAAGGAAATTGGGAGAAAATGAAAGGAGTAAAATCCTGGGGAGATATGACCCGAAGCGGTTTCAATACTGTGCCAGGAAAGTAATTTTTTCTAACATAATTTATCAAACAGAGGGGATAATGACCTATTACCTGACATGAGCAAAGGATAGTATTGAATATCCAGGAAAAAATATAATGAATATAACTTTGGGTAGATATTCATTTTTTATTCTACCATACAACTAATTCTTGCAATTTCAATAATATATATGAAAGAAGGTTTATATTGTATTGATTCGAAACGAATAGTCTTTTTACAACAGACTAATTGCACAATATCCTTCATTGATTTTATAAAACCAAAAAGAAAATTTCGAAGTTCATAAACGGTATTAAGTTTGGTCAACATGCTTTGAAAAATGAAATTTCAATCTTTATCTTCTTCCCGGCATGTAAGTCTCTCTGGCTCTGGCTATCACATCATCACGGTAAAAGGCCACTTCTTTAAAGTCAGCTTGCGCATAACGGTGCGCCTGATCAAAGAAATGAGGAGATTGAGGATGGGAATTTTGTCCACCCGCCAGTATGCTTTTTGCGCTTACTTTCTCTCCAAACTCAACGACAGCAACAAAACTGTTGCCCGATGTGCCATATAACTTTTTCGTTCCTTCCTTCGGTGCAGAACCATAGGAAGCTAACGCCCCCCAACGTCCGGAGGCAAATCCGATAGGAATTGAAGGTTGATCATCATCATATGTCAATTGTATATCTCCTGAAAGACGTTGAAGTCGATTGATGTCTCCCCATGCAACGTTCCAGGTGCCAAAACTTTCAACCAACCTGTTTGTAGCCTCTTCAAACCAATGGATCAACTTTCTTTGGCTTACAGGATCAGAATACAATTCAGTCACATCTAGTTCTATTAACTGATTGAGCATTCCTGACTTTTCTATAAATACATTTCCATAAAAATGAGCCAGAGTCATAGCTACAGAAGTTTCACCGGTTTTAAAATTCCAGATTCTCAGTATTTCTGCAGCTTCTTTTAACTGTTTACTCACATTTTTTTGCCGGTCAATTGCCCTGATCAGTGGGGGTATTATTTTTTCAAAAGCAGGCACATCCGGATGATAGGCCAGCGCTATTAATTGATCAGGATCAAAAAGATCTACCTTCTCCAGCAATCGCACTGCATGAATGCCTCTGAAATTTTCCGGATCCGGAGCCATATACAGAGGATAATTTTCTTTTCTGGGGCTGTAGGTTCCCGCTGCGGTAAATGGAGTGGAATTGCAGTTTTGGATCCAACCGTTGGGGGGGTTGAGAATAGTTATGCATTCATCCACTGTATGCAAACCCTGCCAGTCGGAAGCGGGATCCGAACCATCCACAGGCTGCGAAAAGTCAAATCCCGGATTACGCTTTGGGATAAAATTTCCATGAAAATAAGCAATATTACCTTCCGCATCGGCGAAAACCGTATTGTTGGAAGAATTGCTGCGAATATTCATTATCTTTCTGAACTCTTCATAATTATGGGTCTTTGTCCGGTTAAAGGATTGGATCAATGCATTTACAGGATCCCAATTAATTTTGGTTGCTACCCACTTTCCGTCCAGCAAATGGGTGATCGGTCCGTGATGGGTTCGGTACATTGTAAAATCCTCTTCCTTTAACTCGCCCGTATCCACATATTTTAAAGTTTTTGTAAAGACTTCCACATCCCTCCACTCATTGCCATAGCGGTATTGTAATTTTCCTTCCCGATGATGTATATCCTCTATGAATTCATCAATAAAATCAACTCTGGAAGAGGTATGCATCCATCCGGTTTTTTCATTGAAACCCTGATAAATAAAAAACTGACCCCAGGTTACAGCCCCGTAGGCATTGAGCCCCTCCTCACTTACCACATGGATTTCAGGTCTGAAATAAAAGGTAGTATGTGGATTAATCAGCAATAAAGGATGACCGGAACCGGAATGACTGCCTGCTATGGCAATTCCATTAGAACCCCGTGGCTCCCCTCTTCCCAATGGATTGAAAGCTTCCTGTCCTTCTTCTTGAATCAGTGACATAGCGTCTTTTTCATAAAAGGCAGCTATTTTTCGAGTAGATATCTGTTCTATGTCTCCGCCGATAGAACCCTCACTAAAAAACATTGGAAACCAGGGTTCGTATCGGGTAATAACAAAAGGTTTTATATCCGGATGTGTATGTAAATAATAGTTAATGCCATCAGCCAATGCTTCACACAATTTCTGCAGCCATTCCGGTGCACTTTTATAGGCTGCTTTGGCTTCTTCTTCTGTCATGTACAGATTCGCTCTCACATCGCTGTAAATTGATTCTTTCCCTTCCAGCTCTGCTAAACGCCCTATGGCCCAAATATAGTTTCTTTCCACTCTCCTGAAGTCATCTTCACATTGTGCATACAACATCCCAAATACCGCATCGGCATCAGTTCTGCCATAAATATGGGCTATACCATAATCATCGCGTATGATTTCGACTGCACCGGCATGATTTTCCCAACGTTGTAAATCTCGACCAGCTTGCGTATTGCATGCAGAACACACAATGATCAACAAAAACCAGATAAAGAATCTATTCATAGAAAATTAATGTCAATCCATTTATAAATCAATTGTCAACATCAAAGTAAATGAAATTTTTTAACATCGTTTATAGAAAGCCACTGACTCTAAGTCGAGGAAACTTATAATCGGGTGTGGTAAATTGGGAGGAAAATGTTAAGGTGTTTATTTATTAAGTTGTTGAGGCGTTGATTACAGGCTCTTTGTGATCTTT
>DAOLDB010000003.1:0-148481 GCA_035327565.1 Saprospiraceae bacterium
AGAAAAACCAAAGAAAAAGCAAGCCGCACGGTCAATGATCAGCGGCTTTTTTATTTTAACGACGTTAAACTTCAGTTTGACAAAAATAAATAGCAATTTTGCAACATATTGATATAAATTTGGTAATGACCCAATTGCTCTTCGGACGGAGAGTTTGAAAGTAAAACAAAGCGATACATTATGAAATTTGAAGTTTCATCATCTCAACTTTTAGATACATTACAATTGGCCTCAGGTGCTGTCAGCCCTAATCCTGTTTTACCTGTACTCAATGATTTTTTATTTGAACTGAGGGGAGAAGATCTTACCATCACGGGCACTAATCTGGAGACCACGATTGTGTGTCAATTAAAAGTGTTAATGGGTGAAGAAGGCACCATCGCAGTACCGGCTAAAATCATATTAGAAACACTTCGTGCTTTACCAGATCAACCCGTTTCATTTTTTGTGGATCAGGATACACATGGGATATTGCTGAGATCATCCTATGGAGAGTATAAATTAGCAGGTGATAATCCGGAGGATTTTCCTACAGTGCCTGAACCCATAGAGGCGAAATCGTTTATTGTGCCTTCAACCATATTAACTAAAGGCATTAATAATACTGTATTTGCTGCTGGCAATGATGAATTGAGATTGGCAATGACTGGAATATTATGCAAGATTGATGAGGGTAAAATTGTTTTTGTTGCCACAGATGCCCATAAGTTGGTTAAGTATACATATGCAAAAGTAAACACTGAATTTTCGGATGCGTTTATTATGCCCAAAAAAGGGTTTAATTTATTAAAAAACGCATTGCAACCCAATGTTGATGTAGAGGTGGTTTTTGATAAGAAAAATGCTTTTTTTACTTTTAATGACACCATGGTTATCTGCCGATTATTGGACGCTAAATACCCGGACTATAACTCAGTTATTCCCGTGGAAAACCCTTACTTATTGACCATTGGAAGGAGAGATTTTCAAAATTCTCTGAGAAGAATTTCTATATATTCAAATAAATCCTCCAACCAGGTGATTTTAAATTTATCTGAAAACAGCCTTACTATTTCTGCTCAGGATATAGACTTTTCCAATGAAGCTACGGAGCAATTGGCATGCTCATATCTTGGCGAACCCATGACCATTGGATTCAATGCTAAATTTATGGTAGAAATGCTCGGTGTTATTGACTCCGACGAAATTATGCTGGAACTTTCTAAGCCCAGCAGGGCGGGTATTCTTTTGCCAGCAGAACAAGCCGAAGACCAGCATCTGTTGATGCTTGCCATGCCGGTGATGATGAGTAATTAACAGGCTTGATAAAATATATACCTATATGTCTTATCAATCATTTTTTTTGAATTTATTTTATTTATATATTCCATTTCCTTTTGAAGATTGGATTGTTTTTCGGCTCATTTAATCCTGTTCACACAGGTCATATGATCATAAGCCAATTTATGGTGGATCATACGGACCTGGATCAGGTGTGGATGGTTGTATCACCCCAGAACCCATTAAAGTTAAAGGAAAGTCTTGCAAAAGATTATGATCGTCTTCACCTGGTGCAATTAGCAATAGGTGAAAACACCCAGGTCAAAGCATCTGATGTTGAATTTTCATTACCTAAGCCGTCATACACAGTTGAAACCCTTATATATTTAAAAGAAAAATTTCCCGATAAAGATTTCGTATTGATTATGGGCGGTGATAACCTTGCTACAATCCAAAAATGGAAAAATTATCAATTTATATTGGATCATTATTTTATATATCTGTACAAAAGACCCAAAACCAAAGAAGGAGCCTATTTCAATCATCCTAAGGTGCGTACTTTTGAAGCTCCATTATTGGACATATCGGCTTCTTACATCAGAGAAGTGATTCAACAAGGAAAATCAATCAGATATTTGGTTCCTGACGCTGTATATGAATATCTATTGAACTCTTCCCTTTACAAGAAACGTACAACGAATAAGAATTAAAAATCAGATACAAATTTTAACTGGGGTTTGGTCGTTAAATGAGTTATGGTTATTATTATTTCATTAAACAACCATTGATGATACATCATTTTGTGAGTAAAGTTTTGAATGGAAAGAAGACGGACGGATTTCCATTATTTTACTTTATGAATCAATGGGCCATATATTGCTTTGTTAGCTTTGTGCTTCCGACAACCCTTTTTACTCAAGGGGATATGGTAATAGGTGAATGGAAATCTCATTTGCCATATATACGCGGATTATCAATTGCAGAGACCGAAAATTTTATCACTTATGCTACCGACTTTTCATTGATATTCCTGTCAAAGGAAGACAATTCTGTACATTTTTTCAGTAAGGTTGATGGGCTAAGTGATACGGGTATTGAAAACATCTACTATGATCCATACAATAAACATTTGGTCATAGTATATTCCAATAGCAACATTGACATTTACGCCGGTGATGGGGTGGTTAATATTCCAGATATATTGAATTCCAGCACGATCATAGGCAGTAAGCGGATATTGGATGTCCATATCCTGAATGGTGATCGAATGCTGTTTTCAACTGCTTTTGGTATGGTAGAATACAGAACCCGGCGAAGAGAATTTGGTTCTACTATATTCACTAATTTCCCTGTCAATTCCGTATCCCATTTAGGTAATTATATTTTTGCCGGAACGGATGATGGGCTGTATGTGGTAAACACAGATGAAGTAACAAATATAGCAGATTTTAGTCGGTGGAGATTATTGGGCGAAATTAACGGGCTTCCCATTTTATACGAAGCAAAAAGTGTTCACACCCACAAACATCGCATTTATTTTTCGGATGGAAAGAATATTTATTCGAGTGACGAAAATCTGATGTTCGAAAAAGAGCTCAGTGTTCCCGATCCCGCATATAATATTCAGTATATTTCTGGAGACAGGAAGTACTTAATGGCGGGCTTAAGATCCAGTACCAACAGCAGGATATTTTATCATACTGCTGAATCGGGCTGGATGGAAGGAAGTAATGTATGCATAGACAGGATCAGATATTCAATTGAGGATCAAAAGGGAATCATTTGGTTTGCTGATGATTTCAGGGATTTCAGAGGAGTAACAGGAATAGATGGTCAATGTATCAGGTTTACATACAATAGTCCGTATTCTGAAAAAGTACGTGATATGGATATAGCCAATGGAGTATTAATTACTGCTTCCGGGGGAGTTTCTGACAATTACCAGGATTTGTTCAACCGGGATGGTTTTTCCATATATAAGGATCGTAAATGGACGAATCTTAATGAGCAAAATTTTATTCCTTTCAAAGACAATCGTTATCTTAACTTTTTTAAAGTAACTTTTTCCCCAGACGGTAAAAGAGTCCAGGCCGGTACTTTCTGGAACGGATTATTTGAATACGATATTGAAACCGGAGAATATTGGGAACATAATGATGTAAATTCAAGCTTGCAAATCGCAGAAGGTGATATAAGGGTGCGTATCGCTGATTTAAAATATGATTTAATTGGAAACTTGTGGATAAGCAATTTCAATGCACCACAGCCTTTGGTAGTTAGAACCAAAGAAGGGGAATGGCATTCTATTGCTGTACCTGGAGAGCGTCGATTGGGAGATATTGCTACAGACAGAAATGGTAATAAATGGGTGATTACTTTGGGAGCTGCTCGGGGAATCCTGGTGTTTCATGAAGGAAGCTCAATTCAGAATGTCGGGGATTACCGGTTTATTCAGATCAATCAAAATAACAGCCTATTGCCTTCCTCCACTATATTTACACTCAAAGAAGATCGAATGGGATTTATTTGGGCAGGCACCTCAGAGGGAGCAATCGTCTTTGAATGTTTTGACCCCTTCCAGACGGATTGTATCAGGGGCAACAGGAAACTTATAGAAGTGGATGGTGAGTTAGGATTTTTACTCGAAACTGAAAATGTGAAAGCCATAGAAGTCGATGGTGCAGACCGGAAATGGTTTGGGACCGATAATGGGATATTTGTAATGGATCCTGCGGTAGAAAGCCAGATTGCACATTATCATATTAAAAACAGCCCGCTTTTCGACAACTCTATTGTTGCATTACAATTCGATGATGACAATGGAGTTATGTACATAGCTACAGAGAAAGGATTACAGGCAATCAGAACAGAAACCACCGCAGGTCACAGCAGGCATTCTTCAGAAGTTTATGCTTTTCCCAATCCTGTACCCCCTGATTATAACGGGCCTATTGCGATTAAAGGGTTAGCAAGAAATGCTCAGGTAAAAATTACAGATATCTCCGGAAGATTGATTTACGAAACGCAGGCTTTAGGTGGACAAGCCATTTGGAATGGAGAAGGCTTAACGGGCAAAATAGCCAGGCCGGGTATTTTTTTAGTATTTAGTACCGGAAGGCCTGAAGGTTTTGATAGCCCGGATAGTTTTGTTACTAAAATTATGTTTTCAGGGCGGTGAATCTTATTTTTTCAATTACTTCCAGGTAGTAATCTTCATACACAGGAATAATGTTGTCTATATTGAATTTTTTTGCATGCTGTAAAGCATTCAGACTGAATTGTGCATGTCTTTCTTCATTCTCAAGAATGAAAATGGCATTTTTTGACATATCCTCAATGTCCCCCACGTTGGATGTAAATCCTGTAATTCCCGATAGATTTACTTCAGGGAGACCTCCAATATTGGAGGAAATTACAGGCACTTCACATGCCATTGCTTCAAGTGCCGCCAAACCAAAACTTTCATTTTCTGAAGGGAGTATAAAAAGATCTGAAACGGCAAGCAATTCTTCCACTGCATCCTGCTTTCCTAAAAACCGGATATGTTCGCACAATCCTAAACTTCTGCATAGATCTTCAATAGATTTTCTTTCCGGACCATCACCGATCATAAGCATTTTTACATCTAAACGATCAATTACATTTTGAAAAATATACACTACATCCTCTACCCTTTTCACTTTTCTGAAATTAGAAATATGGACCAGGATTTTTTCACCATCCGGTGCAATCGCTTTTTTGAAGTGACTTTTATTTTCTTTTTTAAATCGAGTAAAATCAATAAAATTGTAGATCACTCGGATATCATTAGTAATATCAAATGCATTCAAAGTTTCTTGTCTCAGAAACTTTGAAACCGCAGTGACACCATCCGAGTTATTGATTGAAAACTCAACCACAGGAGCAAAAGAAGGATCTGAACCCACCAGTGTAATATCTGTACCATGCAGTGTAGTAATAAATGGAATGCGCTTATTTTTTGATTTCAAGATTTCCCGGGCCATATAGGCCACCATGGCATGAGGTATAGCATAATGCACATGTATGATGTCCAGGTCCTCATAAATAGCAACATCTACCAATTTACTTGCCAGAGCACTTTCATAAGGGGAATACTCAAATAAAGGATAGGAAACAGAGCTTACTTCATGGAAATATAAATTCTTTTGAAAAGACGATAATCGAGGAGGCATTTTATAGGTGATAAAATGGACTTCATGTCCTCTTTTAGCCATACCAATACCCAACTCTGAAGCAACCACACCACTACCTCCATATGTGGGATAACAAACAACTCCTATTTTCATTTTTTAAAATTAATATTCATTCCATTTTAACCTATAAAGCCTAAAGTAACGACCATATAATATAAATTATTGGTTTCTTTATCGTTTAAAAAAAGATACCATGGTAAACGCTTCTAAACAATCGAAGGAACAAGTTGTTGTAATTTCTATTTCTAACTGTAACAAGTTAATGCATATATGGTTGTCTATTCCATAAAGGATATAGAAAATTTATCGGGAATTAAGGCGCACACTCTTAGAATTTGGGAGAAAAGATATGATATTCTTGTACCCAGAAGGACTGAAACCAACATCAGGTATTATTTGAATGAGGATTTGCAGCGCATTCTGAATATAGCTCTTCTCAATAAAAATGGATACAAAATATCGCAGATCGCAAAAATGAGTGAGGAGGAAATCGTCAAAACAGTCGCTGCCCTTACAGATGTGGATGTATTGCATGAAGGAAATATAGATGGATTGGTTTTGTCTATGTTTGAACTGGATGAAAGAAAATTCAATAGTATTCTGGAAAAGCATATTGAGGCGGATGGTTTGGAAAGCACCATGAATGATGTTATTTATCCGTTTCTGGATAAAATCAGTACGATGTGGTTTACCGGATCAATCAAAGGGGCTCATGAAAGTTTTGTTAGCTACATTATAAGGAGGAAGCTGGTGGTATCCATTGATCGGCTTAAATTGCCCAAACCCCGGTGGAAGGCATTGGTCTATTTACCAGAAGGTGAATCTCAGGAACTTAGCCTTTTATATCTGCACTATATATTAAAGAAAAATGGAATAGATGTTTTGAATCTGGGAACTTTTGTTCCTTTGATAGAGGTCATTGAAGCTCAGCAAATCTTTAAAAGCCATATGATATTCACATTTTTTAATGAAAGCTTTTCAGAGTCACCACTGCAGCCATATATTGATGAAATAGGTAATTATCTTCAAGACAGCCAGATATTTATTTCAGGATATCAAACAATTGTACAGACGCTTTCTTTGCCTTCCAACATCAGTGTAATGGGAGCCATAGGGGATGTGTATTCAATTCTGGAGAATGAACTTTTTACCATTACCCAAAGAACCTGATCAAGAATTATTAGGTATTAAATCTGAGAACTCACTGGTTATTGAGCATCTTAGGTATATATCTCCTGAAAACCTTACTTTTTATGGTTAATTTTTCAAAAGTATATAAGATGAATAAGCGTATATTTTTTTCAATGTTTTTAATTTCAGCCGGGATTATTTTTTCCATCCAATCATGTAAAACCGCTGAAGGCGAAAAAGCAGAAATTACGGATGCTGCTTTGATTTCAGAAGTATATGGAACTGGATTCGAATTGGATGTTACCAAGAGTATAGTTTATTGGGAAGGAGCCAAACCGGGCACTACCCATACTGGAACTCTTGAATTTTTGGAAGGGATGGTGTATATAGAAAATGGAAAGGTGATTGGAGGACAATTCATTTTTGACATGAGCACCATCAATGTCACAGATCTGAGCGGAGGAAGGAAAGATAGATTAGAGGCTCATTTAAAAGGAACCACTGAAGATAAAGCTGAAGATTTCTTCAATATGAGGGTATATCCTACCGCGCAGTTTCAAATTTCTAAAATTACTCAACTGGAAGGCGATCCTTCTGCCAATCATATGATTTATGGGAATCTTACAATCAAAGACATTACCAAGGAAATTGGATTTAAAGCCCATATTAATTTATCTGGAGAAAAAATAGAGGTGGTCACTCCTCCTTTTACTATTGACAGGACATTATGGGATATTAAGTTTCTTTCAAACAGGTTTTTCGACAATATTGCAGACCGGGCAATTGATGATCACATTGGCCTGAGAATAAATCTTATGGCAAATGCACTTAAAAGTTAGTCGTTGAATGTCTTGTATTGAAAAAAGGTCAGACGATTTTTAATTTCCGGTGTTCAAGGTTTGGTCTTCAAAAGCAACTTGACTCAACTGACCCAACATGATTTTTCCTGATTCAATAGTAATGTTTTCAATCACCCACTTTCCTATTTTTCCCCCCTGGATCACTCCATTATCAATAGCCGGCCGATAATGTATGCCTCCGTAAAGCCTTGAAATGGCCGCTTCATCGGCCGCTTCATAAAATGATTTAAATGCTCTGACAGGCAGACCAAATTCCAGCTCTGTATCATCTATGTAATCAAAATTGTCACCGAACAAAGCAGTCAATACGGTGGCCGCAGCGCTTGAAATAACACTATGTCCACTGGTGTATTCAGGAAAAGGAGGAGTTTGAAGCAGTGGTTTCCAATCTTCATCAATGTATTCGTTAATGACAGACTCAGGCCGGATGAGACTACTCCGGTATTTTTCATCCCAGCATGAAATAAATCCATCAGCCAAAGTGATCGATGTCAATGCATAGGCCGCTGATGAATTCAGGTAGTTCAGACCTGCTTTTCGAGAGGCAATACCAGCGATATTCATCCAATGACCACCCGGTGTAATTTTTTTTGTAGCGTGCATAACATGACCAGTTACATTGATCACATAAGGATTGCAATCCCAAAATGCGGCTATTTCCCGCTGTTCATCATCGCTTTCGTTTACCGCATGATACACTTCCATCGTTTCTTTGAAAAAGGAACTGGAAGGATCTAAATTAAATTGAGAATGAAATGGAGGTTTAAACTGCTGTGCTGAATCTAATTTAAATGTCCTGATTTTATTCCATGACGGTTCTATGGCATCCATATAACCCGGAGGGGTTGGCTTCCATTTCCAATTTTCTCCGGTTACACTGAATTTTGGAAAAGATCGGGATTGATGATAGTTATCTTTCTTCGACCATTGTAGTATATGATGGGCAACCAGATTGCCAAAGTCAATGGAGCGCTTGAAAACATCCTTTGGTATTTTTAAATCCTTAAATTCCTGTATGATTTCGTCATGAAAGGTATTCAATTTATCTTCCGAGAAAATAAAACTTTTTGCAGTAGTCAAAAAAGCTTGAGTTGCAGCGAGCGGATAATTTATAATGAATTCATTATCGGGATCAGGCGTATGATCCAAACCGTTCAATTGCCCTGCCAGTGTAAGATAATTTGTATCGGAATGCCTCATTACCTCAAATGCTGCCACAGAAGGGTAAACATAATTTCTGCTTGCAACCGGAGGAGAAAAGATATCATATACGATGATATCTGTGAGTTTTTTCATAGATCGATGGAGAAATTCTGGATTATCGCTTTTTTCCATCCAGTGAGAATTCTCTCTCTTACAGGACAGGATGATGATGAGGCAAAGAAATACAAATAGAAGTATAAATTTTAGTTTTTTCATTTTGAAAAAATGGCATTAAATATTATTTAATACATCGTAAAAAAATATAACAATATGGAGAAATTCTTGTCATAATGACAAGCAAAAGCTCAGAAAAATTTCAAATTGGCTATTTTTTTTAGTGTGACCCAATTTTTTATTTGAATAAAGAAAATAATTTCAAGGATGCGCAGGAAGAGAATACTGAATATAATAAAATGAAAATATTTGATAATTATCTGAAAATCAATTTTTGATATTGTATTATCCCTTTCCGCTTTCAGTTAAAAAAACGTTAAAAATTTTTGTTATTTTTGATCAACAATTCAATGATTTAATCGTTTCATTTTTATCTGGTTGAGAGAAAAATTAAAAAATAATAAGCTATAGATAGACAATATTGCCAACAAATTGTTAAGTTTGGGTTTCTTATGTGTACAAAGAACACTAAGTATTATCTTAAGCATTATCTTAATTATTCATTATCAAATCGTTAAAGCCACATGAAAAGATTTTTTGTAAAATGGTCATATTCTCTGTTGCTGGTTTGCGTTATGGTCGTTACAGGCCTTTCTCAAAGGACAGTTACAGGAATAGTTACAGATGCAAGTGATGGGGAAGCGTTAATCGGGGCCAATATTTTGGTGAAAGGTACGCTTAGGGGTACTATAACCGATATTGACGGTTCTTACTCGATCAATGCAGACCTGGGAGAAATCCTTGTATTTTCATACACAGGATATGGTACGCTTGAAGTCGCAATTGGCAGTGCCGACCGATACGATGTGTCCTTGACACAAGGTCAAATTCTTGATGAAATTGTAGTTACAGGTTATGGAACCCAACGTGCTAAAGAAGTTACTTCTGCTGTTGTCAGTGTCGGAAGGGAAGAATTTAACCAGGGACCTATTGCCGATCCGATGCAATTATTACAGGGAAAGGTGTCCGGTTTACAGATTTACAATCGGGGAGGGGATCCGAACACACCCAGTGTTGTCAGACTCCGGGGACTTTCTACAGTAGGAGCAAATGTTGAGCCTTTGTATGTAATTGATGGTATTATTGGTGCGTCTATACAAAACCTGGACCCCAATGATATCGAATCGATGGATGTACTGAAAGACGGTTCAGCTGCAGCGATTTACGGCTCAAGGGGTTCCAGTGGTGTAATTATCATTACCACAAAGAGAGGAACTAAAAAAGATGGAAGAATACGAATGAGTTATTCCGGTCAAGTGGGAGCGTCGAGTGTGTTACGTGGTCACCCCATTATGACTCCGGATGAATTTGTTGCAGTCGGGGGTGTAGATTTAGGCGCCCGTACCTTATGGTTGGACGAAGTTACGCGGACAGGTATCACTCAGGTTCACGGATTGTCAGCCGAAGGGGGACAGGGCAATACCAGTTACCGGGTTTCAGCTAATCTCCGACAGGTGGATGGTATATTACGAACTTCGGGATTCGATCAATTGAATACCCGATTAAATTTAACTACAAAAGCATTGAATGATAAATTGGCAATTGACTTCAATACATCATTCACCCAACGTGATCAAAACTTTGCATTTAATGAAGCATTTCGTTATGCCATGATCTTTAATCCAACGGCCCCAGTATCTGGAGCTGATTCTCCGTTTCCATTTAATGCCGATCAATTTGGAGGTTACTTTGAGATGCTTGGATTATTTGATGCCTTTAATCCTGTTTCGATTATTGATCAAAATCAAAATTTGGGTAAACGTGTTGAATTCAATTATGGTGCAAACCTTGGGTATAGCTTTTCTGAAAAATTTACAGGTTATTTTCGAATAGCTCAACAAACCAACACTTCCAACAACCGGCAGTATTTCCCAACTACATCTCATTTTAGAGGCAATGCTACCAGTCCTGTGCGGAAGGGATTGGTCAGTATGTACAATGATGAATCCAGGTTTAGTCTGTATGAAGCTTATGGTACATACTTAACTTCATTTGGCAACTCCAACTTAACTTTAACCGGAGGATATTCATTCCAGCAGAACAATTTTGAAAACCGTTTCTTTGAAATCGGAGACTTCCCCGACAACTCAATTAATTGGTCTTTCAGAATTCAGGATGCTCAGGATCTTCAAAATGCAGGTTTTATCAACGCAAATTCAACTGCATCGCCTGATGAAAAAATTATTGCATTTTTTGCACGGGCCAATTATACGCTTAATGATGCGATCTTTGTTAATGCATCGATCCGAAGAGAGGGATCAACCAAATTGGGTCCTGACAACAGGTGGGGATGGTTCCCTGCCATCGGCGTTGGAGTGGATTTGAATAATTATCTCAATTTTGGAGGTGTTGATATATTAAAAGTTCGACTAGGGTATGGAGTAACAGGATCGTTGCCATTACAAAATGGTCTGGCTACCCAATTGAGGCAAGTTATCAATGGTCCTGATGGTAGTGTTACAACTGTACTGCAAAGAGCGGCCAACCCCGATCTGAAATGGGAAGAAAAAGCAGAAACAAATCTCGGTATCGACTTTGGTATGGGTCGATTGAAGGGATCATTTGATATTTATAACAGAGATATCAGTGACTTTATTCTTACAGTACCTGTAGATGTAGCTGTATTTGGAGCTCCGACACAAACGGTCAATGCAGGTAGACTTAATACCAAAGGACTCGAGTTGCAATTAGGTTATGACTTGGTTAGAAGTAGCAATCTAAACTATACCACAGGGATTGTGTTATCTACTTATCGAACCGTTTTAACTGAGTTCATTGTGGATCGTGCAATCAGAGGTAATTTGGGAGCTCCCGGTCAGAATGGTACAGATATGATATTGGTAGAAGAAGGTGCACCTATAGGACAGATTTGGGGTCCCGTATTTGACAGAGTGGGAGAGAATGGAGCACCTATTTTTAAGGATATCAATGAAGACGGTATGATTATATCCGATCAGGACAGATGGAATGATCCTAATGCTGATTTTGAAGTGTTGGGTCGTGGAATACCCACGATGGAATTGGGCTGGACAAATAATTTAAATATCAAAGGCTGGAATATAAATGCTTTTTTCAGAGGAGCCTTTGGACATAGTTTGGTAAATACCTTCAGAGCATTCTATGAGCCCCGTCTGGCTTCACAAACTTCCTATAATTTTGTGAATTCCCCATTGGCGGTTGAAGGACTTACCGCAGCACGTTTCAGTTCATTATATGTTGAAAAAGCAGACTTTTTTATGCTTGATAACCTGACCATTGCTAAGAACATTCCCATCAATAGTAATGTTATCAACAATCTCAATGTAGGTCTTACCATTCAAAATGCATTTGTCATCACGGGTTATACAGGTGCAGTACCTGAGCCGGCATTGGTATACTATGGAGCAGTGGATAATGGCGCTTTAGAGGACAGAAGCAATCCGGATGTACTAGCATCGGGTATTGACAGTAGAAACAACTTTTTTATGCCTAGAACCATTACATTAGGAGTAAACTTTAATTTTTAAAAACTTATAAAAATGAAAAGGTTAATAAAATTTTTAATTTTTCCTTGCCTCTTTTTAATGGCGAGTGCTTGCACTGATCTTGAGGAGGTATTGAAAGGAGATATTACAAACGATATAAGCTTACCCGGATTGGATACCGGTGGCGGAGGTGCAGGGGGAGATGTACTCGAAGCTGCTTTCTCCCGATTGAGAGGAACAGGTACAGCCAATCATGGATCTTATTATTCAGTACAAACCATAACCTCTGATGAGCAATGCATTGCTGCAAAAGGGGGAGACTGGTTTGATGGAGGTATCCTGATAGAGCTTCACCGGCACACATATGCACCTAACCATGCTTTCATTAACAATACCTGGAATGACCATTATGGTGCGATTAACACATGCAATGAATTTTTACAAAGGAGCGATTTAGACGCCAATGCTTTAGCACAAGTTAGAGTACTGAGAGCATACTTTTACATGAGATTAATGGATATGTTTGGTCGTGTAAAAATTGTTACTCAACCAGGGGTTGATGCTCCACAGGTTTCCAGGCAAATGGTATTTAATTTTGTTGAAAGCGAAATACTAAATGCACTGGATATCTCCGCTGTGTCACAAGGGATGGATCTTTCCAACAGTCCTTTAGGATCTGCACCTAACCCATACAGAATCAATATATATGGAGCTTTGGGTATTCTTGCAAAAGTGTATCTGAATGCAGAAGTTTGGACAGGTACTGCCATGTATGATAAAGCAGCGATTGCTGCCGGCTATGTTATTGATAGCGGTGCTTATGCATTGTGCGGGGACGGATGTAGAGTACCTAATCTGGGAAGAAGACCTGCAGTAGCTAGTGATCCTGCTGACCTTGAAGGCTACGCAGCTGTCTTTGCTCCTAATAATGCCAATAATCAGGAGCATATTTTTGTTGTATTTTATGATGAGGCCAGGGCTGGAGGTATGAATTTTGCAAAAATGAATTTGCATTACTCCAGCCAATTCACCTACAATTTCCAGGCCCAACCTTGGAATGGTTATGCCACATTGGAAGAGTTTTATAATTCTTATGCCGATGGGGATGCACGAAAAGCGGCTAACTTCCTTGTAGGTCCACAATTAGACTTTGGAGGATCAGCAGTCCTTGATTACGCTTCTGATTCTGGCGATCTACAGTTAAATTATACGCCAAGAATCAATGAATTGGCACCTAACTCATTAAGACAAGCCGGCGCCAGACCTGCGAAATTCAGTTATAAGCAGTTAGGAAGACCTGATCAGGATAATGACTACCCTATTGTTCGTTTAGGTGAGTTATATTTGATCAGAGCCGAGGCCATGGCACGGCATACAGGTAACTGGAATAATGCAATCCCGGATGTTAACATTATACGTGCCAGAGCGAAGGTCCCTGCATACACTTCTTTGAATGCCGATGAATTCATTAGAGAAAGAGGAAGAGAGATGTTCCAGGAAGGATTACGTAGAACAGATCTTATTCGCTTTGGAAAATATAATGATTCTTGGTGGGAAAAACCAGCTTCTCAACCTTTCCGTAATGTATTTCCAATTCCGCAGCAGCAAATTATAGCTAGTTCTGGAAGTGCAAATCCATTGACTCAGAATACAGGATATTGATTAGGTTTTTAAAATTTAATAGAGCCACTTCTGATCGGGGTGGCTCTTTTTTTTTTATCCTATATAGAAGAAGTCTATTGTTTTAAGTCTCTTTGAGTTCTGGTTATAGAATTGTGCAGGACTCTATTCAAATTGTTATTTTTGCTTATACAACATTTTGAATTCCATTCATGAAGCCTTTGCCGCATTTCTTTTTTTTCATTTTACTCCTGACATCTTCATGCAGAAAGGATAATCCTGAAGCCCTTTTTACTCTTCTTGATTCGGAATTAACAGGAATTTTTTTCAGAAATGATGTGCCCTATACGGAAGAATTTAATACATATACCTACAGAAATTATTATAACGGAGGGGGAGTAGCTTTAGGGGATATTAACAACGATGGATTGATTGATATATATTTTACAGGTAATTTGGGCGACAATAAATTATATTTGAATAAGGGAAATTGGGTGTTTGAAGATATTACAGAAAAGGCAGGGGTTGCCTGCAGTGGGGTGTGGTCAACTGGGGTAACAATGGTTGATATCAACGGAGATGGCCTTTTAGATATTTATGTTTGTAAAGCCGGACCCCCAGGAGGGGCTAACAGACATAATGAGCTTTTTATTAATCAGGGGAACCTGACATTTAAAGAAAGTGCAGCTGAATATGGATTGGATATAACTGGACTATCCATACACGCCGCCTTTTTTGATTATGATGGAGATGGAGACCTTGATTGTTATTTACTTAGCAATTCTCTCAGGTCAGTTGGAGGTTTTGACTTTATAGAGGGCCAGAGAAACTTTTCTGATTATGAAGGAAACAAACTTTTGAGAAATGATCATGGCGTCTTTGTGGATGTAACAAAAGAGGCAAATATTTACTCTAGCAAGATTGGTTACGGCCTTGGAGTTACCCTTGGGGATTTTAATGGAGATCATTGGCCGGATATTTTTATATCCAATGATTTTTTTGAAAAAGATTATCTGTACATTAATCAGGGCAATGGTACTTTTAAGGAAGTTAGTGATATTGCTTTTCCAAGCATGTCCATGGGTTCCATGGGTGCAGATGCAGCTGATCTCAACAATGACCTTTTAAGCGATATCTTTGTAACTGAAATGCTTCCACGTGATCACATCCGGAGAAGGAGCAAGAATGTATATGAAACCTGGGATAAATATCAGGAGGCTTTCCGCAAAGGCTATCATCATCAGTATTCACGAAATTCCTTACATCGCAATATAGGAAACCATTCGTTTTTAGATATCAGCCGGTTTGCCGGTGTGGCAGATACAGAATGGAGTTGGGCTTCGTTGGCGCAGGATTATGATAATGATGGATTGAAAGATCTTTTTGTGAGTAACGGAATATTCAAAGATCTTTTGGACAAGGATTATCTCAATTATTCAGCCAATGAGACAATGATCCGATCCATGATTGAAAGGAAGGAGCAGGTACTGACTATGCTCATCGACAGTATGCCATCCGTACCTGTTATGAATTGCATGTTCAAAAATTTAGGAAATATGCAATTTGAGATGGTGTCAGAGGAGTGGGGTTTGAATCAATTAAGTTTTAGCAATGGAAGCGCTTATGCCGATCTGGATAATGATGGAGATCTGGATTTGGTGGTGAATAATGTCAACATGCCAGCATTTGTATATAGAAATAATCTTGATACGGCATTAAACAGGAGTATAAGATTTAAACTGAAAGGAGAAGGGATGAATCGCTTTGCTATCGGTGCCAAGATTATCATCAAGTATAATGGCAAGCAAGCGATGGTCGAAAATTTTCCTTCCAGAGGATTCCAATCTTCTGTAGAGCCAATCCTTCATTTTGGCACCGGCAATAGCATAGAAGTAGATTCTGTCTTGGTGATATGGCCCGATAGAAAAGTAACTGAACTAACCCATTTAAAAACCAATAAAACATATTCAGTAAATCAGAGTGAAGCCAATATTACTTTATATGGGTCAAATGCAGAGAATCCAAAGTGGGAATGCAATAAAAGTACTATTGCTTTTGCTCATGAAGAGGTTTCATTTAATTTATTTACAAGAGAAAGACTGCTCATAGAGATGCCAGGTTTTGAAGGTCCGGGAATGGCTGTAGGTGATATTAATGGAGATGGGATAGATGATATATTTTGTGGCGGAGGAAAAAATCAACCTTCTGTGTTATTTCTATCCGGGAAAAATGGATATAATTCAATCACTCAGCCATTTGAATCATTTTCAAAATCAGAAGTTGTAAAAGCATCATTTGTTGATATTGATGGGGATGGAGATCTTGATTTGTATATAGCTCACGGAGGTAAGACATTTTCTTCCTATGGAAAAGAACTTGATGATATATTGATGATTAATGATGGATTTGGCAACCTGACACAAACTAAAGATTTGCCTTTCCTGCATCCCATTTGGACGGGTGATGTAGGGTTCGCTGATTTAAACCGGAATGGAAGAAAGGATATAGTCATCGTGGAAAGAGGAAAACCTGAACAGTATGGAATGAATGGCAGTGTTCATATCCTTTATAACCAGGGAGATTTGAATTTTATTAGTGATGTACCTGAATCGCTTAAGGATTTAGGAATGTGTACCAGTCTTGCGATTGTTGACATTGACAATGATGGATATGAGGATTTAATGATAGCAGGACAATGGATGCCCATTGTGACTGCACTGAATCGATCAGGTTCATTCCCCCACTCAGCGATTGATAGTGTTAAGGAAAGTAGCGGGCTTTGGAACGTATTGTATGCTATCGATCTTGATGGGAATGGACAAAAAGAAATCATTGCCGGAAATGTTGGCCTTAATTCTTTCTATAGATCGGGAATGATAATGATCATGAATGATTTTGATAATAATGAGACGATAGAACAAATCATTTGTTACCCACAAGGAGATCAATATTATCCTATCCATGACTTAGACGAAATGTATTCCCAAATGCCATTTTTAAGAAAAAAATTCTCCAAATATAACTTGTTAGCCAAAGCAGAAATCAGTCAGTTGTTTTCAAAGGATGCGATTGATCAATCGCATATTAAACGATTAAATGAAGTCAGGTCAATCCTGCTAAGGAGAAATGGAAATCAATGGAAAAAGGAAATACTGCCGTTTGAAGTCCAATATTCATCTGTGCATGCCATAAGTAGTATGAAAGATGGAAAAGCATGGTGCATTCTTTTAGGAGGGAATCAATACAGGGTAAAACCACAATTTGGAAGGAATGATGCTTCACATGGATGGATAGTGAAGACTGTAAAAGATAATGAAAATATTATTTTTGGAACTCCAAAACCGTTATTTATTCAGGGGGAAATCCGCGCCATTCAGCGTCTGAATGATCGTTTTGCATTTGGAAGAAATAATGACGAACTACTCTTATGCAACATAGAATATTGAATCACTTTTTGACCAGGTTAATCCTTTACACCATAGTCATCACTTTTTCTTCCTGCAAGTCGGAATATACAAAAGCTGTTGAAGCAGGATTGTCCAGTCGTGAAGTTTTTGACAGTTTAATTTTTGGTATGAAAATCGGTCAAACCAAAAAAGATTTTTATTCAATATGCTGGGATCTTAATAAACAGCAATTGATTTCTGAAGGACCTGGCAATAACTACGCCAAGTATACAGAGCCTTATGATAGTACAGGTGAAGTCATATACAGAAAGGAAATGTTATTTTATGGAATATTTGATGAAAATGATATAATGGTAGGAATGGATATGATATATAACTATTTATCGTGGTCCCCCTGGTTAGAGCATCTCCAGTCAGGAATATTGGTTGAGGACTTAAAGGAACATTTTACTCGAAATTATCCTGGAAATGCATTCATGAAGATCAATATTAAAGATACTCATCTTGCTGCTTATGCTAAAATTGATGGAAGCAGGCAAATTCTTATCTATCCAAAAGACGCAAAGGATGTAGCGGTAAAAATCGAAGATCTGCGACATAAGTTTCGAGAACAATTGAAAAAAGGACAAAGGCAGAAAACATAAGAAGCACATGAAAAATCATTTGATATCCCTGGTTTTTATTGGACTGTTCTATATGGGTGGATGCAGGGACAGAGAGGTGAGCGTTGAACTATTTGAATTGAGAAATAACCTTGCAATGGGGATTGATTTTATTAATGAGCTTACAGATACGGATGATTACAATATATACCGCTACAGGAATTTTTATAATGGTGGAGGTGTAGCCATAGGGGATATTAACAATGATGGATTGCCTGATATTTATTTTGTTTCCAACCAGGGCCAAAATAAATTATATATAAATAAAGGTAACTGGAAATTTGAAGACATAACAAGTTCTGCAGGTGTAGGAGGAAGCAAGGCATGGTCAACCGGAGTAACTATGGTCGATATCAATGGCGATGGTTGGTTGGATATATATGTTTGCAATTCTGGAGATGTAAAAGGTGATAATAAAGAAAATGAGCTTTTTATAAATAATGGTGATATGACATTTACCGAGAAAGCCAAAGAATATGGTTTGAACGATCCCGGGTTTTCTACACATGCTGCTTTTTTTGATTATGACAAAGATGGCGACTTAGATGTTTATATATTGAATAACTCTTTTCAGGCCATTGGTAGTTTTAACCTGCGAAAGAACGAAAGGCCACAACGAGACCACCAAGGAGGTGATAAATTATATAGAAATGATAGCGGAAAATTTGTTGATGTCAGCGAAGAAGCTGGTATTTATGGCAGTGTCATTGGATTTGGATTAGGCATCAGTGTAGGTGATGTTAATAATGATGGATGGGAAGATATCTACATTTCAAACGACTTTTTTGAAAGGGATTATTTATATATCAATCAAAAGGATGGAACATTCAAAGAAGATCTTGTGAATCAAATGACAGCGATCAGTGCTGCTTCCATGGGGGCCGATATAGCTGATATCAATAATGATGGATACAATGATATTTTTGTCACAGATATGCTTCCTTCAGATTACTCGCGGCTCAAGACGGTAACCACATTTGAAGATTGGGATCGGTACATGTATGGAGTAAACAACGGATACCATCACCAATTTATCAGAAATACCTTCCAATTGAACAATAAAAATGGCACATTTTCAGAAATAGGAAGGATGGCGGGAGTAGAGGCCTCTGACTGGAGTTGGGGAGCATTGTTTTTTGATATGGATAATAATGGTTATAAAGATTTATTCATTGCCAATGGCATCTACCGGGATTTAACGGATCAGGATTACCTCCAATACATTTCCAATGAATCGGTCATGGCATCCATAATCCGGGAAGAAGGGGTAAATTACAGCGAACTGATTGAAATGATTCCTTCCCGTCCAGTACCTAATCATGCCTTCAAGAATCAAGGCAATCTTCTATTTCGGAAGTATGTAGAAAGTGGACTTTTAAAGCCGGGCTTTTCAAATGGTAGTGCCTATAGTGACCTTGATAACGACGGAGATATTGACCTGGTGGTGAATAATGTGAATATGCCTCCTTTTATTTTTGAAAATAAGTCAAGACAAATCTTTGAAGACAACCATTTTTTAAAATTTGAATTACAGGGCGAAGGAATGAATACGAAGGCCGTAGGCGCCAGGATAGAAATAAAAACAGAAAACGAGGGTACTCTTTATTATGATAATCAGCCTGCCCGTGGGTTTCAATCCAGTATGGACCACAGGATCAATGCAGGAGTAGGTAATGCAAAAGTGGTGGACGTAAAAGTAACCTGGCCATCGCTGAAAGTATCTGAAATTAAGTCGGTAGCGGTGAATCAAACACTAAGGCTATCAGAAGGAGCAGCGGAGTCCTATAAAAAAGATCAACCTAAAGCAGAACCTTTTTTTGATAACATATCCCATGTACTACCTTACATACATAAAGAGAATTTTTACATTGATTTCAATAGAGAGAGGCTCAATTATCATATGTTATCTACCCAAGGACCTAAAGTGGCAATGGGAGATCTCAACGGCAATGGGTTAAATGATTGGGTTATTCCGGGACCAAAAGGTCAGGCCACTAGTATTTATTTGCAGAGAGCAGATGGTACTTTTATGAAACAACCTGTGAATACTGATTTTGAACAATTAAAGGAAGCTGAACATATCAGATGCTACCTGATTGATATTGACAATGACGGTGATCTGGATTTGTACGTAGCCAGCGGAGGAGTTGAACTATCAGAATATTCTGACTATCTGTATGACAGAATATTTTTAAATGATGGAAAAGGAAATATGACTCTTATGGACCAGGTTTTGCCGGCTCCCGAACACAGAATCAGTACCGGCGCTGTAGCCTTTGGTGATATCGATGGGGATGGCAGTTTGGACATTTTTGTTGGAGAGAGAGTAAAAACTGGAAGATATGGCGCTCCGGGATCAGGATATATTTTGATGAATGATGGAAATGGGAATTTTACTGATGAAACGGAAACCAGATGCCCCCAGCTTCGTGAATTTGGAATGATAACGGATGCATATTTTGCTGATCTTAATGGCAATGGAATAGAAGAACTGGTAGTCACGGGTGAATTTTTGTCCGTTTATATTTTCGTTAACGAAAATGGAATATTTAAGAAAATGAGTTTGGGAGAAGATCTGAATGGTTGGTGGAATACGATGAAAGTTGTAGATATTGATGGTGACGGAGATCTGGATATCGTTTTGGGAAACCATGGTCTGAATAGTCGCTTTAAAGCAGGAGAGAACCGCCCGGTTAAACTGTATTTTAATGATTTTGATGAAAATGGAGATCCTGAAGGTGTATTGAGCAGTGTCCATGAAAACGGCAAGACCTATCCATATGCACTGCGTCACAATTTGATGACCCGTTTACCGGGACTGAAGAAAAAATATCCCAGCTTTGAGTCATTTAAAGATGCCACTATGGAGGACATATTTTCATATGAGATTCTGCAATTATCCCATATCCATAAAGCCTACGAAATGCGGTCGATGGTCTTGATAAATGAAGGGGATTTCAAATTTTCTAAAATGAGTTTACCCTTATCGGCTCAAATCAGCCCCATATATGCCATTGGTATCAAGGATATTAATAATGATGGGTTTCCAGATTTGATTTTGGGCGGAAATTTGTATGGTGTTCAACCCGAGGTGGGCAGGTATGATGCATCTTATGGACATATCCTGATCAATGACGGGAAAGGAAATTTTGAAGATAAAACTTATGAGTATGGCTTTCTTGTCCGGGGCGAAATGAGAGACATTTATCTGGATGATGATAGAATTTTCATTTTTAGAAATAATGAAGAGGCAGTTTGCCTAAAAATATTGAAGTAATGCAATTAAGGAAGGGTATATTTTGGATAGGTCTGATGATCATTGGGGTAGGATGTGACAGAAAGCCGGAAACGAAAGTAAATGCAGGGACATTCATTCCGAAATCGGCTGATGATACGGGAATTGACTTTGTTAACCCTTTGTTTGATACTCAAATTTTAAATATTGTTGAGTATATGTATTATTACAATGGAGGAGGGGTGGCCGTTGGTGACATCAATGGAGATGGGCTGGAAGATATATACTTTTGTGGAAATCAGTCTCCGGATCGCCTGTACCTCAACAAAGGAAATCTTGAATTTGAAGACATAACAAGCCAGGCAGGTATTAACATGGATCACTCATGGTCGACCGGTGTAGTGATGGAAGATGTTAATGGAGATGGTCTGTTGGACATTTATGTTTGTAAAGTATCATTATTGCCCGATCCAGACGATATTTACAATCGACTGTATATCAATAACGGGGATGGTACTTTTAGTGAAAAAGCAAAAGAATATGGGCTCGATTTTCGTGGATTATCTACTCAGGCACTGTTTATAGATTATGATAATGATGGAGATTTAGATCTTTATCTTTTGAATCATAATATTCACAATATAAACAGCTATGGTTCAATAGAAAAAAGAAAGGAAAAGGACATTTATGCAGGAGATCGGTTTTATGAAAACAGAATCAATGAAGGCGGAAAATTTGTGGACGTTACCGAAAAAGCAGGCATCTATAACAGTCCTTTGGGGTATGGACTGGCCATTGCAGCTGCTGATCTCAACAATGATGGTTGGATAGATATCTATGTCGGGAATGATTTTCACGAAAACGATTATATATACATGAATAATGGAGATAAGACATTCACCGAATCCGTAGCAGGTATGTTGTCCCACTCCACTCAGTTCAGCATGGGGGTAGATATTGCAGACATCAATAATGATGGATATCCGGATATTTTTACCACTGATATGCTCCCTTTTGAAGAGGAAGTATTATTGGTTTCGGCAGGAGAAGACAGTGATCAGGTAAAAAGGATTAAAAAAGATTTTGGTTATGAACCGCAAAAGGCTCGTAATCACTTTCAATTGAACCAGGGCGATGGTACATTTTCAGATGTAGCATATATGACCCGGACTTTTGCCACAGACTGGAGTTGGTCGGTGTTATTACAGGATTTTAACAACAACACGTTGACAGATATATTCGTCAGTAATGGGATTGTAAAAAGACCCAATGATCTTGACTATATCAATTTTCTGGCGCAATTTGACATTCAGAATGAAGGATCCATACAAGGCAGAAGCAAAGCGTTAATTGATAAAATGCCAGAGCAACCAATAAGAAATATACTTTTCAGTCAATCGGAGTTATTGCAGTTTCATAAAGATTTTATTGGAGCGCCTTCCTTTTCTACCGGAGCCGCTTTTGCAGATCTGGATCTTGACGGTGATCTGGATATTATTGTCAACAATGTCAACTCCGTTGCAACCATTTATGAGAATACAACCAAAGGTAAAAACTGGATTGCTTTCCGCTTAGAAGGCAATCATGAATTTGCAAATACGAAAGGGACAAAGGTATATCTGCATACCAGCAATCAAGTTTTTATAAAGGAACTTCAAACGGTTAAAGGGTTTATGTCTGCCAGCACACATCTTTTGCATTTTGGCTTGGATACTATGTCTGTAGTAGACTCCGTCATTGTTGTATGGCCTGATCAATATGTCCAAAAATTATTACATCTTCCGGTTAATGAACTCAAAACCGTCACAAGGGCACTAAATAAAGACATGAACCAGTATAGAAAGGATGTTGATCCCTCTCAAATTCAGAAATTAGTACTGCAAATCAAGCATGAAGAAAATCGGTTTTATGATGAAAATGAAGAGAAATTAATACCACAACGACTCTCCTATGAAGGACCTGCTATGATTTTTTCAGATCTCAATGGGGATGGTATTCCGGATTTGTTTTTAGGAGGAGGACGCAATCAAGCAGCTCAAATGTACTTTGGCAGAAAAGACGGGTCATTTGACAGGGCGATCAATAAAGATTTTGAAATTGATTCAAAATATGAAGATGTTGCAGCAGATTTGATTGATTTCAACGGCGATGGGTACCCTGATATTTATGTTGTCAGTGGAGGAGGGGATAATCCTGAATTGGATCCATTGATGGAGGATCGCTTGTATATTAATGATGGAAAAGGACAATTTCATCGTATGCCCATTTCTTTACCTCATACCAATGGCAGCTGTGTTGCAGTGGGGGATTTTGATGGAGATGGTTGGGAGGATCTTTTTATAGGGGCACGGTCCATACCCGGGTATTATGGTCTTTCCCCATATAGTTTTATACTTAAGAATGTTGAGGGCAAGGCGGTTGCTATTGCATATCAAGAGAGATTTGGGATGGTTACTGACGCCCATTGGATCGATATAGATGGTGATGGAGACCTCGATTTGGTTATGTGCGGGGATTGGATGGAGATTATAGTTTTAGATAATGATGGAAAGGGAGAATTTAAAGATAAATCGGATGATTATGGATTATCCGGCATTAAGGGTATGTGGGGCGCTTTGGCTTTTAAAGATTTAAATAATGATGGTATACTCGATATCATTGCTGGAAATGCAGGTATAAATTTAAAGTGGAAAGCTTCTTCTGAACATCCTGTAAAAATGTATGTGGGGGACTTTGATGACAATGACACTCCGGAACCCCTGATTTTTTATCATTTCTTTAACCGGTATATTCCTTTTGCAACTATGAATATGCTGATTTCTCAATTGCCTTCACTTAGGAAGAAATTTACCAGCTACAATAACTTTAAGCATGTATCAGGGATAAAAGATTTGTTTGATGACTACAATGATAAGGTGGTTGAGATTAAAGAAATCAACGAATTACGGTCGATAATTTTTCTTTCCGGCAAAGAAGGCTATAAAAAGATCCCCCTGGGATTTAATGAACAAATGTCTGATATACAGGATATTGTGATTCATAACGATGGCGTATATTACATTGGCAACGGTAGGGATTTTGTGTCTGAGATGGGAGCGCCTAAAGCCAATACAGGCAGGGTATTGAGAAATTTTGATTTATCGTCTGAAACTTTTCTTATTTCTGAAAGACTTCCACTTCCCGTTCAATCGAAACCCAGAAAAATTCTTTCTGCGGGTGATGGACGCTTAGTCATTGCAAATAATGAAGGATATATATTTATTGTAAAGGGATTAGAGAAAGAGTAAGATGAACTTTACCATTCTGGATCATATATTTTTCTTCATTATTGGTATTGTATTACCGGCCTTGTCTTTAATTCGGGGAAAGGTTGATATGGAAATTCTGGATTTCAAGTCTGAGGATAAAAAAAGATTTTATTATGCCAATGGGGGTATTTTATGGATTGGAGCCATTGTGGTATTTATTTTATGGGTGCTTGCTGGAAGGCCATTCTCATCCATGGGTTTACAATGGCCTGTAACAGATGGGTTGGTGGTTATTTTTGTTCTTGTTTTTCTAATTCTTTATTTTATTGAGATGGTAGCAGAAACCAAAAACATTAAGAATTTTGACGAATTGCTTAAGTCTGCTGCATTTTTACCCAGAAATAAAACAGAATTCACCCATTTTTCATTTCTAGCCTTTAGTGCGGGAGTTTGTGAAGAAATTGTTTACCGGGGTTTTTTGGTCACGTACCTGTATTTCATGATCAATGATCCGGTGTGGTCTTATCATGTTGCCGTAGTTCTTCCTGCTTTGATTTTCGGTGCAGTACATATTTATCAGGGATATAAACCGGCTTTGAAGATCACAGTGATGTCCCTTCTGCTGGGCACTATATTTATTTTTTCCCAGTCCTTATTGATTGTTGTTATACTACATATAGGTATTGATTTAATTGGAGGGGTCATTGGCATGAATCTCTTCAATAAAATGGAAGAATTGGATAATGAGGAGAGCCAGGGCGATGAAGAACTTCCATAATCAAATTTTGCAATTTATAGCTTTCAAATACTTAATAGACAATCCTTTTTTTAGGTGCATTTTTTCATAATGCGTTTGAATGGACAAAACTTGCTCTATTTGATCAATAGCATATATATCATTATGGTGATAGGAAAGGTTAAAAAGAGGATGGGTAGAAATGCTGCTAAGAGAGTATTCAAATAATACGGAGCTGTCAGTTTTTAGATGCAATTCGCCTCCCGTTTTTAATATTTTTGAAAATCGATCAAGAAAATATGGCGAGGTCAGACGACGGTTTTCTTTTCCACTCTTCAAAAATGGGTCTGGAAAAATGATCCATATTTCGTCTACTTCATTCGGACCAATAAAATTTTCAATCATTTCGATCCTGAATCGGGCGAATGCTACATTCATCAAGCCGTTTTCAAGGGCATGGGAGGCACCTTTCCAAATTCTTGCCCCTTTTATATCAATACCTATGAAATTTTTACCGGGATACATTTGCGATAATTCCAGAGTATATTCACCTCTTCCGCAAGCCAATTCAAGCACAATAGGGTTCTCATTGAGAAAATGCTCCACATTCCATTGGCCTTTCATATCCTTATGTTCTCCGCTGGCCACAGTGAGTTTGGGCACTTTAGGGTCATAGTTTTCAAACACATTAGGAAACTTAAGAATTTCGGCAAATTTCTGTAGCTTTTTCCTGGGGGACATCGTTTTATTTATTATATCCTAAATTGCATTGGTTGCAAAAATACGCTTGTCCTGGATATAGAACACATCAACCATCATTTTATTCAAGAGATTAGTAAAGGAGTGATTAAAGAGGAAAATTAGAAAAGAAATGCCTCCGAAATAAAATAAATTGTAGATACCAATCTTTTGAAGGCAAAGGAATTGTAAAATATACAATGCAGTTTGATGGTTTGGAGTGATAGAAAACTACAAGGTATTTGCTAGGAAGGCAAAACTGTCCAAATGATTTCAATAAGAAGTATCTCAATTCGTTTATTTTTGCCGTTCTTTTGATATGTAAATGAGAAAAACATTCATGATCAGATTATTAATAGCGGCTTGCCTCATCCTATTTGTTGTTCATTTAGATGCACAGGAATATAATATAGGAATCAGGGCCGGGCAGAATTATTCTAAAAAATTGGGACCTACAGAGGTTGGGGAGTCTATAGGTTTTGCTACAGGCATTCATTTTGCACTTAGCTTCCAATACAATATTCAAAGCAATTTTGCAGTGAAATCAGAATTGCTCTATATTCAAAATGGGTACAAACTCAATTTTGACGGGGATTCCTATTATATGATAAGAAAGAGAAATGGTGGTGTAAAATTTGAACCGGGTATTTTGGAAAAATCATTGGATGTGTCTATTGCCAGTATTCAAATACCAGTAATGGCAATCTTCAGGCTTTCAAACAAATGGGAAATCTTTGGGGGAGGTTATTTGGGTGTTATAATCAGTCCAACTGCCCGAGGAAATTTAAGATTTCAATCGACCGATCATCCGGAAGATATTTTTTTCAGGCAATCCCTGGATTACAGGTATTATAATGACCTTGCCGGAGCAGTTGCAGGATTTGGCGGGGGTGGTCGAAATGCTGTCATCCTGGTGGATGGAGTAGATGAAGAAGTGCCCAGGCTGATAGGCGCGTATTATCAGTACCTGGACAAAAGTGGTACGCTGTTTAACGCTTTTGATTATGGATTTACAGGAGGAATTAATTATTTTCTCAACCGTGGGTTTTTTATCGGATATAAAATCGATTATGGAATGCGTGATATAACCAACAACCGTATGCACCGAAGTCTTGTTGAACTGAATCCGGACAATTCCTTAAAAATGAGAAATGATTTTGAAAGAAACTTTACCATGAATTTTTCTTTTGGATTCAGGTTTTAGAGGAGAAACAAAAAAACCCTGGGAAAATACCACAGGGTCTTTTTTTTTTATAACTTGGAAATATTACTATTTTATCATTTGATATATATCATCTTTTTGGTAGCCGAATGGGATTCAGTTTGTATGGTATAGTATAAAACGCCGGAAACTCTGCCAAGATCATGATTGGATACCATCACATGATTTCTGCCTGCAGAAAATTGGCCCCTGTTTTTAAATAATTGTTTTCCTGCACCATCGTGAATGATAACTTCAGCAAATCCTTCAAAGGGAAGATCAAAACTAACCAAGGTTTGTTGGTTAAATGGATTGGGATTGTTCTGATATACTGCAAACCCAAATTGTTCATGCTTATTCCATTCAATCTGTATGCCCATCCGTTCATATTGACTATTGTACGCAATGGCTTTTGTTATGTTGGATCCAATTTCCATATGCTCACTCAGCAATATGTTTTCATGTATTTTAAAATACAAGGTGATCAAAGCAGCTCCTGAAGAAATATGGGAGGATGATAAATTACTCCAGGCCATAGTAATATGTTGGCCCTCGCCTTCCAAAATCGCCAATTCATCTGGTTTGACGTCCAGGCCTTCAGCTTTCCAGTCAAGAAATGTTAATTTTTCATCGTCCAGACTGATGGTCCATTGAAGGGCAACCAGATCCTGAGAACTTTTAAGTCTAAATCTCACCTCAACTACTTCACCGGCATGGGCATATTTGTCATCCAGATGGATGACCATAATCTGAGAATTTCTGTTAGCGATCGTTTTTCTATTAAGTTCTTCTTCAATGGATTGATTAACATCCCCAATCTTAATTCCAATAAAATCGCCATTCATCACATCACCGATAAGATCAGGAACATAGAGCCCTTCAACAAACGGCCAGGGGCTGTCATTGTCGATGATTCCTTGTTGTGCGTGTACAAATCTCCAAGAATTATTTTCAGGGAAAGCATCATACAGTCCGAGAATCATTTTCCTGAGTTGGATGATGTCTGTAGCAGTAATGCTCCCACTGTTATTTATATCTGCTGCAATCAGACGGAATGGATTATCTATTGGCCTTGTTCCTAAAATATGTTGTTGAATAAGTATGAGATCCAGTGTGGATACACCGCTCATAGGGGAGTCGTCCTTTATGGGAAAAACTTCATATCCATATCGGGTATGCAACTCTTCAAATGCGTATTTTCCATCAGGATTGGTCATTCTGTAGTCGTCATATTCAGGGCCTTCAATGTTGACTTGAGCATCTTTTATAGGCGTGTTCATGGGCGTAATCAATTGTCCGGAAATCATTGCAGCGCGGGGCATGCCTTCATTGTTTTCGCAGATTTCCGGATTGTCCTGAACATCGATAGTTGTAACGCAAAATGCCTGATTTCCATCAAGATCAGTAACCCACATTTCAACAGTAACCGGCGAATCTGTATCATCACAATCAAAAATCCTTGAACGATCACTGGTGTCCGCAGAAAATGAAAACTTCAATAGATCGGGAGGGGTGCACAGATCATGACTTTTGTTGTTAAAATCGGATGCCCAAATTTCTACCATCCCCATGGGAGTTACACTCGTAGACAAACCCAGGTGACAAATAGGTACAGGAGATTTACAGTCTTTAATGATAACCACTTGCGTAAATTCTGCCACATTTCCACAACGGTCGGAGGCTTTCCAATGGATTTTGTGTGATCCTGCTATTAAAAGTATTTGGAAAGAGGCTCCATATCCAGAAGTGTCAATATAACCGTTGCATTTTTGATCAACTGAAAAGGAATATAGAATATCTTGAGGCAAAGTGCAATCGTCAATTGCTTCCGCTTCAAGAGTGATGAGTTGGGCACATTCAGTTCCGGTAATGCAAAACCCTACAGTATCCTGCATATCTGGAAATTCGGGAGCTTCGGTATTAATGACTTTGATATATTGCTTATAAAACCATTCGCCGGGACGATCTGATCCGGGAGGAAGGGTCCGATCAAATGTACACCAATCGATTACTTTCCATTTACGTTCGACCATAACACATCCTGAATTAGGCGTTTGGAATATCCAATCCGTATAGCTGGCTGCAGGCTGTGAACATATATTTTTAAGATTGAATTGAGGCCGCCCGGTGATAGTAGGGTCAATGCCATCATTCATACAGCTATTGTATTCCACATGTGGAGGCCACGTAATATCTGCCTCCGAAAAGGGAAATGGATTGATTAAAGTAATGGTTTGTGTGCAACTGGCGATATTGCCTTCCCCATCCGTTACAATAAAGGTTCTCAATATCTCTCCGGTTCCACACGATCTCAAATCCTCGATCTCCTCATCAATTGTCAAATTGCCAGGGCAATTTTCCATGACCATCCCATGAAAAGCTTTGCCATCCGGACCGCCACCAGTAAAAAGCGGATCATTAACTGTAAATTCAGTCATTGACTCTGTATTAACCTCCATGACACCTAAGACACTCAGATCATTTAGGTCAATGGGATAAGAGCAGGAAAGTGTAATGTCAGATACGCATGCCATTATTTGTGGAGGGCTTCCATCCTGGACAATCACATTGACCATAAAAACAATATTTCCTCCGCAAGCATCTGAAATACTCACCTGTACCATTATGGTATTCCCAACATCAGCACAGCATACAGCAATACTATCGTTAGGCATTCCGTTTCCCGCATATCCACAGGCATTGCCATCATCCAACCGAATGACTGATTTGGTCAGGCCCATGCCACATGGGTTGTCAAGGGATGCGATAAATACATCAACGTGAATCATCTGGAATTCAGGAGTGCCAAATGAAACTATGGCGTCCTGTCCAATTGCATTTAAAGGTAAACGTTCTGTTTTGGGAAGGACCTCATCATTAAAAGTAAAATTAAGCCTTTTGCCAGCTTCCAATGAATGGGTTTGAATCAGGGTAAATATCCCCAGAAGAACAGGCAACAACACCTGCTTCATTGCATGTAGTTTTCTCATTTTTCGTACTATTTAAACGTTAAGGCTACCGTATTTGGGACACTGAAAACCTACGTCTAATTAAAGGTATAAATGCGAATGGAAATGTTACATTCCATGTCGATACAAATATAAAACAATTATTTACACATTACAAAATATCTTAATGTGTTTTTTATTTAAAATTTTTCAACATATCAAAAAGAGTGTTCAGATGATCAGCCATATCCGGAGTTTTATCATGTCGCCACTTTTTGATTCTGGGAAATCTTAAAGCCACACCGGATTTATGTCTTGCTGAAGCGGATATACCTTCAAAGGCGATTTCGAAAACATGAACAGGAGGAACGGCATGTACCGGGCCAAATCGTTCAATAGTATTTTTTCTTACCCAATTGGAAATTTCTGTGAATTCGATATCTGTGAGTCCCGAATAGGCTTTTGTTACAGGAATCAGGGTTTGATCATCTGTCCAGACAGCAAATGTAAAATCAGAAAATAAATTAGCCCTTCGCCCATGACCTCTTTGTGCATAAATCATAACCGCATCTATTGAAAGAGGATCAGCTTTCCATTTCCACCAATCTCCTTTTTTCCTTCCTACCCCATAAAGAGAATCCATCCTCTTGAGCATTATCCCTTCAGCCATCTTCTTCCTTGCCTGGTTTCTGATTTCCACCAATTCATCCCAATGATTAAACCGGATGGTTGGAGAAATCAGTAAGGGTGAAGAATGAAGTTGTAGTTCGATAAACTCTTCCAACACCTTTCTTCGATATGATAATGTGTGGTGTCTGATGTCCTTACTCTGCCATTCGAGTACATCATAAATGATCATAACTGCCGGACAATCATATAAGATTTTAACGGTGACATTTTTTCTTCCTATTCGTGTTTGTAGGTTTTGAAAAGGGAGTATGATGTTATCTTTGTAACCGATTATTTCTCCATCCAAAACGAAATCCGGTAAACCCACTTGTTTTAATGATTGAAATTCAGGGAATTTTTCAGTCACCAATTCCTCACCCCGGGACCAAATATAGAGGTCATCATTTCTATAAATCATCAGACCTCGTATACCATCCCATTTCCATTCAGCCTGCCAATCGGAAGGGATTCCCAGATTTTCTGGAGCTTCATCCAAAGCATAAGCCAGGTAAAAGGGATAAGGTTTGCTGGCACCTTCATTAATCTTTTCTGAAAGGATCAAATCGTGGAATGATGTGGTTGCCGGATTCCAATTTCCTGTTAACCGGTGCGTAAGGGTGTCTTCGGTTATACCGGTGATTTTTGCAAGAGATTTAATGATCAGACGGGATGAAATTCCGATTCTGAATCCACCGGTGATCAACTTGTTGAATAAGAAACATTGATCTTTTGGAAGTGTACGCCAGGCTTTGAGTAAGAAAGTTTTTTTTTCTTCAATAGCCGCATTCCTAAGGAATAACATTTCACCGATCCAGCCTGATAATGTAAGTTGGGAATCCTCAGAATGAGGGGGTAAAGATAAGGCAATGGTCTCTGCCAGGTCCCCCACTATATGGTATGTATCTTCAAATAACCATGGTGGAAGCTTAGATTGCTCAATGGCCCATTTTCTCAGTAAAGAGGATGAAATGGTTCTTTTGGGTTTTTTATGAGAAAATAATGCAATAGTCCAAATGGCATCTTCCGGAGCGGCCTTTTGAAAAAATTCAATTAATGCATCTATTTTTTCATTCGTACTGGTTGTGGAGTCGACCCGATTAAACAATTGACTGAATAATTTCATCATTCCACTTCATTTTCATGTTCATTTCCGTATTCAGTTAATATGGGTTGAGCATCCCATCCATTTTCATTAAGAAATCTGGAAAAAATTTGGGTATATCCATGGGTTACATAGATGCTATCGGCCCCGGTGGCCTCGATAGCCTGTATTAATCCATCCCAATCAGCATGATCTGAAAGGACAAACCCTACATCAACTCCCCTTCTCCTTTTTACTCCCCTAAGGTTCATCCAACCAGAAGCATACCCAAGGCTGTGATTTTTTAACCTTTTGAACCATGAGGATTGAATACTTCCCGGTGTTACCAATACCAGTGCACGAGCTAATTCCTGATGATTTGACAAATTTGTTTTATTACCTTGTTTAAGAGGATGACCGGCATTTCTCAAAATTGTGTTCATATTTTCTACAGCACCATGAGCCCAAACAGGACCAATGTCATGGTTTACATTTTGAAGAATTCTTTGTGCTTTGCCGAGGGCATACACGGATAAAATACTGGTTTTACCCAAAGTTGCATTCTTTTCCCACCACTGATTGATTTGTTCAAAAACGATTTTGGGATCAACCCACCGGAATGCCGGAATTCCAAAAGTAGACTCAGTAATAAAATGGTGGCATCGAACAGGCTCGAAAGGGGTCGATAGTCCATCATTATGGATTTTATAGTCACCTGAGACAACCCATGTCTCTCCTTTTGATTCAACCCTTACCTGTGCCGATCCGATAATATGGCCTGCCGGATGAAAGCTAATATTCACTCCGTTGATCTTTAGAGTTTGACCATAATCCAAGCCAGTGTAATTTTGATTCCCCAACCGATGGTGCAATATAGGTAAGGTGAGTTGAGTAGCGAGATATTTTGCATGTCCATAGGTGGCATGGTCGGAATGTGCATGAGTAATCACTGCCTTTTTAACAGGTTGCCAAGGATCTATATAAAAGTCTCCCTCTTCACAATAAATCCCTTTTCCGGTAAAAGTTAAAAGATTCATAGACAACACTATCTTTGTTCAATAAATGGGGATGAAATCATTTCTCATTCCTTTCTGTGGAATATCAACTCAACAATTTAAAAACTGTTTACAAACCGGGTTAATTGAAAAGGGAATTCATCATTAACATATTGATTTTATTGGTAATTAATGCCTTCATAAAGATGGCATATCTGTTTGTTGTTGAGGTGGAAGTACAAAATACAGTAGGACCTGAACAGTATGGTATTTTTCTTGCCTTATTTAATTTTACCTATATTTTTCAGTTCTTCAACGATCCAGGAATACATACATTCAACACTACCCTGATTGCCGGGCAACCTGAAAGAGTATCTTTCCATTTGGCCCATGTGACGGGTGTTAAATGCTTAACGGGCATTATTTTTTTATTGGTTATTTCTTTGGTAGCCTTGCTGATGAACTACGATATGTCCATTTATCCCATTTTGTTATTGGTTGCATTCAATCAGATATTAAGTTCTTATTTACTTTATCTGAGGTCCCATTTTTCAGCCCTTGGGATATACAGAATGGATAGCTATGTGTCTGCTTTGGACAAATTTTTTATGTTGTTGGTGATTGGAGTACTATTGCTTTCCTTTAAGGAGACTTTTGCCATTGGATTTTTTATAGGCGGCCAGACCTTTTCGTTTTTGTTGGCTATTGGGGTCATTCATGTTTTATTGTCCCGGTATGTCAAGCCAGAGTGGCCGGTTTTTTCGTTGAGTTACACGAAAAACCTAATCAGTAGGAGCCTTCCTTTTGCTTTAGTATTATTATTTATGGCAGCATATTCAAGAATGGATGCGGTGATGATAGAACGATTACTGCCAGAGGGTAACTATCAGGCAGGGATATATGCAGCTGCATACCGTTATATGGATGCTGCCAGTATGGTCATGTATTTATTTGCTTCTTTACTGCTGCCCATGTATGCCAGATCTTTGAATGATCAAAGAACAATACAAGAACTCACGGATACTGCAGTGAGAGGTGCAGGAATTCTTTGTCTGATGATCTCCTCTATGCTTGTCATTTATTTTGAAAAGTGGATGTCATTATACACCCATTACGACGAGCAGTATAGTATGTTGATTTTCTATCAGATGCTTGCTTTTTATTGCATTGGCATTGCCTATATTTATGGGACGTTAATGGCATCCGGCAATAAGTTATTGCATTTAAATATTCTATTTGGAATGGGCGTGATCTTAAACTTTTGTTTAAATTATTATTTGATACCCCGAAATATGGCAACAGGTGCTGCATTAGCGACTTTTATTACACAGGCATGTATGGGTGCTGGCCAGATATTATTAGCCCACAGAATTTTCAAACTTCCATTTAATATTACACTGGCAGTTAAATTTTGTTTGCTGGGTTTTGTCACCATTGTCTTTTCGGTTTTGGTGCGTGATTATACGGATGTCTTCTGGATTTTTGGTATAGTCTTCAGCTTATTAATTATTGCAGCGATTTCTTTTTTATTAAAAATATTAAAAAAGGATTTCATTTCAGGGATTTCGGTTCGCATGGGATCATAAACACAAAGGCATGGAGAAGTATGGAAGAGTTAAAATTTATTGAAAAATATATTACAAAATGAAAACCGGTAAAAATTTGAAAGAAACACTGAAAACATTCAGGCCCATATTCAAGACCTGGGTAATGTACAGTATGGCAGGAGGGCTCCTCGTAGCCATCATTACTTTATTTTTACCCAATTATTATAAAGGAATCACCGTTTTCTATGCCGCCAGCCCCGATCTGTCCAATCCGGCTCCATTAAGTGTGTCCCAGGATAAAATCCTTTTGTTTGGATCGGGAGAAGATATGGACAGAATGTTGTCCATTGCCCATACTCATAGGGTTTACAACAGACTGATTGACTCATTCGATCTTTACAATCATTACAAAATAGACCCATCATCTGAGCATGCGAGGCATAAATTAATCAAAAGGATGAATAAACATTATCAGGTAAAAAAGACTCGTTTCAGAGGTATAGAAATTTCTTTCGAAGATAAAGATCCTGTAGTTGCAGCCCGTGTAGCTAACGCAGCAAGGGAATTTATCAGTGATCATGCACGGGATATTATTAGGAATAGTCAGAAAAGCACACTGGATAATTATTTGAGCAATTTGTCGGAAAAGAATGCGGAAATCCGGTATTTGCAAGATTCTCTAGCACAATTAAAGAAATATTATGGTATTTTAAAAGCAGAGTCACAGGCAGAGGTATTGGCAACTCATAGTGCTGAAATTAATCTTGAGTTCAGTGGATTAAAAGCTAAAATTGGCAAAATGAGGCAGATGTCTTTTCATCATGATACCATTTCACAATATGAAACCAGGCTGGCAGCAATAACAGAGAAGAAAAAAGAAATCAATCAGCAGTGGGACAGTTTCAACCAAGGAGTGGGAAAAGTCGAAGCTTTAGAGAATCAGATTTCACTTTCAAACAACCAATTAGGTTTAATTAAGGAAAGGTATCAACAATTGATGGCAGTCAATCAATCGTCCTTTAAAACCATTCATCTGGTAGAAGAAGCATGGGTGCCGGACTACAAATCAAGACCTGTAAGATCGTTCATTATTATACTTTCTGTGGTCACAATTTTTATCACATTGACGATCTTTCAATTGATAAAAATGGCCTGGTACTCCAATGAAATTTAAGGTAATGTGCCAATGAAGTTGTTGAATAAGCATGATGATCATAATCATAAGTTGTTTGCTTTGATTACAGGCTTGCAACTCATCTTTATTGTATCAGGTGTTTTATTGAATTCAATATGGTGGTTGATCTTTTTACCTGTGGTGGGAATAATTGCGGTTTCTTTATTACGGGTGCAGGAATTATATTTAGTTTTGGCAATTGTTTTACCTATTTCAGTTGAGAAGACTATTACTTTTGGACTATCAACCGATTTTCCATCGGAATCGATAATGTGGATATTGACTTTGATTTTTCCTTTCTATGTGGCTTTACATTACAAACAGGAATATTACAAACACCTGCAACATCCGGTCAGTCTTTTGATTTTGGTAACCTTTTTATGGCTAATTCCTGTAACATTTGCAAGCTCCAATATTTTCCTGTCAGTTAAATTCACCCTGGCTAAAATCTGGTATTTGATCGTATTTTTTTATTTTTTTCTTTGGGTTTTTAAATCCCAAAAAAATATAAGGCAATTTTATAAACTGCTCCTCATTTCTTTATCATTGATTATTTGTGTGGTTATTGTCAGGCAATTTCAGGATGGTTTTCTTTTTACTGAAGTCAACCGGGCGGTCTTTCCCTTCTTTAGAAATCATGTCAGTTATGCAATTATGATGGGTGCTCTTTTACCCTATGTATGGTATATGGGCCACACTTCACAACATCGTTGGATATGGGTAATCTTGGGAATTGTTTTCGTAATAGCCATATATTTTTCTTACACCAGAGCTGCAGTGATTGCAGTCTTTTGTGGATTATTATCCTATTGGATATTCAGACTTCAATGGGTGAAAATGATGATTAGCCTGATAGCCATTATTGCGATTGCCGGATCCACTTATTTGTCTGTAAACAATAAATATCTTGACTTTGCCCCTGACTTTGACAGGACAATCACCCATCACCAATTTGATCAGTTGATCCAGGCGACATATAAACTTGAGGACATCTCAACCATGGAAAGGGTGTACCGGTGGTTGGCGGGAATGCAGATGATAAGGGATAGGCCGTTTTTTGGTTTCGGTCCGAATAATTTTTATTCCTTTTATCAGGAGTATGCTTCCAATGCTTTCAGGACCTATGTAAGTAACAACCCAGACCAATCCGGCATTCATAATTACTATTTAATGCTAGGTGCGGAACAGGGTCTCATAGGAATGATTTTATTTATAGTATTGATCCTGTTGTTTTTTATTTCGGGTCAAAAAGTGTGGAAAAATTGCCGCAATAAGGCAGAGAAAAATTTAATCATGGCCGCATTAATCAGCCAGGTGGTCATTTGTTTGACGTTATTTATGAACGATTTGATCGAAACCGATAAAATAGGCAGTTTATTTTTTCTTAATTTTGCAGTACTGGTTATCCATTCTGTAAAAAATAGAGACTTTCCTGTAAATCCATGATTCTAAATATACGAAAACGCTTATTGTGAACGTATTGTATGGGGTGTTTTTATTTAAGCCCGGTTACTTACACGAATGAATAACGAATAAAGAATTTAAATTTTAAACCAACGAATAATGATGAATAAATCCCTTTTATATTCTATTTCAATCATTTTTTTATTAGGATGCTCCAGGCAGACTTCCATCATTGAGAGCCCTCCAGCCAAAGAAGTTGCTTCAAGGAGTGTGGAAGAAAAGCGTCCCGAAAATTCTTCGGATAAAATCCCGGTTGATGAACGATTGGTTTCCGGTTCTTTGCCCAATGGAATGCAGTATTTCATACAAAAGAACACAAAACCTGAAAAGAATGCGGAGTTGCGTCTGGCAGTGAAAGCAGGGTCGGTATTAGAAGATGAAGATCAATTAGGTGTAGCCCATTTTGTGGAACACATGGCATTCAACGGTACTACAAATTTTAAAAAGAACGAACTGATTGATTACCTGGAAAGTGTAGGAACGCGATTTGGCCCGGATCTGAATGCCTATACATTTTTTGACGAAACTGTTTATATGCTTCAGGTTAAGACCGATAACCGCATGGAGTTTTTTAAAGGATTGTTGATCCTCAAGGATTGGGCATCAGGCATTACATTTGATCATGAAGAAATTGATAAGGAAAGAGGGGTTGTGGTTTCAGAGTGGAGATCCCGCTTGTCACCGGATCAAAGAATGCAACAGGTATATTTTCCAGTCATTTATAAAGGTTCGCGATATGCAGAGCGTCTTCCCATTGGTGATCCTGAAATCATATCCCACGGGGACTATGATATATTCAAGCGTTTTTATAAAGATTGGTACAGACCTGAATTGATGGCGCTTGTCATCGTGGGCGATATAGATGTTTCAGAAGTTGAGAAACAGTTGAAACAAATCTTTTCAGAAATACCCAAAAGTTCAGAAGGTGTTAGAAAGCGGGAAAAATTTGAAATTCCTTCCCATGACAATACACGGGTATCCATTGCAAAAGACAAAGAAGCATCATTCACTAATATTCGCATTATTAATAAATTGCCTTCGGCTCCTACTACCAAACTGACTGATTTGAGGGAATCTATCAAAAGGTCTCTTTTTAATGGGATGGTTAATGCACGATTGGAAGAAATAGGAAAAGAACCGGAACCCCCATTTGTATTTGCTTCAACAGGATATAGTCCGGATTTAGGTAATATAGATACTTATACTTCCTTTGCCATTGTACCTGAAGGCCAGGCATCAAATGGATTAAAAAGGTTTCTGTTGGAAAATAAACGGGTATTGGATCATGGATTTACTCCAGGGGAGTTGGAGCGTCAGAAGACCATTCTTTTGGAACGAGCAGAAAGAGCCAATACTGAGAAAGATAAAACGGACAGCCGCCAGATTGTTATGCGGTATGTCTATCATTTCCTTAAAGGAACCCCGATCCCTGGACCAGGGCAAACACTGGAAATTTATAAAAAATTTCTTCCGGGGATAACTTTGGAAGAAATCAATGTTTTACCTAAACAATGGATAGGCGATGAGAACAGAGTGATTGTAGTTACCGGACCTGACAAATCATCCAATCCTATGCCGGATGAAATTGAGATTTTGGCAATTGTAAAAGAAGTGGAATCGACGGAGACTGCCCCATATGAAGATGATACATTGGATGAGCCTCTCTTTACCAAAGTCCTGACTCCTGTTGACATTCCCATTGAAGTTGTACATGAAAGCACAGGGATTATTGAATGGGTATTGGCCAACGGGGTAAAGGTGTATTTAAAACAAACCCAATTTAAGAACGATGAAATATTGATGTCAGCGGTGAGTCAAGGCGGTTCATCACTGTATGATGATTTTGAATATTTTAATGCTGAAAATGCTCCATCCATTATTTCAGAATCCGGCATTGGGTCCTTCAATAGTACACAATTGGAAAAACTGCTGGCAGGAAAAAATGTCAACGTTCAGCCCTATATTGGAACGTATTATGAGGGGATGAGAGGAAACTCATCGGTAAAGGATGTGGAAGACTTATTTAAGTTAATTCATCTCTATTTTACCGATATCAGAAAGGATGAGAATGCTTTTCAATCCTATGTAAACAAACAGATTGGGATCGTGAAAAACCTAAGTGCCAACCCCAATTTTTACTTCAGTGATTTTGCTTCAAAAATTAAATTCAGATCTCACCCACGTGTTGGATTGCCTACAGAAGCAAAATATAAGGGGCTGAATTATGAAAAGATTTTGGAAACGTATAAGGATCGTTTTGCCGATGCTTCAGATTTTGCTTTTATTTTTGTCGGATCATTTGATGTTGATCAAATGCGGAACCTTGCTGCCAGATACCTGGGCAACCTGCCATCCATCCAACGGGAAGAGACATGGAAGGATCTTGAGATCGAATCATTTCCCGGACAAATTAAAAAGAATACCAAAAGAGGTCAGGCACCTAAAAGCCAGGTTGAGCTATATTTTCATGGTCCATTTGAATATAGTGAAGAAAATGTATACCTTCTCAACTCTCTGATGGATTATATGCGCATTAAGCTCAGGGAAGAGCTGAGGGAAGAAATGGGAGGGGTATATGGTGTCGGTGTATATGGAGGAGGAAAAAAAGTACCCAAAGAAGAATACAGTATCACTGTATCTTTCAATGCTGATCCGGAGAAGACTGAGGAATTGATCAAAGCTACATGGGATGTCATCAGAAATGCAAAAAGTTATTCTCCAGTGGATAAGGATATGGTAAAAATAAAAGAAACTCAGAGGCAATCGAAAATCAAAAATCTTGAAGAAAACCGGTATTGGTTAAATCAGATTCAGAATGCATATACCCTAAATCATGATTTTAGTTCTATTTTGTTGAATAATCTTGAAATGAGGATAGAAGCTTTAATGGCCACTGATATCCGGGCAGCTGCGGAGAAGTATTTTAACTTTATGAGTCTAACTCAGTTAATTATGCACCCTGAAGACAGTGGTATCGCGACTCAGGACTAAAAATATTTTGAGGAGTGGACGACTACAATCGTCATAAGCCGTACAATAAATACCGTAATGAAATGCTGTAAAGTTTGGAATCCAAATATTACAGCATTTTCATTGTTGTACCGGGGCAAGTTTTATTTTCAGTTGATCGAGGGATTTGGCAATTATAATCTGGCAAGCGAGTCTGGAATTTTCATCAACAAAAAATGCCTGATCAAGCATGTCTTCCTCATCTGCAGATCGATCTTTCAGGGTGTGTTCAGATAATACGTAAATATGACATGATGCACACAAGGCCATTCCTCCACAAGTTCCTTCAACAGGAAACTGATATATTTTTAAAATTTCCATCAGATTCAAGTTCAGATCACATGGTGCTTCAATTTGATGTAAATGATCTTCTCTGTCAACTACAGTGATGGAAATAGTGGTATCGTGATCAAATGCCGTGTTATTCATTGAATCCTTGTATTCCTGTGACGGTGGTATATTTAAAACTTAGTTTTTGATTGGGATAAATATACCTGAATGCCGACTGAACCATAAGGGTAGCCTCATGAAAACCACATAAAATCAGCTTTAGTTTTCCCGGATAGGTATTGATATCTCCTATAGCATAGATTCCTCTAACATTCGTGCTATAGTCGTATGTATTGACCTCGATGGCATGATTGTCTATGGAAAGCCCCCAATCTGCTATGGGACCTAATTTTGGAGTCAGCCCAAACAAAGGAATAAAATGATCGATCGTATAGTGTACATCGCCTTTTGTTTTTTCACTGACTACCACTCCGGTCAACTTTCTATTTCCCTGTACAGCTACTACCTGAGCATCAGTAACCAGATTGATTTTTCCATTTTTTGCCATGGACATTACTTTTTCTACACTGTCAAGCGCACCTCTGAAAGAAGTTCTCCTATGGACAAGAGTAACTTCTTCTGCAATATCACTGAGAATAATGGTCCAATCCAGTGCAGAATCACCGCCCCCCGCAATCAATACTTTTTTATTTCTATACATTTCCGGATCGCGGATAATGTAGTCTATTCCTTTGTCTTCATACAATTCAATTCTTTCTAAGGGCGGCTTTCTTGGCTCGAAACAACCTAATCCTCCTGCAATAGCAATGACTGGGGCCTCCAACATGCTTCCTTTGTTGGTGGTTATCCTGTAATGACCTTCTTCTGTTTTTTCAAGGCATTCTGCCCTTTCTCCCAATGTAAAGCCGGGTTTAAACGGAGCAATTTGCTCAAGGAGTTTCTCAACCAATTCTCCAGCAAGTATGCTGGGACATCCAGGAATATCATAAATGGGCTTTTTAGGGTATATTTCGATCAACTGTCCTCCTGGTTGGCCCAAAACATCAATAAGATGACACCGCAATTTGAGCAATCCTGCCTCAAATACAGTAAATAAACCCACCGGCCCTGCACCTATGATAATGATGTCTGTTTTAATCATGGATGCAAAAATATCTTTTATCATTAAAACTCAAATGAAAAGTATTCATTCCTTTGTAAACTCAAAGTAAAAGAGAATTTATAAAATACAGATTTATATTGGCACTTGATAATTTTTTCCAGCGCACATCCCAATAAAATCGAATCCTATTGTTTTTTAAACAGCCACTCGGATATAGGTTAAGGATTTTATGAAGATTTTGCTAAAAGGTATTTGTGCAATTTGTGTTTAGCACTTTGCACAATATTCAATTTTTTAGTTTACTTTTATAGCTACTTAGAATAATGGCCAAAGAAAATACTTGTTTCCTTTAAAAGGTAAATCAGTGATTTGCTTCAGGATTGCTAAATGTATTATGTAATAAATACAAGCTTGTAGATATGTTAGCTAAAACCTTTGCCGGGGCTGTTCATGGAGTGAAAGCCACTACCATCACTGTGGAAGTACATGCAGGGGGTAATGTGCAAACCGGGCAAAATTTTTTTCATATTGTAGGTCTTCCTGATATTGCTGTAAAAGAAGGCTTTCAAAGAGTGGAAGCGGCTATAAAGAATATTGGATGTAAAATACCCCGGGTAAAACTGGTTATCAATCTTGCTCCTGCAGATATCCGTAAGGAAGGGGCAGCTTATGATATGACCATTGCTTGTGGTGTGCTGGTAAGCCTGGGATTACTCGACTGTCAGGATTTGGATCGATACATGATTATGGGTGAGTTGGCTTTAAATGGAGATTTAAGACCCATCAGAGGGGTACTCCCTATAGCCATTCAAGCCAGAAAAGAAAAGATGAAAGGATTGCTCATCCCAAAACAGAATGCAAGAGAAGCTGCCATAGTCAATGATATAAAAGTGTACGGAATATCGAATTTGCAGGATGCTGTAGAATTCCTGACCGGCACCCGGGATATCATTCCTGAGCCGCATAACACAAGAGTGTTGTTTGAAGAAAGAAAAAATGAGTATACGGTAGACTTTTCTGATGTTAAAGGTCAGGAAAATATAAAGCGGGCTCTTGAAATCGCTGCAGCCGGTGGGCACAATGCGATTCTCATAGGTCCACCTGGAGCAGGCAAGACCATGTTGGCCCGACGAATGTCGACCATTCTTCCTCCGTTAAGCCTACATGAAGCGCTTGAAACCACTAAGATTCATTCTGTAGCCGGAGCACTTCCTGAAGATGCCTCTTTGATTACAAGCAGACCGTTTCGGTCACCTCATCACACCATCAGCGACGTGGCCATGGTTGGCGGGGGTTCGAATCCGCATCCCGGTGAAATATCCCTGGCACATAATGGAGTTTTGTTCTTAGATGAATTACCTGAATTTAAAAGAACCGTATTGGAAGTGTTGCGTCAGCCCATGGAAGAAAGAAAAGTAACCATCTCACGGGCAAAGATTACAGTGGATTATCCGGCGAGCTTTATGTTGATTGCCTCTATGAATCCATGCCCATGTGGATTTTATAATCACCCGGAAAAAGAATGTGTGTGTGGGCCGGGAATGGTGAAAAAATACCTGAGCAAGATTTCAGGTCCTTTATTGGACCGGATTGATTTGCATGTTGAGGTCATCCCGGTGAGCTATGAAGAACTTTCTGTAAGAGAATACAAAAGCGAAACGAGCAGCGAAATCTCCCAAAGAGTGGTTATGGCCAGAGAAATCCAGGAAAAGCGGTTTAAGGAATATAAAGGCATCTTCTGCAATGCTCAAATGCCAAGCAGGATGGTAAGAGAGGTTTGCGAAATTGATCAAGCAGGTACGATTTTGCTAAAAACGGCTATGCAGAAATTGCAATTGTCTGCTCGGGCATTTGACAGAATCTTGAAGGTGTCGAGAACCATTGCAGACCTGGCAGACAACGAGTCTATCAAAATTGAACATTTAGCCGAAGCCATACACTTTAGAAACCTGGACCGGGAAGGATGGGCCGGGTAAAGGCAATTTTTAAAACTTTACTTTATTCTTATTTTGAAAATACTTGGATCTCCTCACTTAAGTCTCAGCAATTTCATTTTTTCAATACGATCTTCAAGTTTTTCAGTGCTCATTTTTTCCCGGAGACGGTCTACAATGATGGGGAAAGCAAGAGGAGATACGCTTTCCAACCTTTTCAGTACGATATTCTGATTCTGAATCCGATGTAAAGCGTTGCGAAGACGTTGTTCTTCAAGTTGAAAAGTCATGACTTCGTCATATGTCTGCAGGTAGAGCAGATTGTCAGGATCATAATCATGAAAAACATTAAACAACAGCTGTGATGAGGATTGCAGATGTCTTTCTTTCTTCGGACTGCCAGGATAACCATGAAACAGTAATCCGGAGATTTGTGCAATATCTCTGAACCTCCTTCTGGCCATTTCTACTGCATTGATACTGGCCTGTATATCCATTTGTAAATTTCTGGTGGAGAATAAGTCGGGTGTAATCATTGATTCTACAGGTAAAGCCCGGTCGGACAACATTTCAAACCCATAATCATTCATGGCTATGGAAAATGTAATCGGAAGCATATTAGCAATCCTCCGGGCAAGTAATGCCCCGATCCCTTCGTGTACCTGCCTGCCTTCAAATGGATAAATAATAAGATGGTAACCTTCCCGGGTTTGAAAATATTCAATTAAAAGGTCATTCATGTCCGGGATATGAGACCTTTCTTCCTGAATTTTAAACAGAGAACTCAGGGCTTGCATTTCCAGGTCTTCAGTAATACCCTTTTTGAATAAATGCAGTTTTTCCCTCAAAATGGTGCTCATTTCAAAACTTAAAGGAATTCTTCCTCCCAGATACGAAGGAATTTTTCCATTCAGGCCACTGGATTTTCTGACCTGAGCCGTCATTTCTTTCAGTCTCACTAATTCAAGTGCCTGTCCGGCAAACCAAAAAACTTCACCCGGCATTAATTGGGATAAAAACCACTCCTCTACCTGGCCTAATTTCTTTCCATTGACATATTGGACATTGAGCATTCCTTCGCTTACTATAGTACCTATAGAGAGTTTGTGTCGGCGTACAATGGCCCGGTTATGCACTTTGTACTTTCCCTCATGCATTCCAATTTTTTTGTATTCATCATATGCAGAGAGCACATGACTGCCTTGCGTCAGATATCCGATAATCTGATTCCATTCTTCCCATGAAATACTTTGGAAAGCATAAGTGGATTGCACTTCATGAAAAGTGCTCTCTCCTTCAAACCCACCTGATACAGCCAGAGTCATGAGGTATTGGATCAAAACATCAAAGGACCGGATAAAAGGAATTCTTTCTTCTATGCTGTTACGTTGAATGGCTGATCTCAGCGAGGATGCTTCCACAAGCTCCAGCGAATGAGTAGGAACAAAATATATTTTACTTATAGCACCCGGTTGATGTCCCGACCGTCCTGCTCTTTGGATGAGTCGCGATACATTCTTTGGGCTTCCAATTTGTATGATGCTTTCGACTGGCCTGAAGTCTACACCCAAATCAAGACTGGAAGTACATACCACTGCTTTTAATCGCCCGTCATACAGTGCGTCTTCTACCCAATCGCGTATGTCACGACTGAGCGAACCGTGATGCATAGCCATCAATCCTGAAAGACCGGGATCAAACTGGAGTAGTTGACGATACCATATTTCTGATTGCGCCCGTGTATTCGTGAAAACCAAGGTGGAATTGCTGTTTTTAATAACAGAATGCACCTGAGAGGTCATTTTCAGGCCCAAATGACCCGACCAGGGAAAGTTGTCAATTTCGTCCGGAATCAGAGTTATTAATTCGATTGATTTTTCCAATCCGGATTGAATGATCCTCCATTTTTGAGGTTTGGGATATCCCAGCAAAATATCAACAGCTTCTTCTAAATTGCCAATGGTAGCTGAAATGCCCCAAATTTTCAAATGAGGGCTCAGCGACTTTATTCGCGAAAGAAATAATTCGGTTTGGACACCTCTTTTTGATCCTACCAATTCGTGCCACTCATCAATAATTACTGTTTTTGTTGTAGAGAAAAACGCCTCATGCCTACGGTCACACATCATCACATGAAGGGACTCTGGTGTGGTGATCAGTAACTGAGGTCTTTGAGTCCAAATAGATTGCCTTTCTTCATGAGAGGTGTCTCCATTGCGTATACTGATCTTCCAGGAACAAGCCATTTTATCCAAGGCTCTTTGTGCTGACAATTTGATTTCTTTGGCAAGTGCCCGGATCGGGGTCACCCAAATGACTTGCAAACCGTCATTGGGCTTTTGCTGCTGAAATTCAATAATGGCAGGAACCAGTAAAGAGTAAGTTTTACCACTTCCGGTAGGAGCATTGACTAATCCGGAATATCCCTCCAAATAAGCTGCCCAGGCCTCGGTTTGAAAGGGGAAAGCATTCCAGCCTGATTGATTAAACCATTGAAAAGCGGATGAAAGGTCCTTCATTGCGAAAGGAATAATTAAATCTTATCTGAGAAGCTAAGTACAAGAAAGATAATAATAAAATATCTTTAAGCTTATACCTCAGACATTTCTCTCACAAGGTAATGATCTCCGTAATGATTTTCAATTTTATCTTTTAGCGCTTTTCTTGCGAAAAAAATTCGGCTTTTGACGGTGCCTAAAGGCAGATCTAAATGTTCGGCAATTTCCTGATACTTATACCCTACGAAATGCATCATGAACGGTTCTTTGATGCTTTCATCCAGTGATTCAATCATTCCATTGAGTTCATTTAATAGGATATTTCTGCCTGCATCATTATCTACTACGGAACCTCCACTGTTGATAAAGAAAAGATTGTCAGTAGTGTCAATTATGGTATTTTTCTTGACCCTTTTTCTGTAATTATTAATGAATATGTTTTTCATAATTGTAAAAAGCCAGGCTTTGAAATTGGTGCCGGGCATAAATTTATCCCTGTTGGTCATTGCCCTGAACGCTGTTTCCTGATAAAGGTCTTTGGCGTCTTCGGTATTTTTTGTGAGATTATAGGCAAATGCCTGAAGAGATGAAGTCAGATCGTAAAAGCGGGAATTGAACTCTATTGTAGACATATTCTCTTAATTTTCCCCAAATATACAGTTTTGTTTAACAATATGCAACAATAATTAAACAGGACAATGTTATGAAAGTCTTAAATTTGTTGTAACAAATGTTAATGTGTTGTAAATCAAAGAAATGTGATGATATTTTGGGTTAATTTTTTTTTAAATTTTCAGTATAAATTGAAAGTAGTGCTGTAAATCCATGTTTTTAAGGCCAATGCAAACCTTTATCACATCAAAATGAGTGATGAATGTAATATGGCATAATTTCTGCTTTTCATCCCATGTTATGGATATTGAAAAGATCAACAGAAAGCATTTTTTAGGGCTTGATATGTATTACAGAGTGGGATATGGTCTTTCATCCAAGCTATTGAAGTTTGATAATGGCATATTTCATTTGGAGGTGGTTATAGGGAGAAAGTGGAAAAAAAACTACAATGCTACCGCTGCTGAGATGGCTTATGCTTGGAGGGATGGACACAAAGAACTGGGGAAAGCCATAGCCTGTAAGGTGTTTATTATCGATTGCAAATCTTATCAGTATAAGCAATATCTCATAAATTCCGGTATAAAGCCCGCCTATGACGGGAAGAAAGGGGTAATTTTTGCAAAGAATTATCTCAATTAAAGTTCATCATATTTTATTATTAATAAAAATGATGAACTTTCAAATACTCATGGATTCTCATGGCACTCAAAACTCTTTCCTGCTCCATTGGAATTTGTACAATCATTATTAGTAGGGAGGCCAGAAAAAAAGCGTCCCGCTATGGATTCCATTAACGCGACAATGCTATTATAGGGCAGGAAATAAAATTTCATCACCAGCCGGCACGGACAATATCACTCAACGCGTTGGGATGAGAAAATAAAGTAAAAATTGCTAATGATTGGCTCGGATCGAGTTTTTGAGGTTGTATTTTCTCATTTCAAATGGACATCTCCATGAATAAAATACTTCGATTCATTCCATAAAAAATGAGCAGTATCCTTGATAATGTTAATGCAGGCAATGCCGTTCTCATCTATTTCTCTTATCAGGGCAGGAACCATTTGGTTGATTAATCCGGGGTCATATTTCGTTTTGCACTGGATATAATTTTCAGTGAAACCCAATATCATACCATCCTTATTGTTGTCTTCAAACAGCACGTTTACTTTCGATCCTATATGTTTTTCATAAAATTGGCGTTTCATTTTTTCCGAAAGGATCCTGAGTTTTTTATTTCTTTCTTTTCTTTCATGAACCGGTACGCTGTTTGGAAAATGGGCTGCCAGGGTATTGGCTCTTTCAGAATAAGTAAAAACATGAAGATAGGAGATTTCTAAATCCCGGATAAAAGAGTAGGTTTCATTGAAATCTTTGTTGGACTCACCCGGAAATCCTGCAATCACATCACATCCTATGGCTGCGTAAGGGGTGAGCGTTTTAATATGTAAGACCCTGTCCAGGTAATGTTCTTTCCGGTACCTTCTGCGCATTGCCTTTAGGATTTTATTGGATCCGGATTGAAGTGGAAGGTGAAAATGGGGCAAAAAGCACTTTGAATCGGCTACAAAGCGAATGATCTCATCGGTCAGAAGATTGGGTTCGATGGATGAAATCCGGTATCGTACATCGGGGTGCAATGTGTCCAGCGCTTTGATCAGATCGATGAACAGACCTTGCTTTGCTGGTTTCTTATTTTCAATGACTTCGGTGCCATTGCCAAAATCACCCAGATTGATTCCCGTGAGCACAATCTCTTTCACTCCGGATTCAATAATATTTGTGGCATTTTGCAAGACAGATTCAATGGTATCGCTCCTGCTTTTCCCCCTGGCAAGAGGAATGGTGCAGAAAGAACACTTATAATCGCACCCATCCTGTACTTTTAGAAAAGAGCGTGTTCTGTCGGCAATGGAAAAGGTTCCGACAAAGCGATTGACCTCCCGGATATCTCCTGATTTGATGATGCCCTTATTATTGTAGAAGGAAAGGTCTTCAATATATTCAAGAATATTGAACTTTTCCGAAGCGCCTAAGACAAGATCCACGCCCGGGATTTCTGCTATTTCTTTAGGTTTTAATTGTGCATAACATCCAATGATGACAACTTTTGCATCCGGATTGTATGTGAGCGCTCTTCTTACCTCATACCTGCACTTACGATCAGCAAATTCAGTCACAGAGCATGTATTGATGATATACAGATCGGCGCCTTCCTCAAATTCAACTATACCATACCCTTTATTCTCGAATAGTTTCTTTATGGATGATGTTTCCGAGAAATTCAATTTACAACCCAGAGTATGAAAAGCAACATTACGTGGTGTGGCCATGTACGTAAAACAGAATGAATAAAAGGGCAAAGATAACGATTTCGTTTTGATCCTGAGGGGGATGCTTGACAGTTTTTTGTGCATAGGCACTATAGGTCTGCTTGGCACTGTATAATTATCAGTGTGCAGATTGAAAAATGTGTAGCCATTTATTTGTTTGTTGTTGAGGTGTTGAGTTGAAACAACAATCGGCGAAATAGACAAACAGAAAGGTTTTCACTAGGTATGAGATTTAGCTGATATTTTCAAGACCTAATACCAATGCTTTTAGCCAAATATAGCCACAAATTTCGATGTCGGTAATCAGTTTGGCGACAGTGAAATCGATGAAGCACTGAAGTGTTCATGGTCTGGCAGGTAGTTGACAGTGGCCAGTCGGCAGCAGGCAGAATAAGTTGAATTGTTTCATTATATAGGTGTCCAGGGAAAAAAGTCTTTTTGAGGATGTGGAAATATCAGATGATTGACTTAATTAGGATGAATAACCTGAATTAGAAGCGAAGAAAAGGTATGGACTAGGCATATAAAGTGAGAGGATAATCTCGCCTTTAGATGATATGAGGTCAGATTATATACAAGTAGTGAATGATGAGAATTAATACTAAAAACTATGAAGTAATAATTACATAAAATCTTAAACATTTTATCATTTTTTTGGCATGTAGAAAAGATAGATATACTTAAAGAGAATTTTCAATGTAACAACGGTTTGATCTCGGAAACTTGGCTCCAGGTCTTCCAGAAATGAATAACATCCACTCGGTTCATTTTCATGGATATTCACCCAAGAAGAGCTGGACATAATAAAAATAATTGAAATACTATTAACTGTTGGCAACTACGAAAAGTGAAAAAGTATATGGACTGAAGATAGGCGTTGGCTACAAGCAAAGGGAAGAGTATTATATAACAGAGATACTATAAATAATTTCCAAAAATCATTATACTTAAACCCGGGTTATGCGGTATCTCATATCAGCGAAATGCATAATCCTGAAATTAAGTTTTTAAGGCCTGATGTAGTTGAAATTCACCAATGATCATGAGCGAGATGGGCAAATGATTAAAGATGTGGTTACACCCACAAGACGGATAAATACTACCTACATTATACGAAAGAGAATAGATAATGGTTGTTAAAAGTTAAAGTTACAATGGATGAAAGAGACCGCACAACCTAAACCTTAATAACGGTCATCAACAGCAGAGGCTTCATTGTACCACTATTACATAAACAATGACACATGCTTAGGGACTGGTGAGCAATATTGAAAATTAAAAAACGAAACTGATGAATCATTTCAACGAAATTCAGTATACTTCATCACCAATCCCTTACGTGGGTCTGTGGAAGATATTTTCAAATAATTTCAAAATCATAACGAATGGCTGTTTTCATGATTCCTTGTCCTATTGTTGAGGGAGAAATAGATCAGATTCCTCCCATGACCATTCAGACCTTACATTCACTGACGACATTTGTGGTTGAAAGAGTAAAGACTGCCAGAAGGTTTATTATTCGAATTCATCACCCCATTCCGATCGATCAAATGATTTTCTTTGAATTCGACAAACACCAACCCGAGAATGGATTGTATGAATTTCTTGATGCCCATGCATATAATAAGGATATCGGAGTATTATCCGATGCCGGTTGTCCCGGAGTGGCTGATCCTGGGTCATTGGTGACCAAATGGGCACATGAACACAATCTTTCAGTCAAACCTGCCATTGGCCCATCATCTATTTTACTTGCCTTGATGGCTTCGGGGTTGAATGGACAGGAGTTTGCTTTCCATGGCTATCTTCCCAATAAGATACCTCAGCTTACGCAAAAACTTAAATCACTATCACACGAATTAAGAAGCAGTCCAATGACGCATATATTTATTGAAGCACCCTACAGAAATGGGTTTTTAATCCGCCAGTGTCTCCAGAATTTGGATGACGGAATTAAACTGTGCATTGCTACGGATATATTGTCCCCAACTATGGAGATTGCTACAATGCCTGTTAGAAAGTGGAAAAAGGAAGACATCGAAAGATTCCATAAAAAACCATCGGTCTTCTTAGTAGGAAAATAAAAAAGCTGCCACGTCAGTCCTGGACTATCCGGGCAGCTCCATGCTTGCTGATCAATCTTTATAAAAAACTATGTTGTTCTTTTAATCATCTGCCATTTAGATGACCGGGCTGTAAAAAGGTTTAATGGTGAAGAAAAAAAAATAAAAAAAGCGCTCAATGAATGAGCGCCTCTTTGTCGTTGCTTATAAGTTGCAGGAAAAAAAAGGATTATAATTATCCTTCGTTACCACTTTAAAAATTGTATCACATCAATCATCGGAGCTATACTTTGAAAATGCAAGCTGGCATCTTCCTGTTTTTCATATCGTACCGTCACAAAACGCATTCTGTCATAAACCATGGGCTTTTCAGTTTTTTCTTCATTCGCGGGAAGATTATCCTTGGATGAGGGGTCTCCTCCTTTTTGTGTTGTGTGGGAAGGAGTCAAATGGGAAAACGGTCCCGGATGTAAAATGGCAATTTCAATCAATTCCCTTGAAAACGGGATTTCAATTTCTTCTAATTTGAGATCCGGATCTTCAATAGACTCTACCGGCTGGTATACGATATCCAGCATAGTGCCAAATTCTGTAGCGAAAGCATATAACTTGGCCTCAGGCAGTGTCAGGTGGTAGCCCGTTTCTGAACTGGGAATATACCCCTTCAGATAGGCAGGATTCATTTTCTTCAAAGTGATCATGTCGATATCAAGTGTTTTCGCTATGGCACTAAATCGAACATGGTCATATACCCTGGCAGTGGTTGGATTTTCAGCAATTATGTCCATGACCGGATTCAGATTATGTTCCACAAAATGATGGAGTATATAGCTGGTGGCTATAAACCTGGGAACATACCTTCTTGTTTCGGCAGGAAGATAAGGTCTCATAACCCAATAATCCTTGCTGTTGGAAATGGCCATAGCCTTTTTCACGGTACCCGGGCCACAATTGTATGCAGCAATGGCTACAGTCCAATCTCCAAACATATCGTAAAGGTATGACAGGTAATTCAGGGCTGCATATGTGGATTTGATGGGATCATACCTTTCATCAATGATCTGGTTGATGTTCAACCCCATCATGATTCCTGTAGATCGCATGAATTGCCATAGACCAGAAGCGCCTGCCGGAGAAATCGCGTAAGGTTTCATGGCAGACTCGATTACCGGAATGTATTTTAATTCTTTAGGTAAGCCCTTTTCTGCAATCACTTTTTCAATCAAAGGAAAATAAATGGAAGCTCTTCCGAGCATTTCTTCACTGCCTTTGCGATGGTTGACGGCATAAAGGTGAATTAGCTTTTCGATTTCAGGTGTCAATTTAAATTTGAAAGCACTACTCATCCTGACCAACCTCTTTTCGAGAATTTCTCTGTCAAGTCCGGTAAAGAGCATATCTTCAAATTCGTGTGTTGTTTCTTCAGCTTTTACCTGGTCAGTTGAAAATGCTGGAACTGCTTTATAAAGCAGAAAGGCTATTCCAAAGACTTTGGATATAAATTTAATTTTGTTCATGGAATTATTTTTAATAAAATCGATTGATTGGGTAATAATTTTCTTAACTATATTCTACAATATCGTAAGAATATGATAATAAATTTTATACAAATAATAAATACTCAAATATGTTCAGGGCGCAAATATAGGCACAGTGGTGCGATTCTGCAACCTTTTTGTAACATTAAATTAGATTATAATCTGTTACTTATTGATATACAATGACTATGCCAAAATTAAAATGTTGTTAAGAAAAATGAAAAGCTTTTTTTCCTCCCTTGATCCGGCTAAAATTTGCAGGCCAAGCCCTGTTTGACCAGGATAAGGTAGTGATACCGAAGGAATACCGGATAAATTGGCTAACACAGTATAAATATCTGAAAGGTACATTTTTACAGGGTCATTTAAGAAAGATCCTTTCGTCCAGGCGCGATCCGGGACAGTAGGTAAAATGATGAAGTCATAACGCTCAAAGATCTGATCAATCGAGTCTTTAATCAACCGTCTTGCAGCTTGCGCTTTTCGGTAATAAGCATCAAAATAACCTTCGCTGAGAACAAATGTTCCTAAAATAATTCTCCTCTTTACTTCTATACCGAAGCCTTCACTGCGAGTTTTCTCATATAATTCTTGAATGTTCTTTTGGGATTTTGACCTGTATCCATATCGTATCCCATCATACCGGTTGAGATTGGATGACGCTTCCGCAGTAGTTAATATATAATAGGTGGGTACCAGATAATCAATAAATTCAAAATCTATCCCCTCAACCCAATGACCTTGTTTTTTCATTTTTTCAATAGATTCACTAAAAAGATCTTTGTTTTCCTGAGAAAGGGACGGGTGATCAATGGCAGCCTTTAAGTATGCTATTTTATAGTTGCTTTTTGTAGAAATAGGTACAGGCAAAATATTATTCCCATCTAAAGATGTGGAATCGAGGGGATCATAACCACCGATGACCTCCATAACCGTTTCAATGGCATTATGGTCTTTTGATAATAATCCTATTTGATCAAATGATGAAGCGTAGGCAATCAATCCGTACCTTGATACGGACCCATATGTGGGTTTAAAGCCGATAATGTTGCAAAATGCAGCAGGCTGCCTGACAGAGCCTCCGGTGTCCGATCCAAGAGCTACCAGGCAGGTATTCATTTGTACCGATACTGCTGCACCTCCGGATGAACCGCCGGGTACCTTTTCGTTATCCTCACCATTGCCTGTAGCTCCGTAATACGAAGTGTCCGTTCCCGAACCCATTGCAAACTCATCGCAATTCGTCCTTCCTATGATGATGGCATCTTCATCCAACAGTCGTTGCACCGCAGTAGCATGATACACAGAGCGATAACCCTGGAGAATTTTTGAGCCTGCAGTGCATTCGTGATCTTTATAATTGATGTTGTCTTTTAAAGAGATGACCATTCCAAACAATTTCCCTGTATTTTCGGGGAAATTCTTTTTTTTGTTATCCAGGTATTGGGCTCTGGACAATGCTTCCTCTTCAAATACTTCTACATAGGCATTCAAACGTTCAATCGAATGGCAATTCTGAATATATTGCCTGACAATATCCGATAATGAAATTTCATTGCGGGACAGATTGGATTGAATTTCCTGCCAACTACCGGTCATACCGACTTAAGAATTTCGATGAGTTGATCCCTATTCACTTCACTTTGTTGACCGGTTTGCATGTTTTTGAGTGTCATTAGTGAAGATTGATATTCTTTTTCGCCAATGATTGCAATATAGGGTACACCGGTTGCATTGGCATATTTCATTTGTTTTTGAATTTTGGCACCTTCCGGGTAAATATCAGCCGGAATTCCGGAATCTCTGAGATGGGTTACCTGAGTAAATGCGTATGGGACATATGTGGAATCCATCGGTAAGAAAAGGATAACGGGCCCTTTGTGTATATATGGAGGAAAGAGATCTAAATGCAGCATGGCATCGTATATTCTATCGGCGCCAAAAGAAATACCTACACCGGAAACCCCCGGCATGCCAAAAATACTTGTCAGATCATCATATCGGCCGCCACCGGAAAGACTGCCGATTTTTAATTCCGGATAAATGGCAGGATTTGCAATGACTTCAAAAATACAACCAGTGTAGTAATTTAATCCACGGGCTAAAGCTACATGGATCTTGACAGAAGACCAGGCCGGATGGCCCGAAAGCAAAGCGGCAATTGATTCGAGATCCCTTAGTCCTTCCATGCCTGTTTTGCTGGATCGCAGCTTTGTTCTCAATGTGTCAGGATCAGAACGTTCTACCAGATTTAAAACTTCCTGACCTGTTTTTTCTGTTATCCCTTTCTGTACTAATTCCTGAAGGACTAGGTCCTGACCAATTTTTTCCAATTTATCGATGGCAATGGTCAAGTCTATAAAGTATTTTTCTATCCCAAATACCTCTGTGATGCCCTGAAGGATTTTCCGGTTATTCATCCGGATGATGACCTCTACTCCCAGTTTGTGAAATACTTCATATAGCATTTGGATCATTTCAGCCTCGTATAAGAGCGAGGAAGAACCAATAACATCTGCATCACATTGCCAAAACTCCTGATAACGGCTTTTTTGCGGCCTGTCCGCCCTCCATACCGGTTGCATTTGATAGCGCTTGAATGGAAAGGCTAACTCGTTTTGATGCATCACTACAAACCGGGCAAATGGGACCGTCAAATCATACCGAAGTCCCCTTTTTGCTATTGTAGGAAGCAAAGCTTCAGAAGACTGATTTTTAAGAGCCTCCGGATCGGCATTTTTTAAAAAGTCGCCGTTATTTAGTATTTTAAAGAGAAGTTTATCACCTTCTTCCCCATATTTTCCGGTAAGGGTTTGTAGACTTTCCATGGCTGGAGTCTCAATAGGCAAAAAACCAAACTTCTCATATACTTTCCGAATGGTATTGAAAATATATTGCCTTTTGTAAACCTCATCAGGCAAAAAGTCCCTGGTTCCTTTGGGAATACTGGGTTTCATAATCAGTGGTTATTACTATTCATTCAAAGAATTGAACGGAATTGTTTTAACAATCGAACATCATTTTCAAAAAGTTGCCGGATATCATTTATATTGTAGTTCTGCATGGCTGATCTCTCAATTCCAATGCCAAATGCGTATCCTGAATAAACAGTTGAATCAATTCCACAATTTTCAAGAACATTGGGGTCTACCATACCACAGCCCAACACTTCCAACCAACCGGTTCCCTTGGTCAATCTTCTGGAATGTTCATCGTCGGTACCCATATATACATCCATTTCGGCGCTGGGTTCGGTAAAAGGAAAATAACTGGGTCTTAGCCGAATTTTTATATCTTTCCCATAGACTTCTCTGGCAAAATAAAGGAGAGTTTGTTTCATGTCAGCAAACGAAACATTTTTATCGACATACAAGCCTTCTATCTGATGAAATTGACAGTGTGACCGTGCAGAAATGGTTTCATTTCTATACACCCGACCAGGAGCAATAATTCGGATTGGTGGCTTTTGTTTTGTCATGATTCGGGCTTGCACAGACGAAGTGTGCGTTCTCAAGAGCATATTATCTGATCCTTTCAGGTAAAAGGTGTCCTGCATATCTCTGGCAGGGTGATCCTCCGGTGTATTCATTGCTGTGAAATTGTGCCAATCATCTTCAATTTCTCTTTCTTCTTCCACAACAAACCCTATGCGTTGAAAAATTTCTATCATATGATCCATTACCAGAGACACCGGATGCCTGGAACCTATACGGTCGGAGGGTACGGGTAAGGTTAGATCATTTGGAAACTCCTTATTAGATTTTAACGGTTTTGAATACTTGTCTTTATATTCATTAAATTTATTTTCGGCTATTTTGTTAATCTTTTGTCTTTGAATTCCTAAATCTTTAGGAGTAGGAGTAGGGGTATTTAAATAAGCTTTAGAAAGCTTATTTAATTCATTAAATAGAGGTTTTATGACATTTTTTTGTCCAAGGAAGCGTATTCGGAATTTTTCTAATGATTCAGCTGAATCTATTTTGAATTCTTCAATTTCCTTTAAAATTCGATCTATATTTTCGAAGGGCATACGCTTTCTTACTAATGTTGAATAATTGGCGGGCAAAGATAAAAAGATTTCCAGCGATTGATTGTGAATTGTAATCATGAAATTTTAAAAGTGTTTGTGTTGGACCATTTAATGACATAAAATGATATTATTTTTTAAACATGTTGAAAAGTGATAATTCCGCCAATACAGGATGAGGTTTTATCATTTTTAAGGCATATTGATTATATTCAAGCAGCTTAAGTTATTGTATTAAAGGGCTATGTATAATTATATCTTACGGAATCATCAGACGGAAAGATGGAAATATGTTGAAAGCCATTATATTTGCGCCCATAAAATCCGAAGTCTTATGAGCAAAGAAAGCCATTCAGAAAAAACAAGGTATACCGATGAGGAATTGGAAGAATTTAATAAACTCATCGATGAAAAGCTGGTGAAAGCCCATGAGCAGCTGCAATTCTATCTGGATCAAATCCAGGAATTGGCTGAAAGTGCTGAAGGAAAGATTAAAGGACTGGATGATGGTGTCAGTACTGTAGAAACGGAGCGACTATATACGTTGGCTGGTCGTCAAAGGAAATTAATCGAGCATCTGAATAACGCAAAAATGCGTATCCGGAATAAGGTGTATGGAATTTGCAGGGCCACCGGAAAGTTGATCGCAAAAGAAAGGCTCCGCGCAGTACCTCATGCCACATTGAGCATTGAGGCGAAACAGAACTCATAAGCTTCATTGAATTCCTTATTGACGTGAAGTCCTGTAATCACTACACAGGTTTTCTTTTTTTCAACTTGTTATGGAATTATTCAACATTGACTTCACAGTCAGTGGATACTTTCATACAGTGGAAAGAAGAAAAGTTGTCCTCCGACATAGTATGGAAACACCTCCATACTGATCAAATGTTTGAGGGTTTTCAAAATTTTAATGCACTTTTCCTGGATCCTCAAAAGATAGAAATGAAGCTATTATTTGAACCAAACAGTTTGCTGAAAACCAGTAACTTTGGCGAAAAATATGGCGCCATCGCCGCAATGAACGGAGGATTTTTCAATATGGAAAAGGGGGGTTCAGTAACCTTTATGAAGGCTGAGGGTGTTGAGATTGTTTCTCTGAAAGATGAAAGCACCGGAAATCAGGAAATCCGGTCGGCCGCAATTTACATTCAAAAGAGTACACCGGGGATCAAGCACGCCAGAGACAGTTTATGGGATTTTCATTTGCACGAGTCATCAGATGTGCTGGTTACAGGCCCGTTATTGTTGTATCATTATGAAAGAAATCCATTAGCATCCTCTCCATTTAATGACAATCGCCATCCGAGGACAGGTATTTGTATTACTGAAGATGAGAAAGTGGTTTTGATGACAGCTAACGGAAGAAATTCGCAGGCTTATGGCTTAACCCTTGGCGAGATGACTAAAATTTTTGAAAGCCTGGGTTGCCGGGATGCTATTAATTTGGACGGAGGAGGCTCTACGACCCTATGGATCCTTCCTTATGTAGTGGTTAACAAACCCAGTGATAACCGGCTTTTTGACCATGAAGGAGAAAGGCCGGTAGCCAACGTACTGGCTATCTTTACTTTAGATTGAATAACTTCGCTGATTGAGCAACTTTATGCCCATCGTTTTAGTCAACACCCTCTTCTCCATTCAGTATATACCATGATATATTTTGATCTGTAATGATGGCTCTGCGACCCTGAAATTGATTGGAATAATGGGTAGATAAATACAGTAATATTCCGGGTTCATCATCGCCCAGATCCCATAAATTATGATTTCTTTGCATCCATACAATGGTTTCTTTCCATGTGGAATAATCTCCACGACTTTGGATGATTAAGTCCGCAGTGTGACAACTCAAACAATGTTTTTGAACCAACTCCATGCCGGGTTGATATAATAAACCGGTAGGTACATGTATTCCATTTACAATTTCCAGTTCATCATTTTCTGAATTATGATCCTCTTCATTGCTGAAAGTTGGAAAATCCAATTTCAATACATATATACAAGCCCATATAAACATTCCAAACAGGTAAATTATAAGAATGCGCATCATGCGCTTATTTTTCTTATGAAGTTTTTTTTTCAGTTCATGAAATGAATGGGGTTCACTCATATCGGTCAGGCTCATCAGCCGGTTACTTTAATAGAAATGCGATGACAGGCGTTGTTAAGGTAGCCCTCTGGATTCCATCCCGGCACAAGCATACTTTGGCTTTGTCCGGCAGTATCAGTGGCACGCACATATATTTCATAATATCCCGGGGCATCAAATGATAGTAAGCCCTCCCATTGCTGCCAGGCGTACCGATTGAGGGGGGTTGATAGTTTACATTGATTCCATGAAATGCCATAATCTTTAGATAATAACACTTCATTGACCCTGGTTGCTGAAGTCCAGGCCTGACCTTTTAGAGTGAGTTTTTGGTTCTTTCGGATGATGGCGCCAGTTTTTGGGTAAGTAATAACGGATTTGACGGGCATGTTTTCAATGATGCACATGTCGCGGTCATCCACATGGGCGCCAGGGACCACAGGGGTACAAGGTGTTCTATATGACTTTCCTCCCATTTTTTCTCCATCGTGGATTTTGTTTCTTACCACAATCCGGAATAACCATTTCCCGGAACAGGAAGCGGGATAGCCACCAAACACCAGTCGAAGCGGGTAACCGTTTAATAGAGGTAAGTCCCTGCCATTCATGCCCCAGGCAATTAAACTTTCGGCTTCCATCGCCTTATGGATAGGCACTCCACGGGATATAGGAAAGAAAGATGTGTTCCCAGACAAGTGAGTATCTTTTCCACAATAACCTACATATACCGCATCGTCTTTGATTCCCGCATCTTGTAACACATCTTTTAATCTGACACCGGTCCATGAAGCACATCCTACCGCTCCGGCAGACCACTGAAGTCCGGTGGTAGATGGTTGATACTCACTTCTTCCATTACCTGCGCATTCTATCGTCAGCTGGAGGGTGGTTGTTTCAAACCGGGTTTTTAAATCATTTAGGGTATAGATTTTGGGTTGGATCACGGATTCCCCTTTTACTTCCAATGTCCAGGTTTTTGGATCGGGATTGGCAGGTGGAAGTCCATTGTTTCTTACAAAAAACAAATCATTCGGTGTCATTTTTTCACCCAGGAGGTGTACGGGGGTCTCTGCATTTAAGGGTCTGTCACTTAAAAGAATAAGCTGATCTGATTTGCCGGGAATTTTATTATACCATTCCGGAAAACCCATGAATGTATCACCTGAAGGAATGGTTTTGCTACCCAATAATGTGTAACCCGACATTATACCTGTGGTAAGCAGGGAAGCTTTTTTTATAAATCCTCTTCTGGTGGACGTTTTCATCAATTTTCAGGAAAAACTTTCATCCATTTCAGTAGGGTAAAATTAATTAATTTAAACGAAATCAAAATGAAAAAGACTCATGTATACGACGAATGATGGCAAAGCAACGTTAGAGGGTTTAAACCTTTTTATAAAAAGTATAGATAAGGGCAAATGTTAATATTGAAAATTTTTGTTATTTTAATTTGGATATATCAAAAAAATGATGTATTATTGTACTGTTAATCCGATTTATTAATTTTAATATTTTGCTTATGGAAAGGGGTGTATTCTTTTATACCGTATTTATTTTATTACTTATGCTGAATTTATCATGCAATAAGGATTCCCTCTTGCCCTTGATTGAAGGACATGAGGATGCTGGAGAAAATTTAGGAAAGAACGGAGATTTATTCAATTCTCAACACACTATTTCACCTGTGAGTGAAACACAAAAAGGACAGATCTATCAAACTATGGTTGAAGAATGGGGCAGGGAGTTAATGGATCAGGTACAAAAACATTATGGTTGGGTTTCATGGAGTAAATCTATGGTTGATGAAGGCGAGAACGGCTTTATTGCCGCCTTGCCCCTCATGAAAGAGGAAAGGGTCAAGGCAGTCGTTCAATACTTCTTCCTTGATGGAAAGGCTACGTTAGATTTCCGTTCAAGGGAAAACATTGAAGAAGTCATTCAAAATCTGGAAGGAGATGAAGAGTTTGCCGATGTATGGTTTAATGTTATTGCCAAATTTCATTTTTTTCAGATGTACACGGATGAGGATACCCGGCTGACCGATGCCTGGTTATCCGAATATGTTGAGCGTTTTAACAGGGGGAAAAGAAATTTTAGAAATTGTACTACTGAAACGGTTTGGTATCAGTATATTGAATATTGTGGAGGAGCACCCTGTGCTCTGGTGGCCGGCTATTACACTGTGAGTGTATGTACAGTGCCATCTTTTGCTCCAATAGATCCTGTGAATCCGGATGGAGGAGGAGGTGGTTCAGGGGGAGGTGTAGGAGGTAGTGGAGATGGGATTGGTAATTGTGTTTGCAATTCGTACTTCTTAAAAGTACCATTAAGAACTCAAAGACACCTAACCAAACTTGGAGCTGCAGGAACATCATTTTGGGAATTGGTATTAACGCAATTAAATTGTACTACTGGAAATTATGTTGCAGAAATTGATGCATACCACAAATCTTACGGTTGGGAAGTAAACTCAAAAGAAAAGTTCAGAGAAATTAGAAAATTCCCTAGGAAAAATAGTAATGGAGAAATTTGTAGCTACGAAGTAGAATACCATGTTAGTGTTAATTATACTCTATCAGGAATGGGAAACTATTCAGATTCATTTCAACAATTTGGTGAATTTATTATAAATTAAAATTTAATATTATGAAATCTATATTATCAATAATTTCAATTGTACTTGCTATTGGTGTCAATGTCTTAAGTCAAGTAAATACTTCTGAATATTTTAATAGAGGCAAAACAAAGAACTTTACAGAGAGTGAAATATTCACATATGCCACAAAGTATCCTAATGCAAAAAAAGGAATCTTTGATGACTCTAAGAAATTATTTCCCAATGCGGAATTCATTCTATATGTTGAAAGCATAGAAGATGTCATTAGATATTTAAAACAACAAGAGGCGTTCTATAAAAAGGAGTTCCTTTTAGATGCTTTTCTCAAAGAAGTTACATCATTAACTTCAATCAACGAATTAATTCAATTATATGAAAAGTACCCATTTGTTCTTGGAGGAATGGAAGCGGAAGAATATAAGAGTACTATTAGTAAACTTAAAAATGGAGAAATGACTGCATTCCTTGATGAAAATAAGATTTTAGTTATTTTGGATTTTGAAGGAGAGTCTCAGGAGAATCGAGATAAATTAGTATCTCAAAGCTTGCTGCAGGGACATAAGCCATTAAAGTCCATAAATAAATAATATGAAATCAGATTTTGGCTTTAGAGTAAAAAATTTCTTTCTAAGAAACAAATATTTTACTCAAGTCACTTTTTATGGTAGATTTTAAAAATAATTTTATTTGTACAAACATAAATAGAAGAATTAACTAAAGCTGATAAGAAGCGAAAGGGAAAATTGCAAGAAGCTTTTCCCTTTTTTTATAAACATTTGCAGTGTTGAAAAAGATGGTTCTACCCCCCTAAAATGCCCTGTTGGCAATCTGGCAAGGCCTTAAAGATTTTGCCCATGGATAAGGGGAGAAGCGATTAAGTGAAGCAAACGAAAAAACTTGTAATATGAAACATTTACTATATTCCAGGTTGTTTATTTTGGGTATATTATTTATCCATCCTGTCTTTGCTCAGGTCGATACTACTTTCCATCTGAAACCCAAACCTCAATTTACTCAAAAGCAAGTGTATGAATTGGTCACAGCATATCCTCACCCAAGAAAGGCTCTATTTAGTGAAACGGAAGAGATCAAACCCAATCTAAAAAGCGTAAAGCGGATGGAGTCCAAAGAGGAATTACACAGGATCTTCAATCAACAGGAAGAATTATAAAAAAAATCTATAAATGGGATTCTTTCCAGGACGTGGTAAAGCTTGTAAAAAGTATTCAGCAATTACTTCATTTATATGAAAAGTATCCGGCTGTTTTAGGTAGAAGGAACTCATAAGAATTCAATGAGCAAATCCTGCTTTTGGAAAATGGAACCATCATCCCTTTTATTACTCAAGAAGGCAAATTGTATATTTTGGATACAAGGCACATGATAAAACTCAAATAACAAAATTGAAAGAGGAAATGAAAGACTACGGAAATCGGCCCAAGGCAAAGCATTAGTCTCGCACTGTGTAATGCAATAACATAGGAATGTGGAAATGCAATCTGCATTTTCCACTTCCTTTATAAAAATATCACAATCCTTTTACACATAGATTCCCGGCTAAGAAGAAAAAGTTGCTATTTTTGCAGTTCTTAAATTTTAAGACCGGTATTAAATCCAGCAACCATCAACAGCGAAAATAATCATATAGTCAAAAGAAAGGAGCTGTACGAATACCAGCATAATGCCCTGGAAGATATTTTTAAACACATCGATGGAAATACCAGGGATAAGTACAATTTGCTTTTTCAGTTGCCAACGGGAGGGGGGAAGACCGTTATTTTTTCAGAAATTGCCCGTCGCTTCATTCAAAGATCAAAGCAGAAAGTACTGATACTTACGCACCGGATTGAGTTGTGTCGTCAGACTTATAATATGTTATTGGAGTTTGGTATTGACAGTAAAGTAGTCAATAGCAAAGTGAAATCTATCCCCAGGAAAAATCCTCATCAATGTTTTGTAGCCATGGTTGAAACCCTCAATAATCGGATGCAGGACGAAGCCATCCGAATGGAAAACCTGGGATTGATCATCATAGATGAGGCCCATTACAATTCATTTACCAAACTGTTTAAATATTTCAAAAAAGGGATTACGCTTGGAGTTACAGCCACACCACTAAGTTCCAATATTGATAAACCGATGAAGGACAATTATCACGATTTGATCATTGGGGAGTCCATATCATCCCTTATTCAAAAAGGATTTCTGGCCAAAGCCAATACCTATAGTTACAATGTTGGGTTAACCTCTCTTAAAGTTGGCCGGCATGGAGATTATACAGTAAGTTCTTCTGAATTGCTGTACGCAAATTCAGGAATGCAGCATAAACTGATTCATGCTTATGAGGAAACGGCAAAAGGTTCGAAAACCCTGATCTTTAATAATGGTATCAATACTTCAAGGCAGGTGTATTATAATTTTAAAGATGCAGGCTATGAAATCAGACACCTGGACAATAAAACACCAATGAAGACCCGGAAAAGAATATTGGACTGGTTTCATGAAACCCCTGACGCTATTCTGACATCTGTGAGTATACTCACCACCGGATTTGATGAGCCAACGGTAGAAACGGTGATCCTTAACCGTGCCACGCGTTCATTAACATTATACTTCCAGATGATTGGAAGAGGTTCCAGAATTATTCCAGGAAAAAAAGAATTTACAGTGATTGATCTGGGGAATAATTTTGCAAGGTTTGGACCATGGGATGGAAATATTGACTGGCAGCGCATTTTCCGCAACCCTGATTTTTATTTGCAAAATATTCGTTCAGATGAAGAAATTGAACAGCATTTTAGCTACGAAATGCCCGGGGAATTAATCAGCAGGTTCAGAAATTCTGACAATATTCACTTTGATATGTTTAAAGAGTATAATGAAATCACAGAATCAGGGCAAAGGCCGTTTGTTGCGATCGAAAAGTCGATAGACCAGCATGCCGGGCTCATCATTCATAACAGTAAGGATTTGTATGAAGCACTTGAGTTGGCACGCTTATTAGAGGAAGATATTGCCCAAAGAATTCAGAATTATGCATACTGCATTACCAAAAGCACCACCAATTATCGCAGATGGCTGAATGAAACCTATATGGAAAAGTTAAAAAACCGGTTATATAATGCCGACTACACTTTGAGCGAAGCATCGTTGACAAGAAAAGGTACCAGTCCTTCCGGTTCATATTCCTGAATCCGGCTAACCTATGATTGAAATAATGTCCACACATCGAAAGGAATGTTGCAAAAATGAAATGAACCGCCTCGGTCGTTTGGGAATTCCTTTTTTCTTTGCCATAGATTTTGAGGAAAAAACCCCAAGGGCTATACCCTTAGATGAATTAGGTGATGGATGGTGTATTCAGATTGGAAATACGACAGCAGGCACTCCTCTTTTTAATTCTGATCTACCAGAATTAACATCATTTAATAAATATCCGGTAGACCGGAAGACATTTGATGAGGGTTTTCAACAGGTAATGAAGCACTTGCTGAAAGGAAATACATTTTTAATCAATCTTACTTATCCTACACTTCTGGATACCCACCTGAATCTGGATCAGATTTATATATTGTCTCAATCTAAATATAAAGTGTATTGCAGAAACCAATGGCTTTCATTTTCTCCGGAAGCTTTTATTAAAATCGAAAACGGAAAGATTAGCGCCTGCCCCATGAAGGGTACTATTGACGCTTCTGTTCCGGGAGCTGAGGCCATCATTTTAAACGATATGAAAGAAAAAGCAGAACACCACACCATTATAGATTTAATCAGAAATGATTTATCTCGTGTGGCCCGTAATGTTCATGTCAGCCGATACCGATTTATTGACACCATCCATACCCATGATAAAAAACTCTTACAGGTAAGCTCGGAAATTTCAGGCCAACTTCCTGGAAATTACGAAAACCATTTAGGAGAAATTATATTTGACCTTTTACCGGCGGGAAGTATTTCAGGAGCACCCAAAAGAAAAACTGTGGAAATCATCAATCAGGTTGAAAAGCAGGAAAGGGGATTTTATACCGGCATTGCTGGTGTTTTTGACGGGAAAATATTGGAGTCAACGGTTTTGATTCGATTTATCGAGAAAAAAGGAGGACATTTGATCTATAGAAGTGGATGCGGGATTACTCATATGAGTTGTTCGGCAAATGAATATAAAGAATTGATCGATAAAGTATATGTCCCGGTTTATAGAGAGCATAAGGATAGTCAATGGAAGGGTGATGAATATAACCCTTCACAACAAACGGTTCAATTATACCCGGACTCATTGGTTTGAAGGTATCAGGATTTATGATATCAGGAAAAGGATTAAAATTCCTGCCGCCTTTCAAAGAGGAGTTGTCAAATGCAGAGTTGTCTATTCTCAGGAAATTGAGGATATTGAATTTTCATTTTACGAATTGAGAAAAATTCAGTCCATCCGTGCGGTGGAGTGCTCCCATCTGGAATATTTTTTCAAATTTGAGGACCGTAGCGGAATCCACCAATGTCTTGAACAAGTGGAAACTTCAGATGAAATACTGATCCTCCGAAATGGCAGAATAACGGATACGTCTTATTGTAATGTAGCTTTTTCTAAGAACAACCTTTGGTATACACCTTCCAATCCTCTTCTTCCCGGAGTGATGAGAAGAAAACTGATTGAAAATGGAAAAATTTTGCCGGAGAACCTAGCTTTGGACGACCTTAGAAATTACACCCATATAGCACTTTTCAATGCACTCATTCCTTTTGGTAAGCTTGTTCTGCCGGTTTCCAGCATTGATTTTTGAGCAATCCCGTTAATTTTTTTTTAAAATACGAAATTATTCGTAATAAATGTTGCGCATAAAAGGTTTTAGTATTATTCTTGTAGTACGAAACAAATCGTAGAGCCCTTAATGAAAGAAATGGAAAGGAATATCAAACCAACTGAGGCCGAATTTGAGATACTGAGTATTCTTTGGGAGCATGGCCCTTCCAGTGTGGGTCAGGTCAATGAGATTTTGGGAAAGAAAAAAGAGGTGGGATATACAACCACACTTAAAATGATGCAGATTATGACGGATAAGGGATTGACTCAACGCAACACCACTGAAAGAAAACACATATATGAGGCAGCGATTTCAGAAAGAAAAGTGAAGGAGAATATGCTAACGAGATTTTTAAATGCTGCTTTTAATGGATCTGCCTCAAAACTCGTCATGCAACTGCTCGATCATGAACATACTACGAAGGAGGAGTTAGATGAAATCAGATCTTTGATTGATAAACTGGAAAATCAATAAACACATGTTGCCTGAATTACCTGAACAATTGATTTACGCTTTATCTCAGACTTTTTTCCATTCATTGTGGCAAGGGGTACTGGTGGCTATACTATGGGCCATTGTCAATTCAATACCCGGGTTAAAAAGTTCTTCTTTTAAGTATAACTCAGGAATCCTGGCAATGGTAATTTTGCTCATTGCCTCATGTATTACATTTAGTAGCTATTTTGACTTTACAGCTCATTGGGAAGGGAATATCGGTCTTGGTGAAACTATAAGCCTGTACTTCATTTCTAATGAGGTGAGTTCAAATCAATCCGGATGGCTGCTTTCCATCCAAAACTTTTTTATTCTTCGGGGCAATTGGATTGCTCAAATATGGATGGTGGGCATTATCCTGCTACTTTTGCGTTTTATGATGGGTTATGCTTATCTGGCAACCATTTCAGCGCCTTCACAAAGAATTATTCATGACACATTAACCCAATCCATTGCTAGGGTAAAAACCCGCATGGGTATCCGATCCAGTGTAGGTGCATATGCTTCTCATCAGGCTTCTGGTCCCATGCTCATAGGATGGATCAGACCGGTCATTTTATTTCCGGTGGCTATGGTAAATATCCTGACCATTGAGGAAACAGAAGCCATTTTAGCCCATGAATTGGCACATTTAAAAAGACATGACTGGATCTTAAATATTATTCAATCCTTAATCGAGATTCTGTTTTATTACCATCCTGCCGTTTGGTGGTTGTCAGGAAAGGTTAGGGAAAGTAGGGAAGAGTGTTGTGATGATCTGGTGATGGCACACGGATATTCTCCCGTCTTTTACGCAAAAGTTTTACTCCGTGTAAAAGAATTTCAATGGCTGGAAAATACACGGGCTGCACTTTCCTTACTGGGAAACAGTAAGGTATTAATTTCAAGAATTCAAAGAATATTAGGTCATTCAAAAAACTTTTATACCATGAAAGAAAAGATTATTGCATTGGGGCTGATTACAGCCGGAATTTTCATTTTTACTTCGTCGTCATACTCATTGAAAGAAGATAATGGAGAAATAGTAAATGAAATTGAATCATTGGAAATTTCAGAGGACTTTTTTTTTCCTTTTGATGGTGTCCAGGACACTCTTCCTGAAAGAAAAGTGACAAAATCGATTACCATAGAGCAAGATGGTGATAGAAACAATGCCCATATTGAAATTGAAGACGGAAAAATTATCCAGTTTAAAGTAGATGGCATAGACATAGATCCTTCGGAATATGATTTATATAAAGAAAAGCTGGGAATCAATGATCAGGATTTTAGTATCCGGTTAGACAAAATGAACGGAAACAGGCTTCGAGGTGGTCAGGGTAAAACCTTTCCTTATTTTCATTTTGATGAAGAATTTCTGGAAAACTACGCAATACCTGGTTTTAAGATGGACACACTCATGATGAAAAGATTCCCACAAGGATTTTTCCAATGGAAAGGCGATAAAAGCGAAATGCCACATTTCTTTTTCAAAAGGGATTCTATAAAGGATGGTTCATTTTTCTTTGGCTTTGGAGATGGGCTGGAAGAAAGTCTGGAAGCACTAAAAGAGCAGATGAAGCAACACGGATTAGAAGGGAGGCTTCATATTCCGAGAAATAGAGAATTATATCCTGGATGGGCCGATTCTTTAAGGATTTATTCCCGGGATCTGGAGAAAATGGAGAAAATGAGACAAAAAATTCAGGATCAGACATTAAAATATAGAATGTTTCATTTGGATAGTTTGAGAAATTTTGAATTTGATTTTGACCATGACTTCAGGTTTGATCCTCCAGTACAAATGTACCGGAATTTTGGAGGAAATGTGCAGGATAAACTGGGATATGAACTGAATAAAGATGGTCTTTTGCTCCTGGATAAAAGCAATCAGGTTGAGCTGACAGGAAAGCATTTAAAAATTAATGGGCAAAAGCAGCCTGATAATATTTACGAAAAGTACAAAAGACTCTTTGAAGAGTATTCAGGAATTAGCATGTCTAAAAATTCACATATTGAGTTTGAAGTGACCGGCAAAAAGCATAAAGGAGTACCAAGACGAATTTAAATGAAGTCAAATTAAAGAAACAAAGGGCCGAAAACCGGCCTTTGGCGCCGTATAATTACGGGTCAATTTCGTCCATTTAAGCAAATCTTGGTATATTTCGGCAAAAGCCATGAATGGAAAGTGCAGAAAAAAGAAGTTTTGTATGGGATGATATAAAAAAGCTCCCTCACATAAGCTTTCAATCCGGTTATCCCCCATTTTTAAGGGGTCCTTATGCCAGTATGTATGTGAGTAGACCATGGACAATCCGGCAATATGCAGGATTCTCATCTGCTGAAGAAAGCAACGCTTTTTACCGTAAGAATCTGGCTGCCGGACAAAAAGGGCTCTCCGTCGCCTTTGATTTGGCAACCCATCGTGGATATGATTCAGATCATCCCCGGGTGAAAGGGGATGTAGGAATGGCAGGGGTGGCTATTGATACTGTGGAAGACATGAAAATGCTTTTTGAAGGTATTCCTCTTTCAGAGATGTCTGTATCTATGACCATGAATGGAGCAGTAGTACCCATTTTGGCATTTTTCATAGTTGCCGCCGAGGAACAAGGGGTTACCATGGAAGCACTCAGCGGAACCATCCAGAATGATATCTTAAAGGAGTTCATGGTGAGAAACACATATATCTATCCACCCCAAGCTTCAATGAAAATAGTTTCAGATATTTTTGCATTTACATCTCAATTTATGCCTCGTTTCAACAGCATTTCAATCAGCGGCTATCACATGCATGAAGCCGGTGCTCCCGCTGAACTTGAATTGGCGTATACTCTGGCGGATGGGTGGGAATACTTGAGAGCAGGGTTGGAGGAAGGACTGGATATTGATGATTTTGTACCGCGTTTTTCCTTTTTTTGGGGCATAGGCATGGATTTCTATACCGAGATTGCCAAAATGCGTGCAGGGCGATTGATTTGGGCGGATATCGTCAGCAGGTATAGTCCACAAAAATCTAAATCCATGGCTCTTCGAACCCATTGTCAAACATCCGGATACAGCTTAACCGCACAGAGCCCTTATAACAATGTGGCGCGTACCGCCATTGAAGCCATGGCTGCAGTTTTGGGAGGAACCCAATCCCTCCATACCAATTCATTGGACGAAGCGATAGCTTTACCCACTGAATATTCTGCAAAAATAGCAAGGGACATTCAACTGTTTTTGCAACGTAAGACAGATATTGTGAATGCAGTGGATCCTCTGGGAGGATCCTACTATATTGAATATTTAACCCATGAGCTTGTAGGAAAGAGCTGGAAGCTCATCGATGAAGTAGAAAAGCTCGGAGGTATGACCGCTGCCATAGAAAAGGGACTGCCAAAAATGAAGATTGAAGAAGCCGCTGCGATTAAACAGGCAGGCATTGACAGCGGTAATGTTAAAGTTATCGGAGTCAATTTATTCTCAGAAAATATTGAAGAAAACCTCGATTTACTTGCAGTTGATAATCAAAAAGTGCGGGAAGAACAGATAAGAAAAATGGAAGCGGTAAAATCTTCCAGGGATTCCGAAAAAGTAAAAAGGGCTCTCCAACATTTAAAGTTGGCTGCAAAGGAAGGTAAGGGTATGCTTCATGCGGCTGTGGATGCTGCCCGCCAAAGGGCAACTTTAGGAGAAATATCCTATACCATGGAAGAAGTATGGGGAAGATATCAGGCCAGAAACCAAACCATTTCAGGTGTTTATATCAGAGAAATTAAGATGGACGAAAAATTTAAAAAAGCTCTCGAATGGTCAGACAGATTTGCTGAATCCGATGGCCGCCGGCCCAGGATTATGATTGCCAAATTAGGACAGGATGGACATGACAGAGGGGCTAAAGTCATCGCTTCCAGTTTTGCTGACCTGGGCTTTGATGTGGATATAGGGCCATTGTTTCAAACTCCGGAAGAAGCAGCTCGCCAGGCCGCAGAAAATGATGTTCATATATTAGGTATATCTTCATTGGCTGCGGGCCATAAAACGCTCGTACCCCAGACCATTGAAGCCTTACGCAATGTAGGTAGAGGAGATATCATGGTCATTGTAGGAGGGGTCATTCCCCCCGGTGATTTTCAATATTTATTTGATCAGGGGGTTGCAGCCATCTTTGGTCCAGGTACTGTGATTGCCGATGCTGCCATTGAGTTGCTCAAATTACTAATGAGGGAAAATAAATGATAATTTTTTTTATTAGTGTTTTATTTTTTTTTCTGTCTTGAAACTTATCCAGATAAATTGGGGATAACATTGTAAATATTCTGGAAATGATTTTTGATATTGTATTGCTTATTTTAGGTTTGCTTCTCTTGCTCATTGGTTTGGCAGGAAGTATCCTTCCTATACCTGGTCCCCCTTTAACATTTTTTGGGTTAATCCTCATCCATTGGAGCCGGTTTGCTGACTTTACCAGTCAATTATTGTGGATATTAGGGATTGCCACAATAGTAGTCACAGCGTTGGATTTGATGGTTCCTGCCTGGGGGGTGAGTAAATTTGGAGGCAGCCGTTATGGAATCTGGGGGAGCATGATTGGCCTGACTGTAGGAATATTTACAGGACCATGGGGAATATTTATTGGTGCATTTGCCGGAGGGTTAATAGGAGAAATGATGGCAGGTAGAGACTATGACATGGCTATGAAAGCAGCATTTGGATCCTTTATAGGATTTTTGTTAGGGGCTCTGTTGAAAATTATTTTAAGCGGCATTATCATTTGGTATGCTGTAAAGGGTATAATCTTCGCTAATTAAATCAAAAATATTCCGAAACTCCTTTCCTTATCTTTTTTATATTTGTATAGCAAAGAAACAAAATTGTAATTCATGGGAAAAAGAATGTTTAATAAGAATCCCTATTTTATCATCCTGGGATTGTTGATTGTAATTATGCTGTCTTCGTGTGCCCAGACCATGCCGGTAGAAGAGTGTATAAAAGTGCAACCTTATGGATTTTTAGGAGGATTGTGGCATGGCTTTATCGCTCCATTTAGTTTTTTCGCCAGCCTCATTATGGATGATGTGGCCATATATGCTGTCAATAACAATGGGGGGTGGTATGACTTTGGATTTGTTTTAGGGGCAGGCATATTATTTGGAGGTGGAGGGCGTGCAGGAAAGTGAGGGGTTGTTGCCATGCATCGGAATGGAAAAGGATTCCTATGTGGGTGTTATTTTAATAAAAACTGAAGAAACGCGTATAGGGTACTAAGGCGTAGCTCATGAAGGTAAACCGGGCATTTTTAAGAAAATGATTCCAAGACAGAACCTGAATGAAATAAAACCAGCTGATTAATGAATACCCGGTTCGGTAATCCTGGGTATAACTGAAAATTTAAGGGTAGGTATTTTGTCCTTCAGGGATCATTTGAGAACGATTCATCCTGAAATCATGAATTTAAACTTAGATTTCCTGGGGAGGGCAATGCACGTTTGCTTATATTGATCAGAAAACCCATTCTAAAGCCTTAAGAATATTTAGAAATGTCTTAAATACAAATAATATATTTTTAATATATAATCTATTGATATTAAAATTAAAAGGTATTTTATTGAAATGATTTAAATATAAATAACATGTAAATAGGTTTGGATTTTTGCTTTTTTAATCAATCTTTTCCATTTTTAAGGCTTTAAGTCAATTGAAGATTTTTGATCATGAAGACGATTTTAACTGTTTTATTTCTATTATTTTATTCTATTGCTTTTTCTCAATACTTTGTCAATTTCGAAGGTTCTGGAGAAACGAGGAATACTTATGATCCGGGCACTGTAAGCCTTACAGGATTGAATTGGGATTTTATTGAAGCACTCATTAGTACATCGGAAAATGATTTTAAAAATGGAGACAGATCAGCCAGGATCAGGGGCCGGAATGGATCAGGTATCACTATGAGTCAAGACAAACCTAATGGTTTAGGGAATATCTCCTTTCAATATCGAAGATTTGGTACGGATGGTAATCAACAGCCCTGGGTCATTGAATACAGCACAAATCAGGGATCGGATTGGACTCAGATAGGGAGCCCAATTACAGCCACTGAAGAAGTACAAACTTTTTCAGAAGTAGTTAATATATCAGGTAATATAAGGATAAGAATTCGAATAAACTCTACCCCTGGAATTTCAGGTGACCGTAGGATGAATGTTGATGACATCGTAATCACTGATTTTGGGAATTTCCCAAAAGTGTTGTTCCAGGAAATTTATGGGGGTGGAGGAAATACCAATGCTAAGTGGAATCGTGATGTTGTACAACTCAGGAATGCTGAAGATACAGCAGTGGATTTATCAGGCTGGACGATACAATATGCACCATCAACAAGTGCATTTTCAGCCAATAATATTGCTACTCTACCTAATGGTACAATGATTCAGCCGGGACAACTTTTAAATGTTATGTTAGCTCAAGGTGATAACGGGGATCCTGTACCTGATCCAAAGGTGGATGCAGGTGCTGTGAATTTAGCCGTTTTATCTGGAAAAATCGCATTGATGAGCAGTGGTATAAAAATATATGGCAACACATGTCCTGACATAACAGTGGTTGATTTTGTTGGATATGGCAGTGGAAGCAACTGTGGACCCCATTCCACAAGCAATGTTTCTGGTAATGTTGCCAGCTATGAAAGACAACATAATAATAATACTGTGCCAGGGGTATATAATGTTAAAGAGATTGCTCTTCCTATTACAATGGGAGAGTTTACTGTAAAACCAAAAGATAAATCACATTGGATAGAATGGAATACTTTAAATGAGACTAACAATGATTATATGTTGGTGGAACATTCTGATGATGGGAGAAATTACACAGAGATACATCGAACCCAAGGGGCCGGTACTACCTATGAAAAGCAATATTACAGCTTTCTATATGAGCATCCCGTACCGGGTATCAACTACTACCGCATTAAACAGGTAGATTATGATGGCCGGTACAGTTACTCGGAGGTGCGCAGCATGCGCCATGATTTTGAAGAAGGTATTGTCATTTATCCTTCTTATACCCAAGGCATGCTGAATATTAAAACGGATATGGAAAAATACTCACTCCAGGTTTTTAATACGGCCGGAAAGGAAATGAAGATTTGGTCGGGTTTGTCACAAAATCAGACGATTGATTTCAACGAGCTTAGAGCCGGTATATATATTGTCAGGGTGACTAAGGGAAGCTTCGTACACACACAGCGAATCATAAAGTTGTAAACTAACTGATCACCCTCCAAAATGGTAGCAGGATTCAGATGGTTGTAAATTTATACCTTATTGGAATCAGAAAATCCAATAGCATTAAACCCCACACAATTGCTTATTGGCCCATTTTTTTCTGACTGAAAATCCAATGAAGCAAAGTAGCATCCTGAAAGGCAGGATTCCAGGCATCGTGATCAACACCCTGAAGTTCAAAATATTCCACAGAACTGGCTCCTTGATTTACTAAGGCTTGATATACATTGCGTGATAAAGAGACGGGTACTACAGAGTCAGCATCACCATGGTAAATTCTTAAGGGAATGTCTTTATACAGAGAAACCATGGAAGTGTCAGCACCTCCGCAAATCGGGACAGCGGCAGCAAACCAATCCGGTCTACGTGCCAATAAATCAAAGGTTCCGAAACCACCCATCGAAAGACCTCCAAGATAGATTCTATTGAGGTCAACAGGAAGACGGGTAATCAGAGTATCCAATAAATGCATAACACCGTTCATGGATGGCGTGGGGTTTTCTGAGTATTGGGCTGTTAACGTACCATCAACCATTTGAATTTGTCCCCAACGATCATTAGAACGACATTGAGGAAAAACGAGTATGGCGGGAAACATTTTCTGGATGGAATCTTTCACCAGGATTGGAGCAATGTGGATCAATTGAGCTTCATTGTCAAACCCTCTTTCACCTCCACCATGTAAAAACAAAAACAAAGGTACTTTTTCATCATTATCTATCGTTTGGGGAATCAAAATATTGTATAATACAGTATCTCCATGTCCATATACCAGAAACTCCTTTTCAAAAACTGCAGGAGTAAAATTGATTTCTTTTGAATTACAGGAAACTATCAAAATAAAAGCAACCAGAATGTATAATATATTTTTCATGGTAGAAAGTTAGTAAACTTTAATTGAAGTGTATACAGACTGATGTGTAAATTTTTCGCTTAAAACTTAACGGGAATATTTCTGATAACGAATCGCAGTCATCCAAAATCAGATTTTTTTTCCAGTGTTTTTATGTATATGAATGCTTCTGGATTCAAAGGTCATTTGTCCACTAAGAGCATAAAGCATTGCTTGAAGTTCATAAAGAATAGTTTTACCTACGTATTACTTTGAAATTTATATGAACATTGCTCATTCTATATGCAATCCTGGATATTTTATTTGTATTTACATTTTGAATTTCTTATATAAGCAAAGACTTTCGTTTGGAATGTCAATCTTTCTGAATATTCATGGGCTTCAACATGTTTTTGAAACCATTTTCCTTTTTAAATTAGTGGATTAAAGTGAAATTCATGGGTGCAGTTCCATTTTATGATTCTCATTATATGGAATCCAGGCTGTATTATCCGGATTTAATCGATGAATTGGACAAAGCCTTTGCAGGAAATGTGTCTGCATTTCCACCCAGGGGGCATTTTACTATTCCATCCAATGATAAAAATGAGAAAGATGCTTTGCTTTTCATGCCAGCCTGGAATGAAGGGCGTGATATGGGAACGAAGCTCGTTACTGTGTATCCTGAGAATGAGAAGTTCAATCATCCCGTGATTCAGGGTATATATGTTCATTTTGATAAAAAGTATGGCACACCATTAGGGATGTTTGATGTCCGCACGCTGACCAATATCAGGACTGCTGCTACTTCAGCATTGGCATCCAGATATTTGTCAAAGCAAGATTCCTCCACCTTATTAATGATGGGTACAGGACATCTTATACCATATCTGGTGAAAGCACATGCCAGTATAAGACCTGTCCGGAAAGTTTTTGTTTGGGGCCGGGATAGTGAAAAAGCCCGACAAAAAGTAAAGGAAATACAACATGGTCATTTAGAAGTTACGAATGCAACTGATCTGCAAATAGCCATGAGTGAAGCAGATATCATTTCAGCGGCAACTTTATCAAGAGAGCCTATTGTGTTTGGCAGATTTTTAAAAGGGGGTCAACATATTGATTTGGTGGGCAGTTATACCCGTGATCGGAGAGAAGCAGATGATGATACTATGTCCCGGGGTAAAATTTTTGTAGACACAAAAGAAGGAGCAATAAAAGAGTCGGGAGATATTACCATTCCTATGGCAAGTGGAATCATCAGTATGAGAGACATTGCCGGGGATTTGTTTGACCTTTGCGGTAAAAAGGTGAAGGGAAGGTCAAACCAGCATGAAGTAACTATATTCAAATCAGTAGGGTATGCGCTGGAAGACCTGGTCGCTGCGCGTTATTTTTTAAATATTGGAAAGGGATGAAACTGATTAAAGTACACCAGGCCGGGTATAAAATTCGTTCTTCGGAAATCGGAAAGGATCAAAAAATTAAGCCTTATGCTTTGGTCCAATTGATGCAGGAAGCTTCTATGGAGCATGTGGTTTTAGCTCAGGCTTCTGCATGGGATGAAGCATTGGAAGGTATGACCTGGGTATTGCTCAGGAAGGAAATCCATTTTTACCAGTGGCCTTCACTTGGAGAAGAAATAAAGGTTATAACCTATCCGAGCGGCTTTGAACGCATTTTTGCTTATCGTGATTATCTGGTGGAAAATAAGGATGGGCAGCGGCTGACAGAAGCAGCTTCCACCTGGACATTGATACATAAAAAGACTAGAAACTTAGTAAGCATTCCGGAAAAGTTTTTACCATTTGATGGTCGTTCTGAAATGAACCCTCTTCCGAGATGTGGGACGGCTTTTCCCAGGACTTCACAATGGAAAGATGGATTGCCATATCGGATTGGATTAAATGATCTGGACTGGAATGGACACATGAATAATGTCCAGTATGTTCGCTTTATCATGGAAGATGAGGAGGAAAGAACGCTGCAGAAAAAACCCAAAAATATGACTTTACACTTTCGACAGGAGGGGTTTCATGGTGATCATGTCAGAGTGCAATATGGTAAGAGTGATTCCGGTAGCCAGAATATATACAGGATAATCAAGGAAAAGGAATCAGTATTGTTTCAGGCAGCTATTGAATGGTAAAGGTAGAAATTAAACTATAAATGTTGCGATAAGGCAAAATGTTTAGGCCAATGATGTAACCGGTCTGAATTTTCATTCGTCGATAAAAGGTGTGAATTGATGGGGAAAAAGAACGCTTCCATATAGTACTTTGTGAAAAAATAGTACCATGTATTGCATGGTATTATATAAGTGCTTATCTTTGTGTTGTAATTAAAAGACATGAAAATCATAATGTCTAGAAAAGGTAAGCAATATTTAAATAACATAAATGAAATGCAATGAAGCTGGAAAACACGGTGGCACAAATGAGAAAAGGAATTCTTGAGCTTTGCGTTCTTTCCATCATTTCCGATGAGGAGGCATATCCATCTGATATCATAGAAAAACTAAAAGCATCGGAGTTGATTGTAGTCGAAGGCACATTATATCCTTTACTCAGTCGTTTAAAGAATGCAAATTTATTGCAATACAGGTGGAAAGAATCTAAATCTGGTCCACCAAGGAAGTACTACCAGTTAACAAGGGAAGGAGAAGAATTCCTGGAGGGATTACTGGAGACCTGGAATCAATTGAATCACGCAGTTAATCAATCAACTAAAAAATTACAAGAAAAATGAACAAAATTGTAAATATCAACTTAGGTGGATTTCCATTTACCATCGATGAAGATGCCTACGTATATCTTCAAAAATATATCAAAACGATCAAAAGACATTTCTCTGATTCAGAGGGTTGTGAAGAAATAGTTTATGATATTGAAGTAAGAATGGCTGAGCTTTTTCAGGACAGGATGAAAGGCCGATCTATTGTCAGCATGAGTGATCTGGATGAAGTCATCAAAATTTTAGGTAGGCCAGAAGATTTTGGGGCAGAACCTATAGATATAGATCGTGAAGAACCTATCAGGCAACGCAGGAGAACAGATCCACGCGATAGTGTCAGAACGGGCCGGCGTTTATTCAGAAATCCGGATGATAAAATTCTGGGCGGTGTAGCCGGAGGTTTGGCCGCTTATTTTGGTGTCAATGATGCGGTATGGGTTAGAATTGCTTTTGTTTTACTCGCTTTCAGCGGAATTGGAATACTGCCCTACATCATATTATGGATCATTGTCCCTGAAGCCAAATCGGCAGGGGACAAATTGGAAATGCGAGGTGAACCCGTCAATGTCAGCAATATTGCCAAAACAGTGGAAGATGAATTAACAGAACTATCACATCGGTTGACTGAGATGACCAAGGATCTCGGAAAGGAGTTTAAGTCAAAAAAAAAATTTTAGAGACTCCTCTTTTTGATTCCAAAGAGCCATTGAGAAAAGGATTTATGTACTAAGGCGGAATAGTACTCACTGTAGTTGGGCTTCCAGGCATGCGCTTCGGAGGCCCTTTTATTATTGATTTTTGCAGTTGGATCGCAAGGTGCACTCAGTGTGGATAGATTTAATGTATTGATAATCAATTATAATTTTCACATTTTAGGTAAAATTTTCGTTATTAAAATTGAAACTGTTGGTTTTAATGCATGTTAACCGGATTGAACTATACATTTTTTAAAGCTAAAGCAATTCAAGCTTTAAAGCTGCGCCTATACTTTATTGGCTTATTATTCATTTTAAGTACAGGGTGGGTACTAGCGCAGAATAGTTTTCTCAGAGTCAACCGTTCGGAAAGGGTAATTGGAAAAAATCATTGGCTGAATGAAGAGATCAAAGCTACTGTGTATACATTTCCGGAAAGAATTCATCATTGTTATATCGACACCTTGAAAGGTTATGCTACCGTTGAAATGAGAGGACTTACCAAGAACGGTAAATATCTCAAGAATAAGGGAAAAGTAATGGTAGTTGATTTGTTGGCAGGTCGAACCATCTGGGATCAGAATATCAATTATTTAACAAGTTATTTAGAACAATACGGCCGGTCATTGTTTAAAAGGGAAGGAGGTAAAGTTTTTTACCTTGATATTGAAAGTGGAAACCGGTTGTGGGAATCAAAGAATTCATTGTATCTGGTTGATCCCATCGACCGGATTGGGTTGGGGTATAGGACTAAATCCATAGGTGCATCGTCCAATAATCTGGAAGGCATTAATTTATCAAATGGCAATATGATTTGGTCCAGGAATGTCCGTCAGGATTTCACTTGGAATGAATTGCATTATACAAACGACAGTACTATCATTTTAGTCGCTTCAGGTCTTCACGATATCAATATTTTTGATGGAACAGGATGGAGCTATCATGCCGTCACGGGTGAAAAAAATTATAAACAATCGCTGCTTAAAACTTTGTTGGGATCAGCATCCATGGGGTATTCTGCCAGGGGTACTGATCCTAAAAGTGCCTGGGGTGTGGTTTCAAACCTGGAAGGAGACAGTATCAGTTACTTCCTGGCTTCAAAGAACGAATTGGTTCGAATCGCAAATAAAGATGGGAGCATCATGTGGAGGTACCCGTTACCGGAAGATATGGCCAGTAAATCTAATATATTTCTGGAAGATAATATGGTCTTTATGGTAAATCTTGGTTATGCATATAAAGGGATAAGCCGTATATTTTATGGGAAGCCATTTTTTGCTGCATTCAATAGAGAAGACGGTTCAATGGTACATTTTAATTATCTCGATGTTAAAAAGGATGCCATTCAGGATGCGATTTTGTCCGGAGATACATTAGCTTTGGTATTTGATGAAAAGATAGTATGTTTTTCTAAATCCGATGGAAAATTTTTATTAGAGAAAGAGTTCAGTAAAGAGGAAGTGTTAGGAAAATTATTAGGTTTTGTAAAAAATGTGCCGCACATACTTCAGGATTCATTGCTCATGCCATTAATAGTTTCTGAGAAAGCGAAATATTATATCATTAGTAATGAGCCCGAGGTAATATTTCTCAATGAAGATTTTGATTATGAGGGAGAGATGCCTTTTGAAGAATTATATCTTCAATATTTTTGGCACCCATTGATTAAATTGATCAGGAAAGATAATAAAACATACATTGTTGGACAGGATCACCAGATTCTTGCAGAAATAAATACAAATCGCAAAGGCGCTTTTATCAATGAAACATTATTTTTTATCGAGGAAAAGGAGATTCTTCTAATTGAATTGGCCGGTTTATTTGATAATTACTTGGAAGAATTACTATTCAATGATTAATTGAAGGATGTGTGGAAGACAATTCTCTGGTATGTTTACCAAATTCTTTAAACACGAATATTGCGCCAATGCTGGCGGGTAAAATTAATGTAAAGAATCGTTGCAGGATCGTGAATGTTGCCAGCCCTGTCACAGGAATTATCTGACCCATCAGAACGGCAATACTAATTTCAGCCAGACCACTAGCACCCGGACTAGGTGCAAAATATAATAAGAATGTAATCAAGGCATGTAAGGCAATGACCATCCAGAAATCGGCTTCATATCCCATAGCAAGCAGTATGAAATACCCAATAATATACTTATTGATGAAAAGAACCATAGTCAATAGCAGACTGGATAACATCATGTCAGGATTTTTTCGCAAAAAGAATGAAACTGTTTGGTTATAATCGTATAAACTTGATGTCACTAACTGAACATATTTTTCAATTTGGAGCCGCTTATTATTTGATATCCGGACAAAAAATCTACCCAAAGCAGTAATCCATTTTTTAAATAGTGATGGAGCTATCAAACCAATTGAAAGCAGCATAAATAATATACTAAAAAGGGCAAATCCGGAATGAATCATAATATTTAGACTTTTACCCAATTCATTATTTCTAAGAAAATACAAAGCGATGCCCGTAGAAATAATGAGAAAAAGCATGGTTGAAATGAAATTGATAATTGAAATGGCGATCCCATCGGTTACTTTCACCCCTTTCCGGTTAAGCATGTACAAATGCATAGGGCCGCCTCCGGTTTGGGAAGGAGTTACCGCCCCCATAAAAATGTTGGATAGATTGGCAACGAATGTTACAGATATGGAAATGTCAGGAATTAGCTTTTTGACAAAAATGTGATTTCTGTATGCCCCAAACCACCAGTCACCAAAAACCAGCATGATCAAAATCACAAAGAACTCCGGTTCAAATCTTTTGATGGCATTCAAAGATATACCGGTATTGTTGTTGAAAAAAATGAAAGCATAACCCAGAATAGTAATTCCTAGGAATAGAATGATTCCAATTTTCACATTTTTGGCGTTAAAATATCTATTCGAAGATGGGATCAATGGGGTGGTATGTAATTGGGGAGGGTTCATTGAGTGTTTAAAAAGGCATTAAGGTTGAAGGTTCTGGTCTTTGATTTATAGCTATGATAAGGCTAATAACTACTATAAGCCAAATTCCTATATACAAAGGTACAAATTTCTTTCTTTTTTCAAGCCATAGAGGGTGGGTAACAGGCATGCCCTGAAATTTTCCCCTTGGTCTGTCAAGGAAGAAAAACGATTTGTAGGTTTCAATAGTTGCAACAGTCAATCCAATGCTTACTGCCGAAATTATAACCAAATGATCTGAAAACAAACTCGCAATAAAAGCGTAAAAAAAGGCAATGGCGGGGGATCTGAAAAATTTGAAAGTTTCAAATCCTTCAATGGGGGCATCTTTCCATGCTCCTCCGAAAGCAGATACCCAGCCCATGACACTGCAAGTCAACAATAACAGAAATACATTCAAATTTTGCATTTGATTATGGTAAAACAGATTTAAGGAGTAAATACCGAAAACCAATAAGGAAACTGCCAATACATATATTAAACCAAAAAACAATCGGGTTGCATGACTCTTTATGGGTTTACCAAAAACCGAAAGTTGCATAGGAATGGAATATTTACTTTGATCTTCATTTCTGATAAAGGTTTTATATACTTCCATGGTAAATCTCTCCAGGGCATAGACCGATCCCCACAGCAGGAAGAAATTGGCGGCATAGGTCATGTCCAAATGAAAAATCCAGGCAATTAAAGGACCATATAGTGTTCCTACCCATGTGCTCCTGAAATAGGTGGCCCATGAAAATCCTTCATGTGGAGCATCTTTATACATTCCCCAGGTAGAAGTATGCAATCCAGCGGCCAATCCTGCCAACAAAGCAATAATAATTTGCATATTAAAATTTAAATTTTTACAAATTAAATAAAAAACAACTTATGATGTATAAAACATTTTTCCAGGGGTATCTACAAAATTTTTCATAACAAAAGTGAACCAGGGTTATTTTGAAGCGCGCACTTGTAAAGCACCTTCACAAAGATTCAGGATATCCTTAATTGTGTTGTTTTGACTTATTAATCCCATAGGCCTGTTCAATCAACCAAAGGTCTTTTTGTGCCATTTTCCAGGTAAATTGAGGAGGTTGACCGGAAATGATCGCTTGTAAAAAATCATTCCACATCGGTTTGAATCCAGAAATGGCGGAAAAATTTGGAAACTTTATCCGAAATGGCTTACCCCTGATAATGGTAATGATGCCATTCGTTTCGAAAATCACAGACCCTCCGGTACCCATGATCCTACTTAACCGTAAGCCAAAAAACAAAGTATCTACTTCCCAGGAGTATAGCAGATTGATAATTGGTCCTTCTTCTGTCTCTGCAACCACCTGCATGCTTCTTTCCAAACCGGATTCGGAAACCGGACGAAAACCTGTGACCTTGGTAATGTGCAATCCTATATTGTTCATTAAGTTGGCCCAATGGATTCCTCCCTCAAATAAAGCTCCATACTTTACAAGGGTGGGGTCTTCCCGCCAGTCATTTTTTGATTTTTGTTTCTTTGTTGCATTGATATGGATGAAAAGAGGAATTCCTAAACTTTTCCCTGACAATACTTCCTCCAATTGCTTCCTCAACGGGCGGTAAAAATAGTTTTCAGCCACCAGTAGCTGCAGCCTATTGTCTTCAGCCAGTGGACCGAGCAGATCAAAATCCAAACTATTAAAGAATGGAGGTTTTTCAATAATGACATGTTTGCCGGATTCCAGTGATTCTTTAGCATATTGAAAGTGTAAATGCGGGGGAGTGTTAATCATGATGACATGATTAGCCGGATCTTGAATGGCAGAATCGTATGAGCTGTAAGCTTTAACCCCATGAAATTTATTTTTATACTCATTGGCTTTTTCCATCGATCGGGAGGCAAAGGCAAGCTCTGTTTTCCAGCCACTATTTCTAATCAGGCCGGCATGCTTTCTGGTGATATTACCACATCCAAGAATGGCTATTCGTATGCTTGATTTATCTGGAATAACAAAGGGTTTCATTGCAGACAGTTGACATTTTGTATCAGATAATCAGCTACTCTTAAGGCATTGGCGCTTATGGTCAGGCTTGGATTTACAGCCGCTGACGTAGGCATAAAACTGCCATCTACCACAAACATATTCTTCAAACCTCTGAATTGGCAAAAGCGATCCAGGGGGGCGTTGTTTAAATTGTCTCCCATTCTGACCGTACCTACTGAATGTGAAAATGTTTTGATGTGGTGAGTATATTGTGTCCATGCTCCAGTTTTTTTCAATATCATTTTTGCTTTTTGCGAAAGTGCATGCAGGGCCGCTATATCTCTATCTGAATATTCACTGTAAATGTGGGGTGAGGGCATACCATATATTGACTTTATTTTTTCGTTGATATAAATACGGTTTTTAAACTGGGGCTGATCCTCAGCGATAGCCAATAGACCTGTAAGCAGACGCACACTGGAAGCAGCAATTTTTCCCAAAAGAAAAGGAGCTTCATTTTCAACCAGGCCCGAAGGAGGGGTGGCTATTTGTTGTAAGCTTCCAATTTTATTCAATGGATAAGGGATGCTTTCATGACCAAAATAGTAGTCCATAATAGCCAACTCTTTATGAAAAATTTTTTCCTTATCAGGTGGAGTAGGGTAAATACCAAAAATGATGGCATTGACATGGCGCATAAGGAACCTTCCAATATATTTTCCTGCAGGATTTATAGAATCCAGTCCTGAGCTTAGAATTAGATGAGGCGAACCTAAAGCACCGGCTGATAATATGATCCATTTACTCTGCAATGTAAACTTTTTCGAACTTGGTTTATCATAGCAATGAATCGAATCAATTCGTCCATTCTTGAATTCCAGAAAAGCTACTATCGTATTTTGATATACCTCAAAGTTTTGATTTTGAGACAATTGCGAAAAAACCATTGTTTCGAGGTCGTTTTTAGCGCCAATGGCGCATGCAAAAGTATCACAGGTGGTGCAACGAACACAGGTATTTCTCGTATCATCTTCGTAATTGATAGCCAATGGCATGCGAAAAGGATTGAGACCTAAATGCATAGCTGCTGAATGAATTCTATCAGAAACTTTTGCAATGGGGGATACCCCTTGTGGGTAAGTCCTGAATCGCGGAGGAGCGGTGGGATCCGGGCCATCATCTCCGGAAATTTGTAATATGGATTCTGCTTCATCATAATATACCATCAGGTCGTTATAATCAACAGGCCATTTGGCTCCAGTATCAGCCGTTATATCTGACGGGGGGTGAAAGTCATTTTCGCGGAAGCGGAATGATACTCCACCATAGAATATGGAGGGTCCACCCAGGGCTTCGTAGGTTCCCATATTTGCTTTATTTCCCCCTTTATCGATGGTATAGGGTTGCGAAAAATCATATTGCCTTGTCAGGTCGAGGGAGGATTTGCGATCCCAGTTATGACGGCCACGTATCACCTTCTGACCCCTTTCGACCATAGCAACATGCCAACCAGCATCTACCAGTTTTTTTGCCATCATAGCTCCACCAAACCCGCTGCCGATAATGATGGCATCGTATGTTTTATGATCGGTAACCATAGTTTTTACTGTCGTGTAGAATTCATCAGTCAAGGTAATATTATCTCAATGGAATGTTGTATCTGACAAGGTAATTTTTTCTTTAACAGGATTGTGTTACTGCAATTCTTTTCAGTCTGACTATAGGGGGTTTACCACAGCCTCTTCTGAATCTGTGTCAAAAATAATTAGTCCTTCATTTTGGTCACCCAGTTGCCCTAACAGGAGGCCATTTTTTGACCAGAGGGAACTCATTCCTGCACTCAGAAAATGGTCACAGAAACCTATGGAATTAACCATACACACAGGGATAGAAAATTTTTTGGCCATTGAGGAGTAATGTTGAAATGCAACAGACAGGGTATGATGTGGTTTAGCTACACTGGCCAGATAAATGTCTGCACCTAGTTGGATGGCATTTTCGAAATGGTTGTTTTGTAAACTTTCAAAGCAAATGGCAGGGGCAATTTTTTTGTTTTTAACTTTCAGGATGAGTTGTTCTTTGCCTGGGACGAAGAAGGGAAGTTCATCGGAATGTAGTTTCTGTTTGGAATAGGTTTGTCTGGGTTGTGTTGGCTGCAATATGATCATACTGATTTTTATCCCTTCATGGGAATGGGTAGGAATACCTGCTGCGATGGTGACTTGGAATGAATCGCTTAAATGTTGGAATTCATCGAAAAGAAGATCGTCCTGGGTTGTAGCTAACTCTTTAGCCAATTCGGGTTCATATCCGGAGATGGAGAGTTCAGGAAAGAAGACCACATCCGCCTGGTGAGCAATAGCCAGATTAATCATCCTTTTATGAGTGGCCACATTTGCCATCACATTGCCTTTAAATGAGCGAATCTGTGCTATTGAAACTTTCATTTTCTTATTTTTAAAAAATAACATCATCGTTCCATCCATTCATTCGGACGCTATTGGCATTTGACTAAAACCGGTTGATGATTCTGTAAAAATTTTCCATTAAAGATACTTTATATTCATGATGTCAATACATTATTTACTTTGAAGCCTTTAAGATTTCCCACTGATACAGCATTGTCTATAAAGGGCATTGGAATTGCCTTTTCGCCACAAGCAAACACATTGGGTATGAGGGTATTATGAAAAGCATTTCATTACAAAGAGAAAACTTAAGAAGTTAAATATTCAATCCTGCAAAAAATACCAATAAAAAAAGTTTTTCTATTCCTAGTAATCCTAAGAATGCGTCATTAAGTACCAATAAAGGTCCCAAAATGATTGATAAAGTATATGTTGGATAACTGATTCACCCTATTTTTCAAGTGAAAATTTCAATCAATTTACACAAATATGTATATGGCTGTGCTTTGATTTCAGATTAAAGGTGAGTTTCTCTTGATTAATAAATACAATACTCAAACCACATTACTTAAACTCAAATGCATGATAGAATATCGGGAAAAGTGTGAAATCTAACCTGTTTCAATTTTTTACAGGGTGATAAATAAAAAGGTCTGAATAGCATTCTCAACGGGAGTCATTTCTTCCGGTAATAGTATAGTTAGGAGTAAACCCAAAAAAACAACCCATAATTGATTTAGTGTAAATGAACTCAACGAAATAACGACTACATCGAAATCAGAATCGTGAAATTTATACTTTACAATTTTCGGGTTTGTCCAGGAACCTTTCAACAGGAATGCCCTGATTCTTTCATCATCATGGTTTGGCAAGCCCTACCCATCATTTAATTGTCTAAAAGCTGGATTTGTCCTCAATATTTTTTAGATCACCTCATCCCCAGGGATTTTCAAATCTTAAGACTACTGTATAGTATATAAAGCAATACTTGACATCTCTAGTAAAAAGAATTGGGTTTGATTTTAAGAATTTCAAATGATTCATCTGTGTTGGTCAATGAGAATAACATTTCCATCAGGGTCGGTTAATATAATACTAGCGGGTCCTGTTGACTCCTCGTCCGTTTCAGTAATCAATTGAATACCTTTTTCTTTAAGTTGTTGTTGAATGACTCTTACATCGTCAAAGTGTTCAAGATTCTCAGCATTTTCATCCCAACCCGGGTTGAAAGTCAATATATTGCCTTCAAACATTCCCTGAAATAGCCCAATGAGTGAATTTTCATTTTTCATGATGAGATAGTTTTGACTTAGATCACCAGCAAACACTGAAAAGCCCAGATTATTATAAAAATCTTTAGAAACATTTAAGTCTTTTACACTCAGGCTTATTGAAAATGCTCCCAATTTTAAATCTTCCATTTTCTCTTGATTTGATTTTTTTAAAGAATGATTAAAGTATGATTCTCTTTGATTTGTCAGGTAGTTATTGCTATAAAACCCAAAAACAATTGTAGCCAGAATTCCCAGCAAAAGCGACATTGTTTTTTTCATATTTCTATACATTTATTAATTCTTTCAATGTGCCGGATCGGTGAAAAATAAAGGCCATGCTGACCCTGCCTGTTTGACTAATCCGGGTTTCATTCCTTGCTGTTAAAAATAGTGAAATTGTTCCAAATCAAATAGGTTCAGATTGGACATTGTTGGAGGAAAAAATATAACCCTGTAGTTTTTGACTCCTGATAGATCATTATTTATTCAGATTCAGCAAGTAAAGCTCGACTCACTTTGAATCCAATAAACATTTAAAAAAAAAATTGATTAAAGAGCTTTGGAGATTTAGACTATTCAATTTTTTACATAATCAATATGATAAAGGGTTCGCTCTGAACTTTCACAGATTTCAGTGAATTGTTGATACAATTTACTCACCCGGTTGTTTGTCAACCATTGATATTTTTGAAATCCAATATGTATAAAATCACGTAATTCGGATTCTATAACAAGAATATATGAAGGACCGGTGATGTCTGTGAGCATTCTGACTTTGACCTCTTTATCCTTTCTGTCTTGTGTATCGACGTTTATGGTTCGGATGATTTCCAGCCAAATGGCTTTTGCTTCTTTCATCCTGCCAAACCGGATGCGAAAAACGTTCCGTTCTATCATCATATATGAAAATATTTAATGTTTACTATTTCAGTTACTTTGCCTGTAAAATATACCTTGTGCTTTATATAATAATGCACCATCCAGCACAGCAACAAGGGAGATTTCAAACGAATTATTGTCCATTTTAATCATATCTATGGTTTCAAAAAATTCTTGAGCACCTTTATTTTCTCTGGCTTCCATATAAAAATGATTTGGACTTTTCCATGTGCCTATGTGATTATGTGTGGTTCCGAAGTTATCCACAGTAAACCAATGAATTTTTTCATCATGTTCATTATAGCCTATGACATTGATTCCCCTAAGACTTCCCAACTCCTGAGAATCGAACCATTCATCGACATACATTCCATAGCCGGCTGCTGATTTTTTAAAATCCATGAAGTACATGACAGAAAAAGTGTCCTGACCCATGATCATTATGGAGTTGCTTTGCCAACGACCTTCAAGTTTCATCAACCGTACCAGGTCTTGGGGTATATCCTGTGAATATACCTCTGTAGAAATTAATATCAGCGCCATTGTCGCAAAAACGGATTTAAAAATTAACTTTCTCATAATTCTATATTTTTGGTTATTTTACCATAGATACAGAAAGAGTTAAAAAAGTTCGGATGGAAGGAAATAAAAATTAAATGATACGGGGAGAGTCATACACATGACAGGTTTTTACCGATTTTTGATCTTCCCTGAACAAGACTATGATTGTGGAATGAGCACAGCGATCGGGATATTCTATGGAGTTGGTGTTAAAGCCTTCAAGTATGGAAATGTTACCACAAGTGTTTACTTCTTTTAAATTAAAACGGCTTCCATATTTTAAATCGTCGTTGAATTCAGCTTCCAACAGCTTCCTCCCTACAGCAAGCTTACTGCTTGTAAACCGGAGTTGCAGATTTAAATTGAAGTGATTGATGAATTCTCTTCGGGCCTCAGGGTCGTCGTAGAAACTTTTCCAAATGTCGTGATAGTAAGCTGCCCATTGTTTGGATTCAATCCAGACTTTATCGGAAGAATCACTATAATGTGAGTACAGTGAAATCAGCTTTTCTCTCGCCGCTGCCAATCGACTGCGTACCGTTCCAATCGGAATATCCAGGATCATTGCAATTTCTTCATATTTTATAAAGCTGCTAAAATAGCGAAGCAAAACGCAGGAGCGTAATTCAGATGACAGATTGCTCAATGTATCAAATATTTGTTGACTGTCCTCCAGGTTTTCCAGATGTTGTTCAATGGATTCATCAATAAAAGCATCTTTCGATGCATTAGTGAGAGAGTGAAATAATGATTTTTCTTTACGCAGTATTAAGTAACAATTATTAATGAGTATTTTTTTTAGCCACGGATAAAATAAAGTAATATCCCGAAGGGAAGACATGTGGGTATGTGCAGAAATGTAAGTGTCCTGAATAACGTCCTGGGCCATTGGATTGCCAACGAGCCGCAACGCATGAGTGTACAATTGTGGATAATATTGCTGAAATAGTAAAGCCAGGGATTCTGAGTTGCCGTTTTTGGCCTCTATTACTCTTTGTATTTCAGTATTTTTTGTCATGAAGTCAGTAGGTATTCATTGACACAAATCACCAACCATCAACATAATGTTACCTAAACTACGGATACTCTATGAATATAAATACAAGTTTTAAAGTTGCAAAGCAAAGAGTGTGTAATTTCTGACAATTTTGTCTACTTCTTAATTTTATTCCCCTTATTGTCATAATTCTTAAATGGAAAATAGTCCAGCACGTCATATTTCCAAACATTGGTTGGGAAAATGACTACAAGATTTGCAGTTTTATCTCCAATATTTTTAAATGCGTGGGGTACCATGGGAGGAATATTAATGATGTAGGGTGCAGTGATTTTGAATATTGTGTCACCCAAAGCATATAGAATCTCACCTTCCAGAAGCACGTGAGACTCTTCCCCCTCATGAGTGTGCATAGGAGGGGCACCGCCCGGAAACGTTTCAGTAATACCTATTACAAGGTTTTGATACCCATGTTTGTAGCCTTCCATCACATGGACGTATTCACCTGGACCTGGATTGATGACGGGTAAGTCTTCCACTTTTGAGGCATGATTTTTCCAATTCGTTAAGTTTTTGGTTTCGTACCCGGGAGGTACTGTTCTTCGCTCTAAAACCTTATGAGAATGATGTTGACGATGTAAATATTCAATGATTGAATCCGGAATGGATTTAATTTCTTCTAAGAGATTATCAATCGAAAAAGTCTCTAAGGTGGAATGTTCGTGATGATGACCATCTTCACCATGGCCATGGGAGTGTGAATGGACGGCATTTTTATTATCGGATGATTTTTGGCTTTGATTGCATGCTATCATACCCATTATAGCAAAAGGTGTGAGCAAGATACAAGTTGTTTTTTTCATGGATGTTGTTTTAAGTGGGAAAATAATTTATAATTAAACGCGAAAGCGAATGGATGGGAGCAGTCAATGTTTTCAGCCACAGTAGATGAGACATATGGCAAATATTGTAGCGAATGTAAGAATTTTTTTTAAAATTCCACAAGGTTTAAGCTTAAAATCAACAGATTAGGAAAAGTATGCTTGAATGTTCAACAATAGGAAGGATTGAATTTTGTAAGCGCTTCTTCAGCAGTCTACATATATACAAAAAATGGAGCATTTTATAAAAACCTTGCTGGTTTTCCTTTTTTTTCACTTTTAAAATATGGCACTTTTCTGTACTGCGAAGCACAGAATTCCCTGACATAGTCGAAATAATTCTAGTTGCCAATAGGGGGAGACGGGCAACTGTAGCTCGTATTCCCACAATGTCATTTATGCCTCCCGGATCATTTGTTATTACTGCCCCTGACTGACCCAGCCTGGTGTATTGTCAATAGTTTGTCGGAGCAATAAATTTAACTGAGCTGCATGGTGTTGAATATGCCGTATATTGTAAATTATGATTTCAAGTAGCGAGTAATTTTTCCTGTTATTTATCCATCGATCGCTCAATGCTTCGAGGGTAAGTCCAGTGATCAGTTGTTTAGCTTTTTGACGGCAATGATGTATATAGGAAAGCAGTTCTGCTTTTGTATAGGTACGTTCTGGTTTTTTGCCGGAAGGGTCAAACTCTGAAAAGGTGAAAGGAGTGGGAGGTGCAAAGTGCTCAGGTTTAAATGATAAATAGTAGTCAGTCCAAAAAATGCAGTGAAAGGATGAATACCAAAAATTCAATGCATTATCCCATTGTTCATCAGGGCACATGATGATTGCATTTTCAAGCATATCAAGACTTGCTCCCATTTGGTTCCATAGGGATTCTTTGATCCATTGTGAATTGTCCATTGTTTTCATATAAAAATATAAGGAACCAGTCAAGATAGTTACCTATTTGTTAGGGGTATAAGCGATATATTTCAATTGAACAAAATTTTCATCTAAAGAAGGGGTGTAGATATAAAATTATTCCATATCCTTATAAAAAAAACTTAAATATTTATTCATTCTTACATTAGTGTTTAAAGACCCATTCCAGCACTTCCCCATCTTCCTCATCATACACCCACCCTATGGATTCGAAGCCACTTTTTTCCAAGACTTTCATTGAAGCAATATTATCGGGTAATGTACGGGCAGTAACCAAAACAGATGAATCGTTATGAAGGGCTATAGCCACCAGATGTTTGCAAATTTTGGTACCCACTCCCTGTCCTTCGTAACCCTGGAAGGTGCCGTAGGATATCTCTACCTTCCCTAGTTTGGGTTCTCCTTTAAATCCGCCACCTCCAATGATTTTACCGGTTTCACCACTTACAAAATAGGCAATCCAGGGCTTCTTAAAGCCCGACTTTTTATAATGGTCTTTGAATACCTGTAGTATAACAGAACATTCAGGATTATCCAGAAATGAATTATTCCATTCATCATCCAATTCTATGGGTAAAAATTTCATGATTCCATTTGATTTATTCCGGCATTTTGTATTATTTTTTCAAAATGGGAGGATATTGGTTAGTGTTTATAAAGTCACAAAAATATTCATAACAGTGATCACTTGATTAAATATATAATTTCCAATGTAATTCATTCAAAACAAATACCAAAATAAAAAATATAATCCAAGGACAGATTAAAAAATTTCATGGATATCCGTTGGATAGATGATGAGTGGTTTTGAAGCAAAATCAATACCAATTATGCAAAAAGCTTGTTCCGAAACCGGAACTTTGAAGCACAAAACTCATCACCATGCACAGCCAATACAATCCAAAACACATCCATGACAAAGGATAGATTTTTTTATGCTTCTGGTAATCATGTAACAACAAACTTGAGGTAAACAAAAATAAAATTACAAAAACGGTCAAGAAACCTACAACGGGATGATTAAACAGATTTCCAACCTTCTCTCCCAATCTGAATACCGAAGCAAAAAGAAATACAATGCCTGAATATAGCATGAGCCGTTTATGAACATGGGCTGTTTTCCACTGGAGGATGGCGATGCTAATAAATGCAATGAAAAGGATATTCATAAAAATATCCAACCATAAAATTTGTACAAGATCGGGTTCTATTTCCTTAACGGTCGAATTTATATCTTTTGCCAATTTTGCCGGCCGGGAGGGGAGAAGATAGATTACCCACTCTGTTGAAAGTACCACCAGTAATGCTAACGCTGCACCAAAACGCCCCATTGATTTATGAATAGAAAATTTATTTACTGTAATCCACCGGGTTTGTATTACTAAAAAGATGTACCATACCGTTAAGATGACTCCATGAATTATGTGTGGAAGAGGTAAGCCTATGGGGTAAAAGGGATTTTCAGATACCATAAACTTCAAATAAAAACTGGGGGTAAACCCTAAAAAAACTATGATCAACTGTAATTTAGCAATGGTATAAAAATATGTTGATCGAATTATTCAGTGATATCAGAATGTGTAAAAAATAATTGCTGCCAATCTATCCCATACAGAGTTGAATGGCAAGTAATAAAAAAAGAATACTCCCATCATATGAATATAAAGCACAGTACCCGATGGCCATAAAGGTATATTTCTCTTATGGTGAAATAATAGCAAGGCCCCAAAAATAAGAAATACAAATCCGAAAACAAAATTTTCAGCAAAGGCATTAAACTCCCAACTCATTGCTTCAAAGATATGTCCTATAAGTCGGTCCCCTGACGGCCCCAGTATTGTCAAAACAGCTCCAAGCATAAAAGGAGCATGTGCATAGGTTTTCTTGCGAAAGATAAATCCTAAAGTATAATAAATGAGCAGCCACATGAAATAAATAAAGCCAATGACCACAAAATCACCCGCTTTAGTTATTGAATCGGCTCCTTCAGGATAATAACCGGATGGAGCTACTTCGTCTCCATCAAAGACTCTCTGATAGCCGGACCGGAGCACAAAATATCCAACCATCAAAATCATAGGCAAAAGTACAATACTGAACTTTCCAATCCATCTATGCAATTTGATTTGTTGGGTTTTAATCAGCCATGGCTGGATGATGGCCACAGCCAGCCACAGTACCATCAATGCTGAATGTAAATGAATAACTCCTGTAGCTTGAAATGTGGAATAATAACTGGGATAAAATCCTAGAAATGTAATGGGAATGAGTATTAAAAGCACCCAGGGAGTGTAGGGAAAAAGCAATTTGTTGATTAAGTCCGGGGCATTCTTTGTTTTACTCATCCATTCCTACATGAGCTTAATTTTGTTAACTATTCATCTGTTCAATGGTATATGTTTTTCAAAGTTCTTATTCATTTTTAGTGTGAATACCGGTCTACAATGGAAGGCCTGATATATGCAATGGCATGTATATAAAAACTTCCAGTTAAATATAATCAAAACTAAAAAGGTTTGCTGTTTCTGAATTAAAATTTATGATAAATTTTTAATCCACCCTTACTGTTGTATGAAAATGAGTTTAAGTGATGAGACAAGTCTACACAGTGATCGCATTAAATCAGAAAGTTTGCATGTCAAGCGGCATAAGTAAAAGTTTTATTGAGGATGTTGATACTGAAATATCTTTTTTAAACTTAAATTGTATTTATGCCTTTAGCCAATGGATGTTAGAAAAGCAGATAATTTAACTTCAACACAAGCTACTTTCCAATATTGACGTTTATCAGCCATTAATTTCCAAAGTGGTTTATAAAATAGTGGTTCTTAAATAAAAGGAACAAGATCGTGATATATGCTGCAAATTCTGCACCCATGGCGAGGTATTTCGTTTTGCTAGTCATATATCCAAATGTCTCAATGATACAAACCAAAGCCATCAGACTATAAGCCAAAGCCATAATTTGTGGTGTTTTGACCCATTGAGTCAAATACCCGTAAATGAAGCAAACAGAAGCAAAAAGCACAGATCCCCAATGAATCACCAATACCCAAGGGGGAAACGCAGGATTGGTTAAGGGTTTCCAGGGAACTTTGTAATAAATCATTTCAACGATGCCTCCGGCTGCCCAAAAGAATAATATAAAATGAATGATCAATAATGCGAAACCTAATATCTGCATAACCCAGTCAATTTATTATATTTAAAATGCAAACAAAAAAATGAAGTCCGCAGCAAAAAATTCATATTGATACTTTACTTAGCAGATGAGGATTTGCCTTTTAAATCCCAAAGATTTTTATTTTGCCAAAGAAGAGGTATATACCCAAAGCCCACCTATAGTAAACTTAGTACTTTATAAAAGCTTTCTTGTCTTGGGTAAATGCAATTAGCAAGCACGATATAAAGAATCTTCTTTTCTGGTAGGTAAACATAATCTGAGTAGAAGCCTCCTTGTGTTCCTGTATGCCTGATTGCGTGCATACCTGAATGTTTTTCAATGAACCAAGACCAACCGATAAATGCTTTTTTACCACTTTTCCATTGATTATCGGGAATTTGAACTGTACGGGAAGCTTCAATCATTCCCATATCGATAAAAAGTGCATTTTGGATGGCATATTCATACTTCGTTAATTCTGCCACAGAACTCCATACCCCTCCGTTGCCTGAAGCTGCAAAGGTAGGCACTTCACCATAATCCATTTCAATCCATTGGTCATTTATTTTTTCATAACCGTGGGCCACACCACTTTCCGGATGAGGACCATCGGTAATGGTACTATGATTCATTCCAGAAGGGGTGAAAATTTTTTTAACAATAAATTCCTGCCATTTTATCCCGCTTACCTGTTCTATGATCAAAGCCAGGGCGTTAAATGCAGGATTGGAGTATTCATAAGCAGTACCCGGATCAAATAGTAAGGCATCGCTTTGCATAATGGGTGCCCAGTTTTCAGCATCCCTGGCTGTTAAATAAAAATCGTGCTCTTCATTGACTTTTCGAATATCAGGTAAACCGGAAGTATGTGTAAGTAAATGTTTGATTTTGACCTGCTCCCCAATTTCAGGATTCTTAAAGTCTTTAAAAAAATAAGACAATGGGTCTTCTATTGAAAGAAGATTTTCTTTATGCAATATTAAAATTCCATAGGCCACAAAAGTCTTGGATATAGAGCCCAGATTAAAAAGAGTTTGGGTGGTAATAGGTTCTTTAGAATTTAAATCAGCATATCCATATGCACTGGAAAAAATAATTTCATCACCTTTGGCAATTAAGATGGCTGCACCAGGACCATCATTCTCGAAAAGACCAGAAAAGTAAATATGAAGGATTTTGTGAAAATCCGAATTTTGTCCGGAATTGTTTTTGCATGCCATTGAGCCTAAAATTACTAAAATCAAGTATATATGTAGTCTATTCATTCTGTGTATTAATTTTTAGTATTACGAAAATAAACTTCCTACATTATTACTACATACGAATGGTCTGATTACTTGTGATGAATCTATTCAACTTTTAAGTGCACAAAGCAAAGCAAAAATACCTCAAAGAGAATAATTTTAAACTCTGATTTCCAGGGACTTTAGAAATTTTTTAACATGTTTTAATTACTTATTCCATTGAAAATAAATACTATGTGAGTAATTCTTATAAATTAGTTCTATTTTCTTATCCATTTCTCACGAACTGTTAAGGAATTCTACCGATTACCAAAAAACATAAATTCATTGCATTTTTTACTCTGATCTCAAGGCATTGACAGGATTGGCAAAAGCAGCCCTGACTGAGCGATATCCCACTGTAAAAATGGCTATTATAATGGTGACTAAAAGACCTGCTACAAAAATTTCGATACTCAGTTGAATCCTGTAGGCAAATTCACTTAACCATTTATTCATTAAGAACCAGGAAAGTGGTGCTGCTACAACAAAGCCAATCATGATCAGGAGGAAAAATTCTTTGGTAAATAGAAGTACAATTTGTGATACCGAAGCGCCAAGAACTTTGCGAATACCTACTTCTTTTACTTTTCGGGTCGTAATATATGAAACTAGACCATATAAACCCAAACAGCCAATAAAAATGGAAATGCCTGTAAAAATTGAAAACAATCCCAGCATTTTCTTTTCCTGCTCATAGAAATTATCTAACTCCTGTTCAAGGAACATATACTGAAATGTAAATTCCGGATAAAGCTCTTTCCATGCTTTTTCAATTTGAGATATAGTTTCATTGATTTTGCCGGCATGAATTTTAACTGCTGCTGTCCTGTAACTATCTATTCGATTAAAAAGCATAACAGGTTCTATTTCTGTTCTCAATGACATGGTGTGGAAATCTTTCACTACTCCGGTAACAGGTACGGTGGACCTGTCATAAGTAATCATTTTTCCTATGATGTCTTCCGGCATCGGAAAACCAAGATGTTTTGCAAACTTTTCATTTACTACAATGCGGGTAATGGTGTCGCCATCAAGTAAGCCCTCTCCTGCGATCAATTGCATTCCATAAGTGTCAATGTAATTTCCATCTCCGGTTTTTATATGAGTGAGATAGTTTTCTTCATCCCCTTCCATTCTAAAACTGGTAACCGACACAGAGCCTGAGCTGGGGTTGGTATAACCCAAGGCAACCCTTTCAGCTCCAGCTATCTTTGACAATTCTGTGCGTAAGGTTTTCTTGCGCTCAATGTCCTTCGGGGTAGGAATAGACACAGAAACTACAGCTTCTTTATTAAAGCCAAGATCCTTATTATAAAAATATTTTGTTTGAGCAATTAAAACGATCACCCCTATGATAAAGGTTTGAGAAATGATAAACTGAAAGGCAACCAGACCTTTTCTTAGATTAAAATTCTTATCTCCGCCTTCAGCTATTTGGTTCTTCAAAGCCTTTATAGGATTATAGGATGACATCATTAATGCCGGATATAAACCTGAAAGTAAAGTGACGGTTACCCACAATAAAAACATGACCATTATGAGTCTGGGATTATTAAAAAAGTCCAATTGTAAACTAAGATTTATATATTGGGCCAGCCATGACAGCGTTATACTGGTTACACACAGAGCAAAGAAAACAGCAATCAGACTGATCAAGGCTGTTTCTCCCAGAAACTGCCCCATTAACTGGGATCTTGAACCACCGACGACTTTTCGAATGCCCACTTCTCGGGAACGTTTCACAGCCACGGCGGTGGAAAGGTTGATAAAGTTAACACAAGCAGTAAGTATAAGGAAGATTGCAATGAAAGCTAGTGTCCAAATGATTTCTTTTGGTATTACAACAAAAGTATAGGTATGAAAACGAGTGTCAAACTTCATTTCAGATAATGGTTGTAACCAATAGGTGCTTGATTCTGCCCGTTCAGGATTGGTATGTCGGGTGATAAAATCAGCAAAGCGGCTATTAATTTGTTCAGGATTTTGTCCAGGATTCAGCATTACATAATATTGGTCATCACTGTATGTACTGTTCCATCCCTCATTGGTTTTCAATTGCCTGATGCTCTCATAAGATATCAGCATATTAAAAGGAAAATCAGTATTTGAAGGCGCATCACTGATGATACCAACCACCTTCATTTCTATATTTTGATTAAGGGTTATGTTATTACCCATCGGCTCACCATCGGCAAAATATTTATTTGCCATAGATTCAGAAAGTACAACAATGTTCGGTTCATCTTTCCAATCAGATGGATTGCCTTTCAACCATTGGCGTTGGAAAAAGTTAAAATAAGTATTACTCACATAAGCGCTAACACCATATGATTCTTCAAAAGTATTAGCATCTCCTTCAGGCATATGAATCGTAATGTGTGCCCGTGGCAGGGCTGAAATAGATAGACCATTCTCAATATCCTGGAAGTCAGTTTCAAAAGCTTCAGGGAATGCTCCCGGAAGTCCGGCCCCGTAATTAGTTTTTGATTGGTACAACGAGCTCCCCACGATTCGATAGATTCGATCGCCATGGGGATGTTCCTTGTCGAAGGTGGTATAATGATTAATAATCAAATACAATACAAGGCTGCATCCCAGGCCCAAAGTAAGTCCGGCTACATTAATTAATGAATGACCAAAGTTTCTTTGGATATTTCTTCGGATAGTCGTTAAATAATTTTTAATCATAGTGTTTTATATTATTTGCATAAAACATAAATTGTTTTTATCGATATAAAATTGTTTTTTTTAATAATGGAGGCTATTAACTTCAATTTCATGTAAATATTTTGAAACAAAGAGAACTAAAGCATTAGAATAAAGCTTAAACGTGTCCCATCGGAATTAGTATATTTTCGCCATAGAGTAATATAAATTTAAGGTACATTTAGAAAAAGTAGAGACACGGACTTTACCATATTTGTGCTGAGTTTTTTAACAAAACTCAGGTTAATTATTAAGGAATTCTTTGTTATTGAAAAAACAATACGGGTTGTAATTTTTATAGAAATCACATTAGTATTAAAAGCAATATTCATCCTTCAATGAAGGTATATTGAACAACTATATCCTCCATTATTTTTTATTATATAGATAAAATAAAACACCCAAAATTAAAAAACTATACTCCGCTCCCCCGGAACCATGCCCAACTACAAACCAACCTTTTGGCAGATGGACAAGAAAAATTCCGGACAGAATGATCAATATGTGGAAAAGTGCACAGTATTTTACCTTATATCCTGACATCAAAAATGTTCCACTGATGATTTCTCCAATTGTAATGATCCATGCAAAGGCAATCCCAAACATCAGACCTTTAGCATTCAGGAACTCTCCAAAATTGCTTATCGAACTATAGTATAACCGGGCAAGACCGTGTGTAATAAAAATGAATCCGACCATTATTCTCAGGGATACAGAAGCATACTCCTGCGGAACGGTTGGAAATTTCATATTTATGGATGATTTTATTGATAGTATATGTCTAAAATATCAATGATACTTTTGAAGAAGAAATATTGATCACAGAATTTTAAGTAGATAAATTATTTGATTCCATAGTAATGCACTACCGCCCCACCACTAAATCTTTTTGTTTTCAAGAGTTTAAGCATGACCTTCTCCTTAATTTGTTTGAACAGTGGCATTCCGCTTCCTGCAATTATCGGATGAATACATAATTGATACTCATCAATTAAATTGAGATTTGTACATGCTACAATCAGACCCGGACTCCCAATGTATATGTCTTTACCGGGTTGCTGTTTAAGGTTTGCAACAACATCTTCTATACATTCATTTGCTATTTTTGCACTTTCCCAGGTTACTTCTTTCAATGTGCGGGAAAAAACTATTTTGGGTACCTTGTCCATTCTGACTGCAAATTCATCTGTTGCCTTAATGCCTGTTGGATTCTCCACTACACTTTGCCAATATTCCATCAGCTGGTAAGTAATTCTTCCATAAAGGAGTGTACTCGCATTGCTGATCAGGTCTGCATAATGTTGATGGATTTCTTCATCTGGATCTATTAAAGTATGGTCGCAGAATCCATCAATAGTCATATTCATTGCAGCAATCAGTTTTTTCATTTTGTTCTGTTTGATCTCTCCAATTTAATTTCTCAAAATCTTCTCCATTTTCCTTCCTTTGGCCAATTCATCCACTAATTTATCTAAATACCGTGCTTGTTTGGTTAAAGGAGTTTTAATTTCTTCAATGCGATAACCACATATGACTCCTGTAATCAGGCGAGCATTAGGATTCATCTGTGCTCTTTCAAAAAAAGTTGCAAAAGTTACTTTCTCTTCAATAAGTTGCTGAACTTTGTTTTCGTTAAATCCGGTGAGCCATTCTATTACCTGATATAACTCTTGTTTGGTTCTCCCTTTGCTCTCCACTTTCGATATGTAATGAGGAAATACCGATGAAAAAGTCATCTCTGCAATACGCTTATCGTGAGCTGGTGTTGTTTTCATATGATGTCTTTTTATTGTTCCTTCTTTTCAAAACCTTTAATTCTTTGTATTTATTTTCTTTTTTCAAATATCAGGCAAAACTATCATTGAAAATCGAAATCGGGCTCATACTTTAGTTCCAATGTGTTGTTATGGAATGAGTATTAATGTAGATATATTACACATGGAGTATGGGTTAAATATCCTACTGAATGTTTAATTGAATGGTTTTTAGTTTTATTATAATGTTCCTACTGAAGTGAAAGAAATTGGACTTAATATAACTTATATATTCTCAATGTATTAAAAGCTACAACAGATTATTTATTGTTCTAGCATTGAATGATCCAATATACTTTATTTTAATTTGAGTATAAATCAGTTTCAGCTCAGAGGTTAATCCGGGGATTCATGGCTATAGTTTAAAAGTCCCTGAATAAAATTGAACCTTACAATTTTGCTACATCCAAAATCATATTTCTTCAATGATGGATTGTCCTTTTGAATGGTCGCCCGAAGTCCATTGCCAATTTTCATGAAGTCTGATTTTGCCATTATTCATGTTTTCAGGTCTTGAATGACATATTCCGGTCATAATTTGTCCATGTCTATTAATCTGGTGATAACTCATGCTGATGTTTCCATCACTGTCCACCCATCCGATCAGGTGTCCTTTGAAGATGTTTTCACCATAATATTCACAAGTTAACAGATTGCCGGTTTGTCTATAATGAAATACTGTATGTTCTGAAATATCTCCATTGGGACTAGTGCTCACCGGTCTGAATTTTTTGTTATTATAATTCATGTACAATCTAACAATTTGCAGATTTTTAATATTATAATCAACTGTACTTTTCATGAATTTTAAAATTCATGATTTTTAGGATAGAATAAATAGTCAATTTTTAAAATTTTTTCTTATTGATTACTATGTATATTGTATTTCGTCGTGAAAAAGGAAGGAATAGGCATTTGAATTCTATAGCTCCTCTCATTTTAACCCTTATGATTGGTTTTTACTTATCATTTTTATTGAAAACCATCCCAATACTAAAATGATAAAGACCATTAATGTCCAAAGCCAGAGTTTATTTTTAAAAAGAGGTTCCACTATTGGGATATCTCTCTTTCCAATGATCTGTTCATTGCCAGTTTCTAGTGTTGTTAACTCGCCTGGCACTTTGTCTGTAAACAGGCTTATATCATAATTCGGTTTAGTGGCTGATTTATTTCCATAAGCCAAAAAATATGTAGCCTTTTCAGTCAATCGTACAAGCAATTCATGTTCATATCCTTTTATTTGAATGGTGCCTATCGTCAGGGGGGTATTATCTTTGTCATCAATGATGATTTTTAAATTTTTAACGGTTGTTGCGGGGAAAGTAAATCCATGGTTGTCAATCGAATTGAGTATCCCTGATTTTAGTGTATAATAATTATAAAACCAACCTTTATCCGTATTGATAGAATCTTTAAGGTATTGTATAGTTATTGGCCGGTAGTAGTCAAATAAATCCTTTACATCTAAATAGATTAAACTGACCGGAGAGTGCATGATCAACTGGATATCAATTTCGGTTTGCTTGTTTTTCCTGTTTTGTGTTACATTGAAGTTTCTGATGGTATAATTTCTGTATATAGCGTTTGTAATTTCCTGATGGGTTATTCCTGCAAAGGACAATTCCGGTTTTTCTTTACTATCGATGAAAAGTCTGATAAAACGGTATTTTGAATCTGGAAAAATCAATTTGGTGAATTGAAAGTCAGTAATCTCATTATAAATAGAAAGGATTCTGTATTGGTCAGAGATGGTAAACCAGTCCACCTGATTCTGGCTGCCTTCAAGCCTTATTCGCCAATCAAAATTCCTCTGTTTAAAATCAAGGTTGATTTGATTAACAGCTTCAGAGGCAGGGATTTCAAAAGTGAAAAAATATCCCCTTTCATTGTGAGAAGCGTTGAGGGTCTTAAATGCTATTTCTTTACCGGATATTTTTTCAGTTTTTAACCGAAGCACATAGGGAGCCTCTATTGTATCTTGACTTGACGTTATCCCGAAGATCCTGATGTCATTTAAGTTCTGTAAAGTTTTTCCGAAGATATCGTCAGGCAGTATAATTGTATGCCATTGATCTGTAACATTTATTAATTCACGCTTATAATTGTACAGCTCTATTTGCCCATAAGCTATTGAACAAAAAAAAAAGAGTAGGTGACTAAGGAAATTAGATTTCTGTTTCATCATTGGCTATAGAATGCTTGAATTTGTTATATAAAAATGAGATGATTAATAATAACATACCTAATGATACAAACACGATTGTTTTTGCTATGGTATTCAGGTGTGAGATATCATAGAAAAATAATTTTAACAGAGTAATTCCAAACAAAGAAATGGCACCGATTCGCAATGGTTTGTTCTTTTTCCATATTCCAAAAGCAATCAGAAAAAATGAATAAACTCCCCATAAAATGCTTAAGCCCAGCTTATAAGATTGCTCCGATTTGGAAATTTCCATCCAATGGATTAATTCGCTGCTGGCAATCCATAATATAGAAGTATGTAAAAGGAAGTCAAATGGAATTTTGAAATTCATTTGTATGAATTTCTGTTGGATATATCGATAACCAGCAAATAACGCTAATGCAACCATAGAAAATGAAAGATATCTAATCCATAGGTTAATCAATCCTGTATGGTAAAATTGAGATAGTGTCTGTTCCAGATAACTTTCCCGAAGCTCACTTAGAACATATAGGCCCTGTACTAAAAAGATGTATAAGAATAAAATGATAAATCCCAGATTGACTAGCCCTAAAGATGAATTTTTAAATTTTCTAATATTAAAAAAAGAAAGAATTGAAACGAAAAGTAGAGAATAATTGATCAGCCAAATTATACTAAACCTTTTTATGTCATAATTCCAGTAATGGTTGGGATAAGATTGATTTTCAGGAGTTATTGTAATGGCAGAATCAGTAAAAAGCTGATTCCAGTAATGAGCAATTTCCATACGAAAAGCAAAATATACACTGAAAAGGAGAATGGAGGAGATAAAAAAGGTAAGAATTTTTGAAAACCCATTCTTTGAATCATGTGCTGTAGAATATTCCTTTTTGTGATTTATTAAGTGAATGAACCCTAAAGCAATAACAAATAATACAGAGGTCAGGAAATTTACATTAATTAAAGGCATAATTTTTCTTTCAGAACTCTCATGATTATACAAGTTATACACAGACCCCCAATCCTGTAGAATACTGAAAAATGCCAATAGAATTAATGGATAAGAAAGCCTTTCATAGAAATTAATATTTTTAGTTCTTCCAATCCAGAAAAGTAAAGCAGCTTCTCCAATCCAAAGTAAGGTTACCCATTTGCCATCCAATTGCACTGGAATTGCAATGGTAATAAAAATAAGCGCTAATCCTGAAACCAAATAATGGACATTTTTGTCAGCAAGTTTTTGTTGATATAAGATAACACTAACAGTAAAATGAATAATGGCATTGAATAATGTAAACAAACCTAAAATTTGCCCGCCTGTAGGATGTTGGTTAAACAAGGTGTATCCCAATCCATAAAAAATAAATGAATTGATGATTACCAATATAATGTCAAATACTACAAACTTTTCTTTTTGAAACAGTTTGTATGAAAGAAATGTGAGGTAAAAAATTATGAAGAAGGCAGAAAGAAATAGAAGAGCTAAATAAAAATGATCACTCGTCTGATATTGTGAAACATACCATGATAGGAAAATTAGCCATGTTACACCAAATGCTGTAAAATACAGAGGTTTCCAATATTTTTTAATGGCGATTGCTAAGATTCCAATATTCAAAATAACAATATAAGAAAAGAGGATAACCATAATTCCTTCCCCTTCATTCAGTAAAAAAGGAATGCCATATGCACCCACCAGGCCGATTTGTGCTATTATTTGTCTATTATAATGTATGGCGGCTACTACAGTGAACACTGTAAATATAATCATGAGAACAAACGCCATTAATTGCGGGATCAAATCATATAAACCATAAGCAAAGTATGTGATAAAGTACATAATGGCCATGGCTCCGCTTACAAGTACAGCACTATAATTTGCATAGTTGTTTTTTAATTTTATTCCAATTCCCAACAATCCCAGGCCAAATAAATAACCCAGAATAATTCTGGTTAATGGGCTGACTAAGTCGTTCTCAATAGAGTATTTTGCACCAATTGCCACGCCAGTAATTGTAATTACTATACCAATTTTATTAATCAGATTTTCACCAATGAACTTCTCTAAATCAGATTTTACCTTAGGCCGCTGTTTCACCGGAGGATCATCCTTTATGAATGCTTTTTGTTCTAATTGGTCTTTTGATGGATTGAAGTCGGGAGTTGCATTCCGTGTTTGGAGAGGTAATTCTGTACCCAATGTCAGTGTTTCAGAATTAATTTCTTCACGTTCAGATGAAAGTTCCTGATTAGTATTTTTAAGTTGGTTTAACTCATTTCGCAGATTATCAATTTCTCTTGAAAAGTCATCATGTTTTTTTATAAGGAATCTCAGCTTTTCATGTAGTTGGTTTATTTTATCGTTGCTATCTGTCATGAAATGATTGACTTTTTACAGGGTGATAACAGCAGTACAAGGAGCTGCATTCAAAACCAATAATTTTCCTTCAAAAATACTGTATTCAAGACAATCAAGAGAGAATTTTAATTTGATAAAATATATGTCAGGTAGGTTGATCGAATGAAAGGGGAAATCGAACTTATACCCATCTTCTAGCTTTCTTACTATACTCCACATACGCATGTCCAAAATCCTTCAATAACCGGGGTTCTTCTTTATATAGAATAAACAAGTGGAATAAAATAAATACTCCAAGTGAATATATCAGCAGAGATATTGACCAAATAAAAACAGTCTCACCGATTAATATCATCATAACACCAACATACATAGGATTTCTTGAATACTTGTAAAATCCAGAGACAACCAATCGAGTGGTTGGATCAGCAGGTGATATAGTTCCTTTTCCTTCACTGGTAAATCGGTATACACAATGAAACAACACACCCAATCCGGCAAGAAATATGAGGAGTCCCAGGACATGATGTGGTAAAACATCTCCATCCCATGAACTTTGAAACCTTTTTTTGGCCATAAGAAAGGGAATAAGTCCTGCTACAATTCCCGGTTGTAACATTACAAAAAAAGTACTTCGCAAAATCAGGGGAATTCTTTCAAGACTCATTTGATTTTTCATGTCAACAGACCTGGTATCTTTTATAATAATAAATGCCTAAGAAAATGGCTAATCGTTGCCACAACAATTACTAAATTAAATAAGTTAACTTCTTCTGCTTAAAATTGCTATCAATGAATTTAATTAGAAAGATAAATTTTTATAATCAAACTTTTTCAATTATCTTTTGCAATCGATTTCAATGCTCTAAAAAATGCATCATTATGCAAATATTCACTAAAGCAAAAATTCTACAGATGATTATGCAATTACCTGTAAAACTTATACTATGACAAAAAAGGAAATTCACTTTATGCAATTTTGTAAGGAGTGCATTAAGAGACAAAGAGTTCACCAAAGGATTCTTCCTATGCTTTTTCTGTTATTGTTTTTATGCCCGCTATATACTCAGATTACTCTGCCAAGATTAATCAGTGATGGGGTGGTATTCCAGAGAGATCAACCCAATCGAATTTGGGGATGGGCGTCTCCCGGAGAGACGGTTGTTTTGAGATTTTTGGAACATGAATGGAGCACGGAGGCAAATGCATCAGGAAAATGGAGTATAACTCTTCCTCCCCAATCAGCTGGTGGGCCACATAACATTGTCATTATTGGCCTAAATACAGTTGAATTAAAAAATATTCTTTTCGGTGACGTTTGGATTTGTTCTGGACAATCGAATATGGAATTGACCATGGAAAGGGTGAAGGAAAAATACAGATTAATTATAGAAGAATCTGAAAATATGTTTATACGGCAATTTGAAGTGCCTGACAAATATGATTTTAAGAATGAGCATGAAGATCTGGATGGGGGCAAATGGACAGAATGCACTCCTGAGGCCATTTTGGAATTTTCAGCCGTAGCTTACTTTTTCGCAAGGGAAATGTACAACAGGAATACAATTCCGGTGGGTATAATCAATGTGGCTTTGGGGGGCTCTCCTGTAGAAGCATGGATGAGTGAAGATGCATTGGAAGCTTTTCCCAATCATTTTACAGAAATGCAGAAATTGAAGGACGACATACTTATTGAACGAATAGAAAACGAAGACAGAAACAATCAAAGGGAATGGTATTCGGTTTTGAACCAAAACGACCCCGGGTTGAATCAATGGCATAAATTGAAGTACGATGATTCAGATTGGAATACCACTCAAATTCCAGGTTTTTGGCAGGATGAAAACATTAATTTTAGAAATGGTTCTATGTGGTTCAGGAAAAATTTTGAAATCCCATCTTCGATGGTGGGGCAGCAGGGAAGTTTATGGTTAGGACGAATAGTCGATGCAGATTACGCTTACATCAACGGACATCCGGTAGGATCAACCAGTTATCAGTATCCCCCCAGGAGGTATTCTTTTTCTGAAGATGTCCTGAGAGAAGGATTAAATACGATTGCTGTACGGGTGATCAATAGTTCAGGACTGGGTGGATTTGTTTTAGATAAACCTTATTTTTTATCCGTAGGTAAAGACACTCTTGACTTAAAAGGGGTGTGGAAGTATAAGGAGGGTGCTGCCATGAAACCAATACAAGGCCAAACTTTTATCCGATGGAAACCCGGTGGATTATATAACAGGATGATAGCTCCTTTGATTTCTTTATCTGTAAAAGGAGTATTGTGGTATCAGGGCGAATCCAATACCAGAAATCCTTTAGAATACCGAAAGCTTTTTCCTGCTTTAATTAACAATTGGAGAGAAAAATGGGGATTAGGAGATTTTCCTTTTCTGTATGTTCAGTTACCCAATTTTATGGAGTCAAAGCCTCATCCTGAAGAGAGCAATTGGGCCGCTCTCAGGCAGGTACAATTGGAAACTCTGACCATTCCGAATACCGGAATGGCTGTGGGCATTGACCTGGGTGAATGGAATGATATTCACCCTCTCAATAAAAAAGATGTTGGAGAAAGATTGGCACTGGTAGCCAGAGCTGTAGCTTATGCTGAGAGGGATATTGTTTATTCCGGCCCTCTTTATAAGAATGATACCATTGACGGAAACAGAATTATCATATCTTTTACTCATACAGGTAATGGATTGATGGCTAAAGGGGATCACAGACTTCATCAATTTGCTATTGCAGGTGAGGACAAAAAGTTTGTCTGGGCTCAAGCGATCATAAATGGCGACAATGTTGAGGTATGGAGCGATGAAATCAAAGATCCTAAATATGTTCGTTATGCATGGGCAAATAATCCAGAAGGAGCTAACTTGTATAATGTTGATGGATTACCGGCTTCTCCTTTTACTACTGAAAATTAAATACAATGGCCAAAGACCTGATTATACAAAAACTGCTGAAACCCGGAATTTTACCTTTGTTTTATGACAAGGATTTTAAAAAATGCTATCAAACTATCAGAGCATGTGTATTGGCGGGAGTCCATGTATTTGAGTTTACCAACCGGGGAACGAATGCACTCGATATATTTAAAGTACTGGTCAAGGAATTGAAAAGTGAAACCCCCCAACTATCACTGGGTATAGGGACTATTTATACAAGGGATGAAGCGGAGAAATTTTTAAGTGCAGGTGCAGATTTCGTGGTCCAACCGGTATGTAGTCAGGATGTAGGCGCGCTTTGTAAGGAAAGAGGAATTGTCTGGATTCCTGGGGCATTTACATTGCAAGAAATTTATGATGCCCATTCATTGGGTGCTGATATGGTGAAATTGTTTCCTGCTGCTCATTTTGGACCGGCATTTATAAAAGCCATCAGAGGGCCTTTACCTAACATTAAAATTTTGGTTACCGGTGGAGTTGAAGCGAATGCAGATCATATCAATAAATGGTTTATAGCTGGTGCAGATGCTTGTGGTTTGGGATCACAATTGTTTAATTCCATCGTACATTTTGAAGATTTGACTTCACTACTCATAGAATTGATTTCCAAAATAAATAATATGCGCAATGGGTAATTATCGTTGGACGATTTGTGCTCTATTGTTTTTTGCAACAACCATCAATTATCTTGACAGGCAGGTTTTAAGTTTATTGAAGCCCACTTTGGAAGAAGAATTTGGTTGGACCAATTCGCAGTATGCCAACATTGCAGCTTCATTCCAGATGGTGTATGCAATAGCCATGCTTTTTGCAGGAAGAATTATTGATATGTTAGGAACAAAAAAGGGATATGCATGGGCTATCATCATTTGGTCAGTCGGCGCTATTATCCATGCATGGGCGATTCCTATAGGAGAAACCCTATTATTTGTTCTGGGCTGGATAGGTATTTTTACGATTCCTGTTTCTGTTTTAGGATTTATATTTTCAAGGGTTGTACTTGCCATTGGCGAAGCCGGTAATTTTCCTGCTGCCATCAAAGCCATAGCAGAGTATTTTCCCAGGAAAGAAAGATCTTTTGCCACTGGCATTTTCAATTCCGGGGCAAATGTCGGAGCGATTTTAGCCCCACTTTCAGTACCTTGGATTGATGCAAACTGGGGATGGCAATCTGCCTTTATTATTGTCGGTTCAGTGGGTTTTATATGGTTGTTATTTTGGATGTATTTTTATGAAAAACCGCTTGATCAGAAAAGATTATCAACAGAGGAATTGGAATATATTATGAGTGGCGATGAGGATCTTTTACACATTATTGATCCACCCGATCGTTCAGAAAAAATATCCTGGATAAAGCTTTTACGTTTTCGCCAAACCTGGTCATTTGTAACCGGTAAGTTTATTACAGACGGTGTATGGTGGTTTTTTCTATTCTGGCTGCCAGCTTATCTCTATGATCAGTACAATCTTGAGAAAACGGAACTGGTAATGCCACTGGCCATTTTATATTCGCTTACTATGTTTGGCAGTATAGGGGGAGGCTGGTTTCCAGTATATTTCATCCATAAAGGATATGGAGTTTATCAGGCCAGAATGAAGGCAATGATAGCCATTGCTGTGATCCCATTGATAGTTTTGGTTGCCCAACCTTTGGGGCATATCAGCTATTGGCTACCTGTCATCATCATTGGCATAGGCGCATCCGCACATCAGGCATGGAGCGCCAATTTATTTACAACAGTTTCTGACTTGTTTCCAAAAAAGACTATAGCTTCTGTTGTAGGTATAGGTGGTATGGCCGGGGGTATAGGCGGCGTATTAACGACAAAAGCAGGTGGAGCATTGTTTGATCATTATAAAGGGCTCGGAACCATCGAAACCGGTTATACCATCATGTTTACATTTTGCGCAGTGGCATATGTTTTGGCATGGGCACTCATGAAGGCTTTGGTTCCAAAGTATAGACCAATCAATGAAATTTGAAAATTGAGTGATGGTTGATAAAATTACAAGCGCTTAGCCGGTAAAATATATCATTATGCTTATGATAATGGTCAAAAGAATGAAACTGATGGCAACATCTGTTTTAGAATAACTCTTTCTATTTTCTAACTTTTGTTCCTTGGTTAATGTGCCAAATGAAAGTCCGGAAAATTGGGATTCGGGTTGTGGAGAGGTAAGCAAGCTCACCGCCACACACACTACGACACAAGCAAGAAACATAAAGATAGCCATATGAGAAAACGGGGTTGTTGCAAAAGAATATAAGAATGGAGAACTATCTATACTTACAGTTAATTCTGCGATGATCCGTAAGGTAGCCATGATCAAACCAAATCCCAATGTTGCAATAGCTGCCATTCCATTGATCCTTTTCCATAAAATTCCCAGTAAGAAAACTGTAGTGATAGGTGGAGCAATATATGACTGCACACTTTGTAGATATTGATAAAGCACACCCCCACCAATTTTTTGCATGATTGGGATCCAAAGCATACCCAAAACCACAATAAACCCGGTTGCAAGCTGACCGGTTCTCACCAGATTACGTTCTGATGTTGCGGGTCTAAGTTTTTTAAAAATATCAACGGTAAATAAAGTGGAAGCCGAGTTAAAAACGGAAGCCAACGAACTCATAAGTGCAGCCATAAGCCCTCCTGCTACAAGGCCTTTGAGTCCTGCCGGTAGTAAATGCTGAACCAATGCTGGAAAGACCTGATCGCTTTTTTCGTACATCAGTACTCCTTGTTGTTTCAGTGCATAAGCTAATATTCCTGGAATCAAAAAAATAAATACTGGAAGCAATTTTAGAAAGGCGGCAAAAATAGCACCACGCCGTCCAATTTGTATGTTGTGTGCAGATAACGTGCGTTGAACGATGTATTGATCGGTACACCAATACCAAATTCCCACTATCATCCCTCCAAAAAACATTCCGGTCCAGGGTAAATCAGGGTCAGAAATAGGCCTCCACATGTTGAAATGATCTGAACCTACAGCCGCTCTTAATTCTGCCATACCCCCAACAGCATTATATGCCATGATAGCAATAATTAAAGATCCCAATACAAGGAAAAACATTTGAAATGCTTCAGTATAAACAACAGCTCTCATGCCTCCCAGGATTGTATAGATACCTGTCAACACTACTGTGCCTATAGCTCCGTAAATAAAAGGAATGCCTAAAAGCTGAGAAACCACTATACCGCCTGCATAAATGGTAACAGAAACTTTTGTGAGTACATACGCGACTATAGAAAATATAGATAAAAACCAACGTGATCTTGCATCAAATCTTTTCTCAAGGAATTCAGGCATAGTAAAAACATTGGCTCTCATGTAGAAAGGCAGAAACAACCATCCAAGTAACAAAACTATCCAGGCATGCAGCTCATAATGTGCCATGGGCATTCCGGATTCCGCTCCTGTTCCCGCCAGTCCTACAATGTGTTCAGAACCTATATTCGATGCAAAAATAGAAGCCCCGATGACAAACCAACCCACACTTTTGCCAGCGAGGAAGTAGTCTTTAGTGGTATCGTTTTTTTGTCGTACAACCCACCAGGCAATACCCAGTAGAATCGTAAAATATAAACCTAATACGATCCAATCAACGGTGGCGAATGTGTTCATTAGATAGATTTTGTTTTAATGGATTTAATGAAGTAAATCTTGAAACTTAAAATACGGATTATCAAAATATATCAAACATATGTATTTATATGTACAGATTAATGATCCTTTCATAGAGTTCTTGCTGACCGCTGATGAGGGGAAGTTCTCCCACATTCATTGCATGAGCAACCAGGTCGTCTAAAGTTAATCTGCCATTTTCAAAAGCCAATCCCGGACCATTATCAAAAGAGGCATATCTGTTTTTTAACATTTTGGGATATTCACTTTTCTCCAGAATATCCGCAGTGATAAGGAGTGCTCTTGCAAATACATCAATTCCTCCTATATGCGCAATAAACATATCCTTTAAATCAGTGGAATTCCTTCTGACTTTGGCATCAAAGTTTATTCCTCCTTTTCCCAATCCACCTGCTTTTACAATAATCATCATAGCTTGTACTAATTCAAATAAATCCACAGGAAACTGGTCTGTATCCCAGCCATTTTGATAATCACCCCGATTAGCATCAATGCTACCCAAAACGCCCGCATTGGCTGCAACCTGGAGTTCGTGTTCAAAAGTATGCAAGGAAAGAGTAGCGTGGTTCACTTCTATATTTAACTTAAAGTCATCCATCAATCCGTATTCCTGCAGAAAGGCTATACAAGTTGCCGCATCAAAATCATATTGATGTTTGGTAGGTTCCATGGGTTTGGGTTCAATTAAAAAAGTGCCTTTAAAACCCTGAGCACGGCCATAATCTCTTGCCATTGCCAGAAACATTGCCAGGTGATCTTTTTCTCTTTTCATGTCCGTATTCAAAAGGGACATATAGCCTTCTCTTCCTCCCCAGAAAACAAAATTTTCACCACCCAACCGGATGGTAGCATCCAATGCATTTTTTACCTGTGTTGCAGCATGGGCGACCACATTAAATTCAGGATTGGTAGCAGCACCATTCATGTAACGGGGATGGGAGAACAGATTGGAAGTGCCCCATAGTAATTTTATTCCTGTATCACTCTGTTTTTGGGAGAGATAATCTGTGATAAATTCCATTCGTTTGCGGGTTTCAGGTACACTGTCTCCTTCATCGATGGCATCTACATCGTGAAAACAATAAAATGGAACACAGAGCTTACCTATGAATTCAAAAGCAGCGTCCGCTTTGTCCCTGGCTCTCTGGTAGGGATCAGACGCTTCATTCCATGGTAAATGGCGAGTTCCAGGACCAAAGGGATCAGCGCCGGTACCACAGAAGCTATGCCAATAGGCAACAGCAAACCGAAAATGGTCCTTCATGGATTTTCCCATAACGATTCTGTTTTCATCATAATGAGTATAAGACATGGGATCTTTAGAGTCAGAGCCTTTATATTCAATTTTTGAAATGCCCTTAAAATATTCTTTTGCCATAATCTTTAAGTTATATTTAAAATTAGTTCGTTTCTGTCAGTTTATTAATTAATCCTTTTCTCCATTGATTATATAATTCTTCATATCTTTCTGTCAGTGCCAGATCAGGTTCAATAGTTTTTATTTTGTGAAGATCTTGGAACGCATTCGGGAAGTCAGTAATTTTATTTCCAATCAATGCGCCCCGGGCTGCTCCGATCGATCCATCTGTATTATATAGTTCAATTTTCACTTTGAGTAAGGAAGAAAGAACCTGGCTAAATACATCACTTAAAAATAAATTGGCATGACCAGCTCGAATAACTCCAATATGAATATCATTCTCGATAAAAGATTCCATCCCAAATTTGAAGGAATAAGCTATCCCTTCCTGGACAGCCCGGTATAAATGAGAATTTGTATGGTTATTGAATTCTATTCCGCTAAACCAGGCATTGGTATTTTTATTTTGCAACATTCTTTCTGTACCATTCCCAAAAGGGTAAAAATATAAATTGGAAGCTCCCGGAAGTATAGTAGAAGCGGAATGATTCATTGAAAAATAATTGTTGGCATTAGTGATCTTCTTTATCCACGAATTTGCTATACCCACTCCATTGATACAAAGTAATATTCCTAATGAAGGAGAATCTTTTGTATAATTTACATGAGCAAAGCTGTTAACCCGCTGACTATAATCAATAAATAAAGATTGGGCTACTCCATAAACAACTCCTGAAGTGCCGGCTGTGGCTGCTACCTCTCCTTGTTTGAGTACATTCAGGGATAAAGCATTATTGGGTTGATCACCTGCTTTATAAGTAATGATTGCATTGGGGGATACTTTTAGTTCTTTAGCCCACTTTGGACTGATCTTACCATGATCATCAAAGTTCTTATGTATCACCGGAATCACTGTTGGGTCTATGCCGAAGTAATCCAATAAAGGATAGCTTAGATTTTTCAATGTAAAATCGTACATCACTCCTTCAGATAGTCCACCGATGGTTGTAGTCAGTGTACCTGACAACTTATATGCTAAATAATCTCCGGGCAGACAAATTTTATGAATTTTATTGTAAATATCAGGTTCATTATCCTTTACCCATTTGAGTTTAGAAAGAGTAAAATTTCCAGGGCTGTTTAACAGGTGGTTGAAACAATAATCAACTCCAAGATGGGCGAGAGCGTCGTTTCCTATTTGAACGGCTCTGCTGTCACACCAAATGATGGAAGGGCGTAATACACTGCCATTTTTATCCATACATACCAATCCATGCATCTGATAGGCAATACCAATGCATTCAATTCTTAAAGTATCTATATCCTGTTTGCTAATAGCAGTTGAGTAAGCATGGAGAAATGCAATCCACCACCACTCCGGATCCTGTTCAGCCCATCCAGGTTGTAGTGCGATCATTTCCATTTCAGTTTCCGGATATTGGGCATGGGCCAATACTTTACCGTTGACAATATCAAAAATAGAAACTTTAACAGAAGAACTCCCAACATCGATGCCTAAACTTAACATAGGATGGCCATTTATAATAATAATACAAGAATTGTACAATTAAAAATTATTCTAATATCTATTATCCTTTGTAATATTTCAATAGTAATGCGTATTTATTAAAAAACAACCGGGCAAATATTTTGCCCGGCTGAATTTCCACATGATCAACTATTTAATTAGAGACTTTGCAAATAAGTCAGAGTTTAATTTTTAATTTTTCAATACTTTGACATCGTCAATGTAAAATTCAGTAACCGCTTCGGGGGTACCATTCATGTCAAGCATTAACCGTGTTTCACCGGCTGTAACATTGGCCACCCAAGTCCAGGAAATTCTGGTCCATTGTGTGGTCACTTGAAAATCACCCTGGAAAAGTGCATCCGGTTGTGTGGACATCCGCATGGTGGCTCCTGGTTGAGAAGATCTGATATACAAATAAGCCGTATAGGAAGCACCTAATTCAGTGGGGAAGAGATCAGAGGCAAACTGAAGACGCCATTGGCCGCTTGCCAATGAACCATCCCTGATTACTCTAAGTGATCTATTGCCTCTAAATACCTGTGATGGGCTTGTCGAAGCAAACATAAATTGACCGCCATTCCACTTGCCCCAATGGGTAAATTCATCACCATCACCAAGTTCCAGGCCACTATTTAAATTCAAAGCAGGCCTGCAATCAGGATCATTCGGGTTGCTATCGCAAGGAATAAAGATACGTGAAGAGCTAATAAATCCAGCATCACTGACTAAAGTGATGGCTTCGGATGGGGCATTGGCAGGTACAGTAAATCTTAATAGACTTGAGGTTTTTTCAGTTATGGTTGCATTAATATTCCCGATGCGTACAGTATTCACAATATCCAGATTTGAACCTAAAATGGTGACCTGGTCGCCGGAAGCAGCTGCATAGGGAGTATAGGAAGAAATGACCTGAAGAGAAACTACCTCGATGTTTGATCTTGCCCTTTCAACTCCTGCAAATACAAAATCAACCGGTTTATTTCCCACCGAAACATTAGTAGGCACGATAAATGTGACAGAATTGTCAGTTACCTCGATAATATTGGGGCTGGGTATACCGTCGACAAATACACTCTTCACATTGGACAAACTGGAGCCATTGGCTGTCAGTTGTGCACCGGCGCCGGTAATGGCACTTGAAAATCCTGTAATTCTGGAACTTACATCAACCGCTGTGGCTTCACCAATAGAGCCTGTAAGTTTATCATCTCTGTTGCAAGAAATAAAAAATGTAAATACAACTGCAAGGAATAAAGCAGGAAGCAGAGCGTCATATATTATTTTAAATTTTTTCATCATTCTGATATTTAATATGATTGTATTAATTGTACCCTGGATTTTGAGGATATCTTTCATTAGCTTGTGTGGGATCTACAGCCAAATCGATGAATCCCTGAGGAATAGGCCTTAACACATGGAATGATTGGATTCCAACAGCGTCAGGATTGTGCTGTCTCACTCTGTCAATTAATCTGCCTGTTCTTACAAGATCAAACCATCTCATTTGTTCTCCGGCGTGTTCTCTTGATCTTTCATCGAGGATAAAATCAATACTAACCTGAGCGGGTGTAATCTCCATTTGTGATTGCATACCAGGGAATGCAGCTCTTCTTCTGATCACATTGATATATTCTGCAGCAAGACCGGAGTTGCCTAATCGAAAAGCAGCTTCTGCAGCCACAAGGTACGTTTCGGCAAACCGATACACCTGGTATGGTCTGTATGAAGTCACATTGGGATCAGTTTCAGTACCTGGCTGAGGCCTTTCAACTGCATTGAATTTTCTCATACTAGGGAAGAATTGTTTTTGTGAAGCCACTTCCTGAGGGGTAAAGACTCTGTATCTTGCCATCTGAAAAGGAGAAAGAGTGACATGGCCTGGAGGCATATATACACAAGTATCCCCTTGCTGAAATTTTTGAGTTCCTACCAGTGAAGGATCAACAATACCCTGAGCAGCTTCTGCGGCACTCCATACCGGGTACAGAGCAGGATTTGCATTGGTAGCCAACCACACATCCTGGAATGTTTTGCTGTATCGGGAATCTATAGTTTTATTATTAAACGCTTCATGGAGCAAATATTCTGTAGGTTTAAAACGTATCCAGGGCCTTCCGTCTCTGACATTTCTTTCAAGAACATTGGAAGCATTTTCATAAAAGCATCTGAAAAAGAAATTGGATTTATTTTGTTGCAAATCAATTTCCTGCGGAGCTCCGAATCCTTGTATATTCGAAAAAATAGGATTGGAACTTTGTTGCACCGAGAAGAGTATTTCAGCATTATCGTCATTACCTTCCCGATGTACATCAGCAAAATCAGCCATCAGAGCTACGCCATAACCGGCAGCATTTTGTATCAGCTCCTGAGCAGTATTCAGCGCTGCCTGGTAATCTCCAGGTTGAGCAGCCTCAGTGGAAGCTCTTTCCAGATAGGCTTTGGCTAAAGTATGAAGTGCTGTTGCCTTCCAGGCTCTGCCTGGAGCTGGCCTGGTCTGAGGTAGATCATTGACTGCATCTGTCAAATCATTGATAATGGCCTGATAGGTTTCTGCTAAAGTAGCCCGGGAAAATTTATTATCAGGATTTTCATTAAATTTCAAGTCTCCAGAGCCCAGGTCAAGTGTTACACCACCAAAAGTTCGCGCAAGGATGAAATACCAGTGTGCACGGATGTATTTGGCTTCAGCAACCAGACTCCTCTGAGTTTCTGTCATGTTGTCAGAAGTTCCAAATTCAATCACACCATTGCATGTGTTAATGGCGGGATATGCCCTGTTCCAGGGTGTGAGTATTTCTCCAAGAGTAGGCAATAAGTTAAGATAATTATTAAACGGAGGGTTTGCCACCTGGTTGCCATTGGTAAACTCATCAGTACCATATACAGATAGGTTATGCGGCCCTTCAGGACCATATGCAAACCTGAGGTAAGAGTATGCTGCGATTATTCCCCCGCGAAGTCCTTCTTCAGTCTTAAAGAATGCTGGTGTTAAAACAGCTTTAGGCTCTTCCTGGAGAATATCGCTGCAAGCTGTTGCTAAAAACAGGATGGATACAAGCACCAATTTATGAACTTGATATCCTTTTAAATTCTTCAGTTTCATTTTATTTATATTTAAAATCAATTAAAAGTTAAAATTCAATCCCAGAATAAAAGACCGTGTTAATGGAGTATCTGCATTAACTGTAAGTCTTCTTCCAAAACCAGCGGCGCCGATGGTGCCACCTCTTCCATTAGGTTCAGGATCTAAACCTCCAGCTCGGACAAATTCTGATCCCCATGCTCTGAATGGGTTGTTGACGTTAAAGTAAACTCTTACATTGTCGGGAGTATAGTTGCCAATTGTAAATTTAGGCAAAGTATACCCTAAATTGATCGCTCTGATTTTGGTAAAGCTACCATCAAAATAACCAACCGTAGATCCAAAAGGAGTTGCCATATTTCCAGACCTTGGAAAATCATTTGTAGGATTGTTAGGTGTCCAATAATCAACTGCCATACCATTCCGTCTTCCTTCAAGACTATTGATGGGGTTGCTTGGATTCATTTGATAATATGTAGCAATCAGAGTACCTCCCTGACGAGTAAACCCAATCACTGACATATCAATTCCTTTGTATGATAGACGGGTTGTAAATCCTCCCATCCAACGAGGATCTAATTGACCAAGAACGGTTCTGTCATCTGGCCCAATTACCCCATCTCCATTCAAATCAGCCACTCTGATATCTCCGGGTCTGAAGTCACCAAAAGAGGCAGCAAGATCTGCTTCGTGGGTTTGCCAGATGCCTACTTTTTGATAATCAAAAATGACATTGACTGGGTGACCAACAAACCATCCGTTTCCAACGTCCATAGTAACTCCTTCTGCCAATTCTGTAATTCTTTCTCTATGGCTTGTAAAATTAAAATCTACGGAAAAATTAAATCCATCTCCTCTGCTGCGGATGATATCAGCGCTCATCATTAATTCTACTCCTCGTGCTTCTGTTTTACCAACATTTTCCTGGAATGGACCGGGAACTCCAGCAGTAACAGGTACGTTTCTTGATTGAAGTACATTGTCAGTATTAGTACTGTAGATGTCAATCGAACCGGTGATCCTGTTATTTAAAATACCAAAATCAATTCCCAAATTCCTGGCGGTTGTAAATTCCCATGCAAGATTCGCATTGGGGAGAGTATTTACAAGGAAACCCCAAACTCCATCATTTCCAAAATTATAAGGTCTTCTTGTTAAGCTTCCCAAAGATGCATAAGGTTGAACAGCCTGGTTAGAAGTTCTACCTATACTTGCACGAATTTTCAGATTACTGATAAAGTCTACATCTTGTAGAAACGATTCTCTTTTCACATTCCAACCAAATGCCGCTGCAGGATAAGTAAACCATTTATTTCCTTCAGCGAGTCGTGAAGATCCATCCCTTCTCATGGTGAGTGTAAATAAATATTTTCCATCATAACTATAATTGATCCTCCCCATCAGTGAGATCAGTCCCCATTTGTAGTAAGAGAATACCCCATCCGGCACCAATGCAGTTTCAGCCAGTCCAAAATTGAAATATTCAATAAAATCAGCAAAAATCGCTTGCGCATCAATTCCGGTACTGTTGGAGGATTCTTCCTGAACACTGTATAGTCCTGTAAAGTCGATATTATGCTTGCCAAAACTTTTGTTGAACAAAAGAAGATGTTCTATGGTATATGACCATAATTCTCTGTTTCTTCTTGCTGCCACATTTCCACTCCCATTAAGTATGGGTGTTTCTGAGGCATAAAAATGTCCATAAGCATCATTCCAAAGGTCCAATCCTGCATTGATTCGGTAAGAAAAGCCACTAAATAAATCTATTTCAGCATAGGCATTATTAAATGTTCTCATTCTTCTTCTGTCCTGGCTCCAATTGTCATTGTATAATGCCAAAGGAGAAACTACGTTTGCATCCACTGACCCGACAGCCGGATAAAGATTTATGGATCCATCTTCATTATATGCATTATACAAAGGACTCAGTGTTAAAACCTGAAATAATGGATTTACATTTTCACCATTTGTATTGGCCAACGAGTTCATGGAAGTAATACCAAGTCGGACTCGGTCACTAATGTTTTGGTCTATAGCCAGCCGAAGTGTTCCCCTGTTAAAACGCTGACCTGGCATTACAGTAGTTTCGTCAAAATAGCCTAAAGAAATGGAATATCTGGTTTGATCTCCGCCTCCTGTAATTCCCAATTCATGATTGGTGATATAACCATCCTGAAAAACGGCATCCTGCCAGTCGGTTGATCTTCCGGCAAGATGGTTTTGAACCTCAGTGGGAGTGAAAAATCCTCCGGGAGCTCCAAAGTTGGAAGCCTGCTTCAAATCAGCGTAGCCTTCTGCATCGAATAGATTGTACTTGCCCAAAGTGGATGATTGACCCATGTAGGTATTGTATGTAACCCTGGGTGCACCTGTTTGTCCTCTGCGAGTAGTAATAATAATTACTCCGTTAGCGCCCCTGGATCCATATATCGCAGTGGAGGATGCATCTTTTAAAATATTGATATTTACAATATCGTTAGGGCTGATATCACTGATGTTGCCACTATAAGGAATGCCATCAAGGATGATCAAAGGGTTATTCACTCCCGATTCATCTGAGCCTAAAGACCTGTTACCTCTGATTCTGATTTGGGATGCGGCACCGGGACGTGAAGAGGTTCTGTCAATGTTGACTCCAGCCATTCGACCCTGCAACGCCATTTCGGGACTGGCTACAGCAATTTCGCGTATTTCTTTTTCTTCCAGCGAAACAACTGAACCCGTTATATCGCTTCTTTTTCTCGTACCATATCCGATTACAACGACTTCTTCCAACACTTGTTGATCGAGTTCAAGGTCTACATCTATAGAGGTGCGACCCTGGATGGGTACAATAGCAGGGAGATAGCCTACATAGCTAAACTCCAGAACACCATCACTGGGGGCCATGATGGAGTAGTTTCCATCAATATTGGTAATGGTGCCCTGAGTGGTTCCCTGGAGGGTAACGTTTACACCAATTAGAGGTTCATTGTCAGCTCCACCTGTAACAACGCCTCTGACTGTAACATTTTGGGAGAATAGGAAAGTATTCAACCCAAGAGCAACGAGCAAAGTGAATGCAATTTTTAATGGCCAAACAGACCATTCAAAGGTTGGTAATTTTGTGACTTCCATGATATTTAAAATTTGGTAATGCTAAAATGATATCAAAATGGATTTTCCATGTTTTGAAAAAATCGACATCTAAAAACAAATATATCAAATATTTCTTTTTTCTGCAATCGATTGTATTTTTTTTGTGATTTTGTTTTAATTATTTCTTAATTATAAATTATTTAATTTATTGATTATGTATAAAAAGCAATAAACGAATAGTATATAATATTCAAACCTAATTATTATTGGTATATCTAATTAACTTTTATTCGTTTTATACAAATATTTTGAATGATTACTATCAAATTTTATACAGAAATTGAATCAATTCCTAAGCATTTTTAAGTAAAAATCTGTATTTTTAATTTGATAATTATATTTTTGTTGTAGTTTGGCTCAATAGGCTGCAATCGATTGTGTTCATTAAAACCTTTGTTTTGTTATGACGACCAGGATTACTTCATTATTTACTGTGGTATTTATATTTAACATATCAATATTGTTTTCTCAAAATGATACTGAACCTATCGCGCAAAGTCATTCGAAGTTTTTAGGGAATATATATAGTCCACCACAGATATCACAATTTACGCAATACTGGAACCAGGTAACTCCTGAGAATGCAGGCAAATGGGGGTCAGTAGAGCGGATAAGGAATGAAATGAACTGGACAGCATTGGACGCAGCATATAAATTAGCAAAAGATAATGGATTTCCTTTTCGTTTTCATGTATTGATATGGGGAAATCAGCAGCCGGATTGGATAGAGAATCTAGATCAATTTGAGCAATTGGACGAAATTCAGGAGTGGTTCAGCTTGGTAGCCGAACGCTATCCTGATATTGATTATCTGGAAGTGGTCAATGAACCCATTCATGATCCGCCAAACCAACCCGGTGAAGGGGGTGGGAATTATATGAATGCAATGGGGGGTACTGGAGGTACTGGATGGGATTGGGTCATTTATGCCTTTCAGCTCGCAAGGCAACATTTTCCCAACGCTAAACTGATGATCAATGAATACAATATTATAAATAATGCAAACAATATAGCTACCTATAGACAAATTATTCGTGAATTAAAGAACAGAAATTTGATAGATGGTATAGGCGTACAGGGACATGCTTTTTCCACCACTGTTGCTTCATCTGTTATAAAGGCCAATCTTGACCTGCTCGCAGAGGAAAATTTACCTATACAGATAACCGAAATGGATATTGATGGACCGACGGATGAAATTCAACTCAATGAATATAAAAGAATTTTTCCAATTCTTTGGGAACATCCGGCGGTTGAAGGAATCACACTATGGGGTTGGAGACCTGGATTGTGGAGGCAGCAACAAAGAGCCTATCTCATCAATGATGATGGTTCAGAAAGGCCTGCCCTGGTATGGCTTAGAGAATACGTAGAAAGTACAACCTCAACATCTTTTGAGGATAAAAAAAAAAGTAGATTAAACATCTTTCCTAATCCTGCAAGGAAAACGTCTTTCGTTTCAGTACATGGATTGGATGAAACGGTCAAAAATGTAAAATTATTTTCAATAGGTGGTATGCAAATACATAATATACCTTTTAACGGAAAATCATTGGATATGAGTGCAACTTATATAAAACCGGGCTTATCTCTCATTTTTTTTGAAACCGAAAGCGGACGTGTGATTACAGAAAAGATTCTAATAATCAATGAATAATGTCGGGATAAAAATTTTAACTTATTTTCCTGGGTTGATTGCTAATCTTCAATTTGAGTATGTGCATTTGTAAAAATGAAAAAATGTTGAAGTATACAACCCGTCGATTTTGAGCAAAATCGACCAAATAAAAATTACCCGGATAAAATGCTGCTCAATGTCAAAAACTCATTTATTCCCTATCGGCATTCAGCAGAGAATAATAGGCATGTAATGAATAGATCATTTCAGCCCCAATCGATTGGAGGACTCTCGCACAATAATATTTGTATCCAGAATAATTTGATCCTGTGTTATGGTTTTATAGTGTACACCATTTCCATCCATTTGCAAAAGTGCTTGTTCTATGGCGGCTCTACCCATTTCAGTGGCAGGATGATCAATTGAAGATAAGGAAGGTTTGATAATTTCACAAACAGGATCATTATTAAATCCTATAATAGCAATATCTTCAGGAATCTTGAAATGGGCTGCCGTCAGTTCCTGGATGGCTGTTACAGCAGATTGATCATTGGCACAAAATATACCATCCGGTTTATCATCCATGGCTAATATTTTCTTTATAAATTGTTTGCTCTCATTAACATCCAGAAATTTTGCATTAAAAATGATAGAATGATCTACTTCGATATTATTTTTTTTCAAAGCTGCTATATATCCATGCATCCTATCTTCATAGATGGTTTGATTGGGTGAACCACCAAAATGTGCGATTCTCGAACATCCCTGATCAATCAAATGTTGAGTGGCATCGAAAGCCGCATTAAAGTTATTGATTTTTACTTTGCTCACTTTTTTTAATTTCGGAATCCTATCCACAAAAATTACAGGAATTCCATTTTTAATAAAAAGATCAAAATGTTCGTATTTTTCTGTCTCCATCGCCATCGAAACGATAAGTGCTGAAATACGGCTATTGTATAGACCCTTTAAATTTTCAATTTCAATGGCTGTTTCGTCATAAGACTGTGCAATGATTACATTATATCCGGCGGCTCTGGCAGCTTTTTCAGCACCCGAAATCAATGATGATACAAAGGGTCTGTTGATCCATGATACCATAATTCCAATGGTGTTGGTTTTGGTCGTTCGGAGTGACGATGCGATGGTATTAGGTCTGTAACCCAGTTCGAGAGCAAGCTTTTTAACTGCTTTTTTGGTTTTATTGCCCACATTGCTGTTATCATTCAATGCCCGTGATACAGTGGATGGAGACAAATTGAGTATGCTTGCTATATCGTAAATAGTAACATCTTTTTTCTTTTCTTCCATTTTGATAATATTGGACTTAACTTCTTAATAAGGATAATGTTTAAACATTTTATAATATACCTGTTCTGGAGGGGGGCTCTACTCTGTTCAAATAGGAAATCATGTAGTTTTCAATGTTTAGTATATCCATTCATATAGTTTTGAATAGCAGTAATTTTACTACTATTTGTTTTATTTATTTAGAAATTGATCCTCAAATGTAAATAATTGGCCCGTTTTAAAGATATAAAAGTAAAATCAAAAAAATAAAATGCAATCGATTGCATTCATAAAAAAATTTGTATGTTTGCTTACGCTGACAAAATTATTATTAACCATCTATACTAATTTATTGCAGTACAATGGATAAGAAATCTTTTATTACTGACGATTTTCTCCTCAGGTCTAAAACTGCAATTCGATTGTTTCATGAATATGCAAGGAATCTTCCCATTATCGACTTTCACTCCCATCTACCTTCAGACGAGATAGCTATGAACCTTCCATTCAGAAGTGTCACGCATGTGTGGTTGGAAGGGGATCATTATAAATGGAGAGCGATGAGGGCATTTGGTATCAAAGAAAAATTCATTACCGGTGATTCTTCTGATTATGAGAAATTTCATGCATGGGCATCTACAGTTCCCGCCACGCTCAGAAACCCACTTTTTCATTGGACTTATCTTGAGTTAAACAGATACTTTAATCTTAATTGTCCATTAAACAAGGATAACTCACAAGACATCTATAAAATTACCAATGAAATGGCAAAGTCTGATGATTTTAAGCCACACGCTTTATTAAATAAAATGAATGTGGAAGTTGTATGCACTTCCGATGATCCAGTAGACAAGTTGAACCACCACCAGAAAGTCAATGGTGACAATCATCATTTTAAAGTATTACCTACATGGCGACCTGATCAATTGTTTGATGTTGAAAACCCTCAAAATTACACAGAGTACCTACAAAAATTAACAGAAGCTACCGGATGCGAAATTAACACATTTGATGACTTGATTAATTCACTGGAAATGAGGCAATTATATTTTCATAAATTGGGATGCAGATTGGCAGATCACGGATTGAAATATTTTTACTCTCAACCATTTACCGATGATCAGCTCAGGGTTATCTTTAAAAAACTAAAATTGGGAAAGAATCTGACATGGGATGAAAGCGAAACCTACCTTTCCGGAATAACATTTCATTTATGTGCATTGAACAACAAAATGGGGTGGAAGCAGCAATTTCATGTAGGTCCAATTAGGAACACCAACCCCAAAATGTATAAAAAATTAGGCTCAAATACAGGATTCGATTCAATAGGCTCCAGTCAAAAAGCAGAAAATATGGTTGCATTTTTCAGCAGGCTTGAAGATGCCGACCAATTAGCTCCAAGTATTCTTTACAATAGCAACCCGAATGATAACTATATGTTTGCCGGCTTTGTAGGAAATTATCAGAATGGAAGTAACCCGCAAAAGATGCAATATGGTCCGGCTTGGTGGTTTTTAGATCAGAAAGAAGGAATCGAATTGCAATTGAATGCATATTCATACACAGGTTTGTTGAGCCGGTTTATAGGTATGGTCACCGATTCGCGGAGTTTTCTTTCCTATCCGAGACATGAATACTTCAGAAGAATATTGTGTAATCTCCTTGGCAACGAAATGGAAGAAGGATTACTACCTAATGATGAAAAAATGATTGGAGGGATGATCCAGAATATTTGCTATTACAATGCCAAGGATTATTTTAAATTTTAATCTAACCTTTATATCCATGGTAAAGCAACTGGCATGTATATTTTTTCTGGTTTTCACATTAGTTCCATTACTTGGCGAGGATGGATACAAGGTATGGTTAAGATATGAACAAATATCAAACCGTTCAATACTAAAATCATATGTTAAGCAAATCCCTAATATTTATGTTGAAAATTCTACTCCTATACTGAGAACAGCAGGAGAAGAATTGGTTCATGGAGTCTCAGGATTGCTGGGTAAAGAGGTTCAACTTTTAAATCGTATCCCTAAAAAAGGGGTTGTAGCCGGGCTGGTAGGGGGCTCAATCAATAAGGAATCCATTCCCAGTGGATGGATTGAAAAAATTAAACCGGAAGGATTTATCATCTTCCAAAAGAAGAACATTGTCTATATAGCAGCTATTGATGACAGGGGGGTATTGTACGGTATTTTTCATTTTTTAAGACATATCCAACAGTATAAACCATTAGATGGAATTGAAATATTTGAGAATCCTAAGATCCAATTGAGAGTTCTAAACCATTGGGACAATCTCGATAGGACAGTTGAAAGAGGTTATGCAGGATTCTCAATATTTAATTGGCATGAGCTTCCTGAATATATTGACCCACAGTATAAAGATTATGCAAGAATAAATGCTTCTATAGGTATCAATGGAACCGTTGTTACTAATGTCAATGCCAATGCATTGGTTTTCAGGGATGACTATATGCTAAAGATGGCAGCGTTAGCAGATGTTTTTCGACCATACGGCATTAAACTTTATTTAACTGCCCGATTTAGTTCACCCATTGAGCTGGGAGGCTTGTCCACTGCAGATCCATTAGATCCAAAAGTACAAGAGTGGTGGACGGAAAAAATTAATCAGTTGTATAAAGCCATCCCTGATTTTGGAGGAATTTTAGTAAAGGCCAACTCGGAAGGGCAGCCTGGACCTCAGGATTATGGCAGAAGTCATGCAGAGGGTGCCAATATGTTGGCAAGAGCCCTTGAACCCCACCATGGAATTGTTATGTGGCGTGCTTTTGTCTACAGTGAGGATGTAGACGAGGATAGAGCAAAACAAGCATACAGTGAATTTATGCCATTAGATGGAAAATTTTTAAAGAATGTATTGATTCAGGTAAAAAACGGACCCATCGATTTTATGCCGCGTGAAGCAATACATCCTCTTTTTGGTGCCATGAAAGAAACTCCTCTGATGATGGAATTTCAAATCACCAAAGAATATCTTGGTCAGGGAACGCATTTAGTGGGATTGTCAGTGATGTATGAAGAGGTATTGAAAACGGATACTTATCAAAAAGGTAAAAACTCTTTGGTGGCATCAGTTATTGATGGTTCGATGTATGGACACCGGTTAACCGGAATGGCTGGAGTGGCAAACATAGGAACTGCCAGAAATTGGACAGGAAATCTGTTTGGACAGGCGGATTGGTATGCTTATGGCAGGTTAGCCTGGAATCCATATCTCAGATCAGCAGAAATTTATGATGAATGGATACCCATGACATTTACTCATGATCCGGATGCCAAAGAAAGAATCAAAAAAATGTTATTGACTTCCCATGAGACATGTATTAAATACATGACACCTTTAGGTCTGCACCACATTATGGCAGCAGGACATCACTACGGACCTGGCCCATGGGTAAGTGAAATGTCCAGACCGGATTGGACATCGGTTTATTATCACAGAGCTGACCAGCAAGGTGTTGGCTTTGACAGGACTCCAACAGGAAGTAATGCATTAGCACAGTATCATGAGGAATTTGCAAAAATATACCTCGATCTTAATGAATGCCCTGAAAACTTTTTGGTATGGTATCACCATGTACCATGGTCAAAGAAGATGAAATCGGGCAGAACTTTTTGGGAGGAATTATGCCATTTGTACCATGAAGGAGTAAGAGAGGTTGGCCAATTAAAAGAGCAATGGAGCATGGTAGAAGAGCATATAGATGAGGAGAGATTTAATCATGTTTTGATGCACCTTGACATTCAAATCAAGGAATCCGTTTGGTGGAGAGATGCCTGTTTAAGCTATTTTAAAACATTTTCTGGCATGGAAATTCCCTCACAACTTGAACAGCCAGCCCATACATTGGAATATTATATGTCATTAAGATATCCATATGCACCTGGAATCAGACCAAGATGGTAACGATTTTCCCGGTGACTTTTCATTTAATCAATCATCGATTTATAGAAAACAAAAAATGATAAAAAGAAAATCAGCAATCATTACCGGGGGTACTTCAGGTATTGGTTATGCCACTGCACAAAGATTTATTAGAGGAGGATATGATGTAATCATTACAGGTAGGAATCAGAATAAACTGGAAATGGCATCGAAAGAATTGGGTGAACATAGCATTCCTTTTCTATTGGATATGGCTGATCCTGAGAAAATACCAACGTTTGTATTAAAAGTTCATGAAATGATGGGCAGTATCGATGTGCTTGTCAATAATGCAGGCATCAACCTGAAAAAGGATTTTACTGAAGTTACAGACCAGGATTTTGAAGCCATTATTAGGATCAATCAATCCTCGGTATTTGCTCTTAGCCGGGAAGTTGTAAGAGTCATGTTAAATCAGGAAACGAAAGGTGCCATCATTCACATTTCTTCTATGGCAGCATATTACGGTATTCCTAAAGTCATTGCCTATACCGCATCAAAATCGGCAATAGAAGGAATGACGAGATCCATGGCCGTAGATTTATCACCCAAAGGGATCAGGGTGAATGCGGTAGTGCCGGGTTATATCAGGACTCCCATGACAGACAGGGCGCTAGATCATGATCATGAAAGAAAGTCCCGGGTACTCCAAAAAACCCCTATGGGCAGACTTGGTGAACCTGTCGAAGTGGCTAATGCAATATTTTTTCTCGCCTCAGAGGAGGCATCTTTTATTACAGGACACGCATTGAGGGTAGATGGAGGAAACTCCATCGGATTTTAATTCTCCAATTTGAATTACAGTGGATCAGGTAAAGAATATACCAATAAGAATTTTTTCTCTTGTAAAATCGATGAGATGGTTTGGTCCGGGAGATCCCGTATCTCTAAATGATGTTGCCCAGGCAGGATGTACCGGAGTGGTAAGTGCATTACATCATGTACCCGTTGGTAAAGTGTGGACAACCAGTGAGATCAAGAAACATCAAAGTATCATTCAGGATGCCGGACTGGAATGGAAGGTAGTAGAAAGTCTACCTGTCCATGAAGAAATCAAATCCAACTCAGGGGGAGTCAAAATGTATATAGAAAACTATAAAGAAAGTATTAGGAATCTTGGACTATGTGGAATAGAAGTGGTTACCTACAATTTTATGCCTGCACTTGATTGGGTGCGTACCCATGTAAATTTTAAGCTATCAAACGGTGCCGAAACTTTAAAGTTCGATAAGGTCGAGTATGCTATTTTTGATTTATTTATTTTATCAAGACCCGGTGCAGAAAAGGATTATTCATCCGATGAATTAAAGTATTATAAAGAGAGATTTGATCATTTATCGCCAAGGGATATTGAAAGAATTAAAAAAGCCCTGCTCATGGCTCTGCCTGGTTCGGAAATTCCATTTACCTTGAGTGATGTTCTTGAATTGCTCTCACAATATCAACAGATTCGCAGGGAAAATTTACAAAATAATTTATTTATATTCCTTGAAGAGATCATACCGGTAGCAGAAGAGGCAGGCATCAAAATGGCCATACATCCTGACGATCCCCCTTTCCCTGTTTTGGGGCTCCCCAGAATATTAAGTACAAATACGGATGTGATGGAATTGATGACCGCTATCCCAAGTATTGCGAACGGACTGTGTTTTTGTACAGGTTCGTTTGGTGCCAGAAAGGACAATCATCTGTTGGAGATGTTGCGAAACTGGGGATCAAAAACATATTTCTTTCATTTGCGGAATACATCAATGGATGACCAGGGAAACTTTATTGAAGCAAACCATCTTGAGGGAGATGCCGATATGTATAGCCTGATGAGAGAGATCGTCCAACTCATGCAGAGAGAACAAAGGAGCATTCCTATGCGACCAGACCACGGACACAAAATACTCGATGATTTAAATAAAGAAACCTATCCCGGATATTCGGCTATTGGAAGACTCAAAGGCTTAGCCGAGTTGAACGGGCTGGAATATGCATTACAAAGAGAGTGGGCAGAGTCTGTTCATAGAATAAACAGTGCAGTCCACCAGCTATAGATTATGATCTGCACAATTGATTAATAATGTATTTTAAATATATGAAGTATGTACTATTTGAAGACCCAATCCATTACCCTAATTACTATCCTTTTGGTTTTAATATTTTCCGGTATAAGGAATAATATTTCATCACAACCATTTCAATATAAATTTCTCAATCCGGACTTAAGTATTGAAGAAAGAACGGAAGATATTATTTCCAGGATGACACTGGACGAGAAAATTGATCAACTCTTATACAATGCACCAGCCATTGACAGGCTGGGAATACCTGAATACAATTGGTGGAATGAATGCCTTCATGGAGTTGCCCGAAACGGCCGGGCAACTGTATTTCCACAAGCTATAGGTATGGGGGCGACCTGGGATACTGATTTAATTTACAGAGTCGGGCGTGCAATTTCCATGGAAGCCCGTGCAAAATATAATGTTTCAATAGCCCATAATATGAGGGGCCGATATCAGGGACTGACATTCTGGTCGCCAAATGTTAATATCTTCAGGGATCCAAGGTGGGGTAGAGGACAGGAAACGTATGGTGAAGATCCATTGCTGACCGGAGCAATCGGTGCGGCATTCGTTCGGGGATTGCAGGGAGATCATCCACGATACTTGCAGGCTTCGGCTATGGCAAAACATTATGCTGTCCACAGCGGCCCTGAAGCGCTCAGACATGAGTTTGATGCAGTAGTCAATATGAAAGATCTTTGGGAAACTTACCTGCCTGCATTTCAAAAATTGGTGGTCGATGCGAAAGTTGAAAGCATAATGGGGGCATATAACAGAACCAATGGTGACCCATGCAATGCTCATCCTTATCTGATGACTGAGGTGCTCCGCAATAAATGGGGCTTCAAGGGGCACTATGTTTCTGATTGTTGGGCACTTGTCGACTTTCATAACGGGCATAATATTGTAAAAACTCCCGCTGAGGCTGCTGCAATGGCATTGAATGCAGGCACCAATTTAAATTGTGGAAATACCTATCCATATCTCAGGGAAGCCATAGAAAAGGGCTACACTTCTGAAGCAATCGTTGATGAAAATTTAAGATGGCTATTGCCTACCCGGTTTAAATTGGGACTATTTGATCCCCCAGGAACGGTTCCATTTGATACTATTGGAACGGACTGGATTCGTCATCCCAGTCATACGAAACTGGCACTCGAAACAGCGGAGAAATCCATTGTATTATTAAAAAATGAGAATAACACCCTTCCCATCAGAAAGGATGCAAGAAGTGTATTCGTTACCGGTCCTACAGCGGCTCATACACAAACACTTTTGGCAAACTACTACGGAGTGAGCGAAGATCTGAGAACTATTTTGGAAGGCATTGTAGCTAATGCTGCACATCATACAAGTATTCCTTACATTCAAGCTGCATTATTGGATGAAGAAAATCGCAATCCTCAGGATTGGTTTTCAGGAATGGCAGCAGAGGCTGAATATACTGTAGCATGTCTGGGGTTGTCCCAGTTGATTGAGGGGGAAGAAGGCGAATCCATCATGTCACGTCATCTTGGCGATCGTGTAGAAATAGGGCTTCCTCAGAATCAAATTAATTTTTTCAAGAAAATGAGAGCCAATTCCAGGAAACTAATCGTGGTAATCACCGGAGGAAGCGCCATTTCCATACCTGAGATTCATGAGTTGGCTGACGCTGTACTATATGTGTGGTATCCGGGAGAGCAGGGAGGTATTGCAGTGGGCAATGTTCTTTATGGAAAAACTAATCCTTCAGGAAAATTACCGGTAACTTTTGTAAATTCAGTCGAAGATCTTCCTCCATATGAAGATTACAATATGGCAAACAGAACCTACAAATACCTCGAAACAAATCCTTTGTATCCTTTCGGTTTTGGTCTCAGCTATACCCGGTTTCAATATGAAAATTTAAACATTTCAAACCTTACTATGTCGATGGAGGAGGAATTGAAACTGGACTTTAGCCTTGTTAATACAGGGGCAGTGGCTGGTGATGAAGTAGTACAATTATATGTAACTGCTTTGGATTCAAAAGTGGATTCTCCTCAATTTGATTTGAAAAGTTTTAGTCGAGTGCCTCTAAGTCCTGGAGAGTCTAAAAAAGTCCAATTTACCATAGGAAAAAAAGAATTGGAAGTGGTAAATAATGAAGGAGAGAGAGTTGTGTATCCCGGAAAGTATAAAATTTATGTTGGCGGTTCTCTTCCTTCGGAGAGGAGTTTAGAATTAGGTGCACCACAATACCTTCAAGCGACCATAGAGGTAAAGTAATTAACCAAAATAAAGAGTAAATCCCGGTGAGCACAATAGGACAAAAACTCTCCGTAAAGGAAAAAATTGGGTATAGTCTTGGGGACCTTGCCGCAAACCTTATTTTTCAAACTTTAATGACTTTTCTCGCTTTTTTTTATACCGATGTGTATAAAATACCTGCAGCTGTGGCCAGTGTTGTTATTTTTGTCGGTGGCATCTTTGGAGCATTTTTTAATATTGTAATGGGAGCTATTGCCGACAGGACTGAAACCCGATGGGGAAAATTCAGACCCTGGATTTTATGGACATCCGTTCCTTTTGGAATCATTTCATTACTTACATTCACAACCCCTGACCTGGGTCAAAATGCCAAAGTGGTCTATGCATTAACCACATATTTATTGTTGGTTTTGATCTATTCAGCCAATAATCTGCCTTACTCTGCATTGAGCGGCGTTCTTACCGGTGATATCAAAGAAAGGAACAGTCTGTCAGCATATCGATTTGTGGCTGTGATGATAGCTCAGTTCATTATTCAGGTTTTATTACTTCCATTGATATTGATATTGGGGGATGGTGATAAAGCCACCGGATTTAAAAGTGCGATGACTATCTTTTCGATTACCGGCATTTTCTTTTTTATCATCACTTTTTTAACGACACGTGAGCGAATTATACCCACAACATCTCAGAAAACTACAATTAAAGGTGATATAACCGATCTGGTTAATAATATACCCTGGGTGGTTATGTTATGGGTGACCATATTGGTTTTTGTAACACTGGCACTCAAAGGAGGCATGTATATCTATTATTTTAAATATTTTCTCGATGAAGGAAGTTTGACAGAATTTCTTGATTCCATAGGTTTCAACTCATTTATTTCCAAATTAAACGAGATGCTTACCGGGATGGGTTTTGTCTCTTTTCACTGGCCTGAAGATGCTCCCACATCAGCTTTTAGTTTGTTCAATGCGGGGGGGATCATTTTTATGATTATAGGAATTATGTTTTCAAAAAAACTGGCGGATAAAATGGGAAAACGCGATGTTTTCGGAGTATTTCTCTTTTTATCAGCTTTATGTCTGATCCTGTTTCTTTTTTACTCCCCAAATGCAATAACTTTGGTATTTATTTCCCAAATAGCGCATGGATTTTTCTATGGTGTAACCATTCCACTGTTATGGGCTATGATAGCCGATGTAGCAGACTATGGTGAATGGAAGTATCACCGAAGAGCTACTGCCATTGTATTTTCAGCCATGATCTTTGGATTGAAAGTGGGTTTAAGTTTAGGTGGAGCGCTCATCACTTCACTATTAGCTACCTACGGATATAGCGCTGAGGCAGCAGTTCAATCGGCAAGTACCATCAAAGGGATTCAATATTCTGTGAGTATTTTTCCCGCACTGATATTTGTCATAGCCTCTTTTTTGCTATTTAAATATGAGATTAATAAAAACTTTGAATTAAGAATTGAAAAGGAACTGGATGAAAGGAGAAAAAGTGTTTTATAAACCTACATCTTATAATAATCATGCCGGAGGATAGTATTGATCATATTGATTTTAAAGATCTGGATAAAAGGGCTATTTCACCGCCTTTAGTAAAACATATGTTTACGGCCGACCCTTCCGCGCATGTGTTCAATGGAAGGATTTACATTTATGCATCCCATGATATCGATGCTGGCATTCCTTTTGATGATACTGGAAAGCATTTTGCCATGGAGGACTACCATGTTTTTTCTTTAGATTCTCCGGGTAGTATGGTTACTGATCACGGTATATCTCTGGATATAAAAAATGTGGCTTGGGCTGAATGTCAGATGTGGGCACCGGATGCTGCGTATAAAAAAGGAAAATATTATCTATATTTTCCTGCAAAACAATCCAATGGACTTTTTACCATAGGGGTTGCTATTAGCGAAAAGCCGGAAGGACCATTTATTCCTGAATCCAGCCCAATTCAAGGCAGTTACTCCATTGATCCGGCAGTATTTTGTGATGATGATGGCCGGAGTTATATATATTTTGGAGGAATTTGGGGAGGGCAACTTCAAAAATATCGGAATAATGCCTACCACAAGAAGTATGAGGAACCCCTACCCGGCGAACCTGCTTTGGGACCTCGAGTTGCACAACTGACTCCTGATATGACGTCATTGGCTGAAGAATCCAGGGAAATTATCATTCAGGATAAATATAAAGCACCTCTTCGTGCAGGTGACAATCTGAGACGGTACTTTGAAGGACCCTGGATGCATAAGCATAATGACACCTATTATTTTTCTTATTCTACCGGTGACACCCATTTGATTTGTTATGCAACCGGAGACAATCCTTATGGCCCTTTCACATACCAGGGAATCATTCTCCATCCGGTGGTGGGATGGACTACACACCATTCTATATGTTTATTTAAAGAGAAATGGTATTTATTTTACCACGATTCATCTCTTTCAAGGGGAGTCACACATCTGAGATCTATCAAAATGACTGAATTGCACCACAATGCAGATGGCAAGATCATTGAGATTTTCCCTTACGGAAAAAGGTAAAAAAAAATCTACTCTGTAAAGAAGTCATTTATTTCATCTATGGATCTATTAGTGTGATCACCGGCTTCAGCCAGTTTTGCCACTGCGGCTCTGGCGGCCAGATTAATCGTTTCTTCAGGACTTAGCCCCGAGAGTTGACTGTATATCAAAGCAGCCATAAAGCAATCTCCGCTACCTACTTTATCGATGACTTCAGAAAGGTGCAATGGATCAGAAACAGCTACATTGCCCTGGTAGTAATAAAAAGCCGAATAGTCCACTCCGGAAGGCTTCGCATCAAATCTAAAGGTAAAGGCCACACTTTTACAATCAGGAAACTGATTCAAAATCTGAATAAGTGAATGGTCTGCAGCATTGTTAAAATGATATGTATTTACAGATTCCGGTAACAATGGAATATTGAGCAAATGATTGGCGGACCATATATTGCCCATGATCACATCACAATATGACACCACCTCTCGCATTATGGATACTGGAGAATCCTTGTCTTTCCACAAAGCGCTGCGGTAATTTAAATCAATGGAAATTTTTATATTTCTTTTCTTTCCCTCTTCTACGGCTTTATGGCACAACTCTACAGAGAATGGGCCCAATGCCAGATTGATGGCCGATAAATGGAGCCATTGGACACCACCAAATAATGCATCCCAATCTACCTCATCAATTAGAAGTAATGAAAATGAAGAACCTGCTCTATCGTAAATAATGCTATTGTCTTTAACATCTTTTTTTTCAGCCAGATAATAGACCCCCAACCTTCCTGTTTTTTGGATAATATGTGAAGTGTTGATTCCTGCTTCTGTCATATGGTCAAGAATTTCAAGAGTCAAGTGGTTGGGAGGAAAAGCAGTAAAAAACCGGACAGGTATCCCCCATTTTGTCAAGGCATATGCGACATTTAATTCTGATCCGGCAACATACACTTTCATCTGGTTGAATCGCAACCATTTCATTTCAAGTTCCGGTATCAATCTTAATAAGCATTCTCCCAAGCACAGTACCTCTTTCATTTTATTCCATTTGGAGCCAACGCCTTCATTTTTTAATCAGATACTAATTTTTTCTTCAGAAATGCAACAGTCGCTTCATTTACTTTGACCAGATTAGTAAACTTCATCCAATGGTGAGAATCATCCGGAATGATAAGGTATTCATAAGGCATCTTCCTTTCATCAAAGCGTCTGATGAGGTCGGTGGTATGCTTCACATCGACATTACGGTCATCATCTCCATGTATAAATAGTACAGGCGATGTCCATGTATCCAGATAAGCCAAAGGTGAAGAATACCAGGCTGTTTTCAAGGCTTCAGCAAAATCGGGTGCTTTTTCATAACCTTTTGGTTCTTCGAGTCGGGAAGAAAGATCATGTACCCCATGAATATCTACTCCTGCGGAAAAAAGTTCTGAATCTTTACCCAGGGCCAGTGCGGTAAGATAACCTCCGTATGAACCGCCATATACACCGATTCTTGTATTGTCGACCTGAGGAAGCCCAGCAAGAAATTCCCCTGCAGCTTTCACATCGAGGTATTCTTCGGCACCCTGCCAATAAGTTCTGGGTGGGCGATGAAATTCATATCCATAACCAATTCCCAACCGGAAATTTACAGATAGTACTACAAAGCCCAATTCTGCCAGATATTGGTTTACAGCGTAAGTATTGGAATAGTAATCTCCATAGTGCCAGCCTAACAACATTTGTCGTTGAGGTCCTCCATGCACAAAAAGAACCGCAGGCTTTTTGGCTGCACCTCTGGTTTTTTCAAACAATTGGCCATGGACACGAAAACCATCAGGCGATTGAAATGTAACTTGTTGAGGAATAACCATGTGCTCCATAGGAAAATCTGAAGGTAAAAACTCATTTCCTACCCATAGTATTTCACCATTTTTTATTTGGAGAACTGAAGGAAGGAGCGGTCGTTGAGGGGTGGATGATACAAATCCAATATGCTGATTGTCAGAGAGAACTACGGGAACGGCTTCAATGCCCTGCCCTTGTGTGAGCAACCTCATTTGACCATTATCTGTTCGCACCATACCTATATGTCTTCGGTCAATGTCTTCTTTGTCGGGTCCTGTATTGGCAGAAAAAACCAAAAATGTACCATCATGGCTTTTGCTGATGTGTTCTACCATAAAATTACCTTTGGTTAATTGACGGGAATGAGCGGTCTTGAGGTCCAGCGCATATATATGAGGCCAACCGTCTTCATAAGAAAGGTATATCAATGTTTCATTGGTTACCCAGTTCAGATTTGTGCCCCCATGAGTGGTGGGTACAGACCCCCTCAGCGTTTCGGGAGCCTTCCAATAGGACTTTCCTTCTCCTGAAGCTATGTCTGCTACCCAGATTTCCCATGGATTATGTCTTTGCTCGAGAAGGGGCCACGCTTCTCCTGTTCCTCCGGGTCTTCTGATGAAAGCAATTGTTTTCCCGTCAGGTGAACATTTTGGATTGGAATCGCGGTGAAAAGATGGAGCTATATAACGTATCGAAGGATTAACCACATCATAAATTCCAATAAAGGAATGTGTGCCTCTACTAATTGTAAACAATATTCTCTCCCCATCCGGCAGCCATTCCAGGCTGCTGATGTTTCCTTTGATTTCAAACAATTGGGTGGATTTTCCACCGGCCATTGGAATAGTCCAGATTTGCCGGTTTTTTATAAATGCTAGGGTGTTCCCGTCAGGAGATATGGTAGGGAAGTCTCCTTCCGTTAACGATTCGGAATGGCTGCCATCAAAGGAGGCTTTCCAAATTTCTACTTTTGGAATTAAAACTTCCTGTGATGGATTGAAGCCGGTGTATCGATCCCAGTTGCTTCCATGTTCACCGCCTCGCACGAAAACCAACCATTGCCCATCCAGTGTGAATTGGAGGCTGGTGATTTCCTGTCCATCGTCCCGATCAAAAGAAGTGATCCGGCGGGGCTCAGATTCCGGCACTTGCATGACATAAATATTTCTTAACCCTTTTTCATTCATTGCCCATGCCAACCGGTTTCCTGAGGTAGCGCTCACCATCTCTGAAGGATAGGGAAATGCTGTGATTTGCTCTACTGTATACGATTGACAAAAGAGAGACACAACTGTTAAAAGAAAAATAGAAATAAAATGTATTGCTCTTTTCATGGCGAAAACTTATTAGGATTTAGAACTCACCAAAAGTAAAGAAAATCAAACAATGCTTTTACTAAACATAAAAAATAACCAGAATCAATAAACAGTTAATTAATGAAAATATTTATTCCAAAATGAGTCCCAAAGGGGATAGGGTAAAGGGTAAGATATATCTCATCATCCACATCCATAATAAATGGTATATGAAAATAGACTGTTATTAAAAATTGATAAACAAACTAAAACTCAGCTAAAATGGAAATCATTTATTTGTTTGTAGGTATTGTAATCGGAGGAATAACCACATGGATTTTGTCAACTCTGGTCATCAAATCAAAGACAGTCTCTAAATCAGAGTTTGATGCTGTGACCCACTCTTTCAATGAAGCCAGAACTACATTGATGATCGAGCAGGAAAGAACTAAGCAACTTACAGAAAAGCAAGCTACTATGGAAGGGCAATATAGGACGATTCAAGAGGAAAACAGTTTTTTAAATTCTTCCATAGCTTCGTATAAAGCAAACCTGGACGCAGCAAAGGAGACAATAAACCAATACATCAAAGATGTTGATCAACTTAGACAGGATGTTAAATCGATAGCAAATGAATTCCATGAAGCCAATAAACGAGTAGCTGAATTGACTGCAAATAACCAGGCACTTGTGGAGAAATTGGAAACACAGAAAGAGGAAATGGAAGGATTGGCTAAAAAATTCAATACAGAATTTGAGAATATTGCTAACAAAATATTGGATGACAAAACTCAAAAATTTACGAAACAGAATAAGGAAAATCTCGAAACTATTTTAAAACCTCTTGGGGACAATATAGATCAATTCAAAAAAAAGGTAGAGGAAGTATATGACAAAGAATCAAAAGAACGATTCTCGCTGGGTAAAGAAGTAGAAAAACTTGTAGAACTTAATAACAAAATCAGTGAAGAGGCCAATAATCTGACTAAAGCCTTAAAGGGAAGTTCTAAGAAACAGGGGGATTGGGGACAGATGATTTTGGAAAATATACTGGAACAATCGGGCCTCATCAAAGACAGAGAATATTTTATTCAGGAGTTTCTCAAAGACGATGCAGGAAATTTAATAAAAAACGACGAGGGAAAGAAGTTGCAGCCTGATGTCATTGTTTCCTATCCTGACAATAGAAAGGTGATCATTGATTCCAAAGTATCATTGAATGCGTATGTTACTTACAGTGATACCGAAGACCCTGATGAGCAGAAGAAGGCAATACATTTACATCTTAAATCCATGCGTTCGCACATTGACGACCTAAGTATGAAATCCTATCAGGACTTTACTTCCAGCCTGGATTTCGTGATGATGTTCGTTCCCAATGAACCGGCATATCTGCTTGCGCTTCAAAACGATACCGATTTATGGCAATATGCTTATAATAAAAGAATTCTTCTCATCAGTCCGACCAATCTGATTGCTGCTTTGAAGCTCATTGCTGACCTATGGAAAAGGGAATATCAGAACCAAAATGCGGTAGCCATTGCCGAAAGAGGAGCTGCACTTTATGATAAATTCGTTGGCTTCGTTGACAATTTATCAAAGGTGGGAGCACACCTGGAAAACACCAAAAAAAGCTATGACGCTGCATTTGGACAATTAAAGGCAGGAAGCGGAAATCTTATTGGACAGGCTGAAAAACTTCGCGAACTTGGAGTAAAAACCAAAAAGACCCTTCCAACTCACCTCATAACCGATGCACTTTTAGAAAATCATGAAAATGGAATGGATGAATGAGAAATGATTAAAACAGTTCTATATATTGCCACAAGCCTTGACGGATTTATTGCGAGACCTGACGGAAGAATAGACTGGCTCACTTCTGTGCCCGACCCTCGAACAGGCGATTACGGTTATGCTGCGTTGTTGGAGAGTATTGGAACGGTGATTATGGGCCGTAAAACTTATGAAGAAATCATTGGGTTTGATGTGGATTGGCCATATATTGGTCTTGATACATATATCTTGACAAATAATTATGAGCTGAAAATTCTCTACCCCGATATACAAATATTGACGGGAAGTGTAAAGGAGTTTATTACTGCATTAAAAGAACTCGCCAAAAAAGACATTTGGCTTGTAGGGGGAGGCCAGGTGGTAACTCAATTCCTTAATGATGAAATTTTAGACAAAATGATTATCACAATCATCCCAAAAATTATTGGAGAAGGAATTCCATTATTTGCAAAGACACCCAAAGAATCCAAGTGGAAACTCATAGAAACAAAGTCATTTGATACCGGTGTTGTAAACCTTACCTATGAAAAGACTAGATAAAAAAGTGAATTATCGCAAAGTTTCTTCCAGGTGAGCTTCACGATCCACTTAATTTGTTGAAATGTGCTGGGTTATTGTTCGGGGTATGTTCTATTACTCATATTCTTTTTCCAATCCCATCACTTTCCTATACAAAAAGTAACATAATCTGATAATCAATGAATTACAATTAAAGGGTACAAATAGGGTACAAATTTGTACGAAAAACCACCCTTTTAGGGTTAAAGGCTTGTTTTTTGCATAATCCGGAACAAAGTGTACCACTAAAGAGAATAATTCTTTATTTCAATTTAGTCGGTAAATGATGGATGTGTAATTTCAACACTTTATATCTCATCATTTTTTAACTCTCTGTTAATAATATTGATCTGTATTTTATCACCGGTATTCATTTCAAGATCGCTATATTTTGGGATAAAGTAAGGCAATAGCTTTATGAATATGTCTAACCGATCTTTGGGCTTAAGTCTATCTAACTGTTCCGGCAAGCCCTCAATTTCTTTTTTTAGAATAGTATGTATAATTTCCTTCAATTCTGAATGAAACTTATTTTTAGTTCCAGGCTTTCTTCCTTCGGGGTTTCCACTTATACCAGGCTGAAATGGCATTTTTATTGTTTTTATGTTGCTAATTACAATGTAGAGTAAAGTTAAAAGTTCCCTTTTTTACTTCAATAAAAAAAGGTTTTAGGGTATTTGAATATATGGTGTAACCTGTGAATATATGGTTAATACTTGTTTCAATTCCTGTAATCGGTTCAGGAATGGTAAAAAATTGATATTCCTATTGTTCTCCTTCACTGTGGCAATGTGGCTTTCAATGAACAGGGAACAATTCTTTATTTCTTCTGCCTGTTTTAGCTTTATGGGTTGGGCTGGTAGCTCAATACTTGCAAAGTAGTTTTCAAGTTCTGCAATATCATTACTCCAGTTTTGGAGCTGTTCCCATACAGGCCGATCAATTTTGTTGATATTCAATTGCTTAACATTTGCCAATAGTTCAATGTGTGAAAAAATAATGTTTTGTTGGGGGGTAACTTTAGTAACTCCAGTAACTTTTTCAGGTTCGGGCTGTGGTGGTTCGGGTACTGCTCTAATCGTGCGCCAATCAAAATTTAATACGTCCGCAATATCAGCCCCTTTTGCCCTTTGTTCGGGTGTTCCGTATTGCTCCAGTATATCGTCCATTATAAAACGTGTACCGGGTAAACGGCTTTCGTATTCTTTGGCTTTGGTTTCCCATTCTTTAAAGGTGCTGCCGTCTTTTGAAAGGTCGGGTAATACATACACAAAACGCCCTTTTAGAATTTTAGCAACGTCAAAGTTTAAATAACCTTTTGCCCCAACTGCCAACCAAATACAATCCTTATAAATTGGGAAATTGCTTTTATTGAAGTACAACCAACAATAAATTGCCGTCTTTGGTGCTTCAACCAATGCAACGGGGTTGCTGTGGTATTTACTTAAAAGGTGTTCACCAAATAAACAGGAAATTCGTTTATCCTGCCTTGTGTATGCTTCCAACCATTCAGGCAACGGCTTATTTTTATAGTCATTGTATTGTAAACGTGTGTGCGCCCAACTTGTATGGTACTTTTTGCTTTTATCGGTGCTGTTCGTATGGTCAAAGTGTTTTTCCTGAATAGCATTTACAAAGCCCTGTTTATTGATAAAAGGGAAACAGGTCGCCCCGTTGGGTGCTGTTCCCAACCTATACAAGTTTATCACTTTTTCAACCTCATCAACTTCAAAGGGAAATTGTACCCTGTAAAATAGGTTCTGTATAAAGGTGTTTTGTTCATATCGTTCTGGCTGCAATGTTTGTTTGAATGTTTCAAAGTCAAAAAATACGGGTTCAGGTGGTGGCTGTGGTATTGCCTTTTTTCGTTTTGGCTTCCAGTTGTTCGGTAGTTCCGAACGGTTGCCCTGTTCCTGCTTCCAAATTGCTTTTGCGTACCCGTCCAAATACGGGTTGAGGTGGTACGAACATTTACTTTCACGGTCGCAACGTCCGTACTGTTCGGGCAAATGGTTGCCTGTTTCTGTATCAATGTACAGTACAAACGTCTTTTTATTACAGTCGGGGCAATGGGTTTTTTTACTGCCTTTTTCTAATGTATATCGGTGTTCTGTATTCATTGGAACTTTTTGTTAAACAGGTTCGTAAAAAGTAATAAAATTATTACCTTTGTGTCTATGAAGTACAACGAGCTTTTCAGGCTTCTTAAAAAAGACGGTTGGTTTGAAGTAAGGCAAAAGGTAGCCACGTAATTATGCAGCACCCTACAAAGCCCGAACAATTAACAGTCCCCAACCATTCAGGTAAAGAGGTTAAAAAAGGCTTATTGACTGCCATACTGAAACAAGCAAACATTAAAACAACCAAAAGATGAAAAAGCCAAAGATTGAAATAACCGTAACCAAAGAAGATACCGGATATAGTGCCAACACTTTGGTAAACGGTAACTTTATTGCAACTGAAGCCGAAACCTTTGAGGATCTTAAAGCCAATATTTTGGAGGCTGTAAACCTTACTTTTGAGGATAAGAGCTTTGTCTATACTATTGACGAAATCAAGTTTGAATATGACTTGGAAAGTTTTTTTGACTTTTACAAGGTTATCAATGCGAAGGCACTTTCTGAACGTATCGGAATGAACCAAAGTTTGTTGGCTCAATACATTAAAGGAATTAAAAAGCCTTCCGCATCCCAAACCAAACGTATTTTGAAGGGGGTTCAGCAAATAGGGCGTGAACTTTCCGAAGTTCGTTTTTTGATTTAGTGTGTATCGGTGCTTATTCATTTTCTGAAATTATTGTTTGACACGTGGCACAAGTGGCATTTATGGCATAAGTGGCATTTAATTTTGTGCCGTTCGTGCCGTTTGTGTCAATTGTGCCAAATGCCATTTGATTAATACCGCTTTTCATAGTCGCCCCATTTATGGTTGTTAAACAATTCCCTGTTTGATAAAAACCGCTTAAAAGTTCGTTCAGCTATTCCCATACTTTCAGCAACCTGTACGCCTTCACTTGTTGTAAAGGTGTCGGGCAACGCTATGTAAAGGGTTTGTTTGTCGGTGGGCAACTTATCCAACGGACTTGCATTTGATACAATAGAATGTACCTTAATAGCTGTTTTTTTGAAGTATTCAACCAACTGTAAAGCCCCTTGTACCGCTTCAATTCCAATAGCTTGTTTATTGCCTTCATTACAGGCAAACCGTGCCATTTGAAGTATTAAAGCCAACCGAACAGCGTACATTTCTATTTTGGCATTTATACCGCTTATGGCTTCATTTTCGGGCTTATTACTTTGGTCTGTTAATTCCTTTTGCCATTCAAATAAAAGTTGCTTTGCTTCGGGTGTAAACCTCAATATTTTGGGCTGTGGGTTGTTGGTGTCGTCCTGTATTATTGAAACGTCCAAAAGGTTTGAAATAATGGTTTGCCAATTCTCAACTATTTCAGGGCTTAACTCTTTTTCGCTCCAGTATTCTTTTTTCAAATTGTCGGGAACAACAAACAGCAACCTATCTAAAAACCCGTTTTCAGTTCTATTGTCTGCCAACTCATTTAATACGCCCGGTTGTATTGTTCCTGCAACTGAAATAAAGGGCAACGGTATATTGTATTGGTCGCTTGTTTTACGGTTTACTTTTACGGTGTTACCGCTCCATACACTTATCCAAAATTCCTGCTCGCTGCCTTTGTTGTAACGGTTGAAATTCTTAAACCAACTTGCCAATTCGTCCACGTTTACGCCCAAACCTCTTTTATTGTAACTATGAACACTTACAAGGGCTTCGGGTGTAAAGTCGCTAATTAAATACTGTTCCCAAATTGGTTTTAAAGGTTCGTTATATCCTTGCTGTTCCCTCTCCTTTTTGGTAAGGGCTGCAATACTTTCGTATTCCTGTTTTTTACTTTGGTATTCCTGAAATTTCATGTTGTCCCGTTGCTCAATCGGTTTTATAGCCCATTTCAAAGGGTGTGTTTTGTTCGTTCCAGGTCGCCCTACAATTGCAAGGTATAAAACAGCGTTCTGTTCGTACTCTCTCATTATTTCGGCTCTATGGGTGTTACCTATGGAAACAGAAACAGCGTACAATATTGAAGCCCCTATAAAGTCAATAGGGAAATTCAGGCTTTCATTTGTGGCTGTAATTATTTCCTGTACTGCTTTCGGGAATACCTCAACAGGAAAGGGGTTTTGTTTCGCTTTCCTTTCCTGCTCCAGTTCCTCAAAATGATTATGCCAAACTTTGGGCTGTTCCAATGGGTTGTTGAGGTCGCTCCAATCTACATTTAGTTTCATAGCTTAACAGTATTTGAAGGTTCAACAATAGCCGGGAACAAATTGGGGTTGGTGGTATAAAACCCTGCACGGTGTTTTGATATTGGGCAAATGCCTTTCCATACTTTACAAATACGGTTTTCTTTTTCCCATTCAGCAACGTAACGGCAAATATTAGCCCTCAAAATGCCTGTTTCAACTGAAACCATTAACATAGTTTTCGGCTGCCTGTAAAGGGCTGCAAATACCCGTTTCATTTGTGCCTGAAAATGCGTACTTATGCCTTGTCCTTTATGCAAAAAGTTAGGGGCTGTTCTTTGGTTACTTTCCATTGTTCAGCCCTTTTTTATTCTTAGACAAATACGATTCCGCTTCTGCTTCAATTTCAGCATTGGATTTTTTGCGCCCGGATTTAATCCAATTGATAATAACATCACGTTGGAAATACAGGCGTTTCCCTTGCTTACATACTCCCGGAATTTCTCCTTTGGAATGTTTGGAATAAATCGTAGGCTTAGTAAGATGAAGCAGATTTGCAACCTCATCTATATTTAGAAGCTGTTCGGGTTGGTCGGTGGGTTCAACCTTTGTAGGTTGCATTTCTGCTTGTGCTTCTTTTATCCAACGCTTAAATATTGGTTCTAACTTGGATAACGGCACGTTAAAAAAAACTTGCTCCATTGATAAATAATTTTAATTAAACAATAGGTGCAAGTACAAAAGGCGTAACCAGTTACATAACAGTTACATTTTGAAATAAAAAACGTAAATCCTTAATAATCAGGCTTATTCTCTTTTAAAAAAATTATTTCGTTCTCAACTTTTGTAACCGTCTGTTTGTAGTTTTCTTTGAGAAAAGGTATAATCAATTCAAGTTTATTTATTGGGTAATCATTCTTTTTGTTTATACGCTTCTTTGCTTCGTAATACTTCGTTTTGAAATTTTCAAAGGTTGTATTTACTTGGTGCTTACTCATAAACTGCTCCAATCGTGTTTTAAGTAAACGGCCTTCAGAAAGTAGTTTTGTTTCGTCCGCATAATAAAAGATAGTCGCCCATTCAAGTACACTAAAAGAGCTTTCAACAATCGGTTGAGGTGGCAACGCTTTTACTAATGGTGTAACCTCATCAATAAACCTTTTTTCGTCTGCAAACCATTCTTTTAATATTTTCCTGTATCGTTGTTCCTCATCTTTTGAACTGTTTACATAGCCCTGTTTCAGCTTCATTTTCCTTTCATTCAAAACCAATTCCAGTTTGATTTTTTGGGGTTCAGTCAATAGCCCTTTTTCGTATAGTGTGGTTGTATTTATTTGCGTTAAAAGGTTGTTTGTAAGGTTCAGCAAAACATCAATTAAACTGCCTTTGGTGTGCATTTTTGCTTTTGCAATACCTGTATATTTATTCGTTTCAGGTTTGCCGTTCAATATGGGTAACTGCTTTTCAAAGTGTGGTTTCAGGGTTGAAAAAAAACTAATTTCAAACGGGAATACTTTAAGCCATTTTTGGTAAGTGCTGTATAAAATATTCAAATCGGTATTAGGATGCTCCTTTGGGTTGTTGTAATATGTTTCTGTAAATTCAATTAGCCGTTGCCTTTTGTCATTTGGTATTTCGCTTTTTGTATTCTTAATGTAGTGTTGAACATTACCCAAATACAAGTGCAAACCAATTGCCGGATGTCCGAAACTTGAAACATTGTATTCAATGTAGTCGGTTATATCTTTATACCAGTCATCAATATTTATACGTTCCGAAATATGGTGTTCGGTGTACGAAAGTTGCTTTACAATCTTTTCGGCAATACCTGAATAATTCGCCTTGTTGTACCACCATTTTGAAACCATTGCTTTATGTTGGTCGCAACAATTCGGGAACTTTGAAAACCAACTTTCAGCCTTTTCAAATACGCTTTTATGAAAAGGGCAACAATTCGGGAACTGTTCGCCTGTTTCTTTATTTGTTGGTGGTTCATACCCTTCAATTGGTTTTGCTTCAAATGCTGAAAGGGTAAAATGTTCAGCGTCTATTTCAATAAATGGTTTATTCATTTGTCCTTTATGCTTTAAGTGGTTACATATCTAATTTAATTTTGCCGGCTGCTTTGCGTTTGGTGTCGTCCACAATCTTAGCGTATATCTGTGTTGTTTTTAGGTCTTTATGTCCTAACATTTTGGAAACGGTGTAAATATCCGTTCCGTTGAATAGTTGCAAAGTGGCGAACGTGTAGCGAAAACAATGAAAGGTTATATCCTTAGTTATTCCGGCTGCTCCAATCCATTGGTAAAGGTGTTTATTGTGGTAGGCTGAATATTCCAAACCTTTAAAAACTTTGGCTGTGGGTTCGCCTCTTTCATTTAATAAACTTACTGCCTGTTTTGAAATAGGGTAATACTCAATTCCGTTGGTTTTCTTTTGGCTGAAATTCAGGAAATACCCTTGCCCCTCAATGTATTCAAGTTCGCCCCAAACCATTTTTTGAATGTCGGAAAACCTCAACCCGGTAAGGGCTGAAAACAGGGCTGCACGTTTCAATAAATCATTGTTGCACGGGGTTTTTACAAGTTTATTCAGTTCCTCAATGGTTAAGTATTCCCGTCTTGTTTCGGCTGCTTTTATAGGGCTTATTTTGGCGTTCAGGTCGGTTTGTAGTATCCCGTCTTTATAGGCTTGTTTTAATGCTGCCTTTATTTTATTGAAGTACGAAACGGCTGAATTATGTGAAAGGGTAGTTTTAACACTTCTATTGCTTTTGGTTGTAAGCAGGTATTCTTTGAAGTCCTCTAAAAACTTTTCGTTGAGGTCGGCAAACTTTAACTTTCCGGTGGTAAATGTTTCAAGATAATTGAGTGTAGAAACCCAATTATCGTGGTTACTTGCTTTACGTTTGAATGCTAACTTCTTGAAATACTCAATAAAACATTGTTCACCCAATTCTTTTATCAATAGTTGTTTCTTTTCGTACTGGTTGTATATTTCAGGCTTATTCAAAAGGTTTTCCCGTTTCTGTCTTATGCTTTCGGCAATTTTAACCGTGTCAATATTGTGCTGTTTGTCAATGGGTGTTTTTGCCTTATCAAAAATGTAAAGTCCTAAAAATTCCCTTCGTGTGGGGTTGCCTGTTTCGGGGTGTGGTATAGCCGGGTAAAAGTCTAAATACAGGCTTTGCCGTCCATGGCTTATTTTTTTTTGTCGTAATGTTACTTTTGTTGTCATTGTCTTTTATGCTTTTGTGTTATACTCCTATTTCAAAAAGTTCATCAAAATGCTGCTTTGATATTTTAACATACCTGCCAATTCGTTTTTTAGGTAGTGCGTTGTCCGATACCCGGCCATAAACCTGGTCACGTGTAAGCCTGTATTTTTTCTGTATTTCTTGCACGGTGTACCATTCGGTAATATGGCTTATATCCGGTCGGACACGTTTAAAGTATCGATCAATATGAGGTTTAGAAACGTGTAACTTTCCATTGTAAACAGTCTTTGGGATTTTGTTTTCATTGATAATTGTATTCAGTCGCCCGTATTTAATAAAATACTTTTTCTCAACTTCTTTAACGGTGTAAAATTCTGTGACCGGTTGAGGTTCTTTTTTTGGTGGTGGTGTGTAGGATTGTTCAAGTAAATTATTGATTTCTATACGCTTAATAATTGTTCTTGTATTGACTTTATAAATTTTTAATTTCCCTTGCTCAATCAACCTGTAAACTGTGCGCCTGCTTATTCCAATTAGTTTACAAGTCTCTTTTATACTCAAATATTCCTTTGTTTTCAGTTCCTCAAAAGGTTGGCTTTTTATCTTACTGGTTTCAGTGTTAGATTTTTTAATTTTTTCAGTACGAACACGGGCTTTGTACGCCCTTTGGCCGCATTTAATGGAACAGTATTTAGTAACCGTTGTACGGGCTAAAAACTCTTTACTGCAATGCTGACAAATACGATTTACTTCAATATTACTGCTCACTTTATATTATTATGTGCCTATGTGTGCCATGTTGTGCCTATGTGTGCCACGTTGTGCCAAAAAAATAGATTTGAGGTACAAAATTTACCCAAATCCAGTTGAGGTACAAATAAGGTACAAATTTAAACAAACAAAACGATAAATACAACAAAACAAGCATAAAACCAATTAGAACATAAAACAACTTATATCAATGATTTATAGTGGTTTATTATCTGTTTAGTGTGGGTTACATTGTAGCGGTTACTTTCCGATACAAAACCTACTAAAAATAGAGTCTAGCAGGTCTTCATTAGAAACCTGACCGGTGATCGTGCCCAGGTGATACAATGCCTGCCGGATATCCAGAGAAAGAATATCTCCTGAAATTCCACCTGACAGGCCTTCCAAAACAGATTCCAGGGATTGCCTGGTTTTGAAAAGCGCTTCGTAATGTCGGGAATTGGTAACTAAGGTTGTATCTAACAACTTTGGATCTTCAACTATTGTGTTGTAAAGCACATCTTTCAATGCTTCTATATTCATTTGATGGAGAGCGGAAGCTGTGATCAAATTATCTCTACCAATCAACCCATTCCGGTAATAGGTTCCCGGCTGAGTGTAAGGGTTGAGATCCATTTTATTAGCTACAAACACTATTTTACAGCCAGAGTTGAGAACTGCGTTTCCATGCAAAAACCGTTCTACATCTTCCCACAATTGCTCCGGAGAGGTGGTGATAACATCAAACAGGTATATAACCAGAGACGCTTTACTGATCTTTTCCATGGTTTTTTCAACGCCAATCTTTTCGATAGAATCCAGTGCATCACGAATGCCTGCTGTATCAATCAAACGAAACTGTAAGCCTTTTATATTCAATATTTCTTCAATGGTATCTCTGGTTGTCCCGGCAACTTCACTGACTATAGCCCTGTCCTCGTTAAGTAATGCATTCAGGAGTGTCGATTTTCCTGCGTTAGGCCTGCCGGCAATTACAGTGGCAATACCATTTTTCATCACGTTACCCAACCGGAATGATTCCATCAGGTCTGTCACAACCCGTACGATCTTTTTGACCAGATCTTCC
>DAOLDB010000004.1:0-125343 GCA_035327565.1 Saprospiraceae bacterium
GATCGGGATGTCCATGCCAGGAAAAGCCGGTTGTGGAAAAAATGGCCATCCGGTTGAATACAGGAAGTATGCGCACCACACTTTTGCTTTTATCTTTTTCCCACAATTCAAAGTGACCACCATATTCCTCCTTCCAGTCTTTGTTTAGGTATACCAATACGTTGAGACGGCGATCCAGATTCATGGTTTTATGTTTGTGAAAATCGACATGAAGCTTTAAAAACCCACCGGGCTTGATCTGATGGCAACCTCCGCCTATAAAATAAGGATCGGGAATAAGGGTTTCCTGGATCCCGGATAATTCCTGAAGGAATTCCAGAAACGGTTCGGAGTTCAGAAAATGCAAAAAATTTCTGGTGTAAGGGCCAAATCGGCCTTCTCCACTGGAAGCCAGCTTATTTTCGTTGGGATTAATATAGTGGATGTCTCCTTTATCTTTGTTCAGATCAGGGAACTCTTCCAGTATTTTCTCCAAAATGCGCGGATTAAAAAATTGATCAATGGCTATATTGGGGAAAGGTGGGTTAGTAAGGTATTTTTCACGGTAAAAATTTCCCCACTCTTTCAGTGATTTTGAAGAGTCAGCGATATAGTCCATTTTTTAAAAATTTGGGCAAATATAAAAGTAAATTCATCACGATAAGATCACAGACCAAAAAAGCATATAGATCAAAGCGGAATGTTGTATGTATTTTGATATATCAGAAAGGTATATAGGCTTTTCTTCACAGATACATTCAGGGCATATGGAATAATTTAAAATACTGATGATCGAATATCAGTTATACTATAGCGGATCATTTCTTGGATATATTTGTAATTTTGAGCCATTAGAAACAATGAAATATCAATGATGGAATCCATAAAAAGGGCAAAACAAATCACCGGGCTATTAATTTTTCTGATCACTTTCACTGTATTTTTTTTCTCTGTCGAAAGGACGGGCAGCTTATGGGATTGTGGTGAATTTATTCTGGGTGCGCATAAGTTACAGGTGGTGCATCCTCCTGGAGCGGCTTTATTTTTATTGATTGGGAGAATGTTTGCCGGTTTTGCTGATCTTATATCGAGCAATCCTGCAGATATCGCTTTCAGTGTCAACCTTATGTCTGGATTGTGTACTTCGCTGGCAGCAGTATTTATGGGTTGGGTTACCATGATTTTTGGCCGTATTCTTTTGGTAGGTAAAGGAGGCTATACAGAAAAACATCAAAACCTATTGCTTTCCGGAGCAGGTCTGGCAACGGGATTGGCCACGGCTTTTTCCACTTCCATATGGTTTTCAGCTGTGGAAGGGGAGGTATATGCTATGTCGACGTTTTTTACTGCCTTAACTTTTTGGGCAGCAGTACATTGGTATCAGTTGGAAGATAATAAAGAATCTGACCGGTGGCTTTTATTAGCTATATATTCAGGCGCCTTATCTACCGGTGTTCACTTACTTAGTATTTTGGCCTACCCTGCCATTGGCATGCTGGTATATTTCAAAAAGTACAAGAAACATAATTTCACTGGAATGGCACTGAGTGCAATAGCAGGTATGGCGGCAATGGTTTTTGTTCAGAAACTCGTTATTGTTGGTATTCCTGCTTTGTGGCAGATGTTTGAAATTCCCATGGTCAATGGATTGGGCATGCCTTTTCATTCCGGATTATTACCGGTGATTGCCCTGATCGGTGGACTTTCGTGGTTTCTCCTCAGATATGCGCAAAAGAAAGGATCCTATTTATTGCATTTGTGTACATTAGGCGCCATTTTAACGGTGATTGGATTTTCATCCATAGGGGTCATCGTCATCAGGGCCAATGCCGATACCCCGATCAATATGAATGTGCCGTCCGATGCTGTCAGACTGATCCCATATCTCAATAGGGAACAATACGGAGAAAGACCTTTACTGAAAGGTCCTCACTATGAGGCAGATGTTGCCGGAGTGAACCGTACCGAAAGATATGGAAGGGTTGGAAACCGGTATGAGATCGTAGATGAAAAATACGAACCCACATATAATGACAGGGATATGATGCTGTTTCCACGCATAGGTCATAATGACGAAAACAGAAAACAACTCCATAATTACTGGAGAAATCAAATTATGGAAAATCCCAAAGGAAAACCCGACATGGCCTATAATCTGAAGTTTATGTGGAAGTATCAGTTGGGCTGGATGTATTTCAGATACTTTATGTGGAATTTTACGGGAAGGCAGAATGGAAAACAGGGTTACTTTCCCTGGGACCTATCCAGTGGTCATTGGATATCGGGGGTAAAATTCATTGATGAAATGCGCTTGTATAACAAAGATTATATTACTGATACGATGCGAAATGATCAGAGTAAAAACCGTTATTACTTTCTGCCTTTGCTATTGGGTTTGCTGGGTATGGTCTTTCACTATTCAGGCAACAGAAAGGACTTTATGGCGCTTTTGGCATTTTTCATCTTAACGGGAATTGGGATTATTATATATTCCAATCAGCCGCCTAATGAACCCAGAGAAAGAGACTATGTATTGGTGGGGTCATTTATGACATTTTGTATCTGGATTGGGTTAGCGGCTTTAGCCGTATTTGACCTCATAAAAGTGCGAATAAAAACAAAGCCAGCCGTACTTGCAGGAATAGCTTCACTGCTGGTATTAACGGCTCCGGTCATCATGGGTTTCCAGAATTATGATGATCATTCCAGACTTCATCAGTATGCAGCACGTGATTATGCTTCCAACTTTTTAAACAGCCTGGAACCCAATGCCATCATTTTTACCTATGGGGACAACGATACCTATCCTTTATGGTATGCACAGGAAGTTGAAAATATTCGGACCGATGTAAGAGTGGTCAATCTCAGCCTTATTCAGGTAGATTGGTATATCAATAAACTGAGAAGTAAAGTCAACGATTCTGAACCGATACAGTTAAGCATCAGTGAAGATGCTATCAGAGGCAGGAAGCGTAACCAGGTTTTCCTCCCACCTAATGACCGGACTTTTGACCTGGATATGGCACTCCGGTATATCGGGGATCCAAAAAATGAACAAAACAATCAAACACTGGCACCTTCACGCCGGTGGGCCATTCATGTGGACAAAGCAAGGGTAATGAATAATAGTACCTTCAAAGTTCCTGAAGGAAAAAGCATAGACAGTTTGATAAGGATTAGTTTTGATGAAAATCAGCGATACATCACCAAAGATGAACTGATGATACTGGATGTTATTTCCTCCAATTTTTATGACAGGCCCATATATTTTGCCGTTACCACTGTTTCCTCGAAGTTATTAGGATTACATGATAATACCCAATTGGAAGGCTTGGCTTTGCGAGTAGTACCCTGGAGTACACCCAGCGACAAAAGCCTGAGCATTTATGGGAGCGGCATGGCTGCTACAGACATTTTGTACGACAATATAATGACAAAATGGAGGTGGGGTAACTTTGATCAGAAAAGACTTTATGTCAATGAAAGTTATTCTCCGGCCATCAATGCCATGCGGATGGCAATGATCAGGGCCGGATCGGAGTATTTAAATCAGGGCAATTCCGGCAGGGCTGCTGAATTGATGTTGAAATATTTTGAAGCATTTCCTCATTTTAACTTCCCATATGATAAAGGCACATTGAACCCACTGAATATTCTTGTGAGGGCCGGCGATACAGAAAATGCTAAAAAGCACATAAGAATTTTAGCGGAAGAAACCCGTCAGAAGTTGATATTTTTTGAAAGTCTTGATCAGTATGCCATGGCTTCATTTCAGGATGATTATAAAGACGGTTTAGAGGTGATACGGTTTCTGGAAGCCTTGTCTTCTAATGTCAACGATGCCGGATTTAAAGATGAAATTTCAGGGATGTTAGGAACGTTCCTCAGAGGATAGACTCATTATGAGTGATCCGGTTGCTATAGAAACATGCATTATTAAATATAAAATTATTTGTAATGAAAAACGATATACAAAGAATCGCTGCTATTGGGTGTGACCATGCAGGATTTCCATATAAGAAAGCAGTTGAATCGATATTGAAAGACAGGAAATTTCATGTGTTGGATATGGGAACAAATTCCACTGATCCTGTGGATTATCCCGATTTTGTGCACCCTGTAGCAGAAGCCATTGAAAATGGAGATGCTGAATTTGGCTTTTTAATATGTGGAAGTGGCAACGGCGTATGTATGACAGTCAATAAACACAAAAATGTCAGAGGAATCATTTCCTGGAACCGTGAAGTGGCTTCTTTGGGAAGAAAACACAATAATGCCAACGTGCTCTGTCTCCCAGCACGGTTTGTAAGCAGAACGATGGTTACATTGATGGTCAAGACCTTTTTGGACACTGAATTTGAAGGAGGCAGGCATCAGCGACGAGTTGACAAAATAGGATGTGGTTTATAATGCTGTTTAGCTGTCAGATTTTTTGAATTCATCATTGGCCCAGGTTCCGGTAAATCTGATTTCTCCTGTTTTTTCAAATAAAGTTCCTTGACCTTCGCGTTTGTCCTCTTTCCAGTTGCCTATATAATAAATGCCTGTAACCCAGGTATATTTACCATGACCATGTCGCGTATCATAATAATAATCCCCAACATACAGTTCACCATCTTTCCATTGATATTGGCCTTTCCCATGTCTCATATTGTCTTTCCATTCTCCTTTATAAATACCCCCGGATTTCCAAATGCCAATACCTTTTCCATTGGCTTTGCCGTTTTTTACCTCACCTAAATAATGAATTTCATTTCCTTTCATATTGAAAATCACCAGGTATTCCTTTTCAGTTTCTACTTTGTATTGGATCAACTCTCGAAAATGAATGATACTGTCTTGCATTACAGAAATTAAATATTGCAGTGAATCCTTGTCTTTTTTACTATTCAGATCTAAATTCATTTTTTCTTCAATCAAAGCATTCAGTCTTTCAGCCCGATCTTCCAGTATACCCAAATACTGTTCTTTTTCAGCATTTAATACTTCAATAACAATTTCATTCTGATTTTTAAACTCCTCATTCTTTTGAATCATATCAATTCTTTGTTTGAACATGTAATTGAAGCGGGGATGAACATGTTCTAATTCCCGAAAAGTGACAAAAGCTGAAGACGAAGTTCCTAATAAAATATGATTTTTGACAATTTTATTATAGGCCTCTAGATCATTTGTTGCAGAAAGTAGAATGGTCGAGATGCTTTTATATCGATTGATATTGCTTTTAATTTTTTCTAGCACCAAGAACCAATTAAAATAGTTTTAGAGGTATTTTGTGGCAACACCATTTCGAGGTCTGAAGAAATCACGTAGTAGTTTATTTATATTATTCACATTCTGAAAATAATATATTTTTTCGGTGACCCTTTGAATATGGCAGGCCATGATAGTTTTGTGCTTCAACTTTCGATCATTTGAAAATGCTGCATAACTTACATGCTTATCACTACAAAAAACCTCAACCTTATCTATTTATCCATACAGAACTGATGCCACTTTCTTATTGGAGATCTGACCTTTTTATACTACATGAAAGACTTTATTTCCTTGACGATCAGTTGTTACAAGTACTACCACTAGTTCATCACTTATACTTGCATTACTAACTCTTTCCCATCTTTTTTTGGATGGGCGAGTCATTTGTCAACTGCCTTTTTCTGAAACCCTGAAAAACAATTCATCTGCCTCAAGTATGGCTCTATATTGCTCAGCAGTTATTTCACGAAAGTAGCTCTGTAACTCATGTCGCCATATGAATGATGTATTAATACCGATAACACATTCTTTGGCACTCTTATGTATAGAGTATCCAAATAGCAATCCGTAAATGTACAACTTCACTCTGAAACTTTTTCTTTACCCAACATCAAACCTGTCCGGTAACATGGCTTAAGTACTTTTTACAATAATTACAATAATAATTTATAACTTTATTAAGATTAAAGCCATAGCCTCTAATCGATTGAATTTTACAATTCGGACAACAACTGTGGTGCAATCCTTGCTCTTAGTCTACCTCAGTTTTAGTATCTAATATCTTAATCAAATCATTGATTAACAATTGCTTACTATACTCATCAAACGCAATGAATAATTCTTTAAAGCCTTCTAATACCATTAAGATATGGACTTTTTGAAATAATACATATTATGTTACGAACATAATCACTCTGTTCTTACCAAAATAGAGACATCTGAAATATACTTGGATTTATTGTAACACTCAAAAGGACATATTGTGAAACATGATGAGTATAAATGTTAAATCTTTACAAAATACCACTTATAATGCTTGAAAATTTCTCGATTTACATAGTTTTGTCCTAGTTTAATTCAAATTTTGTTATTCCCCCTGAAGTTTACCAACTTCTTTCCATCTAGCTGTTAACTTTCTACGATGGGAATTTTATTTATATTTTTTAAAAAATAACCAATGATATAGGGGGAAATTCCCTTGGTTATATTGGAATGCCATTCCGAATGTATGAGATTCATAGATAATTAAATGTACGAAATGAGAATTAAAAACAACCTATTTCAGATTTTTGATTTCAAATTGAGATCAATACTGATAAAATCAAGTACGATGATTTTACTGATAGTTTCAATTTATTTATTTTATGGATTGAACGACTTGTATTTTGATATATATTACAGCAGGATCAATAATGTATGGGGAAGAATAATTATTTCTTTTGCCGTTGTATTATTATCATTCAAATTACTATTTTTTACTTACTTGTTGGGGTTGTTCTGGAGGTATAAACCTCAGGAATCGGTTATAAATGAATTATTACCACATTGCTCGGTTATCGTACCTGCCTACAATGAAAGTAGTTTTGTTTGGCAAACCCTTATAAGTATTGCAAACAGTAATTACCCCACTGAAAAGCTGGAAATGATTGCAATTGATGATGGGAGCATTGATGATACATGGAGTTGGATGGAGAAAGCAAAAGATCAATTAGGAAATCGCTTGACTATTCTACAACAACCACAAAACTTAGGTAAACGTCAAGCTTTATATCGTGGATTTAATAATGCTTCAGGTAAGATATTTATAACCATTGACAGTGATTCGATTGTACAAAAAAATACCCTCAGAAACTTAGTGAGCCCATTTGTAAGGAATAAAAATTGTGGAGCAGTAGCAGGAAATGTAAAGATATTTAACAGGAAAAAGGCTTTTATTCCAAAAATGCTAAATGTCAGTTTTGCCTACAGTTTTGAATTTGTTCGCGCTGCTCAAAGCGTATTGGAATGTGTACTTTGCACACCAGGTGCCTTGGCTGCTTATCGAAAAGATGCCGTAATGGCATGTTTACCAAATTGGATCAACCAGAGGTTTTTTGGTAAGTTAACAGATATTGGAGAAGATCGGGCCTTGACAAATATGATATTAAAACAAGGATATTCCGTGCTTTTTCAAAAAAACGCTAAAGTCTTTACCAATGTTCCTGAGAATTATGAAGGTTTGCATAAGATGTTTACACGTTGGGAGAGAAGTAATGTGAGAGAAAATGTCATGATGAGCAGATTTGCTTTTGGCAAATTTCGAAAAAGTTCAACTTCAGGACCTAGATTATTGCTAATCAATCAGTGGATAAAAATTGTATTTGCAATTCCATTTATTTTATTTATGATTGTATTTATAGCACTAAATCCCTTATTATATTTTACAAGTAAATTAATTGGGATCCTGATTTTTTCAAGTATTCCTGCACTGTACTATGCATTGAACCATGGTAGATTAGAATCTATTTGGGCATTTACTTATGGCATATTCTATGCATTTTGTTTGTTTTGGATCACCCCATATGCTATTGCAACAGCCAATAAAAGAGGTTGGTTAACACGTGGTTTATCTAAAAAAACAGAAATACCCGCTATTTAAAATAAAAGAGTGTGTCAAATATGGGAATTTACGATTTCATTTCTAAAAAGATGCAGCAACTTTTTATGAAGTTTTATATTAATGAACCATTTTTACATTTCAATTTAGAAAGTTTTTTAATTTATAATTATCTACGATTCTAATTTTCATTTATGGTAAAGAATATTAAGGTAAAAAATTTGATTTTAGTAGTAATATTCCTTAGTATATTTTGCATTACACCTTCACAATCAGTAGGGCAAGTAAGTATTGACACTATGGAGTATGAAGGTACATCCATAAGTAAATATTCTTATTTCCTTAACGATACTTATTTAACTTTTGGAATTAATCTTTCTGGCATATATTATAGCAATAATTTTAGACAATTAAGTTATGCAACAGGATTTGGATTTGGATTAGAACATTACATTCCAACAACCTATAAGTTTTTTATCAATGCCGGTGCAAATTTGTCAAATCGAGCATTTATCCATCGATACAGTAATCAAGGAATATTGAGATATCAAAGTATATATTTTGATATTCCAATTACAGCTTCTTTTGAATTGCCTATTCTAAGAGAATACGATTTTAGAATGATATTAGGTCTTTTTGGCAGTACCCGAATAGCTTCATGGACCAATAATACTTACACACCTGATTATATCAGAAATGGGAATTTTACATATGACAATAACCATTTCAATAGATTTGATTTTGGGTGGTTATTTGGTGCAAGTATTGAATACAAAAATTACATGTTGAGGATTAGAGGTTTCTCCGGATGGAATAATTTACAGAAGAATGAACAGGGCATGATAAACACCTTTACGTTTGATGTTGGATATTTTTTATTCAGAGGAAAAAAGAAGTAAAAAATGTTTTTAAGAATTTTCACATTAAAAGTTTTATGGTTGACTAGTATTGCTGTTTATATTGGACAGGAAAATATCCTTATGAATATAAAAAAGGATACAATACTAATGAATAAATACAACGGTACTATTTCATTTAACTACTTTATTGACAGTACTGAGAATTTGGTTTGGGATTCTAAAATGACTTTCGATTCAGAGCTACATGGAATATCAGATAATAGGCAAATTGGATACGAGGAATTAAATATTATTGGAAATTTTAAAGAATCAAAACCTGAAGGAAATTGGACTATTATTAACACAATATATTATCTGTTAAATCCTCAACTCCAAAAAACACGGACATTAAGATTAAACCATCAAATTGGAGGAATTAAAGACCAGTATAATATTTTATATGAAAATGGAAAACGAAATGGTACTTGGACCCTTTATAGACAACATATAGATAACGCCAGTATTGGGAAAGAAAGGAAACTAGGAGAGGCAAGTTTTAACAATGATAGATTAATAAATTCATTTTTCTTTAATCTGAAGAGTAATGAATATGGATCTGTACATATAGAAGGTTTTATTAATGAATCAGGCTTTTTAGATAATCAATTAAGATTAAAATATGACTTGGACTCAATTCAGATATTGGAAACAAGGACTTATGAAGATGGGTTTCTGCTGGAAATCAGTGTAATAGATGTTCATACAGAGGATTTTATTGATGAAATCAAATATTCTGATGTTGCAAAATTATTAGAAAGTCTTGAAAAAAGAGACGGAGAAATGATAATTGTAAAGGATTCTATATGTTATGGTCTTACTTTTAATAACAAATACGATGAGAATTCAAAAAATATAATTATACAATTATCCGGTAATCATATGTTAGAAGAAGCATACCGGGGGTTTTTAAAATTTGATAGAATATTCGGAATTCAAGAAGAGCAAGATCAAAGTTTTTGTACACGAAGATTTAAATTTAATTATCCCCTTGATAGTGAGCAACAAATGGATTCTATATTGAATGAAAGCATAAGACTTTTATCATTAATAAATCAGATAAGTCAAAGACCAAAATTTGTACTTAGGAAAGCCCAATCACAAAGTCTAACCCTGATAGAACACCAACTTGGACTATATTCTAAGAAAATAAAATTAATTGATACAACAGTAAAATTTATACAGAGCGGTTATTTCGATTATAACAACAGAGAAGAATATTATAAATACGGAATTTCAACACTGGACACGCCGGATACAATTCTTTTTGATTATGAAGGTCAAACAATAACTCATATATTAGATCAGAAGGTGTATATAACAACACATAAAAACTTATTAAATAATTTTTCCGCCATTTTAAATCAAATTGATAGTCATCTAATCAATATAGATAATGAAATCGCCCAGTCATTGATTTTTTATGACGAACAGGATAAAATAGATAGTCTGGAGCTTGAAATTTCGAAATTATTTAATTCTGTTGATTCGATTTATGAAAAACATTATTTGTATAGAGACAAAGCACCCGTAGATATACCTTTCGCATATAAAATGTATGAAAGTGTAAATGAAAGGCTGATAAAACCCACAAGTGATCAATATTTAAATAATTCTGTAGACTTTAATGAAGCAGTTATTACTGCTAATAAGCTTATATGTCTTTTAGATTTCTTAAACAAATATAGGAAGGATTTGGATAGAATTGGAAAATTACCTAAAATTTGGGAGGATAGCACATTTACAATATTTCAAGATAATCCATTCGATTATAGAAAATTTGAAACAAAAATACTTTCAGGAATTCAATCAGCAGTATTCATTTTACTTGAACACATGGCAAACAACTTATTAAATGCCAGATCTTGTGATATGCTATATGATGAGCTTAATCAAATTTTGAAAGTAGAAGGAAGAGTAAACTATTTACGAAAAAATTTTAATGATGAAAATGTAAAGCAATTAGATAAATCTTTAAGACGTGAAAGGGTACCTCAACGCATATTTAGACTTCTGGAGTTATGAGAATCAAAATTTTTTTTGCGCTTACAATAGCGATTGTTATTTTATTTGCAGTGCATAATACTTATGCACAAAATAATATTGAATTATTGGACAATAGAATTTTATATACGAAATATACAATTGCAGATTTTTTTAATGATTCCACAAAGTGGGCATGGGAAATTGATGTAGTGTATAGAAGGCAAAGCGAATTGGGAGGTTCGGAAATATGGTCTCAACCATTAAGATACAGTACCAGAATCTGGATAGCATATCAGGCGAACAAATTAACCAGACTTCATTTCAATCCAATAGGTGTTTTTAATTCAGCTCCACGTATGCCACTTGAAACGGATTTGAATCGCAGTTTTGAAAGAGAATTAAGGACTACATTACAAATTAATAATTATGCATTTTATGGAAGGTTTAACTTTACACATAGAATAAGATTTGAATCACGATGGAGAGGAATTGATAATCCGGATGGCCCCATCCACAATTTCAGAATCCGTTACAGATTGAGATTGAGAACGCCTTTGAACACGGATTACTTTTATACTAACAATACATTATACTTATCAAAATATTCTGAAATGCACATAGAATTTGGTAAAAATATTGAAAAAAATTACTTTTCACAAAATAGAAATTATATTGGTCTTGGCTATCGCTTCTGGGATTGGACACGTGTAGAGTTAGGATATATTTATCAAATCAATTTTCGTGGTAATGTTGAACAACTTGATATAAGTCGAGGGCCGATGTTTTACCTCTTTATAGATATCCTTAGCAGGAATAACAGAAAATATAAATACTCATTTTAGTTGTTTTATATCAAAATTAATCATTGATTGAAAGCAAAACAGAATTGCAGACTTTTTGGCGAACAGAAATGCAGATGCAATCTCATTAACGATTTATAAAACAATTACCCAACTTGCCGGATGAATGCAACGAAGGCACCCATAAAGGGGTATGTGCAATAGGAGCATTTCAACTGAATTACATATGGAAAAATAAAATGATGACCCATTGAAGTATTTTATCTGAAGCAGGCGAATGATACAGACGGGAATACCCATCGGGATAGTAATCATCAGCAAGGGGTAAATATCAAAAACAAAAAATGCCAAAAGGATGAATAGAGTCTGCAACTTTCATAGGAAGTATTTACATGATCAAAAACATTGGAATTTTTTAAAAAAACAATTCATGGTTTATAAATTTTTATCTGCAGTAACTTTTTTTACTGTTTTTTCAATAAGCAATTGCATTGCGCAAAATATAAATCTCACCTTAGAAGATATTTATACCAATGGATTGTATAGGCCAAAAGGTATAGGACAACTTCGTTGGATGAAAGATAATGAAAGCTATTCTACACTCGAGTTCAACCCCGAAGCCAGGGGGTACAATATAATACGTTATGATGTGGCTGGCGGAACAAAATCAGTTTTGGTAAATGCCCTTCAATTGCTTCCCGATGGTGCTTCACAACCTTTAGGCATAGATAATTATATTTGGTCGGAAGATAATAACCGGCTACTGATATTTACCAATACCCGTAAAGTCTGGCGTTATAACACCCGGGGGGATTATTGGGTATTAGACCTTACCAGCGGAAGACTAATACAACTGGGAAAAGGGCTGGAAGAAGCCACACTGATGTTTGCCAAATTTTCACCGGATGGTGGAAGGGTTGCTTATGTGTGTAAGATGAATATTTATGTAGAAAATATTACAACCGGAAAAATAACTCAATTGACAAAAGATGGTGGTGACCACATCATCAACGGCACATTTGACTGGGTATATGAGGAAGAGTTGGATTGCAGAGATGGTTTTCGCTGGAGCCCTGACGGAAAAAATATTACTTATTGGCAATCCGATACTAGAGGGGTAGGTACTTTTTATATGATCAATAATATAGATTCTAATTATTCTGTTCCCATTCCACTGCCTTACCCAAAAGTAGGAACCACCAATTCTGCAGTGAAAGTAGGTGTTATATCGTCAAAGGGGGGAAAAACTAAATGGTTTAATGTGCCTGGAGATCCACGCAATCATTACATAGCCAGAATGGATTTTATACCGGAAAGTGGAGAAGTCATGATCCAACAACTGAACAGATTGCAAAACACCAACAGGGTTTGGGTGGGAGATACAAAAACTATGGAACTCAAAAATATCCTTACCGATAAAGACGAAGCTTTCCTGGATGTACATGATAATATCGTTTGGTTGGATAACACCACATCGTTTACATGGACAAGCGAAAAGGATGGTTGGTTGCATTTGTACAAAGTGACAAGAGAGGGACAAAAAATGCAACTGATTACAAAAGGAGATTTTGATGTGGTGAACATCAACTGTATCGATCCGGCAGGAGGATATGTATATTATATTGCTTCTCCGGGTAATTTCACCCAAAGGTATCTCTATCGGAGCCGGTTGGATGGAAATGGTCAGGCAGAAAGGGTTTCGCCGGCCAATATGGACGGTCAACATTCCTACCAGATATCTGCCGATGCAAAATATGCAATACACAGTTTTGAAAGTGCCACAACACCTCGGCGCATTTCGCTCATCAATCTTAATACGCATACGGAAATAAAATTGATGGAAGACAACGCCGTTTTACAAAATAGAATCAATGAACTGGGTTTGTGGAGCAAAGAATTTTTTAAAGTGGATATTGGAGATGTGTTACTTGATGCATGGATGATAAAACCAAAGAATTTTGATGCAATAAAAAAATATCCCGTTATATTTTATGTATATGGTGAGCCTGCCGGATCTACTGTTCAGGATAATTGGAATACTGGTGATAATCTTTGGCATCAATACCTTGCCAATACGTTAAATTGTATAGTTATCAGCATTGACAATCGCGGTACACGCACGCCCAGAGGCCGTGACTTTCGTAAAATTATTTACAGACAGGTTGGTCTCTTAGCTGCGGATGACCAGGCGGCAGCGGCTAAAAAGATATTTGCCACTTATTCATTTATTGACACTTCGCGCACGGGTATTTGGGGATGGAGTGGAGGGGGTCAGATGTCGTTGCACTGCATATTCAGACATGGAGATATTTTCAAATCAGCCATTGCAATTGCTTTTGTTTCTCTGCAGACCTTATATGATAATATTTATCAGGAAAGATACATGGGCCTACCTACTGACAATGTGGATGGTTACAGAGAAGGCTCTCCACTCACCCATGCAAACAAACTAAACGGAAACCTACTTATAATACACGGTACGGCAGATGATAACGTTCATTACCAGAACTTTGAAATGTTGGCCAATGAATTGATAAAACATAATAAACTATTCAGCATGATGTCATACCCTATGAGAGATCATGGCATCTATCAAGGGGTTAATACAACGCTTCACTTAAGACGAACCATGGAGCAGTTTTGGAAGAGAAATTTATAATGCATAAATATAATTTTATGAATAGCTATCCTAGTATTTTTAACGATGTCATAGGACCTGTCATGAGGGGACCTTCGAGTTCGCACTGTGCAGCTTCACTGCGCATAGCTCGCCTTGCCAGAGATCTCATGGACGAAAACATTAATAACATACTCATAGAGTTTGATCCGAATGGTTCGCTAGCCACAACGCATAAAAGCCAGGGGACAGATATGGGTCTTTTTGGGGGATTTTTAGGGTGGGAAGCCCATGATGAAAGACTACCTGATGCTGAAAAGCATATCAGCGAATCAGGGATTCATATTACAATTAATATTGTAGATATTGGAAATAGCCACCCGAACTTATATAAAATCACACTATCCAATCCTAAGGAAACCAGAATTCTCACGGCAATTTCCACTGGCGGTGGAATGATAGAAGTCACTGCGATAGATGAAGTGCCGGTATCTATGGCAGGTGATTATTTTGAAACACTTATTTATTGCGATAATCCAAAAGAAATTATTGCATTTTTAGAAGCATCGGTACCTTTTGATGAAATAGCTCTTCATAAAGGCGCTACTACTTTCATAGAAATAAAATCCCAGTCATTATTACAACCAGGTATATTGGCCGAGATACACCACATGGATGGTGTTCAATGTGTAAAACAATTACAACCTGTATTACCTGTCTTAGCGAGAAAAAATATGAAGGTGCCTTTTATCACTTGTCAGCAGATGATAGAATACAACAGTGAAAAAAATCTTTCATTATGGCAGCTGGCTATTCAATATGAAAAAGAAAGGGGAAATCTCTCAGCGGATGAAGTGTTCGAAAAAATGAGAACCATTGTACGCATTATGAAAGATGCTGTACAAAATGGTTTGGCAGGGACGCATTATGATGATCGCATACTTGGTAGCCAATCACCTGAATTTAATAAGCAGTATATCGAAGGTAAGTTAGCCGGAGGAGACCTCATCAATCGTATAGTCATGTATGTCACCGCCATCATGGAGGTTAAAAGCTCCATGGGTGTGATTGTAGCGGCTCCTACTGCCGGTAGTTGTGGTGCTTTACCAGGTGCACTTATAGCAGTGTCAGAATCACTTCAGCTATCGGAAGATGAATTGGTAAAAGCCATGCTATCTGCAGGGTTGATAGGTGTGTTAATTGCCGCCCATGCAACCTTTGCTGCTGAGGTAGGCGGTTGTATGGCAGAAACAGGTTCAGGAGGTGGTATGGCAGCGGCAGCCATTGTGCAGATGCAAGGCGGTACATTCGACCAAAGCATAGCTGCATCTTCATTGGCACTGCAAAATTCTCTTGGAATAATTTGCGACCCCATCGGCAATCGGGTAGAAGCTCCATGTCTTGGAAGAAATGTAATGGCAGCTTCCAACGCTCTGACATGTGCAAATATGGCGTTGGCAAATTATGAATATTTAGTTCCATTGGATCAGGTGATTGATACAATGAAGGCTGTAGGTGACCAAATCCATCATACATTAAGGTGTACCAACCTGGGAGGACTATGTGTTACTCCTGCCTCCAAAGCTATTGAAGCCAAACTGGCAGAAATGGAAGTAAGTTTTTTTAAAAGTTGTTAGTCACAATGATTTCAAACCTGTTTATTTAATAAATGCCCCCACTATTCATTGTATCGGCGAACCCTTTTTAACGGCCGGAACAAAAGGACTATAGGGATAGGTATCTGGCAGAACTTTTACTCCAGTGGTCAATTTGAGTTTCTCTTTTCCTTCAAAAGTACATTCAACCATAAATGCCTGCCATCCTTGTGCAGGGTTGGGCAATGTGATTTCATAAATTCCACTTTGCTGGATTTCGAGAGCTTGGGATGTCCAGGCTTCGCCTAAAATATATATTCTGAAATCTCTGGCAATAGGATTGGAGGCTTTCCACAATTTGATTTCAACCGGTTGACGAGAAGGATCTGTTTTTATCCTGAAACCAAAATCAGTGACCTCCCAATCCATTTTCGGCCGGTCTTTTCCTTCCAGGATCATTTTGTAAAATGCAATGAGACTTTCCTGTGCATAGGTTCCACCCAAAGAATGTCCTGCATTCGGTACATAGCTGAAATGGGTTTCCCCCGGCAAGCCCTTTCTGTAAAATTGCCAACTGTCAGGAAGGAAAAATTCATCCTGGGTACCATTAATGATCAATTTGGGCATGGTGTACATATTACGGAACGAATAGGGCTCTGTTAATTCCAGCATACGGGCAAATTCCTTTGAATCCATCCAGTCCATGATTCCTTCTGCCACATATTCATTGACTGCAGGCGACCATTCTCCATAACTTTGCCAATGGTGCATAAATGAAGGCCAGATATTAAGCAGATCAATGACCATGGGAATGCAAGCCACTACCCTGTTATCCATAGCGGCGGTTGTCCATACTGTCCAACCTCTTTTGGATGCCCCTGCCACGACAAATGAATCAACGGAAATGTTGCTTTGGTCTTTTACCACCTCAGTGGTTGCATCCATGGCTAATACAGCTGCTTTTGTCATAGGGAAACGAGCCAGATAATGAGCATCTTCATCTTGTGCGCCTCTTTCTAGGAATTTTCTCCATCCCCAGGCAATGATGGCATCTTCATAACGGAACTCTACGGTATCGTTTTTGAAGTATATTGGTTGGAAAGGAATGTTATGTATATGTGTAACTACGGATTGGGTGGTCAAGGCAGTATAAACCAAACGATCATCCATCGTCAGAGGTTGGGTATTTTCTCGTGAACCCCCTCCGATAAATAATAATCCAGTGTTAAACCTGACCTGATCAGGGACAATCACTGTGACCCAATGCCACCATTCCGTAGCATCTACTTCTTCCTTAGTCAGCCAATGCTGTGAGATCATTTTTAAAATATATTCTGTATATCCTTCACGTTTGTTGGTTTCGGCAATGTCATATTGCAAGGGATTGCCTTCTGAATGTATATATTGGTAAAGAGGATGATCTTCCAGTGCGGAAGGAATCAGGTTACCTTTTTCCCTGGAGGAATTGCATTGACAAAATACCAAAATGGTGGCTCCAAAAAATAATAATAAAATTGATTTGTGAATGCGGATAAACATAGCGGTAATGATTAAGAGTGAATAAAGTTGAAGTTTTTTAAATACATGGGTAATATAGAAATGAAAATGAATAGTTATAGTGGTTTTGTGTTCATTTTTCACTCCAAAGAGTAGAAAAACGCACAAATTGAAGGGTTTTTTTAAATGGAATTTTTCAATTTTAAGTATAAAATAAAAGCACCTATTTGAACCTGAATTATAGTCTTGGCGGAAAGTTTTTTCTGAACGAAACTAAAAATCACCAGGCAATCCATAAACGGGTTGCTAATCAGAAAATGTATTTGACCTTTACCTTATGCAATTGGAATATACCATTACCAATTTTATTATTAGTTTTAATGATTCAATTTAAGCATTAAAAGATAGAAATGAAAACAATTATCGTCATTGCCTTGACTTTATCCGGAGTCATAGTCTGTAATGATGTTCATAGTAGCAACAATTTGATCGTTTCAGGGTCTAAAATATATGACCCTAAAACCTGGCAAATGTTTCCGACTATCCAAAGCAATTACACATTCCTTATTCAAGACAGTATAGTTAAAAATTTATTTCCCAATGAATATTTTCCCCCTGAAGACGTATCTGTTTATAGTGATGAATTTGAAAACCAGTGTAGCTTTACACAATGGACACACATATCAGATACAGAAGGCTGGGATGCCTACCACCTGCTTGAGCAATCCATGAATGAGAATGGAAATGGTCAATGGGTCATGGTGCCGCATACTACTGTATGGTTTGCAGACTATAAAGGTCCATTTTTATATAAAGATATAGGAGGTGATTTTGTAATAGATTTAAAGTTACATGTGACCAACAGAAACCAGGATAACATACCTGCATCGGAGTATTCCCTGGCAGGCATTATGCTCCGGACACCAAAAAATATAACCGGGGGAACCAACGACTGGGTAGAAGGGCAGGAAAATTATATATTTATTTCCACTGGATTTGCATCAACAGGACATCCATCATGCCCTTCCTGTCCGGCCCCTCATTTTGAAATTAAAAACACAACCAACAGTAACAGCATACTACATATACTCCCGGTGAATAGCCAAATCGTGGTTCTTAAGGCAGTTAGGATCACGGAGTATATCTTAGTGTTTTACAGCACGGACGATGGTAGCACCTGGACGGTTGCTGGACGTTTTCACAGACAGGATATGCCTGAAGTATTGCAAGCGGGCATTGTTACCTATACCGACTGGAACAAAGCCTCTACTTATACTCCCTTATTTCAAAACAATAATGACCTTATTGAGGGAATGATGCCCGATCCAAGCTCAAACTCTTTTATACCTTTTCATCCTGACCTGAGAGCAACATTTGATTATTTCAGAGTTCAGCACGCTGTTTTACCTGATAGTCTGAGTAATGTAGATTTGACCGACTCTTTTGTGGTTGAGGACAGCGAGTTGATATCAATATTTGGGCAAAGGGTCGAAATCAACCCTATGCTGGAGGAGGTGGTGACCTGGAACGGTCAACATGATGACGATTGGATGAATGCGATGAACTGGAACGGTAATACAGTACCCGGAGAACAAAGCAGGGTTTTGATTCCTGATTTAAGTTGTAATGACTTGCATTCGCCTGTATTGAACACTACAATTCAATTGCGATCTCTTATCATTTCAGAACAAGGCCAACTTACAATAGAAAGCGATGGTCATTTAACCATTTCTGACCAGGAAGACCACTATACTTATTTGTTTATGAATGAAGGGATTGTATATGTGTCAGGAATTTTACAAATCAATGTGATTGACCATCCAAGTATAAACAAAGGCCACATTGAGGTATTAACTAACGGAGAGCTGATTCTATCCCAGTAGACAGCTATTGAGAGTAGCTCAAATTACTATTTAAACCAAAGTACTAAGGAGATGAGCTATTCCGAATTAAGCTATTATCTGTATCTTTGCGCCATGTTTCCAGAATACGATGTAATAGTAGTAGGTGCCGGGCATGCGGGATGTGAGGCGGCTGTAGCGGCAGCAAATATGGGCAGCAAGGTTTTACTTGCCACCATGAATATGCAAACCATTGCACAAATGTCTTGCAATCCTGCAATGGGGGGAGTGGCTAAAGGACAAATCGTAAGGGAAATCGACGCTTTGGGAGGCTATTCCGGCATAGTCAGTGACACCTCTATGGTACAGTTTAGGATGTTGAACCGATCAAAAGGACCGGCAATGTGGAGTCCACGTACGCAAAATGACCGGATGATGTTTGCCAATGAATGGAGGAAAATGCTTGAAAATCATCCCAATATAGATTTTTGGCAGGAGATGGTTAAAGGCATCATTGTGAAAGACGGAATATGCAAAGGTGTCATAACCGGGATGGGACTTGAAATTTCTGGACATTCAGTCGTGCTGACCAATGGCACCTTTCTGAATGGTATTATACACATTGGAGAGAAACAATTTGGTGGTGGAAGGGCGGGTGAAAAAGCTGCCACAGGAATCACTGAACAGCTCATTTCGCTAGGATTTGAAGCAGGAAGAATGAAGACGGGGACACCTCCACGAATCGACGGTCGTACATTGGATTATTCCAGAATGGAAATTCAATATGGAGACGATGACATCAGTGGATTTTCATTTATAGATACCCAAAAACCATCCACCCAGCTGTCTTGCTATATAACTTATACAAGCCCTGAGGTTCACAACCTCTTACGAGAGGGATTTGACCGTTCGCCAATGTTTAATGGGAGAATTCGCGGGCTGGGTCCCCGGTATTGTCCTTCCATCGAAGATAAAATTGATCGATTTTCGGAAAGAGATAGACATCAGCTATTTGTTGAACCGGAGGGTTGGAACACCTGTGAAATTTATGTAAATGGATTTTCATCTTCTCTGCCGGAGGATGTTCAATATAAGGCGTTGAAACAAGTGGGAGGATTTGAAAATGTCAAGATGTTCAGACCAGGATATGCCATTGAATATGATTTTTTCCCTCCAACACAATTAAAGGCTTCAATGGAAACCCATCAGGTTAAAAATCTGTTTTTTGCCGGTCAGATCAATGGCACTACTGGCTATGAAGAAGCAGCTTGTCAGGGACTTATGGCAGGCATTAATGCTCATCTGGCTGTTTTCGGCAGAGATCCATTTATCATAAAAAGATCGGAAGGATATATTGGGGTATTGATCGATGACCTGATCAATAAAGGCACCAAAGAGCCGTATAGGATGTTCACTTCCAGAGCAGAATACCGCATTCTTCTGAGACAGGATAATGCAGACATACGACTGACTCCATTGGCACATAAGCTGGGAATGCAGAATATGGAAGATCGCTTGGCTAAGGTGGAAGAAAAAATCAGGAATTGTGAAGCCATCGAAAAGTGGTTCAGGGAAGTGAGTGTGTCGCCGGATCAGATCAATGGATTGTTAAATTCAGTCGGGTCGGCAACATTGACCCAAAAGGTAAAGCTACATGGGATTGTATTGAGACCTAACATAAATATTCAGATTTTGTCCGAAACACTTCCGTTTGTAAAAGAGGCATTAAACACTTATAGAAAAGATGTCCTGGAAAGTGCAGAAATTGCCATGAAATATGAAGGGTATATTCAGAAAGAACAGGATATGGTAAAAAAAATGAACCGCCTGGAAGAATTGGTTATTCGCGATGATTTTTCTTATGATGGTATAGTATCTCTTTCAGCAGAAGGAAAGGAAAAATTAAGAAAAATGAAACCGCGCACTCTGGGTCAAGCCAGCCGCATCAGCGGGGTGACACCTTCCGACATTTCAGTTTTGCTTGTACATATGGGGAGGTAGAATAAGGATGATTGATTTATTTTAAGTATTCAATAAGAAGTTTTGAGAATCTCTATTTTTATTTGATTATTGTTCATTTTCTTTGGCTAACCAAAGAAAACCAACTAAAAGAAAGGGCACTTTTGCAAAGTAATTTTTCATTTTTTGATAATAAAAGTGAAAACCGTTCATATAATCCTATAATTGCTCCAGGGTTTTGAATTTTTTTTAACGGATTATATTCACATATTCTCTTGCAAAAGATTGACAAGAAAAGATATCATTTCAATATCATTCAATTACTTTTCAAAGAAAGGATTAGAAAAAACTATTAATTCATTATAAATCTTTAGGTGTGGAATGGATATTCATATACGGATTTCCAATTTTTCCAATTTGTTGAAGGCATAATGAAGGATTTCAATCCAGGCAATTTTTTAGAATTTCGGTAAAGTGATACACTTCCTGAAATGAATTGTATAGAGGTACAGGGGCTACCCGGATTACATCAGGTTCTCTCCAGTCACCTATCACACCTTGATTTCTGATTCTTTTGAAGAGTTCTTTGCCTCCCTGCGCTATACGGAGAGAAAGCTGACACCCTCTTTGATCAGGGCTTGAAGGAGTAATGATGCTGATGGAGGGGTGATCTATTTCCCGGATGAGGTATTCAAGATAGCCGGTCAGTGCCACAGATTTTTTTCTCAAATTGTCCATGCCTGCATCAGCAAAAATTTCCATAGATGCCAGTATGCAGGCCAAGGATAGAATGGGAGGATTACTCAATGTCCATCCTTCAGTATTTTGTTCAGGGACAAAATCGTCTTTCATAAGAAATCGCGTTTTCTTTTCATACCCCCACCACCCGGCAAAACGGGGTATGGAAACATCCTGGTGATGCCTTTCGTGAACAAAGCAGCCCGACAGGTTGCCTGGACCTGCGTTTAAGTATTTATAGGTACACCAAATGGCGAAATCAGGGCCGTCTTCATGGAGAGTGAGCGTTACATTTCCCGCAGCATGAGCCAGGTCAAATCCAACCACACAGCCTTTTTCATGGGCAAATCGTGTGATTTCACCGAGGGGATATAATTGACCGCTATAGTAATTGACACCCCCCATCATCACCAAAGCAATTTCATCTCCATTTTTATCCAGGACATTCTGAATTTGTTCGAGACGAATAATCGAAGTATTGTCATCGGGCTGAAGCTCAATCAATGCTTCTTTGGGATCAAAGCCATGAAATTGAATCTGTGAAACTAAAGCATACCGGTCAGAAGGAAAAGGAGAATAATCAATTAGTATTTTAAACCTGCTTTTTGAAGGCCTGTAAAATGATACCAACATCAGGTGCAAATTGACAGTAAGTGTATTCATGACATGGACTTCTGCGGTTTTGGCACCTACCAGCCTGGCCATGACCGGATTGATCTGGTCGCAATAGTACATCCAGGGTCTTTGACCGGTAAAATGTCCTTCAACAGCACGTGTTTTCCATGACTCCATAACTTCCAGAATGGGTTCCATAACATGTGAAGGCTGCAAACCAAGGGAATTTCCACAAAAATAAATGATGTCTTTGTTATCAACGTGTTTGGGACAATGGAACCGATCTTTAAAGGCTCTTAAGGGATCCTCTAGATCCATCTGGAATGCATATTCCTGGCCCTCTGCAAATTTCCTTTTATACGTCATGATCTATAAGAGACTTTCAATGTTGCAAACCGGATATTTCCTATACCTGACATCCTGTTAAATATGAATGGCACGGTTTTCAGTGGCTGCCAGGGCCGCTTCTTTTACCGCTTCAGAATAAGTAGGATGGGGATGACATAGCCTGGCCATATCTTCGGCTGAGGCTCTAAACTCCATCAAAGCAACCGCTTCCATAATTAAATCGGCTGCCCGCGGGCCCACCATATGAACCCCCAGGATCTCATCACTTGTTTTGTGCGAGATTACCTTCACTAATCCCTCAGTGTCCATACTGGCGCGGGCTCTGCCCAAGGCCTTAAAAGGAAACTTTCCCGTTTTATAAGGAATGTCCGTAGCTTTGATTTCTTCTTCGGTTTTTCCCACGGACGCCACTTCCGGCCATGTATACACTACTCCCGGGATGAGATTATAGTCTATATGTGGTTTTTGGTCTGCCAGCATCTCTGCCAACGCTACCCCTTCTTCTTCTGCTTTATGGGCAAGCATAGGGCCACGGACTACATCACCTATAGCATAGATGCCACTGATATTGGTTTCAAAATGATCATTGATTTCGATAAATCCTCTTTCATCGGTTTTAATTCCGGCATTTTCCAACATTAACCCTTCAGTATATGGCCTTCTTCCAATGGCAATCAGGCAATAATCAGCTGAGATTACAAATGATTCTGTAGCATTATTCTTTTGAACAGTGACTTCCACCTGATCCTTGGAAGAGTTTACATGAATAACTTTATGGCCTAAATGAAACTTCATGCCCAGTTTTTTAAGGCTCTTTTGTAATTCTTTCCCGCAATCGGTATCCATGGTTGGAAGTATTTTGTCGAGGTATTCAACCACTTCAACTTGTGTTCCCAAACGGCCAAATACACTACCCAACTCAAGGCCAATCACTCCGGCACCAATGATCACCATTTTTCCGGGTATGCTATCTATATTTAAAGCCTCAGTGGATGTAATTACACGTAGTTTATCGTAATTAAAATCTTTGGGGGTAATGGGCTTCGATCCGGTAGCAATCACCATTTTATCACCGGTAATTTCCTTGTTATTACCTGCGGTATCCACTACGGTAATTGTGTTTTTATCTTTGAAAGAGGCTATTCCATGATAAACGGTGATTTTATTTTTCTTCATTAAAAAATCAACTCCGTTGCAGGTTTGAGCTACAACATCATTTTTTCTTTGGATCATTTGTTTCATATCGATTTTCAAAGTTCCTGTGCGAATTCCATGGTCAGAAAAGCGATGTTTGGCATTGTGAAGGTGTTCAGATGAGTCTAACAATGCTTTAGAGGGAATACAGCCTACATTTAAGCAACTTCCACCCAACGTATTGTATTTTTCTATTAAGGCGACTTTAAAACCCAGTTGAGATGCCCTGATGGCAGCTACATATCCACCCGGTCCCGAGCCTATAATAATTATCTGAAAATTCATGGTTATTGTTTATTTTGATTATTATTCCTGCCTTTCTTCTTCCTTCTTGACATGCTTTGATCCGGTTGCTTTCTATTTTGGCCTTGAGAAAGAGTATCAGAAGTTCTTGTTGAAGGTGTATTTTGATTAGGCGGTGTATTACTTCCTTGCCTCCTCCTTTTACTTTTGCTTTTTCTTCTTTTGATATGGGGAAGTTCAATTTCTCCGGTAACATCGGCAAAATCAACTTCCTGTTCTCCGCTATTCAAGGGTAAAGCGTCATCAGAAAGGAATTGTTCTCCGGCAACCTCGCCTTTCTGATTCATAATGATTATATCTTTTACTTTCTCTTTTGACAATGAAAATAACACTCCCCTGAAGGCATCCCCATCATAAGCGTAAAATAATAATCCTTTGAAGATATCAGTTTTAATCAAGCTAGCCGGGCCTTTTTCAGTTAAGATTTTCTCGGGGTTTTCTGGAAAATCCTTCAAAGCATCCAGATAAATATCCAATTCATAATTTAAGCAGCATTTCAGCCTTCCACATTGCCCCGAAAGCTTGGTTTGATTGATGGCAATATTCTGATAGCGAGCGGCGGATGTAGTTACAGACTTAAAATCAGACAACCAGGTTGAGCAGCATAATTCGCGACCACAGGAGCCCAAACCTCCGATTCTGGCAGATTCCTGGCGGGATCCAATTTGTCTCATTTCAATCTTGATCCGGAAATCCCGGGCATATTGCCTTACCAGTTCACGAAAATCTACACGATTATCTGCAGTATAATAAAATGTTGCTTTTTTTCCATCGCCCTGAAACTCTACATCGCCCAATTTCATGTCCAGACCTAATGTTCTTGCAATGACCCGTGCTCTGACCATTACTTCTTTTTCTTTTTCCCTTACTTCCTCCAGTTTTTCCAAATCCCTTTCATTGGCTTTGCGGAGTATTTTATACAACAGCCTGTCATTGGGAAAGTTTTTCTTTTTCATTTGCAATCTCACCAGATCTCCGGAAAGGTTTATCCGTCCAACATCATAGCCGCTATTGGTCTCTACCACCACCATATCACCGGTAATGGCATGGGAAAAATCAGGATTCAGGAAAAAATCCTTCCGGGATCCTTTTTTAAATGATACCTCCACTATAGGAAAAACAATAGGATCATAAATGTCTTTAGTCGCCAGCCAATCATAAGTATTCATTTTATTACAGGAACCTGAAGTGCAATGTCCTTTATCTCCACAACCCGCAGGCACACCATTTTTATCATAACTGCAATTACTGCATCCCATATTCAATAACTTTTAATTTTTTAATCAATTTTTCTTTTTAAAATGTTTCCCATCGCAATACTGTCCGCCATAAAAGAAATTTTAGGGTTTGCATTGCGTGAAATATGAATAATGCCTTCATTCATTATTTCAATGAGCTGGAAACATATCTCCTTGTCAATGACTTGAGTCATTTTCCTAGCGATTTCAAATTCTTCACTATTCAGGCGAACCTCATTTTGCCCTGTTTGCAAAAAGAATAAATACTCGCGAAAGAAACTCAAGCCATATTGGAGAAAATCTTTTAGTTCTTGTCGCCCGGTTTTTGATAAACCATCTACAAAGTCAACCAGTTTGATTGCATCGCCTTTGAACGATACCCTTATCCACTCAAAAAGCATAGCGGCATGATCGGATACCGGGGAATTGATCATTGAAATAGCTTTACCCAGATCACCATCACTAATGAGAGCAATTTGCCTGGCACTTTCTATATCCAAATCCAATTTCTTCTGTATAAATTCTGCAATTTGCCCGTCTGCATAGGGAGGAACATGAATGATTTGGGTACGTGAAATAATCGTTGGCAAAATAGACTGCAAATTCTCGGTAACCAGAATGATATAGGTGTCCAGGGTAGGTTCTTCAACGAGCTTGAGGAGCCGGTTTCCTTCCTTTCCAAGGAATTCGGGCATCCATATGATCATAACTTTTGCCTTGCCTTCAAAAGTCTTGAGTGATAATTTGTGTGCCAATTCAACACATTCTTTGGTATTGATATTGGGGGGACTGTTTTCTGATTTTATCCAGGTCGTCCAGTCCTGAAATGCAAAGTAGGGATGCTTTTCATACAGGCTTCGCCATTCGCCCATAAAATCCAGGCTGACAGTTTCCTCCCTTTTTTTATTCTCTTTTTTTACTACAGGAAAAACCGTATGCAGGTCAGGATGGATCCATTTGGATACTTTTTTGCAATGATTGCACATTCCACAACTGTCCCCCGGCACATGATGGCTACAGAGAATATTTTGAGCTAAAGCATGGGCAAGCGCCAACTTTGGGGTGCCTTGCCGTCCATAAAATGTCATGGCATGAGGAATCTTCTCAGATTCAACCCATTGACTCAGCAATAATTTATTTTTTTCCTGTCCCGGAATATTTTGAAATCTCATTTTTCCTGATCATTTCAGGAATTCAGCCAGTCTAACATTTTTTGATCCAACGGAGAAGTTATTGTAGGAAAATATGTCACCAAAGCGCCATTTTCGTCCAGCAAAAATTTATAAAAATTCCATTTAACTCCAACATCGGCAACTCCATTAAGTGATTTAAAGCACAGGAACTGGAACAGTGGATGGGTATTTTTTTTAATACCCACTTTTTCGGAAAGGGGAAAGCGAATTCTATACTTTAAATCACAAAATTCTGCTATCTCTTCAGCACTACCTGGCTCCTGTCCACCAAAATCATTGCATGGACAACCGATAATGCTCAGCTTATCACCGAACAGCTCATATAGCTCTTGTAACTGAGCATATTGAGGGGTGAAACCACATTCGGAAGCCACATTGACAATCAAAAGCTTTTTACCTCTGTGATCATTCCAGTCTATTTGTTCACCGTTGATCTTATTAATTGATATGTTAAATACTGACTGCATTCCTCGATGAAATAACAAAAATAAAGAGGTTCAACCAACCTCTGCTATAAAACTACAAATTGTTTTCATTTTAATATTAAACAAGGTGCTTTTCGTCCTGTTTTTCTTAAATATGTGAGCAGAAGCTTTCTGGAAAAATTGTACTCTAACCAAATAAAGGATACCTTTGCAAAGGATCATCCATAGCGGTAGTGTATTAAAATAAAACTAAATTTGATAATTGAGTATCCGGATTAGGTATAAATAGGATTGAATATGCTGATGAAATATTTGATATTGGGTTTTTTGGTCTTTGTTATTTACAGGTTTTTTTTGAAACCCAATCAATCCTCGGGGTTACCCGGCAATGAAAAGCCCTCCTTAAAAGACGATCACGACAAAAGTGAATATGTTGATTATGAAGAGGTAGAATAAACTCTGTTTACAATTTAAACAGTCACTGTATGATTTTTAAAAATGAACTTTTTAAAGATAAGGTGGTATTGGTTACGGGGGGAGGAAGCGGCATTGGTCGGGAGACAGCACGCCAGTATTTACAATTAGGCGCCAGGGTGCATATTTCTTCCCGAAAAGAGGAACGATTAAAAAAAGCGGTAGAAACTCTATCACAATGGGGGAAAGTGGAATATTTTCCTTGTGATATCAGAGAAGTTGAACAAATTGAAGCTCTGGCTCAAAAGATAAAAAGAGAAGAAGGGAGGCTGGATATTCTCATCAACAATGCGGGAGGACAGTTCCCAACGCAAGCGGAAGACCTCAATAAAAAAGGTTGGGATGCTGTCATTAATAATAATTTAAACGGCACCTGGTATATGACACATGTCATGGCCAGGCATTTTTTTATACCCCAAAAACAGGGGAGTATAGTTAATGTCATTGTCAATATTTACCGGGGTGTACCTGGCATGGTGCATACCGGTGCGGCCAGGGCTGGAATTGACAATTTTACTAAAACCCTGAGTGTAGAGTGGAGCAAATACAATATCAACATCAATGCCATTGCTCCAGGGATAATTTATTCTTCCGGATTGCAGCAATACCCGGAAAAACTTACCCGGGGAATCGCTGAAAAAATTCCTCTCAAACGGTTGGGGTCAGTGGAAGAGGTTGCCCAACTGATTTTGTTTACTACATCTCCCATGGCAACCTATATCACCGGAGAAACCATTTATATCGATGGGGGTTGGCGTTTGTACGGAGATATATATACAATGTAAATCTTTCGAAATTCAATGTAATTTTGCCTGCCTATGATCGATAAATTACAAGCCATTCAGGAAAGGTATTATTATTTAGAGGAAAAACTCTCCGATCCGGAAGTTGTCCGGGATATGAAACAATTTACCCGAATTAACAAAGAGTATAAGGATTTGCGGGAAATTGTAGAGGTTTTCCTGCAATATCGCGAAGTGATAGGCAATATTGAAACCTCAAAAAAAATGCTAAGGGATAGTGATCCTGAAATGAGAGAGATGGCTTCTTTAGAGTTGGAGGATCTGGAAGTCCGCAAGGAGGAATTGGAAGAGAAGATCAGGTTTTTATTGATCCCCAGAGACCCTGAAGACAGCAAGGATGTCATCATAGAGATCCGGTCGGGTACCGGAGGAGATGAAGCCAGTATATTTGCAGGGGATCTTTTCAGAATGTATTCAAAATATTTTGAATACAAAGGGTGGAAAATGGAGATTCTTGACGTCAATGAAGGTACAGTGGGAGGATACAACAAGATTGTAATGGAAGTCTATGGAGAGGATGTATATGGCACACTTAAATTTGAATCCGGTGCACACAGGGTGCAACGTGTACCTAAAACGGAATCACAGGGGAGAGTGCATACTTCTGCCGCAACAGTGGCAGTATTGCCCAAGTTCGAAGAAGAAGACATCAATATAAGAAAAGATGAGTTGAAAGTCGACACTTTCCGATCGTCGGGGGCAGGAGGTCAGCATGTTAATAAAACCGAATCCGGAGTTCGATTTACTCATTTACCTACAGGCATTGTTTCCGAAAGTACTGACTCACGATCCCAACACAAAAACAGAGAAATTGCACTTCAAAGACTTTATGTAAAAGTGAGAGAAGTACAAAAAGAAAAATCTTACGCAGAGGAAAAGGAAAAGAGGAAATCCCTTGTAGGTACCGGGGATCGTTCGGATAAAATAAGGACGTATAATTACCCGCAAAATAGAGTGACAGATCACCGCATCAATCTCACACTGTATAACTTAGACAGAATAATGGAAGGGCAGCTGGAAGAGATCATTGAGAAATTGCAGTTTGCTGAAAATACTGAAAGAATTAAAGAGGGAGCTTCCAATTGATTTTCTAAAATAAAAGTCCATGATGTGATATCCCATAAATATTATTCATTATTGATTGAGGTATCAAATGTTCCGGATTTTTAATCCTCAGTTTTTTTAAAAATCAGATTATCCGATGTAAACTGATCAGGATGCGGATCTCTAAGTGGATCAAAAGGCAGTAATGAACCCCCATCATCTGCAAGAAAGGAGTGGTAGCCAGATTGTTGAAGGTATAGTGCAGCATTATAATAAGCAGATTCTGGCATCAGTGGAAAGTGCATTTCCATGATGATAACAATGGATGGGTTTTCACACAATAGATTTACCATCCCTTTTAATACATTTTCTTCCCCTCCTTCAATATCCATTTTGATGAAATCTGGTATAGTTTGGTTTTGTAAAAAAAAAGTATCCGATTTTAAACTTCTTACCACTTCAACATTAGAGCCTGACACAGGTATGGTTTTCGGAATGGTGGTATTGGATTCGGAGTACAACCAGGGATAACAATATAGGATATTTTCACCGTCAATGTTTGAGACTATGGCCTGATGAGCCTGAATGTTTTTGTATTTCTGAATGTTATTATTGAGATAATAAAAGGTCTTTGAAGCCGCTTCAAAAGAAATCACCTGGCCATGATTCCCGACTATATTGGAAGCAAGAAGAGAGTAAAAACCAAAATGAGCTCCAATGTCTGCAAAACACTGACCGGACTTTAAATGGTTGAAAAGAAAAAAAGAGAGACGCACCTCAGAAGGATGAGATTTGCCTCCCGTAAGAAAAATATCCATTCCTGCGGGTAGATGGACATGCATGTTTTGGTTATAATAAGTGCGGGTTTTTATTTTAATACCTTTTCCAAAAATGGGATAGTGTATCCTTTTGATATATTGAGCAATGACATACCTGACAGGCCGTTTTCTAAACCGGTACCAGGGCGATCCGTATGCTAAATTTTTATACTCATTCAAATCTTTTGGTAAAAAAGTCAATGTATTGTCCATGGTTCAAAAATAGAAAAGAAACCATTTACAGACATTGTAACGGACGCCTTAATCAAAGGTTAATCAGACTGTGAAATATTGATATTCAGTTTCCAGTAATGAGCTAAATTATAATTCCGCCATCAATACTGTACACACTGCCTGTAATGAAACCGGCATTTTCAGAAGCAAGATATGCATATAGCGAGGCCACTTCATCCGGACTTCCCATGCGATTTAAGGGGGATTTTGACTTCATCAGGGTGAATAATTTATCAGGCATAGTGCCTAACATCTCCGTTTCAATGAAGCCGGGCGCAATGGCATTGACGGTTATATTATGTTTTCCCAACTCCCGGGCCCAAACCTTAGTGAGCGCAATTACAGCGGCTTTTGATGCCGCATAATTGGATTGTCCAAAATTTCCATATAGCCCTACAACAGAAGAAGCATTGATGATTCTTCCATAATGGTTAGAGATCATTGAAGGGATGAGTGCCTGGGCGCAATAAAATACCCCATTGAGGTTAACATTGATCACCTGGTGCCAGTCATTAAAAGACATTTTTTTTAGGGTAGCATCCCGTGTAATTCCAGCATTATTGATCAAAATGTCTACTTTTTGGAATGATTGAATTGTTTGTTCAGCAGCTGCATTGACTTGTTCAACATCGGCTACATCTACTTTGTAATAGGATATTTTTCCCGGCAGACCAGAAAATTCACCCAACGTATTCCTGGCTTTATCTTCATCAATATCCCAAAGGATGCAAAGCCCATTCAGTGAAGCCAATTTCCGGACAATTGCTTTACCAATTCCCTGTGAACCTCCCGTGATTACGCAAACTCTGTTAGTAAAGTCTCTCATGATTATCTACTTTTGTATTTCATTGAATAATATGCAATATTGTTGAATCTTAGCTTTAATATCATATTCAATAGTATTTTATTAACGATATCGAGGCTTTTGTCATAATAGACCGTAGTAAAGGACTTTAGCTACTGATTATGAGCCCAATTAAAAGTATTTTTATTCAAAAAAGTAAAGCAAATACCCCCAATAGACATATCACATCAAAAGCATAATCCGCATCCATCATACAATCACAATTTTATGTATGTTGTCGGAGGATTTATGTTAAATAAGAAATTAAATTTTTAAAAGTCATGAAAAAATACAGGTTGACTATTGTGTTGCTTTCCTTACTTTCTTTTTCAGTGCTGGCTGGCCAACCCATTCAACGTATGGTTAATGGAGAAGTATATAAAATATATAATACAAAAATAGACAAAATAGAGTTAGGATATATTGATGAAGGTCGGGGGGATACAATATTATTTTTCGTCCATGGATTAGGAAGTAATAAGATGGCATGGATCCAAAACATTACTGAACTTAAAAAATACTATCGTTGCATAGCGGTGGACTTGCCCGGATATCAGGATTCACCAGCCACAGAAGAAAACTATTCATTGATTGATTATGCACAACTTCTTTCAGCTTTTATGGGCAGGTTCTCCGGCAGAAAGATGCTTGTAGGGCATTCAATGGGGGGCCAGATTGCCATGTGGACGGGCCTCAGATTTCCAGATCATTTGGATAATATCATACTGATTGCTCCTGCCGGATTGGAAAAATTTACTTCAGAAGAAGCCATCATGATGAAAAATACATACCGTTCGGAATTTTTTGCATCTATGAATGAAGCCCAGATTGAGGCCAGTATCAAAGCAAATTTTCATCAATTCCCTGAGAATGCACACTTTATGATCGAAGACAGAATGCATTTAAGCACCCAGCCGCAATATAAAAGATATGCTGAAATTGTCGCCGGTCAAATCCTTGCCATGCTCAATGAGCCGGTGCTTGGAAAAATTGAAGAAATAAAGACTCCGGTGCTCCTTGTTTTTGGCGTCCAGGATATGTTGATTCCCAACCGGTTTTTACACCCTGGTTTAACCATATACGAGTTGGCTACAAATGCAAAGGATTTTTTAACTGATTGCCATTTGGTAATGATTGACAACGGAGGTCATATGCTCCAATGGGAAAAAAGTAAAGAAGTGAATCAAGCAATTATGAATTATATTCGAAAGTAAGTCCATATCAGAATGATGGAATATAAAATACATAATATCAATAGAATATAATTGTTTATTCATTCATTTTCATCTTAAGTCTACCTTAGAATTGTTATTTGCCTATTTGGTGTAATATTGTATTATTAATACATTTGGAACTGTAATATAATTCGATATTGAATTATTAGTTCATAATTAAATTTTGTAAAATCACATTAATTGCCATGAAAACGATATTCTTATTATTGTTCATTTCTTTGAGTTTCAGTGTCTGTCTATCGGGTCAGACTGCTACTCTTCAGGGAAGTGTTAAAGGGTCGGATCAGTCAGTATTAATTGGAGCGAATGTAATGATAGCCGGAACCTCTACGGGTACAGTTAGTGACCAGCAGGGTCATTTTATATTGACCGTTCCTGCGGGTCGTCAAATATTGAAAGTTACTTATATTGGATATAGTGATTGGACAAGGGAGATCCTTACTGAATCTGGCGATCAGATTTCCATTGATGTTCAAATGATTGAAGGTACAATTTTCGAGGAAATCATTGTATCGGCAAGCCGAAGGCCTGAAAAACTGACGGAGAGTGCAGCGACCATTCAAACGGTATTTTCAAAGCAAATTCTTGAATATGCAGGAAATCCAGCTGAATTGATTGCCCGTCAAAAAGGAATTGATTATTTCCGTGCGGGGATTGCTGTTCCTGCCTTCAATATACGGGGATTTAATTCCAATTTTAATTCTAAAAACCTTCAGGTTACTGACGGAAGATTTGCAACGTTAATTGCTACAGGATTACCCATGGGCCCTCTTGATCCGGTAGTGAAGGAAGATATTGAGCGATTTGAAGTAGTATTGGGGCCGAATTCCACTTTATATGGCCCCAATGCGCATAATGGTTTGCTCAATACCATAACAAGGGATCCCAGAACATCGGAAGAAACACTCATTACACTAAATCCAGGGGTAACAGGTGATGGCGATGCATTTTTCTCCGGACGTTTCAGACATGCCCAGGTGGTCAATGAAAAATTTTCATTCAAAGTATTAGGCGAATACACGGCGGCTAAAGAATTTGACTATGTTGATTCAGTATATATTGTAAGGGGGGGAGTGAGAGATGCATACGAAGAATTGGAGCTGGACAGGAATGTAAATTTTGCAAGATTAGGAGGAACATTTTATTATTCACCTAATAAGGATGTGGATATTATTTACAATGGAGGATTCAGCAACAGCAACTTCCTTTCTGCTACAAATGTTGGAAGAAATCAGATCAAAGATTGGCAAATTGGTTTTCACCAATTGAAAGTTACCAGCAAAAATTGGTTTGCTCAGGTGGCTTATACTACCAGCCGTACAGACAGCACATACTCCATTGATGAAAGGACGAAACAATATTACCGCCTTTTGGATGCTGGACAATCCGATCAAGTAGCCAGAGGGCCATTGTCCTATGCCAGCGGGGCGCTTTTTCAGGATGCCTCCAACCGATGGAATGCTGAAATTCAATATAATAACTCATTGGGTAAGTTGAATTTAATAACCGGTGTTCAATATCAACTGGATAAAGCAAATAGCCTGGGTACATATTTACTTGATATGGATGAAAATGATTACATCGATGTGGGGCAGATAGGGGGATATGTTCATTTAACTCATGATTTTAGAGGGGGTTGGAGAGCATTGGCTGCTGCACGCTTTGATCATCATGAGATATATGATTTTAATTTTATTCCGAAATTTGGAATATTGAAAATTGCAGAATTCAGTACATGGCGTTTGACCTATGGCAAAGGAATTGCAGCGCCTACCATTCTCAATATGTTTGGAAACCTTTTCAATGGGTTGATATTAGGTAATGCAGAGGGATTTACTTTGGCTGATGGCAGAATAGTTGAGAAACAGCGAGTAGAAAAAATTCAAACTTTTGAGCTTGGATACCGGGGAAGAACTAAAGATTCGAAATTATTCATCGATGCCAATGCATACTATAATATTTCCGAGGATTTTCTCAGTCCGGTAACCGTAGTAGGGGTAGCAACACATCGTGGAGAAGTGCCTATGTCACAAGTTCAGTCAGGATTTAACATTTTCAATGGATTGGTCGCAACTTATGTGAATTTTGGCAAGGTAAATACTTATGGATTGGATATAAGTACAACCTATTTGTTTACACCTAAATTCAGCGGCACACTCAATTATTCATATTTTGATTTTACATTCGATGAGGAAGATCTGGGCAATGATTTCAACAATGATGGTGTCGTGGATTTTCTTGATTTTCTTGTCAATGCACCTACACATAAAATCAGTGGTATGCTTAGCTATTCTTCTTCCAAATGGTATGGGAGTATCTTTGGCAGGTGGGTACAGTCGTACAATTATTTTTCCAGTTTTCAGATTGCTTCTGAGACAATTCCAGGAAAAATATACAGAGGATTGCCGATTGTTGAAAATGCAAGGAGTGCCGACGCCTTTAACTATGGACCACTAGGTGGGTTTTTTACCATGGATATGAGTATAGGAAGGCATATCAGTGAAAAAGTGCAAATTTCATTGGCTGCAACCAATGTCTTCAATACAGCGCTAAGAGAATTTACAGCTACCGCACCTACGCGTGGATTATATACCATGGAACTGCGATTCAGATTGTAAAAAGATTATTTTTCATCTTTGATTTGTAGACTTTGATTTGATAAAATGAAACCAGATCTTACGGGTATATTACCAGATCCGGTCATTTTCTTTGCTGTAAATTATAGTTATGGTCATCGCAAACATTATAACTCATCATTCCAGATACAGACCGTTGCATCCGGCTTTTATATTTAAGGATATTCAATGGAATTACAAGGAATTGAATAACCAAATCAACAAGCTGTCCCATCTATTATTGGATAAGGGATTGAAAAAAGGAGACAGTGTGGTCAGTTATCTTCCTAATTGTGCAGAATTATGGCTTTTATACTGGGCTTGTGCGAAAACCGGAATGGTGGCGGTTCCCATGAGTACTTTGCTGAGAAAAGAAGGATTGGAAAAAGTGTTGGAAAATGCAGAATGTTCAATGCTCATAACCCATAAATACCTGATAGAACATATTCGCGACGTTCGCTTCCCAGCAAATAGTATTATTGTGGTAAGTGACAACAATCAAAATGAGGATGAACCCGGCTTTGAAAATTGGTCTTCTTACCCCGTTACAGAGCCTCCTGCAGTATATATCGATGAACAGGATCTTTACAACATTATATATAGCAGCGGAACCACAGGCCATCCTAAAGGGATTATGATCAATCATTATACCCGGGCAATGTATATGACTCTGTTAAGCAATGCATTTCGCATCCATCCGGAAAGTGTGATTATGCATAGCGGATCAATAGTCTTTAATGGCGCTTTTCTTACATTGATGCCTTCTGTATACCAGGGAGCCACCTATATATTGTTGGAGAATTTTAGTGAGTTAGAAGTATTTGATACTTTGTTAACCCAAAAAGTAACCCATACTATTTTGGTGCCTTCCCAAATCATCCGGATGTTGGAGAAAGCTGAGTTTAGGAGGGAAAATCTTCCTCATTTGCAAATGATTTTGACTGTTGGGGCACCTTTAGACATTCGCTATAAAAAAGAATTGAATGAAAGGTTTCCATTCACTTTCCATGAATTGTACGGACTTACGGAAGGATTTGTTACCATTTTAGATAAACTTCATCTTGAACAGCACTTGCATTCGGTCGGAAAACCTCCGGTGTTTTCTGAGATGAAAATTATTGATGATTATGGGAATGAACTTGCACATGGTAAGGTAGGAGAAATTGTAGGCAGAGGACCGTTTCTAATGTCGGGCTATTACAATGATGAGGAAAGAACGCGGGAAACATTTCGGGAGGGTTGGTTATACACCGGAGATTTGGGTTATGTTGATGCAGATGGTTTTTTGTATTTGGCGGGCAGAAAAAAGGATCTCATTATAACCGGAGGGGTTAATGTATATCCTAAGGATATTGAGGCCATTGCTCTTTCATGGGACAATCTATTGGAAATTACAGTATTTGGAATTCCTCATGAAAAATGGGGAGAATCTCCGGTGGCCGCTGTTGTGCTGAAAGATAAGAAATACAATAAAGAAGAAATACAGGATTGGGTGAACAGCAGGGTGCACTCCAAGTTTCAAAGAATCAGTGATGTTTTGATCATGGATGAACTTCCCAGAAATGTGGCGGGCAAGGTATTAAAAAAGAAATTGCAGGAAGAATACTTCAAAAAATATAAATTATGACGACAAACCAGGCGCAGGAAATAGCAGAGGGATTTTATGTGGATAGTCAAGGCGTCAGAATTTATTGCACAGATAGCGGAGGGGATGGGATTCCTTTGGTGCTAATGCATGGGCTTACGGCCAATTTACATTCTTTTGATGGATACATGAATGCCGGTCTTGGTGATCACTTTAGGGTCATACGTATGGATCTCAGAGGAAGGGGACTAAGTGATAGTCCTGATGAATACTCTATGGAAAGCCATATGAATGACCTTCTTGCAATTTTAGCTTTTTTCAATTTAAAAAAGGCAATGATAGGAGGTCATTCCTTTGGCGCTTTACTATCCATTTACTCTTCTTATTTTAATCCGGAAGTTTTTGAAGCGATGATCATAATCGATGCCGCCGCAAGATTGCATCCAGATGCAAGGAATATGTTGATACCCACTCTTTCGAGGATTGATAAAATCTGGAACTCTATGGAAGAGTACCTGGCCGAAATGAAAAGTGCTGAATACCTTTCAGGAATGTGGAACACCAGTCTGGAGTCTTATTTTAAAGCAGATGTCAGGTATTTTGAAAACGGCTCAGTGACAACTTGCTCCCGAAACGACAACATTCAAAAAGCAACAGAAAGCGTTTTTTCCATTGGCTTGCAATGGTTGAATTTTATTGGGGGCATCCAATGTCCTGTACTGTTGATTAATGCACCCGGGCCTTACCAGGGAGGGGAAGCATTATTGCCTGAAAATTTTGCCAGAGAAACGGTTGATTTGATCAAGAACTGCGAATATTTGAAGGTACCGGGCAATCATATGACCATGATGTTCGAATTAGGAGCTATATTATCGGTTGATGCCATCATTCATTTTATTGAAAAGTTATCTCAATGATTTTTTCATGGATACTATTTATCTGTTATTTGCTGGGCACGTCCTATCTGGGCTGGCTAGGATATAAAAAAACGAAAGGGGATTTTAAAAGTTTTGCAATTGGAAAAGGAGATATCTCCCCATTCGTTGTAGGTGTTACACTGGCGACCAGTACGGCTTCTGCAGCCACATTTATCATCAATCCCGGGTTTATCTATGTCGACGGCTTGTCTGCTTTTATGCATCTGGGGGCAGGCTCATTTTTTGGAATTTTAACGATGTTGCTTATTCTTTCATTTTCCTTCAGGAGACAAGGGAATCAATTTATGGCCCTCACTATTCCTGATTGGATTGGTAAAAGATACGGCTCCCCAGCTTACTCCTTATACTTTGCTTGTGTTAACTTATTGAGTTTTGCATTCATAGTTCTTCTGGTAGGGGGCATATCTATTGTTATGCAGAAGCAATTGGGTATATCCAATATTACAGCATTGGTAATTACTTTAGTATTTGTAACAACATATGTGTTATATGGCGGAACATATGCCCATGTTTATACCAATATGTTACAGGGAGTATTGATGATAATTATAACCATTTTAATCATTGGCTCAGGCATCTATGTTCTTTTTGTTATAAAGCCTTCATTGTTAACGGATCTGGCTCTTACCAATCCGGAAATGCTAAAAATATCCAATCCTCAGAGTAAACTTTTCAGCAATCATTTCTCATCATGGATATCGGGGTTTTTGATTGGTGCTGCATTGGTATGTCAGCCCCATATTCTGACAAAAGCTCTATATGTAAAAACTGATCGGGATGTTGGAAAATACATTGCAGTATTTGGCGTAGTTTATATTTTATTTACCGCATTGCTTTTATCGGGTTTTTGGGCTCATGGCGTCATTTCTGCAGAGCAATTGATTGATATGGAAAGCGGTCAATTCAGGCAAGATCTTGTGATGACAGTGTATTTATACAAAGTTTTTCCACCCTGGATTTTTTCAATAATAAGCATTGTTCTTTTGGCTGCAGCTATGTCTACTTTGGATGGACTACTGGTGGGAGTCTCAACTATTACAAGCAATGACTTAATACTCAACGCCACACAATGGATATCAGGTTCGGGTATGAATAGTGTAAGCAGGTATCGTTTGGCTGCGAAATTTACTCAAGTTATTCTTGTTGTTATAGCCATTTCTGTTTTCTTTGTAAATATCCACCCACCCCGGTTACTAGGTATATATGGTCAAACCGGAGTGTACGGTTTAGTTGTTGCTGCCGTTCCTCCTCTGCTTTATGGAGTGATTTTTAAAGACAGTCCATTGATTCCCTTGTGGATTCTTTCCGTGTTAGCTCCCCTGATTCATTTTTTGTTGTTCTTTTATGGGGAAGGGTTGTTTGGTGGATTTGGTTTTTCGTTTGCTAACCCAGGAGTTACCGCTTCCATAGCATTAATTATAATATTGATACCATTATTTATAATAGGTATATACAGAATGAAGTTCAGGTCGAATTAAATACTATACGACTGCCTGATCAAGTGCATAAAGAAAAATGCTAATAATATCATTTACAAAGGAAGGAATATTACTTTCCATGCGTTTATTGTGTATAATAACATCCAGGGATCGTATAAAAGACAGGCATGAGAAAGATTAAGGTTGCTTTTTTCTCTGATATATTAATCGAAGATTTTGACGGAGCCAACCGAACCATGTTTCAAATCATTGGGAGAATACCTCAGGAACAATTTGAATTTTTTTTTATTTGTGGGGAGAGACCGAAAAAAGAATTTCCCTTCAAAATATTTGAAGTACCCAATCTGAAGGTACCATTTAATGAAGATTACAAAATGGCTATGCCTGCTTTGGTTTATTTCAGCATGAGGAAGGCTGTTAATAAATTCAAACCTGATGTAGTCCACATTGCTTCCCCTTCATTGCTTGGAAATTTTGCTATTGAGTATGCAAAAAGAAAAAAAATACCCATCATTACGATCTACCACACCCATTTTATTTCCTATGTTGAATATTATACCCATCACATTCCGGTTTTTACTGAAATGGCCAAATCTACAGTGATATCCGGACAAAAGACTTTTTATAATAAATGCGATCTTACACTTGTTCCAACAACTCAGATCAGGGATGAATTAATATCCTATGGATTCAAAGCAAAAAAATTAGTAATCTGGCCCAGAGGCCTGGATAGAAATATATTTACACCGGAAGCAAGGGATGAAGGCGTCATGAAAAAAATCACCGGAAATGACCATCCCAATATAATTTTTGCAAGCAGATTGGTATGGGAGAAGAACCTCGAGACACTGATAAATATCTACGAACTTTCCAGGAATAAAGGGCATTATTGGAATTTTATTATAGCGGGTGATGGCGTAGCCCGTGCAAAAATGGAAGGTAAAATGCCTGAAGCATATTTTTTGGGGAATGTACATCAAAAAACTTTAAGTACTCTGTTTGCTACCAGTGATATTTTTGTGTTTCCTTCTGTGTCCGAAACCTATGGAAATGTTGTCATTGAGGCAATGGCTTGTGGTTGTCCCTGTGTGATAGCAAGAGGAGGTGGAACGTTTAATCTTGTCAAAGACAATATCAATGGGTTTATGTGTGAACCTTATGATGCAAAGGATTATGTGGAGAAAATTCAACGTTTGTTGTCCGATGATGAATTGAAGCATCAATTCATCATCAAGGGTTTGGAATTTACCAATAAGTTAGACTGGGATACGTTGGTCAATAAATATCTGGAATGGGTAAAGAAACTCTATTATCTGAATAGAAAGGAAAGTGTATAATGCACGTCATCCTCATAAATGTAAGTGCGCACATCAGAGAAAATACGGCTTACCTGGATTGAACTTTATATTTTAATCCCTAAGACGGGAAGAGAAACCCTTTTAATTGGTCTAAGGGATGGAGTTTGCTGTTCATTGATTAGCGTTTCTCGCAAAGACTCAAAGAAGCAAAAAAACTCTTTTGCATTTATGCGAATCATAGTGCATATTAGCCGGTATTTTGTTTGCCCTGAAATATAAATCCCTTTTTGCTTCAGTAAGTATTTCAATTCATCATTGAAAACGGTTTAATTTCTGATCAACGGAATACTTGCCCGGGCCAATAAAATATATTACAATAAAAGTCACTGCATATGCCAATGCCAATTCTTTTCGTTTGAAAGGATCATCAGCATGTATGACAAAGAAGATGGTAAGCATGGTAATAATCACCGGAATACTTGCCCACCGGGTTTTAAATCCAATCATAATTGCAACAGAACATATTACTTCTGCAAAGACAGCAAAAATCAGGGAAGGTAAAGCACCAATTCCCAGCGGGTCAGAAAATTTTATTTCTTGCCCTGAAAAAAGCCTTAATAATTTAGGGTACCCATGGGTAAGCATCAATGCACCCATGCCTAAACGAAGAATAAGTTTGCCAATATCAGACATAAATGATGTTTTTTTCCAAATATAAGAAATATTAAAATATCGAGGACTCAATTGAAGACAACCATTAAATCTGAAGGTTTATAAACACTCCAATTCTTACGAGATTATTGAAACGGTTATTTTTCTTCTGCCACCCCGGTTTCGAAATTCACAAAGATAAATGCCTTGCCAGGTTCCTAGCATTAACCTGCCTTTGCTTACTGGAATACTCACGCTACTCCCTACCAGACTGGACTTAATATGTGCGGGCATATCATCGGGCCCTTCCATAACGTGAGTGAGAAAAGGCAGGTTTTCAGGAATCAGTGTATTGAATATGGATTCAAAATCAGTACGAACATCCTTATCCGCATTTTCATTGATGGTAAGCCCTGCAGAAGTATGGTGTATAAAAACATTCAAAACACATTCTTTGGGAAGATTATCTAATTCTCTGAGCACCCATTCGGTAATCAGGTGAAAACCCCGTGGAAATGGGGGTAAAAGAATTTCTTTATGAATTATCATTGAGAGTTTTACTTCATTTTAGATCAAAGTGGGTTAGCCTTTTGAATGCATTGAGCCGATCATTTAGCTCTTTCTCTGTGATATTTTTCAATCTTTCTATACTGAACTTCTCTACACAAAATGAAGCCATAACTGACCCATGAATGATAGAATTTTTCATATTTTCATAGGATAAATCATGCGTATTTGCCAGATAACCAATAAAGCCCCCGGCAAAAGTATCTCCGGCTCCTGTAGGATCGTACACTTCAGCCAATGGTAAGGCAGGGGCGAAGAAAATTTCTCCCTCGGAAAAAAGCAAAGCCCCATGTTCTCCTTTTTTAATGATTAGAAAACGAGGCCCCATTGCATGGATTTTTTCAGCAGCCTTAACCAGACTGTATTCTCCTGACATCTGTCGTGCCTCATCATCATTGATTGTTAATACATCGACTCTGGCAACTACCTTTTTTAAAGCATCCCAGGCCACATCCATCCAAAAATTCATCGTATCCATTACAATTAATTTCTGGTTGCCATCTAATTGATTGAGAACACTAAGCTGTATTTCAGGGGTTAGATTTCCAAGCATAACAAATTGTGAAGATCGATATGAAGCAGGCAATACAGGATTAAAATCGGCAAGGACATTCAGCTCTGTTGTCAAGGTATCGCGGCTATTCATATTGGAATGGTATTTGCCACTCCAAAAAAATGTTTTCCCTCCCATTTTGATTTCTAACCCATCGAGATTAATTCCTCTTTTTCTCATAGCTGTCAGCTCCGATTCCGGAAAGTCATCGCCAACGATAGAAACCACTTTAATATTCTTTGTAAAATATGAAGCGGCATAACTGATGTATGTGCATGCACCCCCAATAACGCGATCCGCTTTACCGTAAGGTGTTTCAATGGTGTCAAAAGCCACTGTACCGATACTTAATAAACTCATAATTTCGTTTGTTGACCAGCAAAAGTACAACAATTTCAAGCGTTACAAATCATTGCAAAATTGAATTATCAACTCTGGGCAGGAAGGAAGGGCGGCGATTAAATTTTGAAGGTGCGTTTACGCTCAATTTTGTGGGCGTATTTGTTGACATGCAGGAAGCAGATGGCTCTGATCGCAATTTCATTAAAAAGTAACAATACGCCGGCAATCACAAATAAACTGATTCTGAAAATTCTGACGTGAAATGCATAGGTTTCGTAGAAAGGGTCTACCACAAATAATTCAGCGACAACCACCGAAATGCCTGACAAAAGAAAAACAACAGCAATCCCTTTACTTACTTCATACCATTTATAACCCTTCAGACGGAGACTTTGTCTCAATAAATTGGCTGCCAACGTGTTGGCCGGATTGATGGCAATAATTTCGCGTGCAATTTTGATGGCATCATCAAACTGTCTTAGGTTATATAAAGATGCCGCTTTTCGAAAAAGTAATTCTTCAAAAATATTTTTACCGTTAAGCCGAAGAATATTTTCCATAATAACGGTTTCTATGAGTTCGTCACATAGCTTGAGGTAGGGATAATATTTTCCCAATTCAAAAAGTGCAAAGGCATAATCGGCTTTCATTTCCAATCCTTCATGGAAACTCAATTGAGTCAATTGTTCTTTGTGTTTTTCAAAAAACCGCACCTTATCCTGATAAGAAGACTTATCAATCTTATAAAAATGCAGATATATTTCGTGATGCCTGTTCAAATTACAATTTTTATATTGTCGTCTTCACTCACTAAATTAATGTTTTTTACAATTTCACAGTTCAGTAAACAGGTAAAGAAATACAATTTTTTTTTTGAGACCATAATAAAAAGGGTAAATGATAATCCATGATCTTCAGGGTATTACATCTATTATTTCAGTATTCTGCCCAAAGTTTTTCAACCATTCTTCAGTGTATTTTTCCAGATCTCCCAAAAGATGGTTAATGTCGATGATGGTTGAGAAGGGATTCATTAAGGTAATGCGCAACCATGAAACACCATAAATTCTTGTCTGAACGAGGTAAAATCTGCCTTCTTGCAATACTTTATCTCTGAGGGCTTCATTCAACTCGTTGAGTTTGTTGTCATCGAAACCATTCAATTTTTTTCTGAAACATAAAATATTTGACTGTGGTGGGGTAAGTAATTCAAAACCTGCCGGATGAGTTTGAATGGCTTGCGCAAAATGCAGGGCGTGATCGTACAAAGTGGTTACAAATTCACTCCAGGCTTCAGTTCCGTGAAAAGCTATAATGGAATAAAATTTTATACTCATCATGAGTTTTGTACATTCAAAAGTTCTTTTGGCCATATTGTACCATTCTTCGTTATGGCTATTTTGAAAAAGGTAATCGGCTTTTGGCATGAAAGTATCGAAACTGTGCGCACCATCCCTATAAATTAATGCTGTGATGATGGAAGGGGTCATCATCATTTTATGTCCATCAATAGCTATAGAGTCAGCCATTTCGACTCCTTTCAGCTTGTGACGGTATTTTTGCGAAAATACAGCGGCTCCGCCATGAGCACCATCCACATGAAACCATATTCCATGCCGGGTAGCCAGCTGTCCAATTTCATCAAGAGGGTCATATGCCCCGGTAGAGGTTGTACATGCACTGCCAACAATGGCTAAAGGAGTCTTACCGTCTGAAAGTGCCTGGAGAATAGATTTTTCAAGTTCTGCAATATTCATCCTGAATAACCGGTCCACGGGTATCCGGTAAATCCCCTGATCCCCTAAGCCCATAATTCTTGCGGCTCTGTCAATACAATAATGGGCTTGTTCAGAAACAAAAACAGCAAGATTATTTTTCTCATACCCTTCTGACCACACCCTATATTCCGACAGTCTGCTGCGAGCGGTCAATAAAGCAGTGAGATTTGCAAGAGTGCCTCCTGAAGTTAAGAATCCACCAGCAAGATCATCAAACCCTATGGCTTGGGCAAGTGTAGTAATAACGAGCCGTTCGATGGCTGTAGATGGACCTCCCATTTCATACACACCCATTCCATTGTTTAGAAGGTCAGCTAAAAGCCCAGACAAAGCAGAGATCGGTGCTGGGGGAGAAATCTGATGACCCATATAGTGGGGATGATGTAGGTGCATGGACGTTTCGGTCAGGGCTCTAAAATATTCTTCTGGTTCGGGGTTTTCAGCCAACATTTTCTGCCACCACACATATTGATCTTCAGGGGTTTTATATGCATTGACAGGGATTTCTTTTGTATGGGCTTTCTCAAGATGATCGGCTAATAAATCTACCAGTTTATGCCCCTCTGCTCTAAAGATCTGAGGGTCGTATATATTTTCCAGAAGTGTTGTCATGAATAGTAAGTGCTAAGAAATATTTTAAAGAATTTGTGCGCATTTTTCCTGAAACCAGGCTACAGTTTCGGTATCATCAATAAAAGGGCTGACCTGATCAAATACATAGGAATGATAAGTATTGATGGTAGAAACTTCATGCGGAGTAAGCTTAGAACCATCAATGAGAGAAATGTCATATGGGTATAAAGTCAATGTTTCAAATTTCAAAAAACCATTTTCTGCTTCCACGGAATGGATCAGGTTTTCAATACGAATACCGTAATGGCCTACTTTGTAATAGCCGGGCTCATTTGAAGTAACCATGCCGGGCTTGATAGTGGATTTTCCTCTTTCGGATAAAGTGTGAGCAAATCCCTGGGGGGGTTCATGAACATTGAGGAAAAACCCAACACCATGACCGGTGCCATGTCCGTAATCAAGTCCGTGTGACCACAGAAATTGTCTGGCTAAAATGTCCAGTTGAATTCCGGTAGTTCCAGCGGGAAATCGGATTGAGGATAGAGCCAACATTCCTTTTAGCACAAGGGTATAATGTAATTTTTCATCCTCGCTAACCTCACCCATGGAAAAAGTGCGTGTAATATCCGTTGTTCCATCCAAATATTGACCTCCTGAATCCACTAACAGAAGTCCCGAATTTTCAATCATTGCACATTGTTCAGGCAGAGGTCTGTAATGCACGATGGCTCCGTTGGACCGGTAACCGACAATGGCATGAAAGCTTTCTCCATAATAATGGGCTTTTCGAGAACGGCATTCTGCAATTTTCATCGCTAAATTAAATTCAGTAATTTTTGACTTTTCAATGTTTTTATCCAACCAATGAAATGCCTCTGCCAGTGCCGCACCATCTTTGGCCATTGTATGCCGGAAATGCTTAATTTCTATATCGTTTTTAATGGATTTTTCCCATTTTGAAATGGATTGACCGGATTCCCTGATTCCATTGACCGATTTCCATAATACCGCATTGACTTGCGTGGGATCCATCAGCACTCTTTCATTTTCAGGCATTTGATTTAAAAAGACCATAATGTCAGAATATCCGGCGATTTTTATGTTGTCTTGATTAAGGTTATGAGTAAGTTCGGGGCCTAATTTATTTTCATTTACAAAAAGTATGGCATCCTCTCTGTTAATACAGGCATATGAAAGGAAAACAGGGTTGCACTCCACGTCAGAACCGCGCAGGTTAAATGTCCATGCTATGTCGTCCAATGCGGTTAAAAGGTAAGAACTTACATCCAGCTCATCCATTTTCTTTCTGATTTGTTCTAACTTTTCTAGCCTTGACTTACCAGCAAATTTAATTGGATGTTCAAAAATTGGATTTTCGGGAATTTCAGGACGATCCTCCCAAATTTCAGAGATCAGGTCGGCGAATATTTGAAGAGTAATATTATATGGTTTTAACCATTTGTCAAATTGATCATATTGTGCATGTGAAATGGTTCGACCATCCAATGCGATAACTGAGCCCTTTTTCAACTTCTCCTGGGCCCATCGGATATAGGAGGGAATGGCTTTACTATCCATTTTGTGCATGACCCAATCAGTTTCTTTTAATTCGTTTTCAGCCTGGATGTAATATCGCGAATCAGTCCATAACCCTGAATGCTCCTGGGTCACGATGGCCACGCCCGCAGAGCCGGTAAAACCCGTCAACCAACTCCGGATACTCCAATGCAAAGCCAGATACTCGCTCTGGTGAGGATCGCTGCCGGATATAAAAAAAGCGTCTATTCCTTTGGCGATCATTTTCTCCCTTAACCCATTGATTTTGTTTGACATAATCATATTAAATTTTAATATAAATTTTAATTTATTAATTATCAATTAAAATTATATAATAATTAAATTGCATGTGTTTTTTCTTTTGTTATATTTGTTATGTTGTAAGCTTTATTTATGTCAGATGGACATATCCATACGTTGTCATTTATATTTTATTTACTTTAAATGAAAAACTTTTGAGTTAAAACCAAATCAAGCCCGAAACTAAGAAAAAAAGTATTGGGTTAATAACTTATAGTTTGTGGTTATACTTGAAGGAATTGATCCTCAAAACTTATAATTGGAATCACATGTTGAAGCAAAACCTAAGTATGAAATTATTGCAAAAGCTGTCACCTCAGCAAATACAGCTGATGAAGCTTTTGCAAATTCCTACTGCTACATTGGAACAGCGAATTAAGGAAGAATTGGAAGTCAATCCTGCCCTGGAAGAAGGCGACGATCAATCTGAAGTTTTTGATCTGGGTGCTGAAGATTCAAATTTTGGTGAAGAGGATAACAAGAAAGATGAAATCGAATTCGAGCTGGATGATTATTTAAAAGAATATATGGAAGATGATCCCGCCACTTATAAATTGAAGGGGGAGAATTATACTTTAGACGAGGAAGAGAAGACCATGCCTGCGGTGGTTGAGAGTAGTTTTCACGAATACCTTGCTATGCAATTGGGTTTATTGGATCTGGAAGATGAGGAAGAAGAGCAGGTGGCTCAACAGATCATTGGTTCCATCGATGAAGACGGGTATCTACGCAGGGATCCCGCTTCCATCATGGATGACTTAATGTTTTCACAAAATATTGAAGTGACAGAAGAGCAGGTGGAATACCTACTGAAAAAGATCCAGAAATTTGATCCCCCGGGAGTAGGCGCCCGCAATTTACAGGAATGTCTCATTATTCAACTGGAAGAAAAGCTGGAAAAAGAGCCTGGAATTTATGACGAAGCCAGGTTATTAGGACTAATGATATTGAGAGACTATTTTGAAGAATTTACCAAGAAGCATTATATAAAACTTCAGAAGACTTTTGAAATATCAGAACTGCAATTGAAGGAAGCCATTGATGAAATTTTAAAATTGAATCCCAAGCCGGCCAGCGCTGCTCAAATTACTTCAGGTCACAATAATCAATACATCGTTCCCGATTTCATTATCAGTAACCGGGATGGAGAACTGGAGTTATCATTAAACAGTAAGAATGCCCCTGACCTCAGGATCAATGACCAATATATGGATATGCTATTAGCCTACAAAGACACAACCCGGGGCAGACGCAGTACCCTCAAAGAGAAGGAAGCCATATTGTTTATAAAGCAAAAAATCGATTCTGCCAAATGGTTTATTGATGCCATCAAGCAACGACAGGACACTCTTTTTAAAACCATGTATGCCATCATGCAGTTTCAGTATGAGTATTTCCTGACGGGAGATGAGCGGAGGATTAAACCCATGATACTTAAAGATATTGCAGAAATCACGGGGCATGATATTTCTACCATTTCAAGAGTAGCGAATTCTAAATTTGTACAAACGGAGTTTGGTACGCGCAGATTGAAGGACTTTTTCTCAGAATCCCTGATGACACAGGATGGACAGGAAGTGTCAACACTGGAGGTGAAAAACATTCTGACTGACATTATTTCCAGAGAGAATAAAAAACGACCTGCATCCGACGAAAAGCTGAAAGATCTGCTGCAAAAGAGGGGTTATAACATCGCCAGAAGGACTGTAGCGAAGTACAGAGAACAATTGAACATTCCGGTAGCAAGATTGAGAAAAGAATTGTAGTTGAATATAAATCGTTGACGGTGTCCGGTCGGTAGTCGCCCTTGGCCTGTTTGTTGTGATCAGAGAATGTTGAGCTGTTTATGTGTTAATTTGTTGATTAATTTTTTGGTTGATAGTTCTGAAATTGTAAGGGTACTCTTGTTTTGCGGCTTCCATTTTTCTGAATCACGGATTTCCGCAAATTTCAATGAAGGCAGGAATTAATGGTATTAAGTTTGGATTTGTGTTGTTCATTGATCCGTCTAATTTGTGTTTCTGACCTGGATATAATCCAAACACACAGCTAAGATACCTTCATAACCTCTTAAAATCATACCATTCCACCATCAAATAATCTTACCATCAGCACAACATGACCCAATGACTACGGATTATGTATTACCTAATGCTGTAGGCTTTTACTCCATTTTATATTTTTTTTCCGGTAGCGCAGATGTTTATACAATTCCCCAAACCACAAAACGGATGATGCCATCAATCCCAATACGAAAAATTCGGTGAAGTTAATGGCTTCAAAGCGAAATAAGCGTTCAAAAAAAGGAAGCTCAATGATTAGTACCTGAATTACAACCGATACGAAAATAGCCAGATTGACAAATTTATTGGAAAAAATACCTATTCTAAAGACCGAGAGCTTTAATGAACGCATATTAAACACATTATACAATTGGCTGAATCCCATAATAATAAATGCTGCCGATCTCGCTTTCTCCAGACTGTGAGGAAGAAACCATTGGAATGCCAGCAAAGTCAACAGGGTCATTAAAACGGCATTGATGAATAAAAAAGGGAGAACTTCCCGGTTCAGAATCTTCTCTTTTGGATTCACAGGTTTTTCTTCCAGCACATCGCCATGACCTTGTTCAGTTGCCAATGAAATATCTCCAATTCCATCAGTAACCAGGTTTAACCACAGTATTTGCGTAGCAGTTAATGGGACCGGAAGTCCTATGGCAATGGCTGTCACCAAAGTGATGATTTCGGCAAAATTTGTGGTGATTAAAAAGAAACTGGTTTGCCGGGCATTGATAAAAACGATGCGTCCTTCCTCTATGGCGTTGACAATGGTGGAAAAGTGATCATCAGCCAAAACAATAGTTGCAGCATCCCGTGCAACATCGGTACCCATAATGCCCATGGCCACCCCAACATCGGCTTTTTTTAATGCAGGAGCATCATTTACCCCGTCGCCGGTCATCGCTATCAATTCACCTTTATCCTGGAGCGACCCGGCAATCCGCATTTTCATTACCGGTGTCAGGCGGGCAAAAACATTGTGACTGAGAATGATTTCCTCAAATTCTTTCTCACTGAACGACTCTAGCTCGGCCTCAGTAAAAGCTCTTTCGCTGGTATTGTGATCGTCTGTGATTCCGGTCACCCGCGCCACTGCCATCGCAGTTTTGGCATGATCCCCTGTAGCCATAATCACACGGATTCCTGCATTTTTGCATTGTTCGACCGCTTCTTTCACATCAGGCCGGGGAGGATCCACCATGCCTGCCAATCCGGAAAAAACTAATCCGGAAAGTTGGGAAATATCAAGGGTATTGCTGTTATTTTCTTCAATTTTATAGGCCAGACCAATCACTCGCATGGCCTGATCGGACCAATTCTCAATTTTTGAAAGAATTTCAGCACGGAAATCATTGGACAATTCTTCTATCCCATCTGAAGACAAAAAATACTGGCAGCATTCTAATACTTTTTCTGGCGCTCCGACGATCAGAATTTCCTGTAGGTCTCTTTCCCGGATTAAGCTAGCTCTCATTTTGAGGTGAGAGTCGAAAGGCAGGTCATCCATTTTCACCAATTCCGGAAATTTACGGGGCTCTAACCCTGCCTTAGCTGCTAAAACGAGCAGAGCCGCTTCTGTAGGATCACCTGTTACCTGGTAAGAGTTTTTTTCCTGATTCCAGAGGATGCTGGCATGATTACACCACCCACAAATCTTTAATGCTTGTTTCAGTTGATTATTTGATAGAGGGGTAATGCGCTTTCCGGATTGCAAAAATTCTCCTTTTGGCTCCCAACCGGTACCGGTGATTCTGTATTCCTCTTCATTAAATAGAAATAATCTTCTGACATACAACGCATTCTGTGTCAGTGTACCGGTTTTATCGGTAATAATGGTTGTTACCGCGCCTAAAGTTTCCGTTGCCGTAAATTCTCTGATGATGGCATTGCGTTTGGACATCCTGTGTGCGCCGATAGCAAGGACAATGGCCAGAACCGCCGGCAATCCTTCAGGGATGGCTGAAACCAAGGCAGCGATGGATATCAATAAAATCTCCTCCATATCATGGTTTTGCATATACCATGCTACCATGAACAGGGAAAGGGCACTAATCAATGCAATGACAGCCATTTGCCTTGCCAGTACATCGGTTTTCTTTTGAAAATTGCTCCTGCCTGGTTTTATTTTTCCAATGGTTCTGGCAATTTCTCCAATACTGGTATCCGGCCCTGTACCTGTAACCACAGCCTTGATGGTACCCACAGCTATAAATGTTCCTTTTCTCACCATATTCCTTTGTTCCGCCAGAATGGTTACTTCGGGCAGCGCCTGGCTTGTCTTTTCTACCGGAATTGACTCCCCGGTTAAAGCAGCCTCTATGGCTCTGGCACTTCTTGCTTTTATAATGCGGGCATCGGCAGGTATGCTGTCTCCTTCCTCCAAAATAATCAAATCCCCGGGAACCAATTTTGATGCATCCATCCATTGGGTATTTCCACTCCTGATCACTTTAGCCTTTGGAACAAGCATGGACTTCAATGCTGCCACTGCCTTGTCGGCTCGGAATTCCTGTATATATCCTATGAAGGCATTGATCACAATCACAGCGAGGATGACAAAGGTGTCTACTTTATGGCCAGTCAACCAGGAAATAAAAGCAGCTGCAAACAAGATAAAAATTAACAGACTACGAAACTGTTTAATGAGTATCCATATCCAATGCCTCTGTCCTGGATCCGGTATACTGTTTTCTCCATAGGTTTTCAATCTTTCGCTGGCTTCTTCATGGGAGATGCCGGTTGTGGAAGTGTTGAGTAATTGTAAAACAACATCCACGGGCAAAGCATGCCATGGATGTTTGATTTTTTCTGTTAAAATGTGTTTATTATCCATCACAGCCATTCAAATTTCTACATCATTGCATATTACAATTTTATTAAACCCTGTTTTTGTAAATATAAAAAGATTAGAATCTAGTAGTAATGATTGTGCTGGAAATAAGATATTTTCATTCAATCATGGTGATGACTATCTACTGTAAGCCAACAGTATCTTATAAAGTGTGGCATTGGTCAATCAGGCAATAATGCCGATTATAAAGATGAAAGAACACCAATAATACAGATCCAGATATCAAGATCCAGGTAGCTCCATTATTTCCATTCATTTCTAATATCAAACCACCTGCAAAGATTCCCCATGCCAGGTAGAGAGATATTTTAATCCATTTTTTTGTGGAGTGTTGAACGGAAAGATAAACGGCTGCAAAACCTATAATCATAAACAGTACATCCAGATATGCCCAAAGATGAGAATGGGAATGGACTTGTATCAACCCACCTCTGTAAATCATGGGTTTTGATATAAAGATTAATGGAGTTGCCAAACAGTGAATGGTACACATAAAGCTGGAAATTGCTCCTATTACATCGGAGTGTTTATGTAATAGCTTACTTTTTATTAGCATACGATTATTTTTTTGGGTCTATCCATTCAGCTTCTTCCAGGATAAAACTAAGTCTTTCCCAATCATGATAATTGAGATAAAGTTTTCCTCTGAAAGTTAATTTGTCATCTACTTTCCATTTTTTTCCCGGTTTATTTTTCAGATCAATTTCCAGGATGCTTTCCAAACCGGCTCCACCGCAGAAAAAACAATTGGCATAGGGAAATTTTGATAAAATCACCACTTCAGGGTCACCCACGGGGATATAATATCCGGTAACAGTTATTTGCTTTCCTTCTATTCTTTTCAGACTTTCAGTTTCAACCAATAACGAAGCGAAAGCTTTGTATTTTTCGACATAAACGTCCTTGAACCGGGCATGCGCAAAGAGAGACCAGCCATATTCAGTTTGTGCCAGACTTTCCAAAAAAGGATGTATCCCTATGAAGATCAAAAGAAAACTATTTTTCCAGGACATTCTGTAATACCAGTTTCAGTTGAGCAATACTATCTTTCCATTCTTTTTGAACCAGAATCATATCTTCATCGCTCATATGGTGAGGGGGGTGATGGGCGTGTGAATGATCGTGATGGGAATGGTCGTGGTGAGAATGATCCATACCTTCAATGCCAACTCCATTTTGCTTCCAGGTTTCAAATTTTTTAATGAAATCATCCACTGGTATTCCCGCTTGAAGCAATTCCTGAATAAGAGAATCGACAGACTTGCCAATTTTTTCGGCTTCCAAATGAATAGAAATGGCTTCTTTCAGGTTTTCCGATGGTTCATGGCTGTGCTTGCAAGAAGGAGTCAACAGACAAAATAAAGAGAGAAAACAATAGTAACGCAACATAAGTGAAGAATTATTTATGCAACAATGTTGCAAATATATGTATTGTTGTTTATTAAAACAAGTAAGATTCAAAGGAATTATCCTTTAATATATCCATTTTCTTGCCAAATAAACCAAATTCAACATCACCGGAACCTCTACGAGTACACCCACTACTGTAACCAAAGCTGCCGGGCTATCCAGTCCAAATAGAGCAATGGCTACTGCAACTGCCAATTCAAAAAAGTTACTTGCCCCAATCATTGAAGCAGGTGCACAAATGGTGTAGGGCAGCCGTAGCAATTTACCACCAAACCAGGTGATAAAGAATATAAAGTAAGTTTGAATGATCAGTGGAATAGCAATCAATACTATGATCAGAGGGTTATCTAAAATATTCGGACCCTGAAAAGCAAAAAGCAAGATCAGGGTGCTTAGCAATGCTATAATACTTACCGGCCTTAATCGGGGTAAGAAATTCTGCTGAAGCCAGTTTTTACCTTTACGGATACGGACATAATTTTGAGTAATGACTCCAGCCAACAGGGGTATGACAACAAAAATAATTACAGAAGCAATAAGTGTATTATAGGGAATCTGAACCTGAGTGATGCCAAGTAAAATTCCCACCAGGGGTACAAAGGCGATCAGAATAATAATATCATTTACAGAGACCTGAATTAAAGTAAAATTGGCATCCCCTCCAGACAAATAAGACCATACAAACACCATGGCCGTGCATGGAGCAGCCCCTAGTATGATAGCACCGGCAATATATTCTCCTGCCGATGAGGGATCTATATAAGCTGAGTACATGTGAGTGAAAAATATCCAAGCAAAAAATGCCATGGTAAAAGGCTTGATCAGCCAGTTGACAGTCACTGTGAGAATCAGTCCTTTGGGTAACCTGTTCGCACCTCTAAGTTTACTAAAATCAACCTGGAGCATCATGGGATATATCATAAGCCAAACCAATATGGCTATAGGTACGTTGACATTGAAAATCTCTGCTTTTGATAAAAATGCCATTGAGTCTCCGGCTACCTTGCCCAGGAGGATTCCTGTGGCAATACAAAGGAATACCCACAGCGTAAGATATTTTTCAAAGAAAGCAATTGGTTTTACATCACTCATTTTAGTCATATTGATGAAAACAGATGAAACATTTCGGCGGCAATTTGTAGTGATCTTTCATCATATTTTGATGATTCTTCCTGAGTACCATCAAATATTTTAGGATCTTTATAGGTTAGCAGAATCCTTGATTTAGCTCCATGAACAACAGGACAACTTTCATGGGCTTGATCACAGGTCATGACCGCTATAAAATTGTCAATGGGATTGATTTGATCGTCAATTTTTTTTGAAAAAGCCACAATAGGATCAGCATCTTCTGAGTAAAAAATAAAGTAATAAGGGTTGGTCTCTCCCTTTTCAATCAACCTGAAACCCGAACGGATCAAAGAGGCTACCACTTTTTTATTAAGTTCGGTAACTTCAGTGCCCCCGGAAAAAGTTTCTACATCATATCCAAAATAGTGCGCTGCGGTTTTTGCCCAAATTTGAGAGAATTGACTTCTCCTTGAGTTATGAGTGCATATAAAATTCAACTTAATATTTTCATTCAATTGGATCTTGTCTTTTAAAAGACGAATCAGCGGATTGAGGAGCAAAAGCCTGTCATCCTCAATATCCTGCTTCAAAATGGTCTTTATCTGTTTCTTAATTTCCGGAAACAGTATAATTTTTTTGCGATTCATATTAAAAACTGATCTTGTAAATTTGGGAGACAAGCTTGTTCCGGTAATAATATGTTTTGAAAATTCATACAGTATCTAACAACAAGAAGAAACATCATTCATATTCAATTGGTCAAATAATTGGACAAAAGCATCCCTAAACTCATTCCACACTTTAGAGTCTATGCAATAACAAACTGAAACACCTTCAATGGAACCCTGGATCAGGCCGGTATTTTTTAATTCTCTCAAATGTTGACTAATCGTAGCCTGGGCTAATCCAAGCTCATTGACCAGATCACTGTTGATGCAAGTGTTGCTTTTCAGTAAATGCTGAATAATAGCGATACGAGCAGGATGTCCAAGTACTTTCGCCATTTGGGCAAGTTGGTTTTGTTTTTCTGTAAATAATTCTACCCGGGTTACTCCCATATCATAATATTATATTGCAATATTACAATAAAATTCAGATAAAATGCCTTATAAAATTCTATTATTTTTTGCAATCATTAAATCGCTGTATGAAGCTCCTATTAAATCACCCTCCTTGATACCCCATTTATCCATCAACAATTTACATTGAGTCCTTCCTCTGCTTTCTTCCTGGGCTTCACCAGATACAAAGACTTCTATTTCAACAAATGAACCTAACCCTTCTACTATATCCAAATGAATTTTGATTGTTTCGATGATATAAATACGCCTAATTTTTTTAACCTGGACTTTCATACCCAATGCCTGAATTAAAATCTGTATGAGGTTCCCCTCACGGGTACAGGGGTAAATATTTATTTTCGACTTTTTGGGACCAGCTTTATCATTCCTTTCATAGTATATCAGATTATTTTCAATTTGACCTTCACGGTGTTTTAATCTCCCTTGCTTTACAAGAAAATATGTATCGGTTTGGATATCCTCACCGATGTAGCGGGCTTGATTCTTTTCCAACCAATCAATGATTCTGAAAGGATCATCACATATGGCTTTGATTTCTATAGAAGTATGTTTCATGTCTTATCATAAAAAAATTAATATAACGCCTATTGCATTTCATTGAAAGACATTTTCATAACGTCCTTACAGAATTCCTGATAATCCAACATGGATTTCAACGTTGAATATAGTACTTAATAATGTATTTATGATTTCCTTTGCGACTGAAAATCAAAGAGCATCTGTATGATCAGATCTTTTTCCCTATTAATTCTTTTATTCATTATCATTCAGCCTGTTTCCTCACAACAGGAATATGCCGTAGTCAGAGAACTGACCTTTTATGGTAATCATAAAACGAAGGAGCAAGTGATCCGGCGGGAATTGGATATGTTGGAAGGAGATACTTTGATCATAGCACAGTTGCCCCAACAAATAATATTGAATGAAAGAAGACTTTTATCAACAAAGTTATTTACCGATGTAAACATACTTATTAGAAGCTGGGATACTCTTAATTACATAGTAGATGTTCATATTGAATTGGTTGAAGGCTGGTATTTTATTCCAACAGTGGTGTTCGAACTGGCAGACCGTAATTTCAATGTCTGGTGGAAAGAAATGGGTGGTTCACTGTCCAGGGTCAATTACGGGGTGAGAGCAGATCATTTCAATCTGACAGGATATCGCGATCGACTGAAAGTAAAAGCACAATTCGGTTTTACCAGAAACTTTGTGCTGGAATATCGTTATCCCTTTCTCTCTGACAATTGGGGATTTCAATCGGAAATCTTTTATGCGGATAATAAAGAAATTGATTATATCACTTTGGGGAATAAACAAAACTTTATAAGTAATGAGGACGAAAGACTTCTGTTAAAGCGATTTCGTACGGGATTCACCTTGAATCACAGACCTGATCTTTTTGCTTTTCACACACTGAGATTTCAATTTCTTTATAATCAGGTTGATGATTTCATAGCCAGAGATCTTAATCCCAATTACTTTCTGAATGGAAATAACTTCCTGCGCTACTTTATGATAGAATACGACTTTCAGTTAGACAAAAGAGTATTTACTATATATCCGGAGGGAGGGTATATGTTGTTTTTTAACATTAAGAAAGAAGGATTGGGTATTTTTAATGATTATAACAATCTGCCAGTATTTATAGGAGCTGAAAAACACCTGGGCTATAAACGCTGGATTGTCAGTGGCCGCTTTAAAGCCAAGGCGAATTTGATCAGGGACCAGGTTGCATTTGTCAATAACAAAGCGATTGGATATGGTCATGATGTCATCACCGGCTATGAATTGTATGTGATTGACGGAACCGACTTTATTTTGTTTCAATCGGCTTTGAAATTCAGAATTTTTGATAAAGTTTTGGATTTGGGACGAAGTATGCCATTAAGACAATTCCGGCGGATGTCTGTCAGATTATTTCTCCGCTGGAACATTGATGGTGGTTACATTAATGAGAGGGATTACATCGATACCAACATACTGAACAACCGGTGGGTTTTTGGGTATGGCCCTGCTTTGGATTTTATGCTATGGAATACATTTGTCATCGAAGCGGCATATTCATTCAATCAATTGGGCGAAAGCGGATTTTTCTTCAAAAGTTCTTTATCTTTTTAATATCTTACATTAATGAAGACTGTAATTCATGGTCAATATATCGATAAAACACAATTGCTTTATTTGAATGACCTGATCAACATTGCTGATAAAAGTGGGGTGTTTATTGCGTATAGCCATCCTTTCATTGAAGAAATTCGCAAGGAGGGGATGCAACCCCGTTCTGACAGGATCATTCATTCTTACCGGGAACTGTGGGATTATCAGCCGGACTTTTTCATTACATTGGGTGGTGATGGCACCATTTTACAATCCATTACATGGGTGAGGGATAGTAATATTCCGATTGTTGGTATTAATCTGGGCAGACTGGGATTTCTGGCCAGTATAGAGAAAAAATCGATCATTCCAGCCATGCAGGATATATTTTCAGGAAAATTCCGGATTGAAAATAGAAGCGTGTTGAGCCTTACATCCAATATAGATATATATGGAGATGCCCGGTTTGCATTGAATGATTTTACAATAACCAAACGCGATGGATCGGCCATGATAAAAATCTCCATATTCATCAATGAAAAATTATTAAATACTATCTGGGCAGATGGAATTATTGTCGCCACACCTACAGGCTCTACCGGATATTCATTAAGTTGTGGAGGACCCATCCTGTTTCCTGATGCTGCAAATTTTGTCATAACACCCATAGCGCCTCATAATCTGACTGTAAGACCAATCGTTATTCCAGATACAGAGATCATTGATATTTCAGTTGAGGGAAGATCTGAACAATATCTTTCGACCCTGGATTCCAGGTCAGAATTGATCACGAAAGCACACAAAATCAGATTGACAAAATGTCCATTTACAATCCAATTGGCTTATCCTCACACGACTTCTTTTATGGAAACCATCAGCAGTAAATTGATGTGGGGGTTGGATATCAGAAACTAAATCAATGGAAGGGTTATACTTTGGAAGGGGTTTCTAGATTTTGATTCTCTTCTATCATATCAATAAAAATACGGGTAAGGCTAAATCTGTTTTTCTCTACTTTATCGAAAAATAGTTTGTCTTCGTTATCGAATATTTTCCTGACTTCAAAATACTTTTGCCTGCCCTTTTCGGTAATGGTCACATTCTTGGATCTTGAATCATCAGGATCCTCCTCTCTTTTGATGTATCCGTTCCTTTCCAGGCTCCTTAGTACTTTGCTGGTCATCATTTTATGGGAGTGTGCATGCCTGGCGAGACTGATTTGATTGATAGTAAGATTCCTTTCTTCCATCCATATTATAGTTGCCAGAAGAAGATACTGAACGTGTGTTATACAATATTCAGTAAGCAGTTCATTGATCTTTCGCTGCCAAATGTTGGATACCTGCCACAAAAGATAGCCTGATCCATGACTGGGTTTACGGTCGTATTTCATCATTTTAATTCGTCCAATCCCGGGATCAAAAATTTGATAATCCCGTTTACTTGTCCGAAGATAGACATTTATGTCCATTTATACCTCCATTTCCCCTTTAAATTTTCAAAAAATATATATATTTTTTTGAATTTTATAAACTACCAGCAAAAATCAAGGGGTAAATCTCTGATCAATTGCTGAAAAACAGAGTTAAGGGATTGGCTCCGGTGATAAAAATCTTCAGGAAATTACGAGATAATCAAGTCGCATTTTGCTATTCTTATGTAATTCGAAGCGTAATCCTTAATATATGGAGGTGCTACCATAAAAGCGGGGCAGAATCGAAAGGTCATTACTCCCACTTTTGTGAAATAATAAGTTGAGACCACGGTTTTCATCAACTAAAGGCAACTGGGAATAAATTATAATACTCTCTCCTTAATCAGTCTTTCTGATTGTGGGCTGATAAATACTTCAAATAGTTAATTTTCAAATGATAAAGTTGGAAATGCTTTTTAGCCTGTTTTCTATAACAATAAAGAAAAAGGTTCACTAAACTTTTGGTTTATTTAATATGAATTTCTGATTTTCATCCATTATGGCACGAGAATCTCTATTTCTTTAATGCCTTTTCAGTAAATTTTTTATTTTTTGGATTAAGCGGTACAGGATCATCGCCAAAAGGACCCCAGGGATGGCATTTGGCGATCCTCCTCATTCCCAGATATAGTCCTTTTATGACGCCCCATTCTTCAATAGCCCTGATCATATATCTGGAACAGGTAGGCTTGAAGCGGCAAGAGGGACCTAAAAGCGGAGATATCAATTTCTGATAAACCCTGACAGGAAAAATTACAATGGTTTTGATCCATTCCATCAAATGAGAGAGATTTTTTCTTTGAATTTTTTATGATTAAATAACAAAAAACTTTTTTTCTGTTGATTTTTTCTAATCGTCACTATGTTTTTCTGATCATCAAAAACCTCCAGCAATAGGGTATTGACGACCTCAATTTCTTTGGGATTGACTATATTATAAATCTCAAAATAACACCAGGCAGCCATATAATCTCCAGAACTTTCTTTGCCAAGAAAATCAAGCACTGCACGTTGTCCATCAATAAATATATGCAAATGCCGGTTAAAATATTCTTCCAAATGGAAATGGGCTTCCTGAGTTTCTTTTTCGGAGAGAATAAATAGGTGATCTGCTCCGGTCAATCTCAAAGCATCTTCAATATCATCAATAAACACATGAAGACTGATTTGTATAGATTGTGTATGTTGATTGTATTTTATGTCACAATTACTTACATGGTAATTATGTAAACAGATTACGTGCGAGAAAATCTGAGTCAATAATAAAAATATCATACCCATTATACCATTTATTATAATTCAATAACTATATGGGTGCAAAAATAAATAAATATAGATCCTCACAGCCATTATTAAACCTTCGTCTCTTTAAATCCTGCCATATTGAAAGAATCAAATCATCAACTAACGTATCGATTAACAAGGGAATATAGTATTTGGGGAGGGATTCATTCCTTTAAGAGTGAAAACGGCTTCATTTAAAGCCCCTATACATATACCGATCTCATTTAATTCTATTCCAAAAGTCAAAACTTCCATTATTTATATCTTTTAATCTTTAAAACAGAGCAGTTAGACGGATAAATTGATTCTTTCACCGAGAAATGCATTTTTGATGCAACTTAACAAACCCCTCAGACGTCTATAGTATAGAATTTAATTTTGAAATTCTATTATTAAAGTAAGAATTCAAAAATATATTCTGAATAAATAAACTTTGAATAAATTAATTTTTTAACAAAATAAAATTTTATAGTCATGTTAACGCTAGATACGCACAGAACACCTTATGACAAGTTCAGGCCACGACCATTCTTTCCTGAGAGAAAGAAAATGATCAAGCAGGATATTTCCCTGGGTAATGGAGGAAAAAAGTACAATCCTGAGTGGAGTAAAAACAAAACTTCATCAAACAAAAGTGATATTGCTTACAATTCTGAAAAACAAGAATTTATGCAGTTGCTTCCTTGGGCGTTGTTTGCTACTATGGCTTTGATCAGCTTGTTATTGGCACTTTAAACATCATCCTGAGCAAGGTACACCTTCAATAGTTTTGAATCCAATAGGAATTTTTTCGAAATAACTACAACATTTTCCGAATAAAATTTTTATTAAAATGATGAAGTAATAAAGATTTACTTCCATTTGACACCGGTAGTTTCGAATAAGAAAGCAGGAGAAACTCAATTGACTTAAAAGGGTGCATATTGATTCCGGATTTTGGAAAATATAAAAAAGGCAGGCTCAATCTGCCTTTTTTATGTAAATGATCGGAAACAGATATATATTCTGAAAACGATTTACCGGTAAAGACCGGATTATTATATATGTTATTTGATTGTGATTAATGAGTTGAACAAGAACCCGGTCTAACCCACCGGGTTTTTTTATTGATGCTGCATATACTTATGGTTTATATAGGCAATTTTTCCTTGGATTTATCTTCTTTCCAAAGATCGAAATCGGGTGTATTCAAAATGCTCTTATGTATGTTTTCAGTATGATTGAGAATTCCCGGTCTTAAATATGAGTGTAAAATCTGAATATCATACAACTCTTCCACGTCGTTTTCATAGCGAATATGTCCTGCCTTCATTCCTGTAGGCAAATGAATGATTTCTACGCCGCAATTCACATCTTTATATCGAATAGGTAAATCTCTGAAAACAGAAGAACTTTTTCTGATCCGTGACAGGCATATAAACAGATAATCTCCCCACTTACACATACCTCTTGCAAATCCAGGGACACGTGTGACAACTTCTTTTTTACCATTTTTCCGGTCGATTTGTACCAATTCACCGGTTGCGGAGGTTAAGAGGAACAGATTTCCATCGTAAATTCGCGGAGAGTGAGGCATAGACAATCCTGATATGATAATTTCGTGGCTTTCGGTGTCTATCACTATTCCACCATTCAAGACATCGTTTCTCCAACCCTTATTAGTATTCGTTTTGCCAAAAGCGGTAACATATTTAGGTTTGTCATTTTCCATTGCCATTCCATTCAAATGACAATGGTCTCTCGCATCTTTGTCATGAATAAAATTCGGCTTCCACACTGGAGTAAAGCTATACTGATCATCCATTAAAGCTATGCAAGAAAATGCAGTGACCACAGCGTACAAGCCCTCCTTTCCCCAATGCATATCATGAATGTCAATTTCTCCGGTATAATAGCAAGCTCTCGGAACAAACAGGGCATCATATTGTCCGGGTTGGGGAGGAAAATAAAAACTGATACCTGAAGCATTAGCTAAAACTATCAATTCGTCTTTAGTTGCAATTGCCATTTTCCTTCCATCCACAGCCAATCCCATGGCTTTTTTAAAATTTCTGGGCAATTGTATCAATCCTCCTTCTTTTAAGGGGCTTAGAATAATAAGTTTACCCGCCTGATAGGTTGTCAGTGCAAGACTGCATTCCAATTCAGTGAGCAAGGCAGGTACGTTGGGTGAATAGGTGCAATGTAATGGACTGTAGATATTTTGCGTCATGATTGCAAAGAAGAAGTATGGTGAAATGCTTTTAAATAAAAGTTGCGGTATTCTTCAGCTACCTTTTCAATATTCCATAATTTATGAATATTATCTTTTAACATAATCAGATAAGTCTCCAGAAAAGCTCTATTGTAAGCAAATTTTATGGCTATGTCAATATATTCTTCTAAATTGTTAGCCACGCCATCATTAAAGCCCATTTGGCGGTAAGCACTGTAGGTGAATCTTGATCTCTGGGTTTTTCCCTTAAGGGTTACCACCGGTTTTTCACATGCCCAGGCATCAAAAATGGAAGTTACCCCATTATAAACCGGAGTATCCAAAACTACAGTTGAAAGATTAAGCCACTGCAAATAACGGTCACCGGATAAATATTCGGTAAAGTAAATCCGGTCTGTGAATTGTTCACATTCCCTGTGGATACGATCAATTACCATCTGATTGACCCAATCATTCTTTTCTTTCATAAAAACCAGATAGCCGTATTTATCCCTGGTGAGGATTTCTTTGATTATGCTATCAAAAATGGGTCTCACCTTCCGCAAACCATGATTACACATATAAATATGCCCTTGTTCAGGCAAGCCAAAGTCCGAATACTTTATTGAATTACTGTCTAAAACAGGAAGTTGAAGATAAATGGGTAAGTGATCCAGTAAATAAAGTTTTTCATTGTAATGATGTGCAGAATCCGAAGTTTCCAAAAATTGATTGGAGATGTAATAATCTACATTTTCAATCCCCGATGTTATCGGCAGGCCTAAAGAAGTACATTGTACCGCCGCCAATCTGAAAAACGGCATAAAATAATTGAAAGCATCTGATCCGATTGCCCAGTAATGAATGATGTTGGCGTTTACATTGTACAAGTTGATCACTCCTTCATTTAAGTCCGTAAATGAAATAACAGAAACACTTTCGGAACATGTGTTCCGAATGTGTTCGTAGATACTTGACAAACAAAGAATAATGATTTCAAAATTTTCTTTGGATAAGTGATCAATAATTCCTTTAAAACACCGGATAAATGTTTCTTCATTATCATTTGTCACCACATATACCAGTTTAAGTTTATTTCCCTGACTATCGATCCTCTTATTCATTTTTCTGATGGCGGATGAAAATATTGAAGCCATTCCTTTTTTTACCTCCAAAAGATTTTCATCGAGATACAAATAATTGGAAGCGGTCATCCAATTTTGCCCGATGATTGTATTCAAATCAGGTACTTTCAAGTCCTTTTTTGAAAGTAAATCGTTTATGTTGCTTTTCAACCGGTTGAAGATTAATTTCTCCTCTTCCTGATTTCGCATCTGTGGAGGAGAGTAAAGTGCTTTACGAATCCATCCGAAATCGGAGTCTTGTTCTATCAAACTGATTTTATCGCAAACTTTTTCAAACTCTTCATATTCTCCTTTTATTTCCAGGAAATTCAATAATGTAGAAAGAGTGCCAATATCATTTGTGTCCTCTACCCATACCTCTCTGGACCTTTGTTCTACTTCTTTCAAGTACCCATTTTTCATGTCCGTTATAGAGTGTTGATTTTTCCTTTCATCTTTTTCCGGACCAGGAGTTTTTTCAATGTCAATGGATTGACTTCCACTTCCTGAAGGTACATACGCAGGATAGCTATTTTCATTGTTTAATTTTATCACTTCAAAGGAATCGGTTTTTGATTCTGCTTTTATAAGGGCAGCTTTACTGTCGCTTCTATTTACTAGTGATAAAAAGCAATATTCCAACTCCCTCACTGCCTGGATATCCTCAAATATTTCAATGCTGCCTTTTTGCATTTGACCAGAAATTTTTTCATAATAATTCTGGTCCCGGGTTAAACGCAAAGCGAACTGGATATACTCTTCAAAGCTGTTGGCAATAGGTGCGCTTTTAACATTTGCCTGTAGATATGCCGCTGCTCCGTATCTTCCCCGGTGCTGATGCCATAATAATGTAACATATGGTTTTCCCATTGCAAAAGCATCACATGACGTATTGGCTCCTCCTGTATAATAAAAAGTATCAAGAATCACAGAAGCGCAGTGCATGATTGAAAAATATTCTTGTGTATTAAGCCTGTTTAAGACAGTAATTCTGTTTTTATGGTTTTTCAATATTCTTTCGAACCTATCCACTAAAATTTCTATAGCACCGCGTTTTTCAGATCCCAAAATAACCAGAATCCCCTGGGGGTCTCTTTCCAGGATTTTAGCAAAAACTTCATCCATGTCGGGATGAATTTTGCGAATATTTTGCAAACACAAATAGAGGTTTTTGTTTTCAGGGAGGTGAAAATAAGACAATGGTAAAAGTGTTTCTGGCAATTGAGGACGGTAATAATAAGTAGGTAATCGTTCGAGCAGAATCACTTTTTCAGAGTAATAAGAAGAATAATTTTCCTGTTCTTCCAATGCTTTGCAGCTAATAAAATAATCCATTGCAGGAATACCCGATGTGACCGGCCATCCCCAGGATGCACATTGGACAGCAGCAGGCTTCAGATAAGGAAGGAAATAATTTAATGAATCAGATCCAACTTCCCAATAGTATAAAATGTCAAATCTCTTTTTTTGTATGATTTGATGTGCTTTTTCAATTTCATTAGGCACCAACAAAAATTCTACTGAAGAATTCCGAATTTGTGAAGATAGTATTTCAAATCCTAAGGGGGCTTCACAAATTATAGTGAAATGAAAAAGATCCTTATTAAAATTTTCAATAAAACCTTTCATGCATCGCAAAAAAACACCTTCGTGCTTACCGGTGACTAACATAGCTATACTGGGTAAGTTTTTATTTCGAACGGTGGTGGAAGTCCTGATCTGTGAAAAATATTTTTCAAAGAAAGCACCAAATTTGGATTTTAGTGGCAATTCATTTAAGCCTGCATAGGCCAAAGAAAATGGGTAAGTCAATTGGTAAATTGACAGAGTATTTTGTGTGAGTGGTGGTGGTGATTGGACTAACTTTTGGAGGGTATTTTCAAGTCTATGTATGTAGTGATCAATCTCTTGTGAATCTTTGAAAATATCGGGCACCAGACATGCAATATGCAATTCCAGCCATCTGTCTGAAGGGTACTTTTGTTTCAACTTTTGAAGATAGGGTTTTGCTTTACTGTACATTCCCTGTTTGTAGTACAAATGGATCAATTGCAATCCTGATTTTAGAGCATTTCCAGTCAACTGGTCCCATGCTGTATAAGCCCTTTCAGCTTCCTCCCATTGCTTAAGATACTCATGCATGGATCCTTTGTTTTGCCAGGCATCCGCGTAAGTAGGCTGAATTTGAACACAATTATCAAACTTTTCCAACGCTTCACTATGCCTGCCCAATTTGTGGAGGGCGTTTCCCCAATTAAAAAATGCTCTCAAATGAAAAGGGTCCTTATCAATTACATTTTTAAAATGGGGAATAGACTGAGCTACCTTTCCAATAGTAGATAAGGCGGTAGCTAAATTTAATCTTGCTTCAAGGAAATCAGGGGACAATTTTAAGGCTAACCGGTACTGAGTTATCGCATCTTTCCATCTTCCCAGTCGACTCAAAATCAATCCCAGATTATTGTAATACATAGGGTGAATACGTTTTTGCAACGCCATTTCAACCCATTTAAGCCCTTCTTCAAGTTTGCCGGTTTGACTTTTGATCAACCCCAATAAATGGAGGGAGTCAGCATGGTGTGGATTCTGTTTGATGCACAGAGTAATCAGAGACTCTGCTTGCACTAAGTCTCCACGCTTCATTGCATTCTGTGCTTCAATAAATACCTGTTGCAATAATTTTTTATGCTAATATAGCCTCAGACAGATTGCAATGGATAAAAACAGGCATTAAATTATTCAAACGTGATCAATATCTGTAGTAATCAGGTTTGTAAGGTCCCTGGGGTTGCACCCCAATATATTCAGCTTGTTCCGTTGATAATTCTTCCAACTCAACTCCAATTTTTTCCAGGTGCAACCGGGCGACCATTTCATCCAAATGTTTGGGAAGAGTATATACTTTATTGTTGTATTGTGCTGAATTTTTCCATAGTTCGATTTGAGCTAAAACTTGGTTGGTAAAAGAATTGGACATCACAAAAGAAGGATGACCTGTGGCACAACCCAGATTAACCAATCGACCCTCAGCCAGCAAGATTACATCTTTGCCGTCAATGGTATACAAATCAACTTGTGGTTTAATCTGTGTCCGGGCATGTCCGTAATTTTTCTTTAGCCAGGACACATCGATTTCATTGTCAAAATGACCTATGTTGCAAACAATAGCTTTGTCCTTCATGGCTCTGAAATGTTTTTCTGTAACAATATTCTTGTTGCCGGTGGCAGTTACAATAATGTCTGCCTCCTTTATAGCATTATCCATTTTTTTCACTGCAAACCCATCCATAGCCGCCTGCAAAGCACATATGGGATCAATTTCTGTGACAATTACTCTGCAACCTGCTCCTCTCAAGGATGCAGCTGAACCCTTCCCTACATCACCATATCCAGCGACTACAGCGACTTTTCCTGCCATCATTATGTCAGTAGCTCTCCTGATGGCATCCACGCAAGATTCTTTACATCCGTATTTGTTGTCGAATTTTGACTTCGTTACGGAATCATTGATATTAATAGCCGGCATTGGTAGAGTGCCACGCTTTTCTCTTTCATACAATCGGTGTACTCCTGTTGTGGTTTCTTCACTTAATCCTTTAATGCCCTTTACCAGTTCCGGATATTTATCCAGCACCACATTGGTTAAATCGCCGCCATCGTCCAATATGAGATTTAAAGGCTTCCCTCCATCAAAAGCAAAAAGTGTTTGTTCAATACACCACCAAAACTCTTCTTCACTCATCCCTTTCCATGCAAATACCGGGATTCCTTTAGCAGCTATAGCTGCTGCTGCATGATCCTGTGTGGAAAAAATATTACATGATGACCATGATACCTCTGCACCCAGGTCCATTAAGGTTTCAATCAAAACCGCAGTCTGGATCGTCATGTGCAGACATCCTGCAATTCGGGCACCTTTTAATGGTTTTGAATCGCCATATTGTTTTCTGAGCGCTATTAATCCAGGCATTTCCGCTTCAGCCAGGGAAATTTCATTTCGTCCCCACTCTGCCAAATCAATATCCTTTACTTTAAATTTTTCAGTTGCTAACATATGGGTATATTTTATTTTAATCTTTTACTTTCATTTTGAGTTGTGCAAAGATAAGCTATTTTTTTTAAGCCAACTGTATTAGAAAAACGTCCCTTTATTGCGTTTTCGTTTTGATTTCATCTTTTGTGGTAAAGATTAAACGCAAGGCTTAGGATCTCATTATTCTTTTATGGTAATTCCATTACTAACTTTTGTCTGTTTAAAACCGATTACCTTCAGTGCTGTTTCCTAATTATGAGCTTTTTTATAGCTTTGCACTCCTTCATTTACTAACCCTCAAAAGAGTAAAAGTATGCCATTTGATATAGAAATGATCCGCAAGCACTATTCGAACTATGCCAGCAAAGTAAACCAGGCTAAGAAAGTGTTAAACAGACCCCTTACTTTATCTGAAAAAATTCTTTATGCCCATCTTCATGTAGATTCTCCTCTTCAGAATTATGAACGAGGGAAAGATTATGTTTTTTTTGCACCGGATCGCGTGGCCATGCAGGATGCCACCGCGCAGATGGCTCTGCTTCAATTTATGATGGCAGGAAAAGAAAAAGTGGCGGTACCCAGTACGGTGCACTGTGATCATTTGATTCAAGCGGAAGTTGGTGCAGAAGAAGATCTGAAAGGAGCTTTGAATATCAATAGTGAAGTATTTGCTTTTCTGCAATCGGTTTCTAATAAATATGGAATTGGCTTTTGGAAACCCGGAGCCGGTATCATACACCAGGTAGTATTGGAAAACTATGCATTTCCAGGAGGAATGATGATTGGTACTGATTCTCATACTCCCAATGCCGGGGGCTTAGGAATGGTAGCCATTGGTGTTGGAGGTGCTGATGCAGTGGATGTAATGGTAGGGATGGCATGGGAACTGAAAATGCCCAAACTCATTGGTGTAAAACTCACGGGAAATTTAAGCGGATGGTCTTCCCCCAAAGATGTTATTCTAAAAGTAGCAGAAATTCTTACTGTAAAAGGTGGAACCGGAGCGATTGTAGAATATTTTGGTGCAGGCTCCATCAGTTTATCATGTACGGGCAAAGGCACTATTTGCAACATGGGTGCAGAAATTGGCGCAACTACTTCCACTTTTGGATACGATGAGTCAATGAGCCGTTATCTTCGTGCTACCGGAAGGGCTGAGATTGCTGATATGGCAGATTCACTCACTCCCTATTTAACTGGAGATCCTGAATGCTATGAACATCCTGAAAAATACTTTGATCAGGTCATTGAAATTGATCTGTCAACACTTGAGCCTCTAATTAACGGCCCATTTACTCCTGATTTGGCGACTCCGGTTTCAGAGTTGAAAGAAAAGGCTTTGGCTAATGATTGGCCGTTGGAACTTGAATATTGTCTCATTGGTTCATGTACCAATTCGTCATATGAGGATATTACCAGGGCAGCATCCATTGCAAAACAAGCCGTAGAATACGGTATAAAACCCAAATCTCAACTTACCATAACTCCGGGTTCTGAGCAAGTGCGGTATACATTGGAAAGAGATGGGGTATTGGAAACCTTGAATAAAATGGGAGCTAAAGTCTTTGCCAATGCCTGTGGTCCTTGTATTGGTCAGTGGGCAAGGGCTGGCGCCAGTAAAAAAGAAAAAAACAGCATCCTCCATTCTTTTAATCGAAATTTTTCAAAAAGAGCGGATGGAAATCCTAATACACACGCTTTTGTAGCATCTCCTGAAATAGTCACAGCAGTAGCGCTTTCCGGGAAACTCGGGTTCAATCCCATGACGGATATGCTTACCACAGAAGATGGAAGAGAAGTCAAATTAACCCCCCCTGTTGGATTTGAATTGCCCCCTTCCGGATTTGGGGTGGAAGACGCCGGCTATATTGCACCTGAAGAAGACGGTTCAGGCGTGGAAGTGAGAGTGGAGTCCCATTCTGATCGGTTGCAGCTATTGACACCATTTAACCCTATAACTCAGAAAGATCTTGAAGAAAACAGAATTCTGATTAAAGTTAAAGGCAAATGTACCACCGATCATATATCTATGGCAGGACCATGGCTCCAGTACCGCGGGCATCTGGAAAATATATCCAATAACACATTTATCGGAGCAATAAATTATTTTAATGGAGAAGCCAACAAGGTGTTGAATTTTATCAATAACGAATACCTTTCAGTACCAGATTCTGCTCGTTTGTATCAGGCCAATGGTATGGGTACAGTAGTTTTTGGAGAGGATAATTATGGAGAGGGATCTTCCCGCGAGCATGCTGCCATGCAGCCTCGATTTCTTGGAGTAAATGCAGTAATAGTTAAATCCTTTGCAAGAATACACGAAACCAATTTGAAAAAACAGGGAATGCTGGCGCTGACTTTTCTAAATCCGGCAGATTATGATAAAATCAGACAGGATGATACAATTTCCATTTTGGGGTTTAACCAAATGACTCCAGGGAAAGCATTAACAGTTTTGTTAAAACATGCAGATGGAACAGAAGACCGCTTTGATGTTTCACATACATACAACAATGCACAGATTCAATGGGTCAAAGCAGGTTCAGCATTGAATCTGATTCGTGAAAATTTGAGAAATTCATAAAGTTGGGGTATTTATAATTTTCAGCTAGATTCTTTTGAAATCAGAATTTTGAAAATAGTAATTGCAATTCATATTTACAAGGATTCATTCATTTTGTTATTTTTATTCTGATATAGTAATTCATTACTTTAAAACGAAAATTATGATCAAGGAATTCAGAGACTTTATTATGAGGGGCAATGTCCTCGATTTGGCCGTTGCTGTTATCATTGCAGGAGCATTTGGTAAAATTGTCGGCTCTTTTACAGAGGATATATTAATGCCTCCCATTGGAATGATCCTGGGAAATATGGATTTTACAGATTTGAAAATTGTTTTGCAGGCTGCAAGTGGGGATATACCTGAAGTTGCCATCCGCTGGGGTCAATTGGTGACCTATATTATTGATTTTTTAATCATTGCATTTGTATTATTTATGATTATTAAAGCATATAACCGGTTAAATGCCAAACCAGAACCGGCACCGGCACCCCCTGCAGGCCCTACAGAAAAGGATCTACTGACTGAAATCAGAGATTTACTGAAAAAGGGATAAAATTCAATGTATACTTTTAGAAAAGGAGTCAAACTACAGTAATTACTATTTGATTTTGGTTGCGTTTGGCTCCTTTTTTTATTAGAGTGGGGATGTGGAATTTGGGAAAATAGTTAATTTTTTCCTAATTCCTTATCGCTTTAAAGCAAAATGAACGCTTGCAAGTTGAAATAGAGAACCAAAATCAAATCTTTATGAAAAATATAATCGTATTTATTCTGGCATTTGCCACCTTAGGTACATTAGGTAGTTGCCGGGTTATAAACCAGGGAGAGGTAGGTGTAAAACGAACATTGGGTAAAATCAAACCACAGGCTTTACCGGCGGGTGCAAGAATGTATAATCCACTGGTAAGTAATATTATCAAGGTACCTGTACGTACAGTAAATCTTGAAGTAACCTTAGCTCTTCCTTCAAAAGAAGGAGTTAACGTGGCTTCAGAGATTTCTATCCTCTACAGTGTGGATGGTCGCCGAGCTACTCATTTGATTGAGAATGTAGGGCGCGATTACGAAAACACAGTTATTCTTCCTGTATTCCGGGCCAGTGCTGCAGACATCACCGCGCAGTTTATGGCGAAGGATATGCACACAGGAAAGAGGGGTGAGATTGAAACTGCCATTAAAGATGAAATGATGAAAAATCTCGATAAAAGAGGAATCATCATTGAAGCGGTACTGTTAAAAACCATCCGCCTTCCATCAGGACTGGCCAGAGCTATCGAAGAAAAGCTGGAAGCGGAACAAGATGCACAAAGGATGGAGTTTATATTGCAAAGAGAACAACAGGATGCCGAGCGAAGAAAAATTGAAGCGCAGGGTATAAGTGATGCCAACAGCATTATTGCATTAGGTCTTACACGCGAAGTGATCCAGTTTAAGAGTATAGAGGCTTTCAGAGAACTGGCAAGATCCAACAACTCCAAGATTATCATCACAGATGGTCGCACGCCGATGCTGATCAATCAGGATGATTGATTGATCTGGTATTAAGAATAATATTGAGTTGAAAGGGAAGCAGATATTATCCTGCTTCCCTTTTTTTATTTGTATAGCAGATCCAGAATCATTGGCCATCAATCCTTATTATTCTTGTTTATAAATTTAACTTCCTTGCAGACAGGATTTATAAACCACATACCTGCCTTGCTTAACCAAATCAGACTATCTGTATCCTTGATCCATTGAACAAAGAGTATATTTGAGCGTAATTAGTATATATTCATTACAAGACATGCTGACTTTCACTCGAAATATTTTTGCATGATTACGAAAAATGAAGAGGATTATTTGAAAGCTATTTTTCACCTTACTGAAGAGATGGAAGAAGAAAAAGCCGGAGTCAATCAGTTGGCGGACTATTTAAATATTTCTCCTGCTTCTGTCACTGCAATGCTCAAAAAATTAAAAATTAAAAATTGGGTAAACTATAAGAGATATGGAAAAATCGAACTTACTTCCCACGGAAAATCAATAGCTGTGGAACTCATTCGAAAACACAGATTATGGGAAACCTTTTTATACAAATGTTTAAACTTTCGTTGGGATGAAGTGCATGAAGTGGCAGAACAACTGGAACACATCCAATCAAAAAAATTAATTGAGCAATTGGAAGTATTTTTAGGATTTCCATCAAGAGACCCCCATGGAGATATCATTCCTGAAAGGGATGGGACATACCGCATCAGACCAAAAATTACATTGGCAGAAATTGGGATAGGATCCAAGTGTCGTTTAATGGCTGTGAAAGATAATTCTGTAGCTTTTTTAAAATACGTTGCAGATATTGGACTGGCTCTGAGCAGTGAAATTGAAGTGATGGACAAGAGAGATTTTGATGGATCTATGTACATTGCATTTGAAGGCAAACAAATCAATATATCACGTAAATTTGCTGAAAACGTATTTGTGGAGGAAATTCAGTAAAAAGCGATAATATGGAATTTAAGAATATAATACCCTATATGAAAATCAAGTTGTACGAAATACTGTATGTTTTATGATTATTGTCCCTAAAATTGTGAAGCTCAGAGCCAATAGAATTAATCCCCACTGAGTAAGTGTTGGAATCGCGGTAGAAACACATTGACTTTCGCTGGTAGCTCCTGCGGCTAACGTAGTAGTATTTTCTCTACAGGGAATACAGGCTTCAGCACCCATAAATGATGAAAATGTACCTATTGGACACAGTTTGCATTCACTTTGTCCAATTTCGTCCTGAAATGAACCTTGAGGGCAAGTATTACAGCTCGTTTGCCCAGACAAATCCTGAAAAGTACCTTCCGGGCATGGGGTACAATCTGAACCACTTAAATAGGTTCCAGGATCACAAACCTGTGTGTACACGGCATGAAAATGTATTAAGATTATGAACAGGGCCGTAAAGGTTTTCATAGGGATTGATTTGTGTGTAAGGTAGGAAATATAATTTTTAAAAATTAAAAAAATTAAACATAAATAAATCTTTAATGTAACTATATTGGCTATAGTCATCGTAATCTGGTATGAAGAAGTTCTGTTTTTAGCAATAGAAAGATAAGCATAATTTATGCTTGGGTAAAGTTGGAATTCTTATTCTGCAAGTAGATTTACCTCATCTTGGGTCTCCTGCGCTTACCTCCGGGATTCATCATCTGTTGTCCGGCCTTTCCCATACCTCTGACTGCCTGTACCTGGCCCCTGTTGATCAGCGCTTTTTCAAATTGATTCATTTGTTCTTTAAGTTGGGATTCGGTGATCTTTAATTTTTTTGCCTGATTAAAGTAATTTTTAGCTGCATTCCATTTGTTTTTTGCTCCATTGATATTAGCCAATTGCAGCAGAACCATGGCCCTTTCGTTTTCTGTAGGAAGTTTTAAATTTAAAGCCTTATTAAATTCTGACTCAGCTTCATTGTGATCTCCTTTATTCATTTTGATCGATCCTTTCATGATATAGTAAAACGCTCTGTTGGTAACATACAACCAGCGGGGTGACAGAGTCAGGCTCAGGCGTCTTTCCGCACCTTCAAAATCCATTTTTTGAACCAAATTGGCTGCAGATGCTACTGTACCCAATAGAAAGTAGCTCAATAAAAGTATGAGTCCGGTGAGAATGAGGGGCCATGAATATATGAAACCTTCGAATACAGTAAGCAATATTCCACCAATGAAAAACAATGCAATAAGTCCTAATTTCAAATATATGTTGATGATAAACATTGAGGTATTCTTTAGGTATGCAAAGATAGTAAAATATTCTGCAACCACTTGTGATAGATTCATATTCCCTTATGGGAAAAACCATGATGGATCTTCCATTCTTTATGTTTCTGGGATGAAATGGCTCAGGAGGTTCAAACACATCGAATACCGGTAAACATCATATTTCCTTTAATGTATTGTACGGTGCTTTGAGGAAAAACAATTGTAAAAACGGATTGAAAAAATTGCTCTGCCTTCCGTTTGTCTTTCTCATTGAAAGCCAGCATGTTATAAATTAACATGCCATCCGGAAATAAAGACATTGAAAGCATTTCAAGGAATTCAATGGATTGAAATTCTTCAGGGATCTTGTCATCTATAAATACATCCATTGCAATGAAATGATATTGCTTTTCATCGGTCATAAGGAATGAGCCAATATCAGAACAGATGATCAGGCATGAGGATCTCAAATACGGTATAGTGTATTTGCTGGCTAAATACACTACTTCTTCATCCTTCTCAATAAAGGTAAAATGAAAAGATTTTTGTGATACTTCTTCCATTATCAAAGGAATGCTGCCCAACCCTAATCCCAAAATCAATACTTCGTCCATTGAAGTATAATCCAGTTTTTTCAGCAGGCTTCCATAATTGTCATAGCGGTTTCCAAAAGAATAAATAGCATTTTGGGTAGACAACTTCAATGTTCCTTTATCAAGTGTAACAAACATAGTTTGATTGAGTGAAGAACTCACCCTCTCCATTTCAATTTCTGTAAAGTAGGAAACCCATTTTTTTAGAAAAGGTATAGGATAAGATTTCTTCTTCAACTCTATGTTTTATCCATTAAATATTAAACTGCCCTTTTTTCCCATGTTCTCCATTTCTCACTGTAACGGTAAATAAAATTCATGATCTTAACATCTTCATCTTTGAACATCAACCCTTTCCGGTTCATCATCCTTTGAATGGATTCTACAGCTTTTTCGACAAGGTATGTCGTGGGTTTGCCGGGCTGAGTCCATGTAAATGAAGGTACAAAGTTATTGTGGTATCCTGATCCAAACATATTGCATGAAACCCCTACGGTTGTGCCTGTATTGAACATGGTATTAATACCACTTTTACTATGATCTCCCATGATCAAACCGCAAAACTGAAGTCCGGTCTTTTCAAACCTCCCGGTGGAGTAATTCCATAGTTTCACTTCCTCGTAGTTGTTTTTTAAGTTGGATGTATTGGTATCCGCACCTATATTACACCATTCTCCAACCACAGAGTTTCCCATATATCCATCATGAGACTTATTTGAATAAGCCATGATGACACTTTCTTTGATTTCTCCTCCCGCCTTGCAATGGGGCCCAATAGTAGTGCCCTGGTAAATTTTTGCTCCCACTTTGATTACGCCTCCTTCCCCTACTACACAGGGTCCTTTTAAAACGCTGCCTTCTAAGATTATGGCATCTTTGCCTATATAGATAGGTCCTTCGGAGGCATTAAGAATAGAAAAGTTGACTTTAGCTCCCTCTTCTATAAAAATATGGTCAGCATTCAAGCTTGAATTGTCGCCGCTCAAAGGAAGAGAATCTCTGTCCCTGGTGATCAATCCAAAATCTTTTACGATTTCCCTGGCGTTATATTGAAATATATCGAAAGGCCGTAGGATCTGACTGTATAAATCCTTCCGGTCTTCGATGTTGATTCCTTTTAATTCACTGATTTCCTGATTGGACATCATTTTGTCAAAAGATTTTCCAGGGATTCGTGCTGCTATCAGTTCATCTCCGGCAATAATGGCTTCATTTGAAGGAAGTGTATCGATCATACTCGCCAACGCTTCGGTAGGGAGGATAGAAGCATTAATAATGATGTTGTCTTCTGAAACTTCCATGGGAAATTTAATTGACAAATATTCCTGAGTGATAAAGCTAAACCGCCCTTCCAATAACCATTCCCATTTTTCGCGAATAGTGAGAATGCCCACTCTGAGTTCGCATATAGGTCGGGTATAGGTCAGTGGTAATAGTCCTAACCAATTATCATCGTCGAATAATATTATACTTCGCATGGAAGGTAAAAATAGAGAATAAAAAAAGCCCTGCGAAGAGGGCTTTCATAATTTTTTAAAAAAATGACTATGATTTTTTAGAAAACTTCGCAAATTTTTTGTTGAATTTGTCAATTCGGCCTGCCGTATCAACAAATTTCATTTTTCCGGTAAAAAACGGATGGGATGCTGATGAAATTTCCAGCTTTATCAAAGGATACTCCTTTCCGTCTTCCCATACTATGGTTTCTCTAGTATTGGCGCATGATTTAGATAAAAATGCATAATCACAAGAAAAATCCTTAAATACTACGGTTCTGTAATTTGAAGGATGAATATCTTTTTTCATATCTGTACATTAAATCGTTTATAAGTTCGACCTGTTCATAGGCTATGTTCATTTGGCCAGTGAAAAGGAGTGCAAAGATAAAATTTTCAATGAATAAAAACCAATTTACCTATAAATATTTTGTGACGATTCATTGGAATTTTCGAAATCAGCCTTGAGGAAAGAAGGAATCCTGATGATGGTAAATGTCATATTGTCCATTTGCTTTTAACAGGATCCCAATTACATCAAAGCGAATTGCCCATTCATGTCCTGTTAAATCCATATACCGTGTAGCTGCGTCAGCGATACGGTGGACTTTGGCCGGTGATATGGAATCTTCAGGATCCATAACATGATTGCTTGATCTGGTTTTTACTTCAACAAAAACTAAAGTATCTCCCTGTTTGGCAATAATATCGATTTCAGAACGGCTATATCGCCAATTGGTGTCTAAAATTACATACCCTTTTGACTCCAGATAACGGACAGCCAACCTCTCTCCCTGCCTTCCCTTTCTTTGTTTATCAGTCATCAATGAAAATATTTGGACACATTAATAATTTGATTTTTGAAGGTCGGAGATAAAAATTATTTCCAACCTTGTGTGGCTTCCTTTAGAGCCACATCCATAATTATATGAATATAGAAGTCATTATGGAAAACCATATTCTCAAGAGCCTATTGTGAAATACTTATTCAATTAAAACGTTAGCACCGATATGTGTTTCTGAAAGATTACATACTTTTACCCCTTAAAATTACGACAATTCTTATGATGGATACATTAATACAGAGATTTCCGGCGCAATTGAAGGAAGCCATGGAAATCGGTGAAGCGGCTCAAATCAATGCTCACCATTACCCTATACAAAAAGTGTATGTGGCCGGAATGGGGGGCAGCGGAATTGGAGGAGACTTTGTCAGGGAATTTATATCCGGAGAATCAAAAATTCCCTATATAGTAGGTAAAAGCTATCACATTCCAGCCTGGATTGATCAAAATACTTTATGCATAGTTTCATCATTCAGTGGCAACACAGAGGAAACCCTTCATTCATTTGAACAAATGTTAATCACAGGGGCCAAAATTATTTGTGTTGCTTCCGGAGGCTCATTGATTCAAAAGGCAAAAGAACTGAATCTGGATTATATTCAATTGCCATCTGATTGGCCTTCTCCAAGGGCTTGTTTAGGTTATTCATTGGTGCAACAAATCTATATACTTATCAAATTGGGGATTATTAGTAATCATATCCTGCACGATTTAAAAGCATCCATAGATCTGATTAAATATGATCAGGATGACATTAAAAAGGAAGCCCGGGATATTGCTTCAAAATTATTTGGAAAAACTTTGGTTATATACACAACTGACAGGATGGAATCCGTCGCAGTCCGATTCAGACAGCAAGTCAATGAAAATTCAAAATTGCTATGCTGGCACCATGTAGTACCAGAAATGAATCACAATGAATTGGTCGGTTGGAAAGACATCCGCTATGATTTGGCCGTTCTGTATTTCAGAAATAAAGATGATTTCAAAAGAAATGCTGTACGAATTAATATCAACAAGGAAATTATTGAGAAACTGACAGATACCGTGCTGGAAGTTTTTTCCAAAGGAAAATCACTTATTGAAAAATCTATATACTTTGTTCACTTAGGCGATTGGATTTCATGGTATTTATCTGAAATGCATCAGGTAGATGCCATTGAAGTGAATGTCATTGACTATTTGAAAAAAGAATTAACCAAGATATAGAATCAGAAATAGTCCTGCATACTTATTGGACGGGCGTAATTATTACTAAAATTTATAAATTTAACTAACGTGTACTCTTTTTATATAGAGCACTATATGAATATATATACTTCTTATATATTTAATTTTTCTCTGTCTTAATTGGCAGGTTAGCCGCTTTTTCTTTCAAAAATTTTTATTAATATTTTCAAAGGTTAGTCCTGCTGGATTTATATAACGAATTATTTAAAAATTAAATAAAATAATTATTTAAGATATTGATTATGTTAGTTTTTCACATTCTGACGGATTCAAATATAATAAAAATATAATATTTTATATATTCCTGATTATTGCATTTATATTCTATAATATTATAATTATAACAAATATATTATAAATAAATATTTGTATTGCTGTTGTTGGTTTCATATTCATTTACTATCTTTCGGATGTCTTAATGAATGGGGCGATGGAAGAATGTGTATCCACTCCCTTTTTTTGATCAAGTAACCAGAGCTTATGCAATGAATTTTACTTTTATAAATTATTTTCAGAAAAGGATGGTATAATATCCGTTGTTTGAAAAGAATTTTCCACTTTTTTCATTCATCAGCATGGTTCTGGTTGTTGGCCTGGATGAGGTAAGCATGTGACAGGGTCCATGAAATTTCCAATCCGGGTATGTATTTGCATGAAGTGTATACTCAACTGATATATGAGTAATGCATTGTGTATATGGACAATTACATGCCATACGCATCATTACTTCCAATATCTGTCCATGAGGCTTCATGTTTTGAAGTGCTAACATCCGTATTGCGGGTAGCTCAAATGAATTGAATGAAACCCAAAAGAACATAATCATGGCAAAAAAGGGAAAGGGAATAAAGAGGTTTTTATTGATATCCGGAATGAATACTATCATACTGATTTTTGTTTTCATTATCACTTCAATGAATTTTCCGGCAAAGCCAACCCATCCATTGCCACCCACTTGTTTGGCTACCATCCATGTTGGTCTTTCAGACGATTGTGAGAGTCAAATCACTCTTGACATGGTATTGCGTTCGTTGGTGGATATTGAATGCATGTGGCTGGAAATTAAGGACAACAAAGGTAAGATCATTGCGGATAACATTTTAACGGGTGAGCATGCAGGACAAACCCTGATTTACACCGTCATTAACAGATGTGAAGGAGGATCCTGTTGGGGTCATATCGTGGTTGAAGACAAAGATCCACCAGTTATTGAGGTGGAAGATTTGACTATTTATTGTGGAGAAGATAGCAGTCCTGATGCTTTAGGCGGCTTTAACATATCTGACTGTTCTGACTTTACTTACACTATTTCTGATGTTTTCGCCGGAACTCTTTGCAGCCAGGATAAGCAAATCCTGAGAATCATCAAGGCCAAGGACATTTTTGGTAATACAGCAGTGGATACTCAAATTATTACAGTGTTACCTATACCATTCCACATGATTCTTCCTCCCACTTCCTCTTTGAAAGTTTCTTGTGGCGTCATAGACCCCGATCAAATATTGGAAGCAACCGGAGAGGTTACTGATGCATATCCCACATTTAATGGAGTGCCTATTCATTTACATGATGCATGCAATCTTGTCTATAAATACGAGGATCATGTTATTGAAATTTGTGGTGAAGGATGTGGTGAAAGTGTAAAAATTACCAGAACCTGGTTTATTTATGATTGGTGTAATTTAGTGACTCGTCCATTACGATTTGAACAAATTATTTCAGCGAAAGATACTTTAGGACCTGTAATTCATGCGCCTGATCATGGAAAGATTATATTGTATACCGATCCATGGAGCTGTACGGCAGATCATACTTTTACTCCACCCGGTGCGGAAGACGATTGCACTCCTGAAGCGTTGATTAAGTTTAGGCTTCTAACCCCGCCAGGCACCTCTTTTACCGGACATACAGCCTATGAGATTCCCATGGGTCATCACACTTTCGGGTGGCAGGCTATAGATTGCTGTGAAAATTATTCAGAACCTGTATATTTTCATGTAGAGATTCGGGATACAGTTTCGCCGGTTGCAATTTCTAAAGAAAAAATCGTTATAGCGTTGTCATATGATCATGTGGAACAAACCGGAAAAGCCAAACTCTTTGCAAAAGATGTAGACAATAACAGTTTTGATCAATGTGGACCTGTAACTTTAAAAGTCCGAAGAGACAAAGATGCTTGTAAAGATGGATCAGATGAATATGGTGATTATGTTACTTTTTGTTGCAAAGACATTAACGACTTCCATAAAGTCTACTTGCTTGTTACCGATGAAAGTGGAAATACAAATCTGGTATGGTCAGAAGTGTTGGTTGAAGCAAAGGATGTGGTTATAGAGTGTACCGATGTCCTGGTGGAGTGCCATGAAGATATAGAAAATGCAATTGCAAAAAATATTCCCAGAGCATATTTCCAAATTTGTCAAATTGATCTCGAAGTTATTGAAATCAGCAGAGATTATACCAAATATGATCCGATTTGTAACCGCGGGTATATTGAGGTGGTTTATGGAATAAAAGATTATCCTACTTTCCGCTGCACCTCTACAGTATATGTTCAGTATAAAGGAGAATTTACATGCTCAAGCATCAATTGGCCAGATGAACATTTGATCACTACAGATTGCAAAGACATTCCTTCTACTGACCTGACATGGGAATTTGGTGCTTGTGAGCTTATAGGATGGACGCTTGAATCCGATACATTCTATTTTGCCACCGATGCCTGTGCAAAAATCATCAACACTTATACCGTCATTGATTGGTGTATTTATGATGCATACAGAAAGACTTTAGGTGAGGAAGAATCTGTTTACGCATTGCAATGCAATAATGATTTCAATGCTGAGGTTTCTTCCGTTTCAGGAATATATGTATTTACAGAGATTATTAAACTCATTGATACCATACCGCCTGAATTGTTAGTGTGTGAAAATCCTCGCTTTCCAATCAGAGATCAATGCAGCAGAAGTGTAGTCCTTCAAAATTTTACAGATGATCGCACAGATTGTCCGAATTTAATTATACGGTATGAGTTGACTGTCATAACGGATGAAGGCCAGACTTTTGTTTATAATACTACAAAAAAACCTGGTGAAATTGCTTCCATCAGTTTGACAGGTCCGGATGGCTCACCCTTGCAGTTCAAAGGCAATACTTCACATACGGCCATTTGGAAAGTATGGGATGGTTGTGGAAATGTTAATTCCTGTACGATAACCTTTTTCATCATCGACGATAAAGCTCCAACCCCCTATTGTATCAGCGTTTCTTCTGCTTTAATGAATGACGGTACTGTAGAATTATGGGCAAAGGATTTTGATAAAGGGAGTTTTGATAATTGTGAAAATTCAATGCTTCGGTATACTTTTAACCAGATACCACCAGATACAGCCCATATTCATCAGATCCACTATTTTGACGAAAACGGAAGGATATCCAATAATACTACTGCGGAAGCTTTATATAGACAAGGCAAAGCCCAGATATGGTTGCCCGAATTAAATACCTCAGGAAAAATTTTTACATGTAAAGATTTCGCTATGAATCCGGTAATGGTAAAGATTTCCGTATTTGATAGTGCTTTTAACACTGATTTTTGTCTGGTTGAATTAAACCTGGCTGACAATACGGATGCCTGTGCAGAGGAGGAGACTGCAATGATTGCGGGTAAAATATATACAGAATATAAAGAGTTTATTCCCAATGCCATGGTCAATTTGGAAAAGATAGATGTAGGATTTCTCAATGCAACACCTACTGATATCAATGGTCAATATGCTTTTGCTGGAAATACGATCAGTGGAAATTATTCCCTTCATGTAGACAAAGAGGACGATTATCTCAATGGAGTAAGCACTTTAGACATATTACATATCCAAAGACATATACTCGGTGTGACTTCATTTACTTCCCCTTATAAAATGATTGCCGCGGATGTCAATAATGACAAAGCCATTACCGTGCAGGATATTACATTCCTCCAAAGATTGATTTTGGGTTTACGCAATGATCTTCCGGCAGGTGCCTGGAAGTTTGTCAATGCTTCCCAGGAATTGTTTATTGAAAATGTACTGCATGAATATAGTGAAGTCCGCAATCTAATTGGATTGAATCAGGATATGATGGCTGAAGATTTTATCGGAATAAAAATTGGGGATGTAAGCGGCAATGTATCAATGAATTTGAATCAACGTGGAAGCTTCCACACCCGATCCGCCAGTGTTCATATGGTAACGGAAGACTTGTTTGTACCTGCGGGAAGCCTCGCAGAAATTACATTTGAAATCAATAAAGAAGAGCTTTACGGCTTTCAAATGTATTTAAAAACGAAAGGATTGGTCATTTCACATGTACAGTTTCACGATACAAAGGATTCAGATATCCTTACCCGTTATACAGACGAAGGCATTATGATCAGCTTTGCCAAAGGCAAGGAACCGATCCTGCACAATAATGTCCTCACTGTGCTTGTAAAAGTCTATGAAACCGGTTATTTATCAGAAATGATTGAATTGAGTAAAGAGATAGAACCTGAAGTATATACAGGAATTAATATGCAATCCAACATGCTTGAACTGAGTTTTATTACTCCGATAACAGATGGTGATGGCATTTTCAAGGTATTTCAAAATCAACCCAACCCTTTTGAAAATGAAACAATCATTTCATTCTATTTACCTGATGAAGGATCGGTGGGATTACAAATATTTGATATTCATGGCCGCCTGATTCATCAGAATCAATCTTCATATCCCCGTGGTTATAATCAATATCTGGTGAACCGAAGGGATATGCATTTACCGGCAGGCATGTATTTCTACAACCTTTCATATAAGGGCAAATATATTTCAATGAAAATGTTGATCAGTCAATAAATGCTGAGGCAAGTTAATACATCGGTATGATAATTATTGGTTCAATTGGATTGTCAATTATATAAAAGGTACATGCCAACACCTTTACAATTCAGGTAAATAATTTTTCATTGTATTCAATTCCACATTTCTAAAATTTAAGATCTTCCATTACGGGTTTCAATTGTACTTACTACATTTGTCGCTATTTTATACTTAAGATTTTCATTCTCATTGTGATTGCTCCATGAAAATATTAAAATTTGGAGGTTCTTCTGTAGCTACTCCTGAACGCATTAATGAAGTCATACAGATAGTAAAGCCCAGGTTAGATACCGGAGAACGGTTATCATTGGTATTCTCTGCTTTTGGTGGAATTACCGACTTACTCGTAGAGATGAGTCAACTGGCTTCAGAAGCCAAAGACAGATATATTGCATTATATCATCAATTTTGTGATCTTCACATGAAGGCGGCCAGGGATTTATTGGGAGGGGATTCATTTTATGCAGTGGAAAACGATTTGGCATCCAATCATAAAACACTCAAAGAGCTACTTCGTGGAATATATCTCGTCAGAGAGGTGTCACCAAGAACGCTGGATTATGTTTTAAGTTTTGGGGAGAGAAATGCCTGTTTTATCATCTCAGCGGCATTCAGAGAAAAAGGAATCCTGGCACGATATATAGACGCCAGAAAGGTTATCATTACCAATAAGGAATTCGGAAATGCTAAGGTCAATTTTCATGTTACTGAGCAGAAAATAAAGGATTGTTTTGACTCAAACAATGATGAACTTTTAGTTGTCACTGGATTCATAGGGGCTGATATAGGTGGATTAACCACTACATTAGGGCGTGGAGGGTCAGATTATACTGCTTCCATTCTTGCTTCATCTATTCAAGCGGAGTGTCTTGAAATTTGGACGGATGTAGACGGAGTCCTTACCTCTGATCCCCGGAAAGTAAAGAAAGCGTTTTCAGTGCCACAGCTCAGTTATAATGAAGCGATGGAATTGTCTCATTTTGGAGCAAAAGTGATTTATCCACCCACCATTCAACCCGCATTAAATAAAGGGATACCCATATATATAAAAAACACACTAAACCCTTCACATCCCGGGACATTAATCAGCAATATTGATGATCGTTCATGGTCTTCACCTTTAAAAGGGATAAGTTCTTTGAGCAATATATCACTGCTGAGCCTTGAAGGGAGTGCTATGATGGGAGTCCATGGAACTTCTGCAAGACTTTTCACAGCACTCGCTTCAAAGGAAATCAATGTGGTTTTGATTACTCAGGCTTCTTCGGAGCATTCCATTTGTATTGCAGTGGACCAAAAGGATGCTAATAAAGCCCGAAAAGCATTGGAGTGGGCATTTGAACCTGAAATTCAGAGCAAGCGATTAAAACCAGTCAGAGTTGAGAATGACCTGTGTATCATAGCGATTATCGGTGAGAATATGAGAGCAGTGCCTGGAGTAGCCGGCAAGCTTTTTCAGGCACTTGGGAGAAATGGTATCAATGTGGTTGCGATTGCCCAGGGTTCATCAGAAAGAAATATTTCTTTTGTAGTCCATAGGAAAGAAGAATCAAAGGCCTTAAACCTGATTCATGATGCCTTCTTTTTGTCAGATACACGGACTTTTCATTTATTTATAGCAGGTGTGGGACTCATTGGCTCCACCTTACTGGATCAGATTAATGATCAAAAAGATGAATTAAAAATAAGGTACGGGATTGCTTTCGAGGTCGTCGCTTTGGCAAACAGTAAAAAAATGTTATTCGATGAAAACGGAATTGACTTAAACCGTTGGAAAATTCTTCTTAACGAGACAAGAGACATAAACGATCCCATAGCATTCATTGAAAAAATGAATGTTTTGAATTTATCAAACTCTATTTTCCTTGACAATACTGCCCAGCCTGTATGGCCAGGATTATATCATCGTATATTAGCCAATAATATTTCCATCATTACTCCCAATAAAGTAGCCCCTTCTTCGTCTTTTGAAAGATATGTGACGTTAAAAGAAATCGCTCGATCCAAAGGTGTGTTTTTCTTATATGAAACCAATGTAGGAGCAGGCTTACCCATCCTTTCAACCATTAAAAACCTGGTCAATAGTGGCGATAAAATATTGAGAATACAAGCAGTGGTTTCGGGATCATTGTCTTATATTTTTAATCATTTTAATGGAAGTACCCCGTTTTCTGTGTTGGTAAAAGAAGCTAGAGCAAAAGGGTATACTGAACCAGATCCTCGCGAAGATTTAAGTGGAATGGATGTAAAACGAAAAATTATCATTCTGGCCAGAGAGGCCGGCTTTCCTTTGGAGGAATCAGATGTTGAACTCATTCCTATTCTTAAGGAAAAATGGATGGATAAGGGCGATATCGATGATTTTTTCATCGGATTGGCAGAGTATGATCAGGAATTAGAAAAGAGGATCAACGAATTGAATCAGGTTGGAAAAAGGCTCCGTTTTATTGCCAATACTTCTAATGGTCATGCCCGTGTATCTTTAGAGGAAGTGGATCATCAAAGTCCTTTTTTCAACCTGTCAGGCGCTGATAATTTGTTTGTAATAACTACCCAACGGTACAAAGAGCGTCCATTGGTTATCAGAGGACCGGGAGCAGGTGCTGAAGTAACAGCCGCGGGGGTATTTGCCGATCTGTTAACTATTGCCAATATAGCTTAGTATGCCTTTAAAAAGTCTCAAAGTTTTTGCACCGGCCAGTGTTGCCAATGTTGCTGTAGGTTACGACATTCTTGGATTTGCATTAGAAAAGCCAGGGGATGAGGTTATTGTCAGGGAAGGCAGGAGACCAGGATTATTCATTGAAGATATTCGGGGGGATGGGGGTAAGTTGTCCAGGGATGTAGAATTGAATACAGCAAGCTTTGGAGCATGGAAATTGCTTTCTTCTTTAGGGGAAGAAAAAAGACCCATTGAAATGATCATCCATAAGAAAATGCCTTTTGGATCAGGATTGGGATCTTCCGCTGCCAGTGCAGTTGCCGGGGTTTTTGCAGTAAACCAATTTCTTAATACCGGGTTAAGTAAAACCGAAATCCTACCTTTTGCTGTAGAAGCCGAACAATTGGCAGACGGTTCCTATCACGCAGACAATGTTGCACCGGCGTTACTGGGGGGCATGGTTTTAATCAGAGATAATCAATCAATGGATTTTAAAAAAATTCATATTCCCCAAGGGCTGTCCGTTGCCATCATCTATCCTAAAATTGAAATTCTTACCAGGGAGTCCAGAGGAATTTTGACCGAGCATGTTGAATTAAATAAAATGATTACCCAGACTGGTAACCTGGCAGCATTCATATCTGCCATGTACACTTCTGATTTTGATCTTTTGTCAAGATGTTTACAGGATGTAGTGATAGAACCTCAAAGGGCCCATTTGATACCTCACTTTTATTCATTAAAAGAAATAGCTTTAAATGAAGGAGCTTTAGGCTTTAGCATCAGTGGTGCAGGGCCGGCTATGTTTGCTTTATGCATTAATACGACAGATGCTGAAAACATAGTGACCCGATGTAATGTATTCCTTAATAAGAAAAGTATACCCAATCAATGTTTTACCTCAGGAATCAATCATGAAGGAACAGTGGTTTGTTGATAAAAAATTATATTAAGGATTCCAATCTGCCGGGGGGATTATTTGTGAATTTTCTATTACCCTGCAATCATTAGGGATGGTTAACTGATTTTGTCGAAACGTCAGATCACTTGATTTTATATAAATGAATTTTTTGTTTGCATCCGCCACATAGAAATAACCTAAAACCGTCTCTTCAGGATCATCGAGGTTGATGATGTTGCTTCTAATATTAGCGGGAAGTGGGTCGAATATTGTTCCTTCTGATTCAATTTGTTGTTTTGCCAGTCGAAGATATCGGTAGGCATTTTCCGACAGAGACTGTTGTATAATTTCAGCTCTGTACGTTTCTTTAAATCGAATACCATTATCCTCAACAAAAAGTACCGGCAGGCCAGTATTGCTCCCATTAAAATCGACATCATCAGCAATTTGGATGGCTGGCCGGGTAAAAAATTCCCTCCGGTAACATCGGTCACAACAATCCTTTGGTGTTGGCATACCCATAGTCGTATGTAATTCCGGATTGGCTAATAACACATATACAGATATTCCTGGTAACCATTGGTAGTAATTCTTTTCATCTTCCGGATCTTTGAAATGAGCTACAATCTGAGCTCCGGACCTTGAAAGTAAAGGATTGGCTGATGGTACTTCTACGGTAGCAATTGAAAGAGAATCAATCGGTGCTACAGGTAGCACTTTTTCCGGCAGGGAACTATATTTCCTCCCATCTACCAACTGTAAATGGAGAGTATAGGATCTGCTTACTACAGCTGCAAAGTTCGCAGGCGTTTCATATACACCATCTTCGGCCTCCACCAAAGGAGTAATGTTGCCTTCATTATCTCTGATATGAACGTTGGCTCTTGCAAATGGACGAACAATACCATCAAAGGGAGATCCATATCGGGCACTTCTGTACAATCGGATCCTATGTACTTTTTGCTCAGTGGTAATCAGTCCGTCCACTGTTACCAGTTGAACCCCTTCAGGTACATTTGTATCGTAAGGATCAACACATCCAATAACGACCAGCAACAGTATGATCCAATAGAAAAACTTCATTATTGTTTTATTATCATTTAATTCAAAAGTGATTGACTTTTTTTCTCAATTCCATTAAAAACTTTAATACCATGCCCTGAGAATTAAAAGGCAGCTAATATATAGATAGTTACAAACAACACCAAAATATTTCCATGTTCATATACCAACGTACAATAACTGCCAACGAAAAAGGTTTAATTATGGATTCCAGTCCGAAGGGGGCTCAACTACTGCGTTGACCACTTCCCGGCAATCGTCAGGAATGAGCAATTCTGCTGCCCGCTTTTCCAAATGCCATCTTCGAATATAAATTCTTTTGGTGCTCACGTCTGACACCATAAAATAACCCAGGACAGGTAGATCTGGGTCACTGAGATGAATCAAGTTACTTCGGATATTGGCAGGAGGAGGATCAAAAACATTGCCTTCGGTTTCCAATTGCTGTTTTGTCAAATGCATATACCGGAATGCCCTCTCTGATAAAGAGCGTTGATGAATATCAATTCGGTATGTATCTCTGAACCTTAGTCCTTCATCTTCAATAAATAATACCGGCAATTGTAGAGCGTTTCCATTGAATGCCACATCGTCGGCAAGGACCATGGGTCTGCGAATTAAGAATTCTGTCCTGTAACATCGGTCACAGCAAGGTTTTGGATCAGGACAGTAAGGGCAGTTGAAATTATCTGCTTTAAAGCGATGCTCTTCCGGATTGGCAACTAATATATAGGTGGATTCACCATGTGTCCATTGATAAAAGTTTTTTTCATCGGCAGGATCTTTGAAATGTGCAATGATTTGAGCGCCTACATCATCCAACAATGGATTAAGCGAGGGCACCTGATGGGTTCTCATTGTGATCGAATCCAAAGGAGGCACAGCCAAAGCCGGCTCAGGAAAGGACTGAATGACTCTACCATCTTGTAAAATAATTTCGAGGATGTAACTTTTTCCAACCTGTGCGCTGAAATCTCTTGAAGTTACATAAATTCCAATTTCATTTCCATGTTGTAATTCTTCCAATTGACCGGTATTATCTCTGATCAATAATCGGGCATTGGCTAAAGGCTGAATGACTCCCTGATAATTATTTCCATACAGGGTACTCCACTCCAACCTGATCTCATGAGGGCCCGGGCCAGTAGTAATGGATCCATTGACGATGACAAGCGGGGGCGCAACTTCCGCATCATAGGGGAAAGGATCAACGCAGGTGAACATAGAAATGCATAACAAAATAAAAGCAATTAGCCAAACCCAAGAATTCTTTAAAAAGGTAAGTGTACATTGATTCATACTGGCTGGATTTGAAGTGTTCATCTGGGGTTCCAATCGGAAGGAGAATCTAAACTGGCATTGGGTACTTCACGACAATCGTCCGGTATTAAAAGTTGCGGTTGATGTATATTCAGATCATTTCTTTTAATATAGATTTGTTTGCTGCTTACATCCGATGCATAAAAATATCCAAGGACTGTCATATCGGATTGATCAAGTTGTACAATATTTCCTCTTATATTAGCAGGAGGCGGGTCAAAAATATTGCCCTGCGATTCCAATTGTTGTTTTGACAATAACAAATACCTATAAGCTTTTTCAGATATGGATCTCTGGTAAATGTCAATACGGTAGGTATCTTTAAATCGCAATCCATTGTCTTCAACAAAATATACAGGATACGCAATTTCCTCTCCATTAAAGGATATATCATCTAAAATAGAAACCGGTACAAAAGCCAATCCTTCCGTGCGATAGCAGCGTGCACAGCACTCTTTAGGACAGGGACAGTAGGGGCAAAGTCGTCCATCCACGATCCCATTGGGTCCTTTCCTGAATTCTTCAGGGTTAGCAATCAGTACATACACCGGATCTTTGGGCACCCATTGATAATAATTCTTTTCATCAGACGGATCACGAAAATGTGCAACGATCTGAGCTCCGCTTCGGTTGACCAATGGGTTTTCTGAGGGAAACTCCAGGGTAGTAACTGATAATGAGTCTAACGAAGGCACAGGAAGAACTTTCTCGGGAAGAGAAGAAAGTAGTCTGCCATCCTGAAGCTCTATATGGAGTGTATATGTATATCCAATTCTGGCAGAAAAGCTGGGGGAGGTAATATAAACTCCAATTTCATTAGAAGGGACGAGGGATTCAATATTCCCTGTGTGGTCTCTGATTACCATTTTTGCATTTGGTAATGGCTGGATAACTGATTCAAAATTATTGCCATAAGGAGCGCTTCTGAATAATTTGATGGTATGGGGTCCGGGTTCTGTTGTAATTAACCCGTCCACTATGACATACTCATCACTACTTGTATTCTCTATTGAATGAGGATCGATGCAAGCAGAGATAAATATCCACTGAGCAAAATAAAGAAAGATTAAATTTCGTCTCATCTTAACTGAATTGAAAGCAAGGATGCAGTAATTTACTTTCTGCTGAAAAGTATGTTAAATGCTATAATTCAAAACGTATCTGCAAATGTAATGCTGCTTTTTAAGCAACTCTTTATGCTTTCTTATATAAAGAAGCTAAATCATTTCAATATAGAATCATCAATTGGGGTCCCAGTCTGGTGGTGGATTGATAAATGAGTTGGGAACTTCTCTGCAATCATCAGGGATTACATTAACCGGTTGTAGCCATGCCATATCCCTGTTATGGATATATACTCGACGGGTCTGGACGTCACATACATAAAAATACCCCAAAACCACTTCTTCAGGATCATCCAGGCTGATCATGTTTCCACGTATATTAGCAGGAGGGGGATCAAAAATATTTCCTTCCGTCTCCAATTGTTGTTTAGCCAATAATAGGAAACGATATGCCTTTTCTGAAATAGACATCTGATGTACATCCATACGATATGTTTCCCGGAATCTTTGACCATTGTCCGGAATAATCATGACAGGCAAACGTGTCGCATTACCATTGAAACTGATGTCATCCGCAATGACTAAAGGCATTCTTGTTAATCTTTCATTCCTGTAGCACCGATCACAGCAATCTTTAGGAGCGGGTCCTCGGGGATTGGTATCGTCGAACCTGGGAAGTGTATACAATTCCGGATTGGTGACCAACACATGCACTGATTCTCCATGAACCCATTGGTAATAATTTTTCTCATCCGCAGGATCCTTGAAATGGGCTACCAGCTGTGCACCGGATAGATCAATCAATGGATTGGTTGTGGGTATCACTACTGTATTGATGGTTATTGAGTCAATAGGTGGTACGGGATAAGGAGATTCAGGCAAAGAGGTATAATTTTTTCCTGCAGCAGTTTTTACCTGTATTATATATTCTTTTCCTATTTCTGCTGAAAATTGCTCAGAAGTCTTATATGTTCCATCCATCTCAGTCTCTTCCAAAAATTCTATGTTACCTTCTTTATCGCGTATGATTACGGTTGCTCTGGATATAGGCCTGACCAGGCCTTCGAATACGGATCCATAACGATCGCTTCTGGAAAGTCGTATAAAATGTGGGCCTGGAGCCGTGGTAATAAATCCCTCAACTGTAACCAGTAATTCTCCACTGCTTGTCTGAAAATTATAAGGATCAACACAAGCGGCCCAGACAAAAAGCATACTTATAAGAAAATACCTTTTCATTGTAAGCTTATTGCTTTTTTTGCAGATGAACCATAACCGACTATCTTAACGCATTTTGATCTACCAATGTTCCTAAATCTTCAATGAATAACTGATGGTTGGAACAGGCACACCAATAATGGACAATCGGAATGCCTGAGGCAGTACCCTTTCCTTATTGGCGAAGAAAACAGAAAACGGATTTCTCCTACCGTAAACATTGAGCACTGAAAGTGTGAGCTCCCCCGACAGCAATTTTTTGTCTGATTTCGTATCAATCATCAATGAAATATCCAGTCTGTGAAAGTCTGGTATCCTACCCAGATTACGCTGATCAAAAAATGCAAGTTCTCTTGAACCAAAATTATACTTGGCTTCCGGTAAAGTAACCGGTCTTCCCGTACTGTAATTAAAGTTGGCAGAAAATGTTAAATAGCTGCTGTACTTAAAGTTAGCAATCACATTCAGATCATGAGGTTTATCAAAATTAGCTGCAAACCAATCTCCATTATTGATCATTTCTTCCTCAAAAGGGGTGATAACTCTTCGGAAACTTCTTGAATAGGTATACCCAACCCATCCGGTAAGCCGCCCTACATTCTTTCTAACAAATAATTCAACTCCATAAGCTTTACCAGTGCCGGGAACGAGTTGCGTTTCCAGATTGTCCTGCAATATGAGGTCTGCACCATCTTTGTACTCCAATACATTGTCAATATCTTTATAATAGGCTTCAATAGAAGTTTCATAAATATTCCCTTTTAGATTTTTGTACCAACCTATGGAAAACTGATCGACTTCCTGTGGTAAAAAGTACTGGTCTGAAAGCTTCCAGAAATCGGTAGGTGCAATAGTAGCAGTATTAGATATCAGATGAATAAATTGAAACATTTTATTATATCCCAGCTTGATTGAACTTTTGGGTCCGGTTGAAAAACGAATAGATGCCCTGGGGGCTAACCCAGTGTAAGAACGAATCAATTCTCCATCTCCAAACTCGACTGTATTAATTATACTGCCCGTATTCAATGGTCTGAATGGCTGGTATTCGTTTACTACTCTGGGACCCAGGTATCGATAAATATTGTATCTTGCTCCATAGGATATGGCAATATTGTCAGAAATATCTAATTCATGTTGAAAATGGATTGCAGACTCCATAGCCTGTTCGTCCTGCACTTTTTTCGGAAGAATGGCTGAACCGGACTCAGTATCAGGAATCCTTTCACCAGGATTGACAGAGATCCATTTTGTATCACCTCCAAGAGTAAGGGTATTTTTAGGATTGATTTTATAGGTTAGGAAACCCCTGATTCCCTGATCCCGCACTCCGGAATTAACGGCAAAATTATTGAACCCTGCTGAATCGATCAGGGAATAATCATAATCAGTATGATAGGCTACAAAATCGGCTTCAAGTTTGGAAGACAAGGTGGCCTCCCATTTTAAACTATGGCTCCGGTTGGCCCATTCTACGTTGTTATCTTTACTAAATGAAAAGTCGTCATAACTGTCATAATAGCTATACGAAAGTATATTGTTATTATTAAGGGCATACGAAAGAGATCCATTCAGATCATAAAAGTTAGCACGACTGCTTCTTACCTCAGGATTTCCAGTAATTGATTTCAACATCCAGTTTACATAAGAAAACCGGGCTCCCATATATACAGAAAGCTTATCTTTTACTATTGGTCCTTCCAGATTGATATTACTTGAAAATGTGCCAAGAATCCCATCCCCTGACCATCCGGCAAAGTTTCCTTTTTTTGCAGCTATATCCAGAATGGAGGATCCTCTGCCTCCAAATTTGGCAGGAATTACTGCCTTATACAAAGTGACGTTACGTATGGATGAAGGATTAAATGCAGTAAAAAGGCCAAACAGGTGTGACGGATTATATATTGGTGCACCGGCAAACATAATCAGATTTTGATCCGGACCACCACCACGCACGTTGAACCCAGCAGAAGCTTCTCCCACCTGGCTCACTCCCGGAAGGGTTGCCATTGCCTTAATAATATCAATTTCTCCCATGAATGGTGGCAATTCTTTTATAGCAGCCATGGAAATAGTAACAGCACCCATTTCAGTACTGCGAATGTTCCGGTCAGGATCCCGGCCATATATGGTTATATTATCCAATTCAATACCTTCTTCCAGCATTTTTACAGTAAGCCTTCCATCTCCTATGGCGGTAATTGGCACTGTAATGGATCCATATCCCAAATAAGAAATTTTCACTGTATACTCTGACCGGTTTAATATAAAAAGAGCAGTTCCATTCAAATTGGTAGATTCTGTTAAGTTAAGTTCTTCAATGGATACATTCGCACCCACCAGAGATTCGGCGGTAATTTCATCAACTACTCTGATTCTGATTTCGATATCTTTTACCTGACCCATATCTCTACCTATGGATATGCGTTCCATTTGCTGTGAATAAAGTAAAGCAGGTAGTAATAATGCTATTTGACAGATTAAAATTAATTTTCTCATAGTATTCGCTGATTAAAGTCCGTTGGGATCAAATTTCCATAGTTCCATTCGAGTTAAAGCAGGAGTATTTGTTTCTCCGCTTCTTAAAATGTATATGATGCCATCTTCCACAAATATTCCTGCATTATGAGCAAATGTGCTTCCGGGGAAATTGACTTTTGGAGTCCATTTCATGGTTTCTAAATCCAGTTCCCAAATTTCGCTCGAACGCAAGTACAAACCAATGTATGCTTTATTGCCAATGACTACTCCAAAACCAAAGCTTCTACTGGAATCCCCTGGATAATCATCTATTTTTGTCCATGCATTGGTTCCAGGATCAAATTCCAACACAGCACCCTCATGATTTACAAAGTATTGCTTATCATTATGAGTAAATCTGGGCTGAATACTCAATACAGTAAAATCAGCATCGGGTAATCGCGTCCATAACCCAGTAGAAGGATTATATTTATTGACTATCCGGGGTGTAAATAATGATTGTCCCACCACATATAATTCATTGCGGATTACAAAAGCCGGAGAGCGGTAAGTTTCAAATGGAAGATCAGGTAATTTTTGGAAACTCCCATTTTGTATTCTCCAAAAATCTCTGCCTAATTGAGAGGCGGAACCAATAAACTGACTTACACCTGACCCAAAGTATTCTCCAGCAAAAAATCCACCCCCATGAAATCCACCCGGAAAATTAACTTCAGTCCATTGATTGTCTGCCAGTGAAAATTCCCACATTTTATCATTCAACTGGTTGTTTTGGTAAAGTCCTAATCCAGCATAAAATTTTCCATTTGATTGAAAATATATGTTTTCAGAAAATTGTTGATTGTCCGGAAAATCAGATATCTTCTCATAACTTCCGGTTATATATTCAAAAGGTTCTTCAAATTCTATTCTGTTGCCTTGAAAATGAATAGAAACTTTTTCAATATTTTGATTGCCAGGGGAAGGTACTCTGACGGTTAATTCTGCATCAAATCTTCTGTCAGTGATTACTGCCTCCCTGTCTCCAAAGAATACTTTAATATCAGTAGTAAAGTTTTTTCCTTTCAATACCACGAGACTTCCCGTTAAACCCACTTTTGGGGTAAAATTCTGAATTTCAGGAATCAATGTGGTGAAAGACAAAGTATTTCCAAAAATTTCCCGTCCCTCCGAAATTGAAAATGCCCGGATGTAATACAATTTTTCAGAATCCAATCCGGTGATTTCACCAATAAATCTGCCAACCCGCTCTCTTGAACCTAAAGAAACCCTTAAAAAAGTTCCGAACTGTTCATTTTCCGATATTTGAAAACCGTGATCTTCAATCATTACATCCCCGGCACCAATCACTCTTGCCAATACCCTGACAATATCAGAATTGGTAAAAATAATTTCTTCAGTAATTAAAGATACAAAAGAATCTTCTTCTTCGCAGGAACTGAATTGGACCAATACCAACAAAAACCATATTGGAAATAAGAATTTAATAAATTTTATTCTCATACATCTGATATTTATAGCCAAAATAATCTTCTAATCCTCATGTTTTTTGAAGATGGTTAACTTTGGATAATACTTATTTTATTATTAATATATTTCCTAAAGGATATATTCATATTCATTCTCTCTATTTCAATCCGTGGGTTCAGTCATTAAAATGGATGTAATACGAAATTTCATGCTAAGTTAGGAACATGTTCCTTCATAACGTTTATCCCAATGCTTTGATCAATTTTCAAAATTGAAATCACAACTTGTTCCAGAGTGGGATATGTTACCAACCATATGTTAATCTTTTATTTCAACCGGCAAGCAAAAAATAACTGCAATAATAAGAGAATAACGAAACAATAGAAGAATTCGTGAAAAGAAAAAAAGAAGAAATTTCAGATAACTATTTGGTTATTGCAGCATCAAAGGGATATCGTAAATTTTCATGGCTTTTTAATACAGCTTTGATAGATCCGACACTGATAGGAGATTCAATCAGTAAAGGGATTTTATTCTTGTCATCAGATACCCACAAACTCATATTGGTATTGTCCCTGAAAACATACCCGGAAACCACCTCAGGGCTGAATTTAAGGGTTCTGAACTTACCCAGATTTTTTATTTTCTTATTCTCTTCCTTTCCCTCAAATTGCACCTTCAGAGGGAAAGTTCTTTTGTCGAAAAACACTTTGATGGGAATGGCTTCCCCTTCAATAAATTGGCTGGTATTATAGTTTCTTACATAGTATAAAATAGATAGCATATCCTGCATGCATTCATCCAATGCATACTCTGACTTTTCAGCATCCTCTGCTTTCGTGCCCCAATAGGAAATCGCCTTTTTTGAATTCTGATCAAAAATGATACTGTCATATCTGTAATAATTTCCTTCCTGCACCTTTCTTAAAAAGCTCACAGGATACATAGAGTTTTTATCCACTTTTGAAGAGTAATGATCGCGTACTTTGAAAAAACTATCATAGGAAGGGTAGGTGATCCCTTTAGCTACATATTCAAAATATTCCGGTGTTTCAATTACGGTAAAAGTAACTTCACCAGCGGGAATCCAGATCATTTTCCAGTTATAGTAAATTTTGTAGACCAGTTTTTCATTTTTCTTAAAGGAGTTGTTTTCAATAGAACAATTTTCCTCAATAGGGGGATCTGTACTTAAAGCCCATGGTAAAAGCACACACAACACCAATTTCAACATTCTATTCATCAACCGATCTCTTTTCTTTCATTAAAAAATACCATCCAGCCACTGCCGGAAGAAGCAGATTGATCATCCACAATAAAAACGTAACCATCAATATGCCCAGTACGTTGTCGGTATATACCGACCATAACCAAACAGAGATTTCTCCTCTTCCAATAATGCCTAAAACAGGAGGCAGAGGAATTCCTGTTTGCACTAACCAAACAACGGAAATGATACACAAGTTGTGCCACCAACCGGCATCAATTCCCATAAAATACAGCAAAAATACATATTGTAGTGTATATATAATATATCTAAAACCGGAAAGCAATAGAACACTTTTCAAATTTGAATGAAATTGCTCTGATAAGATTTCATCGAGCTTACATTTTCTTTTTCTAACAAATCCGGGCAGATACCTTTCAATGGCTGACATTAAAGCAATTAGGTTTGAGTATAAAAAAAGCAGCATCAAAACAAAAGGAATGGAAATCATCAGCAACATAATACTCCAATCACCGGGCCAAATCCGGAGTATTCTCTGAATAATAAAAATACCTGCAAGACCAAAAATAAAAATGGAAATATTTTGGGCAAGGCTGCTGACCAGAGTAGCCCCGATGGCTATTCTCCTGTTTTCTGCATTTACCATCCATGCCCTTCCTCCGTATTCACCAATCCTTGAAGGAGTGATCCAACCACAAGTGATGCCTGCGCAGATTACCTTAAGTGACCTGTGCCAGGAATCTTTGAAGAAATGCTGGGTTAATTGTCTCCATTTGAGGGTTTCCAAAAACCAGTTTACAGGCATAAGAAGAACTGCCAAAAAAACCCAGAAAGCTTCCCCGGTCAGCCATCCCATTTGAAACTGTGCACTGAGTTGATGAAATGGATTTTGCACAAATAGCTGATGATAAAGTAAATACAGCAAACAAACGGTTAAAGCTGATTTCATCAGAACAACAGCATAACTGTAATATGTGGCATAAATCGCCTTAATCCAATTCATGATTTTAAAAGGGCAATCTGTAAAGAATTATATAAAAATAAGAAATTATTCTCTTAAAGGCCATTCATTTTTAAAATTCAATGGTATTTACTATCATGATTTACTTTGCTTGAATCCTTGCAACAAAGTGGAGCTTATACATTACTTTTGCACATTTACTTTCAAATGAAAAGGCGCAAAATGATAACTATTACCCTGCCTGATGGCAGTATCAGGCAATTCGAAAAAGGAACAACTGCGATTGAAGTAGCTATGTCCATCAGTGAAGGATTGGCAAGGAATGTTCTTGCGGCTTCAATTAATGGGGAGATTAGGGATGCTACCAGACCCATCCTGCAGGATGCAGTTTTAAAGCTGTATACCTGGAATGACAATGAGGGAAAATCAACCTTTTGGCATAGCTCTGCACATTTGATGGCTGAAGCACTGGAATCATTGTATCCGGGAGTTAAGTTTGGTATAGGCCCTCCCATTGAAAATGGGTTTTATTATGATGTGGATACAGGTGATGTAATACTGACCCCCGAAGATTTAGTCAAAGTGGAAAGTAAAATGCAGGAATTGGCGCGATTGAAAAATGAATTTATCAGAGAGGAAGTTTCGAAAACCTATGCCAGTGAATTTTTTAAAGAAAAAGGGGATGAATATAAGTTGGAATTGATTTCAGAGCTTGAAGATGGAACGATCACTTTCTATAAACAAGGTAACTTTACCGATTTGTGCAGGGGGCCTCATATACCAGATACAAGTTTTATCAAAGCAATAAAACTGACCAGCCTTGCAGGAGCTTATTGGCGAGGAGATGAAAAAAGAAAGCAATTGACCAGAATTTATGGAATTGCATTTCCTAAACAAAAGGAATTAAATGAATACCTCCACATGCTGGAGGAAGCCAAAAAAAGAGACCACAGAAAACTAGGCGCTGAATTGGAGCTATTCATGTTTTCAGAAAGGGTCGGTTCAGGGCTTCCCATATGGTTGCCCAAAGGTACTCTATTGAGGGAGCGTCTTCAAAACTTCCTGAGAGAAGAACAGGAAAAAAGGGGATACAAATTGGTGGTCACTCCCCATATCGGGCATAAGAACCTATATGTTACTTCCGGACATTATGCCAAATACGGTGAAGACAGCTTTAAGCCAATACACACACCTAGAGAAGGGGAGGAATTTTTACTTAAACCAATGAATTGTCCCCATCACTGTGAGATTTATGGTCATAGACCCCGATCCTATAAAGAGCTACCATTACGGATTGCAGAATTTGGCACCGTATACCGATATGAACAAAGTGGTGAATTGCATGGTCTGTCCAGGGTTCGGGGCTTCACTCAGGATGATGCACATATCTTCTGCACTCCGGATCAGGTCAAAGAGGAATTTTTAAATGTACTTGATTTAACCACGGTTGTGATGAATAAAATGGGGTTCAGTGATTTTACCACTCAGATTTCATTGAGAGATCCGAATCAACCTGAGAAATATATAGGAAGCAATGAAAACTGGGAAGCCGCTGAAAAAGCCATAATAGAAGCTGCAACCGAAGCAAAACTCAAAACGGTGACGGCATTGGGAGAAGCAGCTTTTTATGGTCCAAAACTCGATTTTATGATCAAGGATGCTTTGGGCAGAAAATGGCAATTGGGTACCATACAGATAGACTATAATCTTCCTGATCGGTTTGAACTGGAATATATTGGCTCGGATAACAAAGCCCACAGACCGGTGATGATTCACAGGGCACCTTTTGGATCCATGGAGCGCTTTATTTCCATTTTGATCGAGCATACCGCTGGAAAATTTCCTCTTTGGCTTACACCGGAACAAGTTGCTATACTCCCGATGAATGACGAATTGATAGGATATGCCTCACAAGTAGAAAACATACTGTTCCGGTCAGATATCCGGGGTTTTATTGATGACCGTACAGAAAGTATTGGTAAGAAAATCAGAGATGCGGAATTGAAAAAAATTCCGTTCATGCTGATCCTGGGGAATAAGGAAGTAGATTCGCAAATCGTTTCGGTTCGAAGGCAGGGAGAAGGAGATTTGGGTATAATGAGCATTGATGAGTTTGTTGGTTTTTTTCAATCCATTCTTAATGCCAATATTGTTTAAAAAGTTTTTATCGGATATTTCAGGTAAGAGGTTCAGGATAATAGTATTACTGTCAGTCCTGATCTCCATTACTTTTATGGCATGTGAAGAAAGACACATACCCGTTAAGGGAATGATCATAAATTCAAACATTTCTTTAAAGAAAGGCAACTATATTTTTCATCCTTTAACAAGAGGAGATGAACCGGTCATAACCATCACCGGAGAAAATCTGATCCTTGATTTTGAAGGGATTTATTTGTCTGGTGATTCTTTGGGTTTGTACCCTGAGACATTTACCGGCACAGCCATTTCAATTATCAATGCCCGTAATGTGGTACTGAAGAACCTCAATATCAGAGGCTTTAAAGTAGCCATATATGCTGAAAATACACGAAACCTTACCATTGAAAACAGTAATTTCAGCTATAATTATCGTCCAAAATTATTCAGTGTCAGAGAAAGGGAAGATTTTGCCGATTGGCTAAGTTATCACCAGAATGAAGAGGATGAATGGCTTCGATTTGGTGCCGGCATCTATCTGAAGAATTGCCCTCAGGCAAAAATCCTTGGAAATACCATCATGCAGAATCAAAACGGATTGCTATTGGTGAAGACCGATTCCTCAGAAATTTACAATAATATTTTTGCTTTTAACTCGGGACTGGGCTTAGGTCTTTACAGATCTTCACACAACCGGATTTTACATAATTGCCTGGATTTCAATGTGCGAGGGCATAGTGAAGGCTTTTACAGACGAGGTCAGGATTCAGCAGGTGCGCTGTTTTACGAACAGAGCTCACACAATTATTTTTGCTACAATTCAGCAAAACATTCAGGGGATGGATTCTTTTTATGGGCAGGTAATGAAACCATAGATTCCGGTGAAGGAGGGTGCAATCATAACATCATAGCATTTAATGATTTTTCTTATGCTCCCACCAATGGAGTTGAAGTTACTTTCAGTTCAAATATTATCATCGGAAATACAATGAAAGAGTGCAGATATGGGGTTTGGGGAGGATATAGTTTCTTTACAATTATTGCCAAAAACGATTTTGATAACAATGATTTCGGTGTAGCCATTGAAAATGGCCATGACAATGCTATTGTTTATAATACTTTTTCAGGAGATAAGACAGGGATAAAATTATGGGAGCGAGTTACTCAACCATCTGATTGGGCTTTTGCCATGATAAGAGATGTCCGGTCAAGGAATTACCGGTTGGGGTACAATACGTTTATTGATGTCAATAAGCCTTTTGATATTGAAAATACTCATCCTTTTGATACCTTTAACCATGTTTCTCTTAACTATAGTATTCCGGATCCCTTGCCGGAAGGGCTCAATGCCATAGAGTACCATGATTGGAAGGGAACGGACAAAATCCGGATGAATGAATATGGCCCCTATAACTACAGGTATCCTCATATTTGGCTGATCAGAATTGAAGGTGACCGTTATATTCTGTGGGTAGGTGGAGAAAGTGGATCATGGAAACTATCGAATGTTAAGGGTTTTCAATATTCTGACACCCTTACGGGAAATGTAGGGGATACATTAACATTGATCAGACAGTCGGGAAAAGATTACTTATTTCTTGAATTACAATATATTGGAGATCCTTTTACTGATCAATTTGGATTTGTAAGAGAGTCGGGACACCTCTTTCATTTTGACAGGTATGAGAAAGAATTCGTATGGACATCATCAATTTATAGTTTTTCTCCGGAAACAGACCCTGTGAATGATAAAGATTTGTTTGAAAAATTGATTGAAGAGAGGCCATTGTACCAAACGCAGAGTAAGGAATTGTATTTTGCCTGGTGGGGATCTCCTTTTCCCAATGTCCCTGCCGACTATTTTGCCACCATTCACACCACTGAAAATTTTTTTGAAGAAGGTCTGTATGAAATATCTTTAACCGGTGACGATGGATTTCGACTATATGTTGATGGACGACTGGTGATAGAGGAATGGCGAAGGCAGGAACCATTGAACAGCAACGTGAACATTAAACTAGGGGGCAGACATCAATTTGAAATACATCATTTTGAACATACCGGATTTAGCACGATCGACTTTAAAATCAGAAAAATGCATCCATGAATATGTTTTTATCTCACTATGGGATGATGCCGGACTGATCAAAAATCAGTACCTAAAGCGAGGTAAAAAATGGGTTTCTGTATTCTTCTGGTTTCAATTCCCCACGCATAATCCAGCTTCAGAGAATACCCAAACAGTTTGGATCGCAATCCAAATCCATAACCCATGACGAGAGGATCTCGGAAGTAATCGATTTTTACAGTGATGGTAGGTGGACTCTCAATGGTTTGGGTATTGATGGGATTATCCGGACTGAATGGACTCCATCCATGCCAGGCTGTACCGGCATCAAAAAAACCAACAATTTGAAAATTACGTAAAAAATTGGATCTTAAGTTTCTGCCATAAAAATATTTAAACATTGGAAAACGGAACTCAGTATTGATCAAAGCATACGTTGCGCCGTTTCGAATATTAAAATTAAAGCCTCTCATTTGGACTGCAGCAGTTTTATAAGCAAAGGAATCGTCCTCAGGAGTGGGGATGTTTTCATCAAATCGCTGTATTACCCAACCATTGACACCACCAAGAAAATACATCATTTTTTCTGAACCAAAGGAGGTTGCCCCGGCTCCACGTAATGCAATGATGCTATGGTTGAGCACAGGGATATAATGCCTGGCATCAAACCCAAGAATGGTAGTAAACCCCTCATTCGGTTTAATGTTTATACCATCAACCAATTCAAAATTAAATCGATTGATTACTTCTGCATATCCTTTATAACGGGTGCCATGACGGATATTTTCCTCTATATTTATGGTATTGTCAAAAATGTATTCTACACGTAAGCCAAGTCTTTTTTCATTGACAACCGGCTCCTGAAATGAGACATTCTCCGATGATTGAAAAAATAAACGGTCAAACCTTAAAGTGGCTGTTGCCCTGATACTTCTATAAATATCAAAGGGGTATTTTGCCTGATACATACCTAAAAGGGTGTTTTTTTTCGATCGTTGGCTTGGGAAAATTCTATCATTAGAAAAATCGGTATGTACCCTTCTATACAAGGCGTATCGTCTGTCAATCAATTTTTTCCTGTCATCAAAGATTAAATAGTATTCAGAGCCGTCAAAAGTAGTAGGAATTCTGACCCCTGCTTCAATCACATAGTCTTCTAGTAAATCTTTAACAGTTCCTTTTAACAAAATACCCAATGGGTTGATATTCAGCTGATCAGGATTTCCAATAAAAGATTCAAGACCTTCAAAGAGCACCTGGTTGTCCACACGGGTACTGATATCGTCAATTCTGAAGGTAAGCCTGGATGCTGTCACTCTTGCTGAATTAAACCTGATCACCTCACGATCCTCCAGGGCAAGAATATTTGTACTTGGAAAAAGATTTCTTACAAAGGTATTAGTTGATTTTTCATCCTTTAGTTCAGGCAAATAATCAGGATCATCAAAGATTGTAACAAATTTATATTCCTCTTTTATTTCTTCATCTTCTGTCAGTTCTTCCAATAAAGGGATGAGTATCTCATCCTGGTGAATACTTCGTCGAAAAGGTGTAGGAGAAGTGCGTACCATTTTTTCCCATTCCTTTTCCATTGCAAATACACGATAGGCTCCGTTGATATATTTCATCATGACTAGCAGATCACTATCAGGTACTGCATGATGTAATATTAGGTTTCTATTCAGATTAGTAATAGGGTAAGTTCGTTCAGAGAAAGGATCAATAACATATGTATTTAACATTCCACTGCGGTCACCGATATAAATGATCTTTTTATCTTTTCCTGCCACAAATGGCATTCTGGCATTTTCTTCAGAGTTTTGAGTCAGTCTTTGTAAACTTTTATTCTTGTCCTGCAATTCATAGAAAAAAATATCAAACTTTTCCAATGGCAAAACGGTGTCCAGATTTTCAGGCTGGATGTCATTGCGATTACGGTTTGATGAAAACAAAACGCCCTTTGTTCCATTGAACTCTGCCACCACTGCATCAAGATCATTGTAGAAATCATCGGTAATGGCATCATAGGTTCTAAATCTTGCATTGTATTTACCAATATTTGAAAATCCATTGATGCTGGCGGAAACCACATAATGTATGTCATCCAAGTAACTTAATGAATATAATCTTTGGATCATTTCAGGCATCGATTGCTCTTCAAATTCGTTAGTAGCTATATCAATTTTACGCAAGTATATTATATCACGACGTTCATAGGCCATGGTTATGGTTCGATTGTCAGGATGCCACGTTATGAGTGGGTAATTATAATCTGTTTCCTGGACTGCATTTTTATGGCCCATTCTGAACAACATTTTCTCGGTGCCTGACTCAAGGTCTTTTACCCATACCCTATATCTTCCGATTTCATTTTCAGCATATGCCAGAAATTTTCCATTGGGGCTTAACCGGATGATACTAATCGGATCATATTTTCTATTTTTTAGTTTGAGCTGGCTCTCCTCAGGTAATGAAACATATCTGTTTCTCTCCGAACCAAAGTAATCCCTGTAATACCTGGACCAACCTTCAAATACTGTAGCCTGACTTTCTGACAGTACATATATAAAACTCTCTTTCATGTCCCTGGATATTTTAGTCAGGTATAGTAAGTTGGGAATAGCGGAAGGGCTGTAAAATTCACTGATATAGTGCCAAAGTGAATGTCCGGCTACACGGGGATGATCTTCTGACAATTTATTAAAATCCAGGTACTTATCATTTCGCTCCAATATGTCTCTGAGTTCATCTTCAATAAAGTGATCCCAGGGCGAACCTGCGTAGGCAATGATGCCTTCTTTATACCAGTCAGGAACTTCACTCTGTACTGAGCTTTGCATCATTTCCTGAAAATTAGAACCAAACAGCATGGAGTGGAGATACACTCCGGCTACACCCCTTCTGATCTGTAATTTCAGGTTTTGATGGTTACCGTCAAAATAAACAAACATCTTATTTCCAATGATGGTAGTCTCCTCAGCCCTACTTGTCCAAATGTCATCATTTCCAATATTTGATTGCTTATTATCCGTAATATCCAGATATACAAAAATTTGAATTTTATCGTTCATTCTGTGCTCCATGATGCTTTGCACATCCTGATGGTAATATTCTGCTATGGGAATGACAAGACGGGCAACGTTTCTTGCTTTTCCATACCAATGGACAATAAAATTTTCTGTTTCATATTTATCCCATTTTCTGAAATCATCATGAAATTGAACCCTGTTTTTTCCAAAAGCAGTTTCAATACTTTGGGAGCGTAATCCCATAGTTATAAATATGAAGACCAGAGAAAATATTAATTTGCCTGCAGGCATATAATCCGGGTATATTTACAATGAAAAATAATACTTTTATTTGATATTATTATAAACAATTAATGAATCCCGGTCATGACCGAAAAGAAGAATCTCTTTGCTTACCATTCGGAGAAACCTATAGAAGCATTAAATCCTATTCTTATAATAAACGTTCCCCAAATTGCATAGTTGCCTAATAGATGTCAAATGAAAAAGTTTAGCTTTGGTCCCGCCACCCTCGTTGCTGCTGCATTTATAGGACCGGGAACCGTAACGGTGTGTACGTTGGCCGGATCAAATTATGGATTCACACTCTTATGGGCGCTTTTGTTCTCAATTGCTACTACCATTATACTGCAGGAAATGGCTGCACGTCTTGGTTTCTTTACTAAGTCGGGTTTAGGACAGGTTTTGCGTAAAGAATTACAGCATCCCTGGGTACGAATATTTGGCATTGTGTTGGTGCTTTCGGCAATAGTTATCGGAAATGCTGCATATGAAGCCGGCAATATAAGTGGAGCGGTATTAGGGGCATCTCCGTTGTTTGGAGAAATTTTCAACCGGCAATGGATATGTATATCTATTGCCGCCATAGCCTTTGTTATTTTATATATTGGCAAGTACAAGTGGATCGAGCGATCAATGGTCGCTTTGGTCATTGTGATGAGCTTGTGTTTTCTGGTGACTGCAATTTTGACGAAACCAGATATTTCCTCCATTATAAAGGGATTGTTTATCCCTCGCATCGACAATTCTAACCTGCTGATAATTATGGCGCTGATAGGAACTACCGTTGTTCCTTATAATTTGTTTCTACACGCATCATTGGTCAATGAAAAGTGGAAAAATACAGACATTAAAAGTATTCGAAAAGATACCTTTCTTTCCATCATTTTGGGGGGTATAATTTCTATGGCTGTTTTGGTATGTGCTGGCGCCACCCAAGGTCAGGCCATAGAATCGGCACAGGATATGGCAAGAGGATTAGAACCCCTACTGGGAAAATTTGCAATAACAACCATTTCGACAGGCCTTTTTGCTGCAGGAATTACTTCAGCGATAACGGCACCATTGGCTGCGGCATATGCAGCAACTGGTATATTAGGTTTAAAAAACAATACACGATCCCGTTCTTTTCGCCTGATATGGATGCTTATATTATTCAGTGGGTTATTTTTTTCTCTACAGAAAATCAATCCTGTGCAAATCATCCATTTTGCTCAAATTGCCAATGCAATATTGCTTCCATTGATAGCTACTTTTTTAATATGGGTTGTCAATCGAAGGTCGTCGATGAATGAATATGTAAATAAAACATGGCAAAATGCTCTTGGCATCATGGTAGTAGCCATTACCATTGCCTTATCAGTAAAAAGTTTTCTGTTGATTTTTTAAATGGATTATTTTTAGTTTTTCAGTTGAAAAAGAGCATGTTTATAAAAACATTTTATATGTACCCAATTCCCTCATACATTATTGACTTTATTTAATAATAATCTATATGATGCAATTAAGGACCATTGATCTGAACTGCGACATGGGGGAATCTTATGGTAGGTTTTCCATAGGGAATGATTTAGAAATATTACCATTCATTTCCAGTTGCAATATCGCCTGTGGTTATCATGGCGGTGATCCAACGTCTATTATCCAAATAATGGACGTCGCAGGAAAGTCCAGTAAAAAATTGGGGGCTCATCCATCTTATCCGGATTTTATGGGTTTTGGAAGGAGAAGTATGCAAGTTTCTCCTTTTGACTTGTATTCCATGATATTATATCAGGTTGGGGCACTGATGTCTGTGGCTGGTTCCCTGAATTCGAGACTTCATCATGTGAAACCGCATGGCGCTTTGTATCATGACTTAGGAAAGGATGAGAATAGCGCGCAAGCATTTTGTGAAGCGATTCATGCATTGGATCCAAAACTCATCATTTATGCTTTTCCGGATAGTCTTCTTTCCAAAATAGCTGCCGAACGGGGACTTACCTGCTACAGAGAAGGATTTGCAGACAGAAAATATCTGGATAATGGTACTTTGATGGATCGAAACTTACCAGGTTCTGTTATTCATGACCCTCAAAGTGCAGCAATACAGGCCCTCCATATGGTTAAGGAGGGTTGGGTAAGCAGTAATACCGGGAAAAGAATACCCATTCAGGTGGATACATTGTGTATCCATGGAGATACGAAAGGGGCAATTGACATTGCCAAGGAAGTATCATCGATATTGTCAGAAAAAGGGATTGTGATTCAGTAATCAATCATTATGAATGATCATAAAAATCAACCGGATAAAACGATATATCCTATCATTCGTCCCTATGGTGAATATTCTATTCTTTTGCAATGGAACCCTGAAATCTCTGTAAAGACGCATCAGGAGATATTAATGTGGGAATTTGCGTTGAAGCAAAACCCTCAAATCATGGAAACTTTCAGTTCTTTCCATGAGTTGCTGTTGGTCTACCAAACCATCATCAGAGATTTTGAAGTAGAAAAGGAAAACATCCTTAAAGAAGCAAAGCAATTTCAAAGCACAAAAGGAATTTTGAGCAAATGTATAGAAATACCCGTTTGTTATGAGAAGCGGTTTGGCTATGATCAGGAGGATGTCTGTCGTTTATTGAACATAAATGAAGAAGAGCTGATCATGTCTCATGCATCCCGGGAGTACAGAGTGTTTATGATTGGTTTTCTTCCTGGTTTTCCTTACATGGGATTTTTACCTGAGAAGTTTAGAATAGGAAGGAAATCAGATCCACGCAAACGAGTTGAAGCTGGATCAGTAGGAATTGCCGCTAACATGACAGGTATCTATCCGGTGGTCAGTCCCGGAGGCTGGCATATTATTGCAAGCACTCCTGTGCCGGTATTTTTTCCCCAGGAAAAAGTGCCCTGCCTTCTAAATCAGGGGGACAGGGTTGTTTTCAGGCCTATAGAAATGTCGGAATATGAGCAAATGGCTTTTCAGGTATCACAAGGAACATTTAATTTCAATAGCCTGGTTAGATGAATGCACTCCAGATTGTAAAAACATTTTCCTTTGCTTCCATCCAGGATATGGGGAGGCCTGGTTTTCGACATTTTGGCATACCAACCTCCGGCTTTCTGGATCCTGCTTCAGCCATTAATGCCAATCTGCAATGTGGGAACCCTTATGATTTCCCTCTCATTGAATTTTATTTTACTTCTCCAATATTCAAAGTGCTCAATCCCTGTGTGATTGGAATTGGCAGTTTGGGTCATTCTGTCCTTAAAAATAATACACTTCTGCATGAGGATGTATTGCAGTTGGAAAACGGGGATCAATTTCAGGTGGTGCTTGAAAAGGGAGTATGGGGTTATATTGCTGTAGAAGGCGGTTTACAATGCAAAAGTGCATTTGGAAGTCATAGTTATTATCCAGGGTTAGGATTGGATGATCATGCGATTGTAAAAAGTCAAAAGATTGCTGTCCATTCATCGTTGAAAAGGAATGCGGTAACCCATTCCAGGATAAATCAATCCTACCGGGACTCACATTCCATTGATGTTATAGAGGGTCCCGAATTTGATGAATTGAATAAAAACGAGAAGGAAATTTTGCTTGGAAGCACCTATACCATCCTGGGGGATAGCAATAGAATGGCTACTTTATGCATATCTTCAAATTCATTGCATTTCAATAGGGAAATGGTATCGGGACCTGTATATCCCGGAACAGTTCAGCTTCCGTCTTCTGGCAAGCCAATGATCCTTATGAATGACAGTCAGGTTTCAGGAGGATATCCCAGGGTGCTGATCGTTAGAAAGAACTTTTTACCGGTTTTGGCTCAAAAAAGAGCCGGTGAACAATTTGTTTTCAACCGGGTTTCCTGGTTACAGCCATATTTATAAATGTGCTAGTAATACTCTTTATTAAAGTTGTCATTCTTTCGTCATTCAATAGGTATGTTGTGTTTAAAAAAACATGATACACTATCGTAATAATGAAAGGAAACATTAACTTTGTAAAATTGAAGTTGGTGAAACTTATAAAATAAGTTGCTGGTTTTAAAAGGTAATATACTGTTTTCAGTCCTCTGACAACATTTTATTGAAAATAATTTTTATAAAACGGTTCATTTTGTTTACTACAATCAACCATATTGTCTCCAATTCGATCCTCATCAGGATTGGTTGATTGCTTTTCATAAGTTATAATTTAAAAAAAAATAAGAGATGTCTACAACTTATATGACACAAGAAGGTTATGACAGGCTTTCTGCAGAACTGGATGATTTGAAATCAAATGGAAGAAAAGAAGTGGCCAGGGCTATAGCTGAAGCCAGGGAAAAAGGAGATTTGTCGGAAAATGCAGAATATGATGCTGCAAAAGATGCCCAAGGCATGCTCGAAATGAAAATCAATGACTTAGAGAAAGCATTAGTCAATGCCCGTATTATTGATAAAAGCCAATTGGATGGTTCAAAAGTTACAATTTTATCAAAGGTCACTGTACGTCATCTCAAACTCAATAAAGTAATGTCCTATACGTTGGTATCTGAAACCGAAGCCAATTTGAAAGACCAAAAAATATCAGTTCAGTCTCCAATAGGGCAGGGATTGTTGGGAAAGACCAAAGGAGAATTTGCAACAGTGAAAACACCTGGAGGAGAGATCCAATTTGAAATATTGGAAATTAGCTTATAAAATGGTCAGTTTATTTACGAGAATTGTTCAAGGTGAAATACCATGTTATAAAGTAGCAGAAACTGAATCCTGCCTGGCATTTCTTGATATCAATCCATTGAAGAAAGGACATACGTTATGTATTCCGAAAGTAGAAGTGGATTACATTTTTGATTTGGATCCCGATCAGTATACCGATTTAATGCTTTTTACAAAACGAGTGGCCAAAGCCATTGACCAGGTAATTACAAGTGAAAGGGTTGGAGTTGCCATTATAGGTTTTGAGGTACCACATGCCCATGTTCACCTTGTTCCGCTTGATGGAATTCGTGACATTGATTTTTCACTTCCGAGACTAAAATTTACAACGGTCGAATTTCTGGAAATCGCTCATCAAATTTCAGCACATTTTAAATCATGATCATTCCTTGAGTTCCATTCCAAGAATCCCATTTACTACTCTGGGCTCAAACCATGTGGATTTTGGTGGTAATGTGTAGCCATTTTCAGTAATCAACTTAATCTCATCAACACTTACAGGGAAGAATGTAAAACCCGCGGCTTTTCTCCATTTAGAAACTTCACGCTCCACTCCATCCAAACCCTGAGTTCCTGGCACATAAGTAATTCTTGAACTAGTCCTGGGTTCGTTTATAGAAAGCAATTTCGTTAAAACCAACTCATTGAACATATGTATATCCAAAACTACAGGCAGGTCTTTATATTTTTTTAAGGCTTTTTTTCTCCAGGATAACCGATACCACAAGCCACGCGCATACATGCTTAAACTGAGTTTTTTTTGGGGGGCTTTTCTTTTGCTTAACTTTTTCATTTTGAAATACCGGTTTAATCCGGTCATAAAGTTGTCCCAGCCCATTATGGTAGTGAGCTGAATTACACGATTGTAATCGAATATCTTTAATTCATTGAATGGAAGATAATAGCAAAGAATGCCCAATGGTGAGTCCGGCTTCTGTTCTATCAAATGATTTTGCCGTATAGCATGGATCGCATAACACCGATGATGACCATCGGCTATCCATGCTTTCCTTATTTCATCTTTAAACAATTTTTTAAGCATCATAACTTCTTGCTCATCGGATATACTCCATACCGTATGGGTTTCTTCCTTGCTCTCAAGCCGGAAATTTAATAAAGGATGTTGATCCGTGAAATGTTCCAATATTTTGCGGATAGGTTCTGAATAATCGTATGCCATCAATACCGGTTTGATAAGCGCATTCCTTTGGAGTGTTAATTCAACCAGATGTTGCTCCTTGTCAGCCAAAGTGTTTTCGTGCCTGACCATGATATGATTATCATAATCGATGATATTATTGGCAACCACAAGACCTTGAAAAGTACCACTGGGAGCACTCACCCGGTGTATATAGAAAGCTGCTTCAGAAGTTTTATTAAAATAACCTGCCTGGAAAAACATTGGATATTGCTCACTCACATGATCAAAAAAAGTATCATTGGAAGTAATCAGAGATAGATTAGGGTATATGCCTCTGAAAGGATAAATATGCATGGACTGATTTCTTTATAAGATCCGGCTCAATATACAATTATCTTCGAAGTCTCAGAACAGAATTCATGAGCCAGCCCATTTCCGTATTGGTTACATTATTCAATGCGGATTCTGCTTTGACCGAAAAAGCTTTAATCTCATTGACAGTCCTGGAAAACTCTTCAGATTCCCTACACTCAGCTTTGACACTACTTAATTCAGTTAAAACTTCTATCATGGGATCCAGTTCTTTTTTCTTTCTCATTTTAACCACTTGAGACATCACTTTCCACAGATCTTTCTCTGCCTTAAAATACTCCTTTCTTTCGCCCGGTAAATGGATTTTATATGCCAAGCCCCAGTCGATTAAGGTTCTTAGTGTAATGTGGGTGTTGCCCCTTGAAATTTTTAATTCATCCATAATTGTATCTGCGCATAATGGATTGCACGAAATTAAAAGCAATGCATGAACCTGACCAACAGTCCGGTTTAATCCCCAATCAATGGCGAGCTTTCCCCAGGATTCTATAAATTTCCCTTTCCCTTCTCCAAACTTCATGATTCTCTAACTTCTTAAAAGTGATAATGCTAAAAAAGAAGTTTTGTTTAGAATATGTTAAAATGGAATTGTTAGTCCTCCTGAACAGGTGATAAGTCCATATTGCCCATCTCATGGTGTATATGGCTACCTGATCAATTATCGTCAATCTTAATGCCTCTACCTTGGCCTGACTTCGACAAAAGGAATTTTTACAACTGCTGCATCCAGGTCTTTATTTCTTACCCGGATTAATATTTGTGTTCCGGGTTTTGCATATCCGGTACGGACATATCCCATACCAATGGGAATATTCAACATGGGAGATTGGGTGCCTGAAGTAACGCGCCCAATCACTTCTCCACTCTCATTGACGATCTCATAACCCTGTCGGGGCACTCTTCGGTCATTTACTTTGAATCCAACCAATTTATTTTGGATGCCATTTAGTTTTTGACTTTCTAATATTTCTTTGGAATTGAAATCAGCTTCTTTTTGCAATTTAGTAATCCATCCTAGACCTGCTTCCAATGGAGAAGTTTCATCATCTATATCCTGACCATACAAACAATAACCCATTTCCAGACGTAAAGTATCTCTGGCACCCAATCCACATAACGCAAGACCATGCCCTTCCCCCGTTTCTACTATTTTATCCCATAATTCAACCGCATATGCCTGATCAAGGTAAAGTTCAAAGCCTCCACTTCCGGTATATCCTGTAGCAGATATCAATACATTTTCAATTCCTGCGAATTTTCCTTTGCGAAAATGGTAATAGGGTATTTCAGTCAGATTTATTTCTGTCAATTGCTGCAGTAATGCAGCAGAAGCAGGACCTTGTACAGCCAATAGTGCGGTTTCTTCTGATATATTTATAATTCTTGTGTCAAATGAGTTGTTTTCATGTATCCATTGCCAATCCTTTTCAATGTTTGATGCATTCACTACCAGCATATATGCTCTTTCACCTTCAGCACACTGGTCTTCAGGCAGTCTGTAAATGATTAAATCATCTACAACGCCCCCTTTTGTGTTGGGCATACAGCTATATTGTGCTTGTCCTATTTCAAGTTTTGATGCATCATTGGAGCTGATTTTTTGGATTAAATCCAAAGCTTCTTTCCCCTTGATGATAAATTCACCCATATGGCTGACATCAAAAATCCCGGCAGCCTCTCTGACGGCTTTATGTTCTTCTCCAATAGAAGTGTACACCACGGGCATTTCATATCCTGCAAAGTCAGTCATTTTTGCCCCTTCACGAACATGTATTTGATGAAGGACAGTTCTCTTCATTTGAATTATTTATTGAGTGATCACGATTTTGGAAATAAAAATAATATTATTTCGCAACTAAAATATCAGATATCTGATCTCCCTGATGGATATTATGAACTATATCCATCCCCTCTGTAACTTTTCCAAATAAAGTGTAATTGCCATCCAGGTGTGGTGTAGGTGAATGTGTAATAAACCACTGTGTACCTTCGGTATGATTTCCGGAAGATGCCATACCGATTAAACCTTCCTGATGGTAGTACACCGGGGGTAACTCAGAACGGATACTATAATCAAGACTGCCATAGCCATCGCCGCGAGGGCAGCCGGTTTGAACCACAAAATTGGGTACAACCCTGTGGAAAGTTTTGTTATTATAAAATCCTTCTTGTGCCAAAGCAATGAAATTTCCAACAGTACCCGGCGCCACCAGTTTATATAGTTCTGCTTTTATCAACCCCCTTGTTGTACGAATGGTAACATGAATGGTATCAGGGAACGACTGTAGTAATGACCATGCAACCGGATGTGTATAAGGAGCTTTTTCAGGAACAAAAGTTTCATTGGATATATAAGCATCTGCGGCTTTCAGTTCATTATAGGGCTCTATATCTCTTGGCAAGTTTAATTGAGCCATGGCCTCACGGATAAATCCGGCATCATTGATCAAACCTTTTAAACCGGTTTCAGGATCTTTTAACATACTGCCTGCAACAGACACCATACCTGCATCACCAGAGCGTAAGGCTTCCTGGATAAAAGCAATGATTTCTCTTCTAACATTATTGGCATTCCCACCAAAAGATTGGGAAAAATTCCGGTTTTTCAGGATGTGTGAAAGGCCGTTCATCGATGCTGTCCTCATTACATAAGAGCCGGAAAATCCTGTTTCTTTTATAAGCTTATAATTGTTAGGGTCATGAGCCAGGGCCATCAGGTATGCTGCTTTTTCGTATTCACTTTCAGCTTTCTGAATAAGCCCCAGGACTTCATTGCTAATGGTTGCTTTTGCTCTTCCATAGCTTGGTGGAGTATGTTTTAATACTGAACTATAGATTTTTGATCTGACCAACCAATGCATATCAGGACGTATAAAATCCCTGTATATAAATACGTCTATGGAATTTCCATAATTGATCAGGTATTCTGCAGCGGTAGAAGCCACGTGGATATTTTCATCTGAAAGATACTCAAGTACGGGCTCAATCGCCAGAATGTATGGATAATTACCCAGAGAGCGAAGTATATTAACTTTCATCCGGTAATCATTGGTGATTTTTAATTCATCCAGTAAAATGTCTAAAGTAGCACGGTCTGAAACCCGCCGCAAACTGGAAGCTAATGCCATTTTAATATAAGGATTATTCTCGTTTACCATGGCATGAGCTATCCTTGATTTATAACCTTCAATGGAAATCCCGGATGCTCTTTGGAGATAATATGCGGCAACGAGTCGTACAGATTCCGGATACCGGCCATTTAAAATGTAATCTATCATGCGTTCAGTTCCTTCAGGCAAAATAATACCTCTTAAAGCATAGCGATAAATTCCCAGGCACTGACCCAAAAGCAACATCGTATCCGAAGGCAAATAGGATTGGACTGTCGCCATGAATTGAAGCATATTTTCAGCTCCGGTCTTCCCTACAGCTTCCAGAATATGTCTATTGACAGGATTGTTTACACTAATGGAATCTCTTTGATTAAAAGCTTTAAGTAATAAATTAACTGAAGAAGGTTCTCCGGTTTGACCTATAGCATAAGCGGCCATTGCCCTGATCTCTTCAAAATCATCATGGAGCAATTCATTCAACCATGGGAGAGAGGATGGGCTTTTTATTGAAGCAGCGCCGATTGCCATTAATTTTCGAATAGCGGGATTGGCATTTTGGGATAGAGACGAAAGTGTGTCCAACTCCTGCTTATCCACCAGATCGTAAATGTTCTGGATGGCGGGGTTTGACAAATCAATTCTGGCAGATGTGTATATTTCTTCTTCCGGAGGCACACACCGCAACAATGTCAAAATGTAGAAAATGGATAAAATATGTATCCTTGACATGGACCAAATAATAGATTTTAAATTTATGGTCATTGATGTAAAGTTAACCAATGTTCATCAGGTTTTCGTATGCTTTGTTAAAATTCATAGGTAAATAGGGCAATTAGTATACCAATTTTGGTTAATCATTTTGGTTTCTACTTGAACCCGGTCGAATTTACTCCACATCATGACTTTATTACATAGGCTTCTAGCTTTACCAAGTGTATTTTCGTATATATTTGGGAACGATAATGCTCTTTCATTAAAATATCATACACATGTTGGAAAGATTTTTTTGCTTTATTACTATTATATTTTGGTTCAATCCCATTCCAATCTATAGTCAGGAATTTATTGACATTGAATTTTTAAGAAACTATAACCGTTCGGAATTGGCAGCTCAGGTAGGTAATATTGCAGAATATGGAGTGGATGTGTATAAGATGCGTTATGCATCGCCCGATCTTTATGGAAATATGGATACATTATCAGGGTTGGTAGCCATTCCCGTGGCCCAGGATTTATTGTTTCCTTTGCTCATATATTCCCATGGTACAGTATCATCCCGCTTCAATGTGCCGAGTAGGTTGAGTGCTGAAAGTCTTCTTCCTACCGTTTTATCTTCAACAGGATACATTGTGGCCGCTCCAGATCTGCTGGGATTGGGTGATTCAAAAGGCATTCACCCCTATCTACATGCGCAAAGCTCTGCACTTTCATCTTTTGACATGATCAGAGCGATCAAAGAATACAAGGAAGTGCATGGAATAGATGTTAATGAACAATTATTTATTACCGGGTATTCTCAAGGCGGGCACACCACCATGGCTTTGCACCGGTATATTCAGGAATTGAATCTTCAGGAATATGAAATTACTGCTGCTGCTCCTATGTCCGGACCGTATAGTATGTCCATTGAAATGTTTGAATTTACAATGGGTGAAAAAGAATATTTTTTTCCAGGTTATCTGGTAGCCATCATATTATCATTTCAGGAAGTGTATCGAGATGTTTTTGTTCTTCCCGGATTGGAGGAAATATTCAAAAAAGAATATTTAAGTGACATTGAAGAGTATCTGAATGAAGTGATCGACCTGTCAACACTCAATAACCGGTTGGTGACAAATGTCAGAAATGCTCATGGAAGAGTACTTTCAAAATATATGATAAATGATGAAATATATGAGGAAATATGGACTGAGAATCAACATCCGTTTCGTTTGGCATTAGCTGATAATGATGTTTATGAGTGGGTTCCCAAAGCACCAACACGACTAATATATTGCAGGGACGATGACCAGGTAGTATTTACCAACAGCATCCGCGCGGATTCGGTAATGAGGGCCTTGGGCAGCCAGGATGTTTTTGCTGTTAATGGCGGGAACGATCTGGATCACGGACAATGTATACCCAATGCTTTGACCATTACCTACCTGTTTTTTCGACAGTTCCAGAATGTTAAAAGCCAGTCTTCATATCCTGAAGCACAAATGTTTGCCTGGTCCACATATCCCAATCCTGCCAATTCAAGAATAATACTAAAACTGGAGGATTCTACAGAAGAAGGGAAGATTTATATCTATGATATGATGGGCCGATGCGTATACTTAGGGGTTTATATCACAGGTACAGAAATCATTGTAGACTCTCTGAAAACAGGTAAGTATGTATTGCACTTCCAAAATGAAAACAAATCAATAACTTCTAAATTCTTTATTGTCCGTTAGCTTCTATTCTTTCTTGCGTCGATGAAGCTTTTTATAAAATAGAACATAGCCAGAATACTGGAAGCCAACATTAGTCCTACCCTGAAAATGGCTCCTTGATCTCCAATAGTAAGCGCTCTTCGAAGAGGCATAAATAGTGCCAATGCTATGAGGAGTGTAATGAGCACAGCAATATGAGCAATCATTTTATTTTCTTTCTTGATTCCATTGTACATGGCTAATAAAAACACCCCGCAAACGACGGGTATGAAAGCGGTCGGCGATGGACTTTCAGAAGTAAAGTACCCATAAGACCCCAATAAAATAAGTAGAGAAGCATTAATCAAACTGGCAGTGTGTGCATTCATGTTTTTCATTTTTATTCGTTATTTCAACTATTGAAAAGAAAATTCATCATCAAATTCATCTTTTTTTCTTTTTCTTGGAAGAGCGTCATCGGAATCAGGATCAGTATCTTTATATCTCGAGCAATCCAATAGGTATGTATAACTTTCAACAGGTTTTTTGAAAGTCAAAGAATAATCAAACCCTGATTCAGGATCATCTTCCAGTTTATTCAGGAATTTTTGAAAAATAGGTCTGGCCATCACTGAACCCTGGCCATCGTTCAATGTAAGAAACCGTATCCATTTGTCATCCCCACCTACCCATACACCGGTTACCAGAGAAGGAGTGATACCAATAAACCAACCGTCTGAATAGTCATTGGTTGTTCCGGTTTTACCTCCCACCTCACTTTTCAAACCCAGGCGGTTGCCTACATTGTTTTTGAGCATTGCAACCATTACCGCATTATATACCGGATTGATGGCAAGATTTCTGGAAGGGATTCCGCTGTATATGACTTTACCATTTTTATCGGTAATGGACTTTATAAAAATGGGTTCGGTATACATGCCATTATTGGCAAATGTAGTATATGCACCCGTTATTTCAAACAATGACAAATCTACAGCACCAAGGCAAATGGAAGGGACATCAGGTACAATCACCTGGCCTCCCGGCAATTCAAAGTTGATAGGAACACCTGCTTTTTCAAGCATTTCCCTTATTACCTGGACACTTCCCAGTTCTTTCACCAATTTTACAGTAATGGAATTCTTGGATTGTCGCAGTCCCTGAAACAGGTTATATTTCTGCCCTGAAAACTTTCCGTCAGCATTGGCTGGAGACCATTCTTTGTCAACATAAAAATTGGCATCACCCGGAGCAATGGTATATTGAATATCATCGAACTGTTGGCAAGGGCTTAAACCCTGGGCTGCTATAGCGGTGGCATACACAAATGGCTTGATGGTAGAGCCTACCTGCCGCCTGGAATTAACATGATCATACTTGAAAAAACGGTGGTCAATTCCGCCAACCCATGCTTTTATATAGCCTGTATGAGGATCTGCTGCGAGTAAGCCTGCCTGTAAATGCATATTGTGAAAACGTACAGAATCCCTGGGGGTCATCTGTAAGGTTTTATACCCATCCCCGGAATAATCAAACACCTCCATATCAACTTTTGTGTTGAATATTTCTTGATAAGCCTTTTGCAGATCAGTCCAGGCATGGTTCAACATCGGCCATAAATCCTTATGATTCATCAGTGTCCTGTAATTTGACTGGTTGGCCGTAGACAAGCGGTTGACTTCTATAGCTTCATGTAGAGTAAGCTGGCCTTCTTTAATTTCATTGAGTGTTTTGATTACATTATCCGACAAGGAAAATTCACCAATTTTTTCATTGATTTCGCTTAATACCCTGCTCATATACCGGTTTCGCATAGACAAGTATCGATCGGATGCTTTGATCCTTCTTTCCAATATGTCGGCTCGGATTTTCTTTTGTATATCATCGGCATCATATGTCCAGGGATCTCTTCCTTTCCATACATTGAAATATTTTTCCTGATTATCTTTCATATGCTCAACCAAAGACTCTTCGGCAAGCTGTTGAAACTTAAGATCTATTGTAGTATATATTTGCAGTCCATCCCTGTAAATATCATAGGGTGTTCCATCTGACTTGCGAATGTTGTTTTTATCAAAAAGTTGTCTTAACCACTTAGTCAGTTCCGATCTGAAATAAGGTGCCGGACCTTCGCTTTGTGTCTTTCTGTTGAATGCGGTCATATCAACGGCCAATACTTTTAAACTGTCAAATTCGGCTTTATTGATCATTTTCATTTTACGCATTTGCTTCAAAACCACATTCCGGCGATTAAAAGATTTCTCGGGAAACCTGACCGGGTTAAATAATGATGGATTTTTAAGCATTCCTACTAAAAGTGCTGCTTCATGCTTTTCTAAATCCAATTGGTCTTTGCCAAAATACGTTTGTGCTGCCGCCTGAATACCATGAGCCCCATTAATGAATTCAAATTTATTGAGATACATAGAAATGATCTCTTCTTTTGTGTAGCTCTTTTCCAGCTTGACGGCTATTATCCATTCTTTAAATTTTGTAGCTACCAAAAGTCGCATTTTATCCCATCGACTCATGGAATACATGGCCGGTCTTTCAAAAAGAAGCTTTGCCAACTGCTGGCTGATGGTACTGCCACCACCTGAAGACTCCTTTTGAAGAAGTAAAGATTTAAAAGCCACTCTGACTAAAGCAAAAAAATCCACACCGCTGTGCTTGAAATAGCGTACATCTTCAGTACTTAGCAATGCATTCAAAACGTGTGGGGAAAGCTGATCATATTGAATGGGTTCGCGGTTTTCAATGTAATATTTACCAAAAGCTACCCCATGATCATCAAAAATAATGGAGGCCTGATCGTATTCGGGATTTTCCAATTCTGAAAATGTTGGCAAATCACTGAAAGATAAGACTATAAATAAAATCAGGAAAGTCAAAAAACCGACAACAAGAAAAGACCATAATGTATAGATAGTATACTTTCGGAGCACAGTGGCGTGATCATTGAAAAAACTTATTGCTCTTTTTTTGGCTTTGTCCCACATGGTTGCAAATGTAAAACTTAATCAGGTAATCCTTTGGAAAAGGAGTTTTATTTCATACCGGGTGCTTCAATAACTTATAAGAGTTTACGAAAGTTCAATGGTCATGAATGGAATAATCACAATACAAAAAGGAATCAGATTTTTTGCTCTGGTAATTGCAAATTGCAATAAATCCAATACCTCTTGCTTTTCAGCACAAAGATAAATATGGTTATATTTTGCCAAGGTCCCATCATCATCCCCTTCTCTGAATGTATATCGAATACATGTTATTGTGCCAGAGAATGCGTATAAATAAACCGGTCTACCGTCACCCTCTCCCGTGTCTGTACATTCTTTGAATGCGGCCTTTCCCAAAGTGGAAGAATCAGTTGTCGAATGGATAGTTTGACCATTTCAAATTCCATTCATTTCTGGTTGAAACAAGGGAATTTGTGGCATATGAGTAGTTTGTGTATTATCAAATAAGCATAAAACCTCCGTCTGCTAAATAAATGCTGCCTGTACAGTAGCTGGAAGCGTCAGAGGCTAAGAAAACGGCCAATCCTACCATTTCATCCGGTTCGGCAATCCGTTTCATGGGGAGTTGTTGATGTATATATCCCATCAACTGTTCATTGGTCCAAAGTGCCTGACTGAATTTTGTCCTGATCAGACCCGGACATATGACATTAGAGCGGATACCATCCTTTCCCCATTCTTTGGCCTGATTTTGTGCCAACATAATCAAAGATGCTTTTGTAGTACTATAGACTCCAAGTCCTAATCCGGGCTTCAATCCCTCTACTGAAGAAATATGAATAATAGAACCTCCTTTGTTTTTGAGCATCATCGGATAGACGAGATTACTGAGTACGAAGGGTCCTTTTACATTGATATCCATTACTTTTTCAAATAGCTCATGGGTGGCTTCATTAATAGGACCGTACACCGGATTAGTGGCAGCATTATTAACCAGTATATCAATTCTTCCATAGATCTGCATGGTTTGATTGACCAGGTTCTTCAAATCATCTGCTCTTCCAACATGACAAGCCAAACCTGTTGCTTCATATCCCTGCTGCCTGATCCCGGCTGCTGATTCTTCCACAGCACTTTGATTTCTTGAGCTAACAACTACTTTCGCCCCATATTCTGCCAATGCCTGAGCAATCGACAAACCAATTCCTTTGCTTGCTCCGGTGATGATGGCAACCTTACCATCCAGCCTGAACATGTCCTGATATCGCCCCATTATATTTAATTTAATCTTTCAATAATACCGGCAATACCTTGCCCTCCACCCACACAGGCGGTTACCATTCCATATTTTTGATTCCGTCTTCTCATTTCATCGATGAGTTGAATGGTCAGCTTAGCTCCGGTACAACCCAGAGGATGCCCTAAAGCTATGGCTCCTCCATTTATATTTACAATATCCGGATCCAACCCAGCTTCTTTGATGACTGCCAGCGCCTGAGTGGCAAAGGCTTCATTCAACTCAATTTGCTCTATTTGATTAAGTTTTAAGCTGGCTTGCCTGAGCGCTTTGGGTATGGCTACACAGGGGCCAATGCCCATATACAAAGGGTCAACCCCGCCGACGCTGCAAGCTATTAAGCGGGCTACCGGTTCCAATTGCAAAGAGTTCATCATTTCTTCGCTCATAACCAAAACAAAAGCAGCCCCATCAGAAGTTTGCGATGAATTGCCTGCCGTAACTACCCCTCCATTTTTAAACGCCGGCTTTAATTTGGCCAAAGCTTCCAGGTTCGTATCAAACCGAACTCCTTCATCTGTATCCACGATATGCTTCGATTCTGTTCTCTTATTGTCTTTCACAAATACTTCCGTCACTTCAACCGGAACGATTTGTCCCTTGAATTTACCTTCTTGTATGGCTTTTCCTGCCAATTGGTGAGATCGCAAAGCAAATGCATCCGCAGAATCACGATCAATACCATATTTTATAGCCACTGCTTCTGCGGTTGCTCCCATACTGACATGATAATTGATGTTTTCCATGGATGCCTGGTAAGAAGGAGCCATTTTATAACCTACCATCGGTATAAGGCTCATACTTTCTGTGCCTCCAGCGACAAAACACGAACCCATACCCGCCTTGATTTTAGCGGTAGCTATGGCTATGGTTTCCAGTCCTGAAGCACAATATCGGTTAACGGTCATCCCTGGAACTTCTTTGCCCAAAGCCCTTGCTGATATGTTTCGTCCGATCTGAAGACCTTGTTCTCCTTCCGGATTGGCACATCCAACTATCACATCATCCACCATTCGTGGATCCAGTTGAGGAACTTCCTTTAACAGATGCCGGATGACATTCACCGCCAGATCATCCGAACGGTAATTTCTAAAACCTCCCCTTCCGGCCTTGGCCACCGCTGAACGGTATCCTGCTAATATATACGCTTCCATAAATCTATTTTTTATATCAATTTCTTAATGGTTTATTATTCATGAGCATGTACTGAATTCGATCCAGAGTTTTTTGATTCCCCAATAATTGCAGGAAGGCTTCTCTTTCGAGATCCAGCAAATACTGTTCAGATACCTTTTGTTCTCCGGTCAGATCCCCCCCACACAACACATAAGCCACTTTCCGAGCGATTTCCACATCATATTGACTCATATACGAACCCAGGTAAAACTCGTTAATGGCTGTGTACAAGGTGGCGAGACCACTACGCCCCAACACTGTAACCTCCCTGGGGAGAGGTTGTGTATAATTTTCTGAAAGCTGGAGAACGAGCTTCTTGGCTTCGAGTATGGCCCTTGATGTGTTGACCACCACATGATCCCTGCCTTCGATTAAGCTGCCCAATCTAAATCCTTCCCATGCGGAAGTGGCGACACTCGCTGTGGCAATAGCCCGTAACTTTTCTACCAGGGTTGGGATTTTTACATCTCCTTCAAAAAATTGATTGGAAGCGCGTAAGGCATATTCTTTGGTTCCTCCTCCTCCTGGAATGAGCCCCACTCCTACCTCTACCAATCCAATATAGGACTCAGCGGCACATGCTGCCGAATCGCAGTGCATTAATATTTCACAACCCCCACCAAATACATAACCCTGTGTAGCTACGACCACAGGGATCTTACTGTACCTAAGTCTCATATTGACCTGCTGAAATCCATGTACCATCCTCTCGAGTGTATCAAAATCTTTTTGCATTGCAAACATTCCCACACCCATCAGATTGGCACCTACAGTAAAGTTTTTAGCATTATTTCCAATGACCAGGCCTTTCCAACCTTCTTCTTCCGAGATCCTTACTGCTTCCATCAAACCTTCACCTATGCCCTCGCCAATAGCATTGGATTTGGTGTGAAATTCGAGGCACATTACCCCATCCCCTATTTCGTGAATGGTACATTCGCTATTTTTAAAAACAGGAGCCTGATTCCTGAGATTGTCAAGAACAATGAGCCCTTCCACCCCTTTAATGATTTCATACTGCCTGCTTTTAGGATCATAGCACCATTTTTTTCCATTTTCAATTTTGTAAAAATGTTCATTGCCGCTATTAACCATATCTTTTACCCATGAAGCCATCTTTTCTCCTTGTGCTTCAGCCATCTGTATTCCTTCTTTCACACCGATCATATCCCAGTATTCAAATGGCCCGAATTCCCACGCATATCCTGCTTTCATTGCTTCATCTATACTATAGATTTTATCAGCAATTTCAGGTATTCTGTTAGAGGAGTATGATAAAAGTCCTATGATGAAATCTCTGATAAAATGTCCTCCCACATCATCGGTCGCCATCATATCCTTTAGGCGCTTATCCATTTTCGATGTTTTCTTGGCAATATCGAGCGTATTGAGTTGTCGTTTTTCAATGGGTAGGTATTCTAATTTCTCCAGATCGAGGGCTAATATGACAGAACGGCCCTTTTCATCTTTTTCAGAAGTCTTTTTATAATATCCCTGTCCGCTTTTGTTACCCAAAAATTCATTCTCCAGCAAAAACTCAAGATACCGGGGCGTTCCCCTTTCTTTGACCACCTTTACGTATTCATCCTCTGGACAGTTTTCTATGACTCCTCTTGTAACTTTGACGCTGGTATCCAGGCCTACTAAATCCTGAAGGCGAAATGATCCGGTATTAGGCCATCCGATCGGAGCTCCTGTAAGCTGATCAACAGTAGAAATAGGAAGTTTATGTTTCTCAGTCAGTTCCAGAACTTTGTTTCCAGCGAAAAAGCCAATTCGGTTGGCAATGAATGCCGGTGTATCCTTGCATAATACGGTTTGCTTTCCCAGATATCTGTCACCATAGTCCATGAAAAAATCTATGACTGCTGTTGAGGTATCTTCATGGGGTATGATTTCCAGCAGGCGCATATAACGGGCAGGATTGAAAAAATGCGTACCACAAAAATGCATCCTGAAATCATCACTTCTTCCTTCAGCAAGCATGACTATAGGTATTCCGGAAGTATTGGAAGTGATGAGTGTGCCAGGCTTACGATATTTTTCCACTTTATCAAATAAAGATCGTTTGATTTCAAGCTTTTCGATAACAACTTCGATAATCCAGTCGCATTCAGATATTTTTTCCAGGTCGTCTTCGAAGTTTCCTGTTACTATGCGCGATGAAAAGTTTTTATCGTATAAGGGAGCAGGTTTCGATTGTAAAGCATTTGCCAATGATTTGTTGGCGATGTTGTTGCGTTTCGCAGGATCCACCTTTGATTTTTGATCGAGGTCTTTGGGCAGAATATCGAGCATGAGTACCTGGAGACCAATATTGGCCATATGACATGCTATACCCGATCCCATTACTCCTGAGCCCAGCACTGCTACTTTTTGTATTCTGAATGCCATGGTTATGCGTTTATAGATATAAATAAAAAATTGAACTCAAAGTTAAATTTTTTTAATGAAGTGGAAAAAATAAATTGCCTTGAAATGTAAGAACTTCTTTAGATAGAAGTGAAGCACAAGAAGATATGTTCAATACACAAATGAGTCAATTTTATGTGATTTGGAATTATTTTTGCTCTTTCCTCTTTTAGTTTGAATTTTTTATACATATGTTTACTGCGATTTGAAGGCTTTTTTCCGTCTGATGGATTGTGGAATACAAACTCAAATGCCATGAAGTTTGAAGGGATCTACAAGAGAATTGAGCCGGAATAAAGTGAAGAAACCAGTACGTGAAATGAATAACCCCATCAATCAAAATACATCTGGTAACTTGTGAATGTATATAAGCTAAAGCAATACATCCGGATGAGATATCAAAAGGATGCATCACCGAATCTCACTTATCATGGTTTTCACCATACTTTGGATGTGCTGAATGCGTGCAATTTATACATTGTCAGATACAATATTCAGGAACATCCGGCTGTACTTCTCAGGACGGCAGCATTATTGCATGACATTGGAATTATTTATGACTATTTTAATCATGAATGGATGGGCACACTGATTGCCAAAGAATTGTTGCCAGAATGGGGATATGGTGATGATGATATTGAAACCGTTTGCAGTATGATCATGGCTACGAAAATACCTCAAAGTCCCAGCAATATGCTGGAAAAGATTTTATGCGATTCAGACCTTGATTATTTAGGTTCAGATCACTTCTATGCAACCGGGCAAAGCCTTTTCAGGGAGTTGACAGCATTTCAGATTGTGCATTCTGAAGAAGAATGGGATCGCATGCAGATCAGTTTTTTGCAAAATCATCAATACCATACCGATTTTGCACTTCGAAACAGAGAACCTGTAAAACGCATGTATTTGCAGGAAATCAAAGCCCGGTACGGTTGGTAATAAATGGGGTACAGTCCTTACACATTCCAGTCATGAAGAAGCAATCCTAACGGATGAAAGTTTTTTGATCATGATTCTTCCCACAATAAGGAATAATAATGCCAAAGATGCAATCGCCCAAATACCAAGTGCAGGTATTGGGATGCCCAGACATGCATTGGAGGGCTGGCGCGGTATAGCACCCATAGTCACAG